>JAVBJZ010000040.1:0-18032 GCA_031546725.1 Azospirillum sp.
GGAGCGCCCACCGGGTGACTTCATCGCTCCATGGGTGTCCATCGCGCAATCTGCGTGCGAGCGCTTCCTCGGAGCGGAGGGCGAACAGGATGAAGATCCGCACCGCGTCGAGCGCGCCGCTATCCGGGGGTCAGTGGAGAATCTGCTGACCTTTCCCTTCATCCGTCAGCGCGTCGAGCAAGGCACGCTGCTTCTGCACGGCTGGTGGTTCGATCTGGAGACCGGCAATCTTTGGGTGATTGACCCCAACAGCGGGGGCTTTATTCCCGTGTCTGGTTAGAGCGTTTCTTCGATCAGCCTGAACGCCGCTGGTTTGGTGTTCCAACACACCAGCCGTAACCGTCCGTCCGGCATGCGGCGGATCAGGCCGAGGTGGCCGGTCTTCATTTGATACGACACGCCCGGCTCGGCAATGCCCAGCAGGTGTGGCACGAAGCGCAGCGTGCCGTTGCTCGACACGAACAGCCGCCGTTCATCGCCGCTGTTGGTGGCGACCAGCGCCTCGTCAAGGAATGAGCGCACGGCGCCCAGGATTTCCGCCTGCGTGCTGCGCCAACCCGCGTGCTGCGGCCAGACGTCAGCCTTCTGCCAGGCTTCAGCCATGGCCGCCCCGCCGGGCAAGGCGGCGATCTCCTCGGCGCTGAGGCCGGCCCAGGCGCCATAATCGATCTCATCAAGCCGGGAGTCTTGCGCCAAGGGGGCGTCGGGGCACAGCGCCGCATGGATGATGCCGGCGAAGCCACGGGTGCGTTTCAGCGTGGCGGAGCGGATCGAGGTCGGCGTCAGGCCGGCGGCGCGGAGCGCCTCGGCGGCCTCACGCGCTTGTTCTTCGCCACGCTCGACCAGAGGCAGATCGGTTTCGCGGCCAACCCAGACGACTTTGTCGCCAGGGCCGAAGGTGTTGCCGTGGCGGGCGAAGATAAGATCCATGCCATACCCAACCGAGGTGTGTTCCATCAAACGAGTTCGCCTTCGCGCTCGATGAGCGCTTCAACCATGGCGACATCGGCGGGGGAGTCCACCGAACCATGCGTGCGACCGCGATAGTCGACGGTGACCACCTGGATCGGAATGCCGTTCTCCAGCGCTCGCAGTTGCTCAAGCTGCTCGGCCTGCTCCAGCGGTGTCGGCTCCAGCCCGGCGAGGCGGTCGAGGGCCGCCGTCGAATACCCATAGATGCCGATGTGGCGGTAGACCGGCGGCTTCTGCGTGGTGTCGCGGTTGCGCAGGTAGGGAATGATGGTCTTCGAGAAGTACAGCGCCCGCCCGCTGCGGTCCATGGTGACCAGCGTGCCGCTGGCCGGATTGTCGCGCTTGTGCTGCTCAAGGGCGGCAAGCTGTTCCCAGTTGCAATGCACGGCGGCGGTGACGATGCTGATCGTCGGATCGGTGTGGAAGGCGTCGACCAGCGCCTGCACCACCCAGGGCGGAGTCAGCACCGCGTCGCCTTGCAGGTTGATCACCGCATCGGGGCGCGTGGGCAGCGTTTTGATCGCCGCATGCGCCCGTTCGGTGCCGTTCGCGCAGTCGGGGGAGGTCATGATGGGAATGGCGCCAAAGCCGCGGGCGTGCTCGGCGATGCGCTCATCATCGGTGGCGACATAGACCGCGCTGACGCCGGTCACCGCCTTGCCGATGGACCAGACGCGGTGCAGCAAGCTCTTTCCAGAGATCGGCAGCATCGGCTTGCCCGGCAGGCGCTTCGAGCCGTAGCGTGACGGTATGACAATAGCGATGTCCATGCGGCCCTTCCCGTTTGCTTTCGGTCACGTGACGATAAGAGGGCATACCACAGCGTTCAGCGTGCGGGCGAGGGCGGCGGGTTTCAGGGCAATCTGCAAGCCGCGCCGACCACCGTTCACCACCATTTCCGGCAGCGACAAGGCGCTGGAATCGATGAAGCTGCGCAAAGGCTTGCGTTGGCCCAGGGGGCTGATGCCGCCAACCATGTATCCCGACGAACGCTCAGCCGCGGCGGGGTCGGCCAGCTCCGCCTTCTTGGCCCCAGCCGCGTGGGCCAGGGCTTTCAGATCAAGCCGCGCCGCTACGGGAATCACCACGCACACCAGCGCCTTGCCATCGAGTTGCGCCACCAGGGTCTTGTAAACCATGGCTGGATCAAGGCCAAGGGATTGGGCCGCGTGCAGGCCGATGGCCTCGGCGGAGGAATCATAGTCGTATTCCAGCAGGCGGAACGCCAGACCATCAGCCTTGGCCGCGTTCACCGCCGGCGTGCCTTTGCTCGCCATATCCCACGCCCTCTTGTCTGCAAACACCGTCCCGTATCACTCGTCCGTCTCTTCGACAAGCATCTCCGGCTGGTTATCGGCTGGGCATGAAAACAGCCGATCCTTGACACGGATGTCGCCGCTGTCCGCCGAGACAACAAACTCCCGGCGCTCCTCGCTGCCATGATCGCCACAGTCCCAGATTGAAACGACGGTTGGGTCGGGACTCTTGAGCAGCGCCTGCCAGGCGTTCAGGGGCATCATAAGCGGGGTTTTGGGGTGAGCGACCGACGCCAGGGCGTGAAGATGGGGATTGGCCTTGGTTATCCCGACCGCGGCGAATTGGTGCTTTCCACAGGGCATAGTCCCCACCTGGACAAGAAATTTCGCCGACAGGCCATCGCGGTTGTAGTCTGCGAAATTCATGATCACGGGCGCAGGGCGTTTCTTTATCTCTGCGGTGAGGGTGGGGTCCCCATCAATCGCGCGCGCGAAATCACCCTTTTTGGGCGGCCAACGCTGCACATAGGCTGAATTTTCCGCCTCGGAAGGATAATCAAATTGACCAAACAGCGGAATGAGGTCCAAGCGGTCGATGTCGTGTTTACCCCGGCTTCTGACCAACGACAATTTTCCGCGTTCGGCGTAAGCCCAACCCGAGCAGGGGCAGGTCAGAGCTCCACCATCGACGTCATCGGGCCCACAGAGCGTCTTTGGTTTTCCATCCCAAATCAGTCGCCAGGTCTCTTTTTCACCGTGAATAATCACGGTGCGCTGTTCGCGGACGATCTGCCTGGTCGCGGCGTGGGCTGGTGCGCCGATCGCTAGCGTCACCGCAACCAGACAGAAAGCAATGAGACGCAAAGCCTCTACGCCTTTCGGGTTTCCAGCAGGAAGTCTTCAACCGCCTTTTCGATGTGCTTGCTTTCCTTGATCAACAGAGCGGCTTCGTCGAAGACCTGTTGAGCCATCTGCCCGGTTTCCTCGGCGGCCCTGGTCACGCCGGAGATGTTGGAGGCGATGTCGATGGTTCCACGCGACACGCCCGCCACCGACCGGCTGATCCCGGCGGTCGCCGTCGCTTGCTGCTCGACGGCGTTGGCCACCGACGTGGTCAGTTGGTTGACGTCGTCGATGGTGTTGGTGATGCCGCGAATGGCGGTGACGGCGGCCGCCGTTTCGCTTTGGATGGCGGCGATTTGGCCGGTGATGTCCTCGGTGGCCTTGGCGGTCTGGTTCGCCAGGTTCTTGACCTCATGGGCGACCACGGCGAAGCCCTTGCCCATCTCACCGGCCCGCGCCGCCTCGATGGTGGCGTTCAAGGCCAGAAGATTGGTTTGCTTGGCGATGCCATTGATCAACTCGACGATTTGGCCAATACGTTCCGCGGTTTGAGCCAGCGTTTCCATGCGTGTGTTGACCATGCCCGTCTCTTGCACCGCCTTGCTGGTCATCTCGACCGAGCGCAAGACCTGACCGGCGATTTCGCGGATCGAGTCGTTCAATTCCGTGCTGGCGGAGGACACCATCTCGACGCTGGCGCTGGCCTCATTGGTGGCGGCGGAGACGGCGGCGCTCTGCCGGTTGGTCTCGGTGGCGTTGCCGGACATGGCCGAGGCGGAGCTGTGCAGACGCTGGGTCGCCCCTGACACCGTGGTGAGAACCTCGCGGATGGTGGTGTCGAAATGGGCGGTCAGCGCCTCGATGTGCTGGCGGCGGCCAGCCTGGATGTCGGCCTCCAGACGCTCAGCCAACCGGCGTCGGGCGTCTTGAATGCTGCTTTTCTTGAAGCTGGTGAAGGCGCTGGCCAGATCACCGATTTCATCGTGGACGGTCGCCACAAAGCTGACATCGCTGTTGCCCCGCGCCAGTTCGCTCATGACATGCGTCATGCGAGCGATAGGTTTGGCGACGCGAATACGGATAAGAAGGCTGGCCCATACCGCCAGGACGACGCCAAAAAGCATGAACGCGCCTGAGATGATCAGCGCTTGGGTGCTTTTGCTCTCAACCTGGACCGTCAAAGACTTGGCGTAGTCGCTCAAGACCGTGCTGAGGGCGATGATGGTGTCGATGGCGGCGGTGGATTTTTCGGTCCATTCGATGGGGGTGATGTGGTAATCGCCACCGCCCAGGCCATCCTGGTAAACGGCGTCGCGCAGTTTTTGGAAATCGCCCAGGAAACTCCGCTCGACCGTGTCCATGGCCGTCAGCATGGATTGGGGCAGAAGGCCGGCGTCGCGCGCCAGCACCAAGCGGCTCCAGGACAGATCGACACGGCCGCGGAAGGCGTTCAACTGGCCGGCGGCGGTGGCCGTCATCGGTGTCTTCAAGGCGATCATCTGGCCGATCACACCGCGTTCACGACCGGCGTATTCGCTCATCACCCAAATGAAATGCTTCAAGTCGGAGGCATCCTTCAGCGCGGCCTCGGCGCCTGTGCCGCTCCGCGTGGCGATCATCCGCATCTCCTGGCTTGCCTCGATCATGGCGGTGATCGTGGGGAACCATTGCTTGACCAGGGCCGGGTCGCGTTCCGCCAGCGGTTTTTGCAAATCGGCGTCCACCCGTTGGCGGATACTGACCAGAGCCTCCCAGGCAGCCTTGGCTTTCGTCATCGCCGGATGCTGCTTCAAGCGCCCCTCGGCGGCGATGGTGGCTTGGGCGGCTTGATACGCGGCATCCGCTATTTTGCGCCGTTCCAGGACAGGCCCCATTTGCCCGGAGAGCTTCTCCAAGGCGATGCCGAGCAGGGCGTTGGTGCGGCCACGTTCAGCCGCCCACTGGCTGGCGGCCATCAGCAAATCATCGGCGATGTCGTTGGAGACAGAGCTTTCGACCGCCATGCCGTGGTCGTTCCAGCTTTGCACCACGATCGCGCCGGTCGCCAGCAGCATGGGGATAAGCAGCAGCGTCAGCAGCGTCGGCATCAGGCTGCCGACACGCAAGTCCCGCAGATTGCTCAGACGTCTCAGCGGACCGGGATGGATTGCGCGCTTCAGGTGGGCGATATAACGGGAATCCGAGTGCGTGAGGTGTTCCACCCACCACACGTTCAGTGTATCCCGGATTTCCTTGCCGATTGTCGCGGCGTTGTCGGGGTGCAAATCCTTGGCCAGTTCCTGGATCTTCTTTTCCAGGACTGAATGCTCTTTACGGTGCGCCTCAAGTCCCGGCCAGCGATAGGTCTCTAACATGCCTTCTTCGTTGCAGAAATGCATACGAAGATAATCAAGGACCTCCTGCACAAGCAATCGGATATCTTTATAGGTGTGCTCTTCGGCAAGACGCCCAATCAGCTCAAGAACGTTGGCGTGATCCTCATCAAGTTCGGGAACACCGACAGACAGCGGGAGATTGTGGGGCACGGCAATCATCATTCAGGCTATGGAAAATCTTATCGAATTATATTCTATGATAAAACTAATTAAAGATGAAGGAGGATGCTCTTCCGCTGCGGTGATCCAGTGATCGGAAAGGGAACCTGTCCAGAGTTGACAGCAAAAGGCGAAATGCAACATTATTCTAAACATAGACGGTCTATTTTTAAATTTATGGCGTCCGGCGGCCGTCTGAGAGAAGGAAAACTAAAGCGGTGCGACGAAGGGAACGCTCAGGAAGCGCATCAACGCTGCAGACGACAGAGGCTGGCTGATCAGATAGCCCTGGATCTCGTCGCACCCCAGGTCGCGCAGAGTGTTGAGCTGAGCGTTGGTTTCCACACCCTCGGCGACGAGGCGGCGGTTGAGCGCCTTGCCCATGGCGATGATGGCGCGCACGATCTCCGCGTCTGTTGGGTCGGAGGTCAGTTCATTGATGAAGGAACGGTCGATCTTGATGGTGCCAAGCGGAAGCTGGCGCAGATGGCTGAGCGAGGAATAGCCGCAGCCGAAATCATCCATGGCCAGACGAAAGCCTGTGGTCGCCATTTGATTCAGCACATCCACGGCCTGTCCGCCCTCACGCATGAGCACGGATTCGGTGATCTCGAACTCCAGATCGTCGTGCGTCAGCCCGTAGCGGTTGAGTTTTTCGGCCACCGTGCCCAGGAGCGCCGGGCGGATCTGCCGGACCGATAAATTGACCGCCAGCCGCAGATCGGAAAAGCCGGCGTCTTTCAGAATCCGGCTCTGCCGGCATGCCTGTTCCAGCACCCAATCACCCACCGGCGTGATCATGCCGGTATCTTCCAGCACGGGGACGAAGTTGGTTGGCGATTGCTCACCCAGGTCGGGACTGGTCCAGCGCAACAGCGCTTCGGCGCCGCTGATTCGTCCAGCGGCGATGTCCATCTGCGGCTGGAAGACGAGTTGGAACTCGTCACGCTCCAGGGCGCCGGTAAGACAGCTTTTGAGGGTGAATTGGGTTTTTGCCGTGGCGTTCAGTTGCGGTGTGAAGAATTTATAGCCGGGGGAGCCGCTGCGAATCGCATCCCCAACCGCCGCGCTCGAGTTGCGCAGCAGTGTCTTGGCGTCATTGCCGTCCCGCGGGAACAAGGTGATTCCGACATGGGCGGTGGTCATCGTGCGGTAGGCGCCCAGGGTGAAGGGGGCGGCCAGCGCCTCGAGGATGCGGGTGGCCTGAGTCGCAATAATATCCGGTGGGTTGAGATGCGGAGCGATGATGGCGAATTTCTGCTCACCGACGCGGGCCAGCGTGTTTTCATCACCCAGGCACTTTTCCAGACGCGCGGTGATCTCCTGCAGCAGGCGATCGGTGGCGTCCCGGCCCAGCGTGTCGCTGATCAATTGCAGATCGCTGATGTTCACCAGCAACAGCGCCCCTGTTTCACCAAGACGCTGCATATCCGCCACCGTGCCGCGCAGACGTTCGATCAGCAAGGTGCGGTTGGGAAGCAGGGTCAGCGGATCATAGTGGGATTGGCGCTGGATCAGCGTTTCATAAGTGGTGTGCTCGGTTACGTCATGGGCGTTGGCGACAAGCACCGGCGGCTGCTCCCAGGGCATGAGATGCAGGTTCACGTCCACCTCGTAGGTGGAGCCGTCGCGGCGCTGGTGAAACGTGTGCAGCGTGGTTTCCTGCGCGTGTCCTTGCAAAAGCGGCGTTACCGCCGCCTCGAACTCGGCGTCCAGCAGGAGAGGGGCGATGTCTGAGATGGTTAATTGCTGCACCGTCTCACGGTCATAGCCCAAATTGAGCTGAGCGCGCCGGTTGACGCGCAAAAAGCGTCTGGTGGCGATGTTGATGAGGTAAACCTCGTTGATCGAGGCCTCGATGATGCGGTCAAGCTGTTGGGAGCGCCGCTCGGCGGTGATCCGGTCGGTCCTGTCGCGCATCACCAGGATGATGCTGCGTGAGCGTGGCATCCGCGCGGCGGACACCTCGACAGGGAATTCCCGGCCATCCTTGTGCAGGCCGTGGAAGTCCTGTTCCAGAAAGCGGGCGGGTTCGCCCGGATCGTGCAGCGTCAGCAGGCGCTTGATGTACGCCTTGCGGGAACGCTCCGCCAGAAGCCGGGAGACGGGGGTGTGCCGCACATCCTCGACCGTGTAGCCAAAGATACTTTCGGCGGCGCGGTTGATGGTGAGGATGTCCCCCCGTTCATCCAGCGTGATGAAGGCGTCGCTGGTCAGCGTCAGCAACTCGTTCAGCGCCATGTCGAAGGCGCCGCCATCAGCCTGCCCGGCGTCTTGTGCGCCGGCGCTGTCCGGCTTGCTTTCATGGATCACAGACATGGGTTTGGCTCCGGGCAGTCACAAAAAAGCAGCGCTTGCGTATAAAATTCTGGCGTTTCCAGCCCGAAACCCAACCCCTGGCAGTATTTACTCAGCGTCAACGTCCGGCTTGCGAACATTGTTTGGTAATCGGTTGCATGTTCGGAATTTTGTGATGACGGCTCGGAATCGCACCGCCCAAAATGGTATGAACAGACGGTCGGTTGTCAATGGTTTTTGCTGCCGGAGCTCTCAGCGGCTCTTTGAGCCGCCAGCGCGCGCCATCACATTATCCGACGGGAAACGAACGCCGTGATCCGGGCGAGAGCTTCGGGCGTGTCCACATCATCAAGCACGCTGTGGTTGTCCATGGGCACTTCGCACACCGCCGCGCTGTTCAGGCCGATCAGATGTCTGGCGCCGGTGTCGCCGGAGACCAGCATCATGTCGGTGAAGAAGCGGCGGTCCCACAGCACCGGGTTCCCGCGCTTTCCGCATGATACCGGAACGCAGATGGCGCGGCCCTCGGCAGGGTTGTATGCGGCGATCAAGCGGTCGATAACCGCGGCGCCGACCATCGGCATGTCACCCAGACACACCAGAGCGCCGTCCACCTCCATGGGCGCCTCCATGGGCGCCTCCACGGCCAAGGCCGCCAACCCCGCTCGCAGCGAGGTGCTGAGGCCGTCGGCGAAGGCGGGGTTGTGGGCGAAGATGACCGGGCGTCCGGCCAGAGCCGTGCGGACCTCATCGGCCTGATGGCCGGTGACCACCACGACCGGGCGGGCGGCGGAGGCGAGCACGGCGTCGACGGTGCGCGCCACCAGCGCTGCGCCGTCGATGTCGGCCAGCAGCTTGTTGACCCCGCCCATGCGGCTGGACCGCCCGGCGGCCAGCACGACAGCCGCAACGCGCGGTGCGTGCGGCGGCTTGGGCGTGCTGGCGCGGGGCAGGCCGCGGCTGGGGATCTCCGCCAGCAGGCCGCCGACGCCCATGCGCATGATGTCCGTGCGGTTGACGGGCACATTGGCGGCGATGCGCTGCAAGACCCAATCAAAGCCGTTGAGCTTCGGTGACCGGGCGCAGCCCGGCAGGCCCAGCACGGGGGCGCCATCCAGCCGGGCCAGCAACAGCAGATTGCCGGGATCCACGGGCATGCCGAAATGCTCGACCACCCCGCCCGCCCGTTCGATGGCGGCGGGCAACACGTCGCGCCGGTCGGTGATGGCTGAAGCCCCGGCGATCAGCAGCAGGTCAAAGCTTTGTGGGCGCACGGCGTCGATCAGGGCCGCCAGAGACGCCTCATCATGTGGGCAGCGGGCGTCGAAGTCCAGCGTGCAGCCCAGAGCCGCCAGCCGTTCGCGCGTCACCGCCACGGATTTATCGAGCATCGCCTCCTTGGCGCCGGCCAGTGTGGTTTGCAACAACCCGACGCGCAACGGTCGGTAGGGAGCCACACGCAATGGTGGGGCGCCGCCGTTCAGGATGCTTTCGACCCGTTCGACCACGCTGCGTGGGGCGGCGAAGGGAATGATCTTGACCGTCGCCACCATGGAGCCGGGGTTGACCGGGGCGAAGGCCGGCAAGGTGGCGATGGTGACGGATTCATCCTCCAGATTGGCGGCGTCGATCCTCCCCTGGTCGAGGTGCAGAATGCCGGCGCTTTGGGCGAACAGATTGACGCGGCCGGTAAAGGCCGCCGCGATGGAGAGATGCTCACCCCGCAAGGTGGTGGCGACGCGGGTGGCTGCGGCGTCCTCGCTCATATCATTTTCGTCAAGGCGCGCGGCGGTGATCGTCGTGAAGCCGGCAGCCTCCAGCATCGCCACATCGTCCAGGCTGAGAATACGACCTTTGTTAAAGACCAGGCTTCCTTGACGCAGGCTGTGCGCCAGGAACGCGCCGACCGCTTGCGTCACGGGAATGGGGCCGAAATGCATCGAATCCTCCCAACCATGGTCCAAGCCCGAGAGAGGGCAAGCCCAATATAGGAAAGGTGAAAGCGTACAACAGGGATCGTGATCGGCTCATCAAATCAAATGGTAAGCAGCTTGATACCGTGTGCTAAGCAAACCTGTTGAACGAAGCCGGAGGAAAACTATTGAGAATGCACCGACCTGAGGGGGTGATGCATGTCTGAACGCTCTCCAGTTCACATGACGGAAGCGGAACGGTTGGCCCTTCGGCAGTTGGCCAGCTCTTCGCGCCATGGCGAAGCGGATCGGGATCGCGCGATCCTGCGGGCACTGGACGGGCAACGGGCTGAAGACATTGTCGGCAGCCTGGATGCCCTGCGTTATCGTCGGGGTTGTTGCACGGCTTATGCGTTAAATTCTTCCACGCAGTTAAGAGGAGGTAGTTCCATATGAAGTTTCTTTTCTTGAATACGAGGGGAAGATTAAGTTAGCAGTTTGCCATGCTGGACGTTGAGGATCATCACGGCGTTCAATTCGACTTCATAGACGATGATATAGGGGTAGACCGCCACAAGCTCGCGCGTGTCAGGAATGCGGCCCTGCCTGCCGCGATTAGGAAAGGTGCATAGGCTTTCTCCTGCTGCGAACAGGGCTAATGCTAACTCGTGAGCCGCTCTTGGATTAACTTGGTCGAGATAGGTGACGTGACCCTCAATGTCGCGGAGGGCTGTCGTCTTCCAGTGGACCTTCACGGAAGAGGGGTCGGCGGTCGTTCACCCCGCGCCAAGGCCAACAGCCATTCACGCACTATCTCATGGGGCACACTGTCGGCTTTGCGCGCTTCGTCGGTCATCGTCTGAAAGCGAGCGATTTCATCGGCGTCGTCATCGGACACGAATTGGCGGGCTGCATTGCTCATACCATCAAAATGGCATCGCTTGGCCGTTCTGTCGAGAGGGGTAGCATGGACCATGCACGGTAATGAGCAACAAATAGCGTCACGAGCCGGGTCTTGTGCTGCCGAGGGCATATGCTCGGGGCGCTTGGTGGAGCGTAGCGGATAGAAGCGGATCAACGCATTAAGAGTAAGGTATGCCTTAAGTTTTTTGGCTTTAAAATGGTCGCGGCACGCAGTGGCGTGTCGCCACGACTTCGGCCATGATCGACAGGGCGATCTCGGCGGGCGTCGCGGCGTTGATGTCAAGGCCGACGGGGGCATGGATGCGGGCCGTCTCCGTTTCGGTGAAGCCCTCGACGCGCAGCCGGTCCAGGCGCTTGGCGTGGGTGCGCCGGCTGCCCAGCGCGCCGACGTAAAAGGCCGGGGAGCGCAGCGCCACCAGCAACGCCGGGTCGTCCAGTTTTGGGTCGTGCGTCAGCGTCACCACCGCCGTGCGGGCATCGATGGAGAGGGCGGTCAACGCCTCGTCCGGCCAATCGGTGGCCAGCGCCATACCGGGGAAGCGCTCTGGCGTGGCGAAGGCCGGGCGCGGGTCGATGATGGTGACCGCATAGCCAACGAGTTGGGCGATGGGCGCGAGAAACTGCGCGATGTGCACGGCGCCGATGGCGATCAGGCGCAGCGGCGGGTTGTGAACCTGCACGAACAGGCGGGCCGCTTCTTCGGCCTTTTCGGCGTCGTCGGGGTCCAGCAGGCCGCTGCGGTCCCGGTGGATGCGCTCACGAATCCTGACAAGATGATGGTCTTCCAGCCCGAAGCCGCCATGCACGGCGTCTTCGAAGACCAGGCTTTGCAAGCCGGAGGTCAGGTCGGTGACCAGGGCCACGGGAACGCCGGCGGCGCGGGCGGCGATGAGCCGGTCGAGCAGGGCGCGTTTCATTCCACCACCTCGACGTAAATCTGGATCGCGCCGCCGCAGGCCAGGCCAACGTCCCACGCCATTTCGTCGGAGACACCGAAGGACAAGAGGCGCGGCTCTCCATCTCCCATGACTTTCATGGATTCATGCACCACGGCGCCCTCGATGCAGCCGCCAGACACCGAACCGACCATGGCCCCGGCGCCATCCACGGCGAGTTGGCTGCCGATGGGCCGGGGCGATGACCCCCAGGTGGCGATCACGGTGGCCAGCGCCACCCTGCGCCCTTCCGTGCGCCAGCGCGCCGCCTGTTCGAGGACATCGTTGCTCTGCATGCCTTATTCCTCCAGTTTGGGTGCGGCGCCGAACAGCGCGTGGCGTCGGGTGTGTTTCCGGCTTGGCTTGTGCTGGCCGCAACCGGCATACTGCGCGCCGCCCGATTCTCTTTCATGATGACCGATGTGACAAGCCGCCACGCCTTTTTGTTTCGCAGGATTTTTGGCCTGCTCTTCTTCCTGTTCGTCCTGATTCCGCCCACACTCGTCTTCGCCATGGACGAAGGGGGAGCCGGAGCGCCACATCTCGACGGGCGCGCGTTGGGGCCGCTGTGGGTCGCGCCTTTCGCTGGGGTGCTGCTGTCCATCGCCCTTCTGCCTCTAATCCTGCCTTCGATCTGGCATCGCTTCTTCGGAACGATCGTCGCCGCCTGGACCTGCGCTTTCCTGATCCCCTTCGCCGGTCATTATGGCCTGGCGCAGACGGCGCATGAAATTCTGCATACGGTGCTGCTCGAATACATCCCCTTCATCATCCTGCTGACCGCGCTGTTTACGGTGGCCGGTGGGGTGCGGCTGAAGGGGACGCTGGTCGGGACGCCGCTCGCCAACACGCTCGTCCTTGGGGTGGGCACGCTGCTGGCGAGCGTGATGGGCACGACCGGCGCCTCCATGCTGCTGATCCGACCGTTGCTGCGCGTCAACCACCAGCGGCGCTATAAGGTCCACACTCTCGTCTTCTTCATCTTCCTGGTCGCCAACATCGGTGGCGCGCTCACCCCGTTGGGCGATCCGCCGCTGTTCTTGGGCTTTTTGCGGGGGGTCTCGTTCTTCTGGCCAACCGTGCATCTGCTGGGGCCGATGCTGTTCGCCTCGGTCATCCTGCTGGTCGTCTATTTCATCACGGATCTGGTGCTCTACACCCGTGAGGGCGGCATGACCCCGCTGGCTGAGGAATTCAAGATGCCGCCGGGGATCGACGGCAAGGTCAACCTCATTCTGCTCGCCGCGATCATGGGCGCTGTGCTGCTCAGCGGCGTCTGGCATCCGAGCGGCGGGTTGAGCGTGCTGAGCATCACCATGCCCTGGGAGAGAATCGTCAGCCAAGGGCTTTTGCTGCTGATCATCGGGCTGTCATTGCGGCTGACCAGCGCCGAAAGCCGGCGGCTGAACGCCTTCACCTGGGCCCCGATGGTGGAGGTGGCGAAGCTGTTCGCCGCCATCTTCTTGACCATGATCCCGGCGATCGCCATTTTGCGCGCCGGGGCTGAGGGCTCGCTGGGCGCCGTCATCGCTGCGGTGAACCACGATGGCCAGCCGATCCCGGCGGCGTATTTCTGGGCGACGGGCCTCTTGTCGAGCTTCCTCGACAACGCGCCGACCTATGTCATTTTCTTCAACACCGCCGGTGGCGACGCCGTGCGCCTGATGGGTGAACAGGCCAGCACGCTGGCCGCCATCTCAGCCGGCGCGGTCTTCATGGGGGCCAACAGCTACATCGGCAACGCGCCCAATTTCATGGTCAAGGCGATCGCGGAGGAACGCGGCGTGCGGATGCCGATCTTATTCGGATATATGGCGTGGTCCTGCGGGATTCTGCTGCCGCTGTTTGGGCTGATGACGGCAGTGTTCTTTTAGACGGTGTTTTTTTAAGTCTGGGGTGATGATGATTCGGCATCTTGGCTGGGTGGTGGCGGTTGCCGCCGTTTGTGTGGGATGGGTTGGCTCCGTGGTGGCCTCTCCTATGGAATTGGATGCGGCGCTGGCCGATGGGCGGGACGTGGTGTTCGAGGGCTTGGACACCGCGTCCGGCGCAGGCGTCACCCTGAATGGGGCGCGGGTCGGGGAACGGCATCCGCCTTATTCCACCTTCAAGATCCCCAATCTGCTCATCGCTTTGGAAACCGGGGTGGAGAAGGATCTCGATCATGGACGCCATTGGGACCCGGTGGCCCGCCCAGCCCAGGCCTCCTGGCCGAAGGACTGGGCGCAGGATCAGACCCTTTCCTCGGCTTTTCGCCATTCGGTGGTTTGGTATTTCCGGGATATCGCGCGCGAGGTCGGCACGGCGCGTTACCGCGCGTTCCTGAACCACTTGAGCTATGGCAACGCCCTGGCGCCCGAGGGGAGCGATGATTTCTGGCTGGGCGGCAGTCTGGAGATTTCACCGCACGAGCAAATTGTCTTCCTGCGCCGCCTTCTGGCTGGGGAATTCGGGTTTTCCGAGCGCGCTCTGAAGAGCTTTCAGACGGTGAGCGTGCTCAAAGCGGCGGATGGCTACACGCTGCATGGCAAGACCGGGACGGGGCGGGTGACGGACGGCGTGGGGCCGTTTGAAGGCTGGCTCGTCGGTTATGTGGAGCGGCCCGGGGCGGCGCCGTTCGTCTACGCCCTGTACGCCCACGGCGGCCCGAGCATCGACTCCCTGGCGTTTCGGCGGGGTATGGTCGAACGGCTGCTCAAGGAAGCCGGGGCGCTGCCAAAGGAGTGGTGATTATTGCTTCACCGTGATGGCGTAGGCCTCTACGGGCAGCAGCGTATCGATCAGGCCGCGCGCCTTTAAAAATGCGGCGAAGCGGGCGTAGCGGGCGGCGTCCAGGGCCGCCGGGCTGTGCGCGAAGCGCGGCAGCGTGTCGGCCCAGGCGCGGCGGTTCAAATCGTCGTTCAGCTCGGGCCGCCCCTTGGTGAAGGCGGCGTGCGCCACTTCGGGGTGGTTGAGGATGTAGAGGACGGCGCGCTCCACGGCGGCGAGGAAGCGGGGGAAGCGCGGGTCGCCGGCCTGCGCCTTGTTGGCGACCAGGATCAGCTCGTCATAGGAGGGAATTCCCTCCTCCTCGGGATAGAAGGCGCGGCCCTCACGCTTTTCGATCGCCATCTGGTTCAGCTCGAAATTGCGAAAGGCGCCGACCACCGCATCGACCTGGCCCGACAGCAACGCCGGCGTGAGGGAGAAGTTCACGTTCACCAGCGTCACATCGTTCAGCGTCAAACCGGCCTTTTCCAGCATGGCGCCAAGCAGCGCATCCTCAAACCCGCCGACGGAGACGCCGATCCTGCGGCCCTTCAAATCCTTCACCGTCTTCACCGGCCCGTCGGCCAGCACGACAACCGTGTTGAGCGGCGTGGAGATCAGCGTGCCGATGCGCACCAGCGGCAAGCCTTCGCCGACCTGCATCTGAAACTGCGGCTGGTAGGAAACCGCCAGATCCGCCTTGCCCGCGGCGACCAGCTTGGGTGGGTCGCTGGGATCGGCGGGGGACACCAGCGTGACATCCAGGCCGACATCAGCGAAAAAGCCCTTTTCTTGCGCCACCACCAGCGGAGCGTGGTCGGGGTTGAGGAACCAGTCCAGCACGATTGTCAGCTTTTCTTGAGCGCTGGCGGGCAAGGCGATCAACAGGTTGGCGGCGAGCGCGATGGCGGCGAACGCGAGGCGCATGGGATCAGTCCTTTTCAAGGCTGTGAGAATCGGGAAGCCACGGCAAAGCCCGGCGCAGGCCCCCATCAACGATTGTGTAGAGCGCCACGGCGAAGACGCCCAGCACGACCAGCGCGGCGAAAAGCAGGTCGATGCGCATGCGCGCGTTGGCTTGCAGCATAAGGTAACCGAGCCCGGCGGAGGATCCCACCCATTCGCCGATCACCGCGCCGATGGGGGCCACCGCAGCGGCGACGCGCACGCCGGAGGCCAGGGCGGGCAGGGCGGCGGGCAGGCGGATGCGCCACAGCGCCGATGCGCCGGACGCCCCCATGGTGCGCGCCAGATCAAGCCAGCCCGGCTCCGTCCGCCGCAGGCCGTCGAACAGCGCCGAGGTGACGGGGAAATAGATGATCAGCGTCGCCATGGCGATTTTGGACGCCATGCCATAACCCAGCCACAGCACCAGAAGCGGGGCCAGCGCGAACACCGGGATCGCCTGACTGACCACCAGCAGCGGCATCAGCCAGCGCCGCGCCGCGCGCACGCTGGCGAGCAGGACGGCGCTGAGCGTGCCCAGCGCCACCCCGAAGAACAGACCGAGGAGGATCTCAGTCAAGGTGGTGACGGCGTGCCGGGTCAGCAGGCCGGCGTTGCGCTGGAACGCGGTGGCCACGGCCAGCGGTCCGGGCAGGATGTAGTGGGGTAAATCGGTCACCCAGATCACAGTCTGCCAGATGAGGAGCAGGACGGCGACGGTGACCACAGGGCGCAGGCGTCTCATGACGCCAGCCGCCGCAGCAATTCACCCTGCAAGGCCAGCAGGTCGGGATCATCGGCGGCGCGCGGCGGCAGGCCTGGGGGCGTCAACGCCGGGCCAATGGTGGCGGGGAGCCCGGTCATCACATGCACGCGATGCCCCAAACGCAATGCTTCCAGCGGATCATGGGTCACCAGCAGCACCGTTCGCCCGGCCAGCAGCTCCGACGCCAAGCCACCCAGGCGCAGCCGGGTGATGGCGTCGAGCCCGGAGAAAGGTTCGTCCATCAGCACCACCGGGCGGTGTTCCATCAACGTGCGGGCCAGCGCCACCCGCTGCCGCTGCCCGCCGGACAGGGCTGCGGGGCGGTCGTTCTCGCGCCCCTGCAGGCCGACACGGGCCAGCAGGCTGTGGGCTTCAGCGGTAAGGTCCGGCGTCCGGCGTTCACCGCGCAACGTGACGCCCAGCAGCACATTGTCCAACACGTTCAGCCAGGGCAGCAGCAGATCCTGTTGCGCCATATAGGCGATGCGGTTGGCCAGCGGCTGGCCATCGCCGGTGGTGACGGTGGTGGGCGGCTCCGGTTCGGCCAGACCGGCGATCAGGCGCAGCAATGTCGTCTTGCCCACCCCGCTGGGACCCAGAAGGCAGGTCACGGCGCCGGGCTCCAGGGTCAGGTCCAGCCCTTCGAACAGCGGCTTGCCGCCAAAACTCAGGCGTGCGGCGGTGATGGCGACGCTTAAGGGGGGCGTGGCGTCATGCATGGATCACAACCCTTATGCCGGTGCGAGCCATGGCGATTCAGTGCGGATCAGGGGTATGGCGCGGGGCGATCGCCAGCATCGTCTTTCCAGCGATCGCCCCGTTCCATTACAGCATGGTCTTGTCAGACGTGACCGCCTGGGTTGGCCGCCGCCGTATCGTGTGACGCCAGAACCGCTTTGGGGGCGCCGGTCGCACCGCCGGCTTTCCCATTCAATTGCTGGTGCATGACGGTCGTGTCGAGAGCGCCTTCCCACTTCGCCACCACGAGCGTGGCGACGCCGTTGCCGACCAGATTGGTGAGCGCGCGCGCCTCGGACATGAAGCGGTCCACACCCAGGATCAAGGCGATGCTCGCCACCGGGATGGTGCCGACCGATGACAAGGTTGCGGCCAGCACGATGAAGCCGCTGCCGGTCACCCCAGCCGCCCCCTTGGAGGTCAGCAAGAGCACGGCGAGAATGCCCAATTCCTGCCCCCAGGTGAGCGAGGTGTTCGTCGCCTGGGCCAGGAAGGCGGCGGCCATGGTCAAGTAGATGCAGGTGCCGTCGAGGTTGAAGGAATACCCGGTCGGGATCACCAGACCGGCCACCGATTTCTGGCAGCCGAGCGCCTCCATCTTCGCCATCATGCGCGGCAGCACGGATTCCGATGATGACGTGCCCAGCACGATCAGCAGCTCTTCCTTGATGTAGCGAATGAATTTGAGGATGCTGAAGCCGCAGAGCCAGCAGACAATCCCCAGCACGACGAAGATAAAGAGCAGGCAGGTTACGTAGAACCCGGCCATCAACTTGGCCAGCGGCAGCAGCGTGGCGATGCCATACTTGCCGATGGTGAAGGCCATCGCGCCAAAGGCGCCTATCGGCGCCGCGCGCATGACGATGCCGACGATCTTGAAAAGCACCTGCCCGGCCTGATCGATCACGCCCAGCATGATGCGCCCCTGCGCGCCAACCGAGAACAACGCGAAACCAAACAGAACCGCGAAGAACAGCACCTGCACGATATCATTCTCGGCAAAGGCGCCGAACACCGACGAGGGAATGATGTGCATGATGTAGTCGATGAAGCTCAGCTTCTGCGCCGCCTTGGTATAGGACTGGATCTCCGCGGTGTTGATGGTCGTGGGGTCGATGTTCATGCCGGCGCCCGGCTGCCACAAGGTGACGACGATCAGG
>JAVBJZ010000102.1:0-16866 GCA_031546725.1 Azospirillum sp.
GACCGAAGGTCCCGTGCGCAGCGGCGCCGGGATCGGAACCGGGCGCGGCGCTTCCAGCCCCAAGTCTTCCACCGTGGTCGACAGCCAGTCTTCCAGATCGGTGTAGAAGCGGTTCTGCGCCTGCCCGGCCTGAAGGTCGAGGAAGCCCAGCACCAGCGAGCCGGCAAGGCCGAACAGCGAGGAACTGAACGCCGTGCCCATGCTGGTCAGCGGCGCTTCCAGGCCGCGCTGCAAATTGGCGAACATCCCCGCCGCATCGCCGCCGGTAAGACCCAGGCTGCCGATCACCGCCCCCACCGAGCGCACGGTGTGCAGCAGCCCCCAGAAGGTGCCCAGCAGCCCCAGGAAGATCAGCAAACCGATAAGATAGCGCGACAATTCCCGCGATTCGTCCAGCCGGGCGGCCAAACCATCGAGGATGCTGCGCATGGACAGGGTCGACAGCAGCAGCCGACCGCGCTTTTCACCCAGCATGCGGGCCAGCGGCCCAAGCAGCATCGGTTCCGGCGCGCTCGCCAGGGCGGCGGGACGGTCGTGCTGGTGTTGCTGGTAGTGCTGAAGCCACTTCACCTCGGGCCGCAGGATCAACACTTGGCGGAAGATGTAAACAGTGCCCGCCAGCAACGCCGTCAGGATCAGCCCATTCAACGCCGGATTCGTCATGAAGGCGTTTTCGAGCGCTGGAAACAGCAACCCGGCCACCGCGGCGACAGCGACGAGAAAGATGATCATCCGGATCAGGAAGCGCTCGGGACGCGTCATCGCCATCAAGCTCCCTCAAGGTTACTGATCACGCAATCCCGATCAGTTCAGGAACTCCGCGTCAATGCGGTCAGGTGATCCATCATGCGCACTGGCGTCCGCGCCGGCGCCTCCACCGGCGCCAAGCGCGCGGATGTCGATGCGCGTGCTGCGAACCCCAAGCGCCGTCAACCGTTCACGCAGCGCCAACGCCCGGGCCAACGAGAGCTGCCGCGCCTCGCGCAGCATCTCTGGCGTGCCGCTGGCGTAAGAGCGCAGTTGCAGGCGCAGGTTTTCATTGGCCCGCATGCGCTCCGCCAGAGTGGTGACGCCGGCCTCGGCTGTCTGCGGCAACTCTGTGCTGGCGGCGTCGAACACGAAACTCAGTATGCTGCGCGGCGGGGCCACGACAGGCGCTGGGGTGACCGGCGGCGGCGGAGAAGGAGGAAGCGTCGCAGTCTGGTTTTCAGGAGCGCCACCCGGCTTCGCCGGAGTCGTCTCTGCCGGCTGCGCCGGGGGGTGCGCCGCCGGCTTGGCCGGGGCGGTGGGCGGTGGAATAAGCTTTGGCTTGATGGGAAGCGTCGCCTGCACCGGGGGAGCGCCGACCACGGGGGCCGGTGGCTGTACAGCGCCAAGCGCGTTGATGCTGGGCGGCGGCGGCGGCTCGACAGGCAGCGGCATCACAAAACGCGCCGGTGGCTTGACGGCGTCCGGGGACACAAGCTTGGGCGGTGGCGGCACCGGCAGGGGAGAGGCGTTTTCCAGGGTCAGCCGGGCGGTGTCGACACCCGCAGCGGTCCTCACCGGCGTATCGGTCTTTGCCTTGACCTGCGCGACCGCCGGCGCCACGGACCCAAGAAGGGCCGCCGTGGCCACCAGCATACGCAAAGATATCGCCCGCCTTATGGGCATGGTGCGAATTCGGCTCATGCGGCCAAAACACTCTTTGGTGAGCAGCGTGGTCTCAATCCTATTATACGGATTTCACGCCGCACCATAGCCCATCGATCGAAGTAGCGACAGTTTCCAATACCAGGAGGAAATGCCTACCACTTCGGATGGCCCGTCAAGTGGGAGGGACACCCGGAGCGCCAGGGGCGTCGGCAGCCGTCGCTTCGACCCGCTTGCGTTCAACCGCGCGCAGCATCTTGGCCAGCGGCAGATTTAGATGCGCGTTGGACGCCAGGATCGTGGCGCCATGCACCGGGTTGCGCCCACCGCCGATCTCGCCAACGAAACCGCCGGCCTCGGTGACCAGCAGACTGCCGGCGGCGACATCCCAGGGTGACAGGCCGCGTTCCCAATAGCCGTCGAAGCGGCCAGCCGCCACATAGGCCAGATCAAGCGACGCGGCGCCCCAACGGCGGATCCCCGCCACTTCGACCATCACCGCCTCAGCCTCGGCCAGGAACTGCGCATGGCCGGGGCGGCCCTTGAAGGGCATGCCGGTGGCGATCAGCGAATCCTCCAGGCGACGGCGCTCGGAAACGCGCAGACGCTGGTGGTTGAGGAAAGCGCCGGCCCCTTTTTCCGCCCAGAACAATTCGTCTTGCACGGGTTCGTAAACGATGCCGGCGACGATCTCCCCGTTTTTTTCCAGCGCGATGGAAATCGCCCAATGCGGCAGGCCGTGCAGGAAGTTGGTGGTGCCATCGAGCGGGTCGATGATCCACCGCGTGCTGTCGTCCCGGCCTTTGGAGGCGCCGGATTCCTCCAGCAGAAAGCCGAAATCGGGACGGGCTTTTTGCAGCTCCTCCCGCAGGGTTTTTTCGGCCTTCAGGTCGGCGCTCGACACGAAATCGGCCGGACCCTTGCGGGAGACTTGGAGTTGCTCGACTTCACCGAAGTCACGCACCAGGGCCCGTCCCGCCTTTTCGGCGGCGCGGGCCATCACATTGATAAGGGCTGAACGGGTTGCCATGAGGAGGGGATCAGTCCTTCGCGCGCTCGACGTATTCGCCGGTCTGAGTATCGACCACCACGCGAACGCCGGCTTCGATGTGAGGCGGCACCAGAATGGAGACGCCATTTTCCAGTTTAGCGGGCTTGTAGGAGGAAGAGGCGGTCTGCCCCTTCACCACCGGATCAGCCTCGGTGATCGCAAGCGTCACCTTGGTCGGCAGTTCCACGCCCAGCGCCGAACCCTCGTGCGACTGCACGGTCACTTCCATGCCGTCTTGCAAGAAGACCGCCTGTTCGCCGATGGTCTCGCGGGGGATGGAAACCTGCTCGTAGCTTTCCTTATCCATGAAGGTGAAATTATCACCTTCGGAAAACAGGAAGGTCATCTCGTGCTCGTCCAGGCGGGCGCGCTCGACCGTCTCCTGGGTGCGGAAGCGTTCGATGATCTTGGTGCCGGAGCGGACGTCCTTGGCTTCGATCTGGATGAAGGCGCCTCCCTTGCCGGGCTGCACGATCTGGGTCTTCTGGACGACGTAGAGCTTACCGTTTTGTTCCAGCACATGGCCGGCACGCATCGTGTTGGCGTTGACCTTCATAGGACGATTCCGTGATTTCCAAGAAACAGGCGGCGCGGAACCTAGCAGCTTGATCGGCGCGAGGCAACGCTGGGCGGCTCCATGCCTTAAAACAATGTAAACGGAAAAACAGCGCAGACGGGGGCATGGCTCAGGTTTTTCAGGCCGCGCTTTGGATTCAGCGCTTTTCTCTCTTGCACGGCAGCCATCGCGGGAGGAGACTTTCCTTCATGAACGCCGCCCTGAACACGGCCCTATCGGGCATGATCGCCGCCACACGCCGCCTGGACGCATCGGCGTCGAACACCGCCAACGCGCAGACCTCGGGCCCCTTGCCGGCGGGCGGCGCCGTACAGCGCGCGCCCTCATCTGGCTCCCCCTACACGCCTGTTCAGGCCCGCGACACCGCTCTGTCCACGGGCGGCGTGCAAAGCATGCTCTCGGCGTCACCCGGTGGCCTGCACGCCGAATACCAGCCAGAATCCGCCGACGCGAACGCGCAAGGCCTGGTGGCCATGCCCAACGTCGATGCGGCGCAAGAAGCCACGCAGCAGATCTCTGCGGGGGCGACGTATCAAGCCAACGCCATGATGGTGCGCACGGCTGACGAAATGCTGAAAAGCACTCTCGATATAAAAGTGTAAGGGTTTTATTCCGCTCCCGGTACGCCCTTGGTGGTGGAATATTCGAAGTGCAGCACCTCGCCGGGATGGACCAGCGGGTGGATGGCGTGGGCGGCCTGCGCCGCTTCGGCGAAACCGCAGAGAATCAGTTTCAGCTTACCGGGATAGGCGACGATGTCGCCAATGGCGAAGACGCCCGGCGCCGAGGTGGCGCAGGATGGCTGCGTGACCATGATGCGGTTCTGCTCCAGATCGAGGCCCCACGCCGCGATCGGCCCCAGATTCATCGACAACCCGAAAAACGCCAGCAGCGCATCCGCCGGCAAGGCCTTTTCTTCACCGTCCAGCGTGGCGACACGCACCGCCGTAAGCTGGCCATTCGCTCCCTCCAGCCCTGAGAGCTGGTAAGGCACCACCAGTTCGATCCGCCCCTCGCGCGCCAACGCTTCCATGCGGGCCACGCTCTCCGGCGCGCCACGGAACTTCGCCCGACGGTGCAGCACATAGATCTTCTCGGCGATTCCGGCCAGCGACAGCGTCCAGTCGATGGCCGAATCGCCGCCGCCGGCGATGACCACTCGCTTGCCGGCGAAGTCCTGCTTGCGTTGGACCATGTAGAAGACCGATGTCCCCTCGAAATGCTCCAACCCCTCGATCGGTGGCCGGTTGGGACCGAACGCCCCCACGCCGGCGGCGATGATCACCGCCTGCGCGTCGATCGTCGTGCCGGTGTTCGTCTCCACACGCCAACGCCCTTCGGCTGTGCGCGTCAGCGTTTCGACCTGCTGGCCCAGATGATAGGTCGGGGCGAAAGGGGCGGCCTGCTGGGTCAATTTCTCGATCAGATCGGCGGCGTCGATGGCCGGATGGCCGGGAATGTCGTAGATCGGTTTTTCCGGGTACAACGCCGCGCATTGACCGCCCACCATGCCGAGCGCGTCCACGACATGGCACGCCATCTTCAGCATACCGCATTCAAAGACGGCGAAGAGGCCGACGGGGCCAGCGCCAATGATGACGACGTCGGTGCGATGAAGGGTGGCGGGCATGGGGACTCCAGAAAAGAAAGCCGGTTTCGATAAGAAAACCGCTCCTTTCATGTCTCGTTTCGCCCCTGCGTTCAACCCCTATAGGATGGGGGTATTCCATCCCCTATGAGGTAAGGCGGGGCTTGCGGCAGGAAGGCGGTTCGCTCACAATCCGCCGCCATGCGCCTGCCGACATCCCACCACAGCATCCCCCTGCCCGACGAAGCCGCCACTGCCGCGCTCGCCGTACGGCTTGCCGGCGCGTTGACGCCCGGTGACGTGCTGGCCTTGCGCGGTGAGCTTGGAGCGGGGAAGACCGCCTTTGCCCGGGCGCTTATTCGGGCGCTGTGCGACGACCCCGAGACCGAAGTCCCATCCCCCACCTTTACGCTGGTGCAGATCTACGACGCCGGCTCCGGGCATGGCCTTGCCCCTGGCCTTGGGCGTATCTGGCACTTTGACCTCTACCGCCTGTCCGGCCCCGACGAGGTGCATGAATTGGGATGGGATGAGGTGGCGGAGGGTATTGCGCTGGTGGAATGGCCGGACCGCCTGGGTTCCCTGCTACCCCGCGACCGGCTTGAGCTGACCATGACCTTCGATGATCCTGAAGGGACCGAGTCCGAGGCGCGCCGGGCCGAGCTGGCCGGATTCGGCGCCTGGGCGACCCGGTTGCAAGCGCTGGGGTTGCCGTGACCGACCGCATCATCGCCTTCCTGACGCGCCATGGCCTGAATGACGCCACCCGCCATCCGCTGGCCGGAGACGCCTCGGCGCGCCGCTACGAGCGCTTGCAAACCCGGGATGGCCGATCGCTGATCCTGGTGGACACGCCATCGCCTGACGCTGATCTCATCCCGTTCATCCGCATCGGTGACGCGCTGGCCCGCCTGGGCTTTTCCGTGCCGGCGGTGATCGCCGCCGACGTGAGTACAGGCTTGGGCCTGCTGGAAGATTTCGCTGACGGAACGTTTTCCCGCCGCCTGGAAGCCGGGGATGACGCGGAGGCTCTCTACACGCTCGCCACCGATGTGCTGATCGCGTTGCACCGGCGCTTCGACCCACGCAGCGCCGTGGAATTGAACCTGCCCGTCTATGACGCCGCGCAGTTCATCGACCAGGTGATGCTGTTTGCCGACGTCTCCATGCCCATCGCCACCGGCCAACCGCTGAATCCACGGGACCGCGCCGCATTCGAGCACGCCTGGCGCAGCGTTATCACCGACGCCTGCGTTGGCCAGCCGTCGCTGCTGCTGCGGGACTATCACGTCGATAACCTCATGCGCCTCGACCGGCCGGGGGTGGCGGCGGCTGGGTTGCTGGATTTCCAGAACGCCGGCCTTGGCCCCACCGCCTATGATCTGGTTTCGCTTCTCGAAGACGCGCGGCGCGATGTGCCGGCAGGGATCGCCGCGCGGATGATCGAGCGGTACGCCAACGCCTTCCCGGAGCTTGACCGGGCGGCGTTCCGGCGCGCTTACGCGGTTCTCGGGGCGGCGCGCCACGCCCGTATCATCGCGATCTTCACCCGGCTGGCGCTGCGCGATGGCAAACGCGCCTATCTCACCCATCTGCCGCGCGTCTGGCGTCTTCTGGAAGGCCAGCTCGCCAAACCTGACCTCGCCCCGGTGGCCCGGTGGTTCGACCACCATGCGCCACCGGACCTTCGTACCGCCTTTGTCATTCCGTGACCGTAATCATGAGAAAATCCCCCCGGACGCCCCACACGGCGCCCCGCAAAGCCATGGTGCTGGCCGCTGGTCTTGGCCTGCGCATGCGCCCGCTGACGCTGGAGCGCCCCAAGCCGCTGATCGCCGTCGGCGGCAAGCCGATGCTGGATCATGCGTTGGACCGCTTGCAGGATGCCGGCGTCGAGACGGCCGTGGTCAACGCCCATTATCGTGCGGAGATGATCGCCGAGCATCTCAAGGGCCGGAACACCCCTAAAATTGTCATTTCACATGAGGAAACACCGCTGGAAACCGGCGGTGGCGTAAAAAAAGCCCTGCCTATGCTGGGGCCGGAGCCGTTTTTCGCCATCAACGCCGACATCCTGTGGCTCGATGGGCCGACGATGGCGCTGAAGCGCGTCGCCGATCAGTGGAATCCCGATACGATGGATGCGCTGCTGCTGCTCATGTCCACCACCAAGGCTGTGGGCTATGAGGGGAGCGGCGACTTTCACATGGACCCTCTCGGTCGTCTGACCCGTCGTGGCGAGGGAGAGATCACACCCTTTGTCTTTGCCGGCGTGCAGATCATCAAGCCCGAATTGTTCAAGGACACGCCGGAAGGGGCCTTTTCCACCAACCGCGTGTGGGACCGGATACAAGAATCCGGGCGACTGTATGGTCTGGCGCACGACGGCGCATGGTTCCACATCGGCACGCCCGCCGCGTTGCAGGAAGCGGAAGAGTTGCTGATCAGCGGTGGGCGCTGGTTCGGGGCATGAACAACGGCTTGTCCGGCGTTTACACCATCCCCGCCGGTACACCGTTCGTTGACTCCCTGGCCCAGGGGATCGTGGCGCGCACCGGCGGCGATCCCATGGCGCTGGCGAGCATCACCGTCCTGCTGCCCACCCGGCGCGCCTGCCGCTCGCTGCGCGAGGCGTTCTTGCGCGGTTCGGGCGGGCGACCGATGCTTCTCCCGCGCATGAGTCCGCTGGGCGACATCGACGCCGACACGCTGTCGCTCACCATCGAGGAACTGCCTGGCCTGCACGACGCCCTGGACATGCCGGAGGCGGTTCCCAGCCTTAAACGCCAGTTGCTGCTGGCCAGGGCCGTGCTGGCCGCCGGCGATTTCGCCGCGACCCTGCCGCAGGCGGTGCAACTCGCCGCCAATCTCGGTCGTCTCATCGACCAGGTGCATACCGAGCGCCTGGGTTTTGAGGCCCTGAACACGCTGGTTCCCGATGATTACGCCGCGCATTGGCAAGAAACCCTGAAATTCCTGACCATCATCACCGAACATTGGCCGCAGATCCTGGCCCAGCAGGCCGGTGGCGTCGATCCAGCCGCCCGCCGCAACCATGTGCTGGAAACCCAGGCCAGGATTTGGGCGGCCCAACCACCGCCGGGGCCGGTGATCGCCGCCGGCTCCACCGGCTCGATCCCCGCCACGGCCGATCTCCTGGCGGTGATCGCCACCCTGCCGAACGGCGCCCTGGTGCTGCCCGGTCTCGACCAGACGTGCGACGACGCGACCTGGAGTGAAATCACCGGCGATGAGGCGCATCCACAGCACGGCCTGGCTCAACTCCTGAACAAGCTCACGCTGACCCGGCGCTCGATTCCCTCCTGGAACGATGCGGTGGACCCGCGGCCAGCCCGCGTGCGCCTGCTGGCTGAAGCCATGCGCCCGGCCGCCACCACCGAGGGATGGCGGGATTTGCAGGGCTTGGACGACGCGCTGACCGGCGTCACCCGCATCGACGCCGCCAACGCGGAGGAAGAAGCGAACGCCATCGCCTTGCTCATGCGGCATGCGCTGGAGACACCGGAACGAACGGCGGCGCTGGTCACACCGGACCGCAATCTGGCGCGCCGCGTCACCATGGCGTTGAAACGCTGGGGCATTCTGGTGGACGATTCGGCTGGTCGACCGCTCACCGACACCGCCGTCGGCGCTTACCTGCGCCTGACCGCCGCGCTTGCGGCGACACGCACCCATCCCCTGGCGCTTTTGGCGCTGGCCAAGCACCCGCTGGCCGCAGCAGGGCAGGACGCGCATGATTTTCGCGCCTCCGCCCGCGCGCTGGAACGGTGCGTGCTGCGCGGCCCTCGTCCGGGCGACGGCTTCGAGGGGCTGATCGCCGCGTTGGAGGCCGCCGCGCAACCCGCCTTCGAGTTCAAGGGACAGCGGGAGTTCCTGATCCGCTGGGTCACCGGCCTGCGCGATCTGGCCGCCCCCTTCCTGGCGTTGCTGGAACGGCCAACGCCGCTGTGTGACCTCGTGGACGCCCATATCCGCTTCGCCGAGGATCTGGCGCGCACCGCCGACATCGCTGGGCCGGAACGCTTGTGGCGGCATGACGACGGCGAAGCGGCGGCTGGCTTCATCGATGAGCTGCGCCGCGCCGCCGACAGCTTCGTGGAGATTCCCGGAGCGGAATACCCGGCGCTGTTCAAGACGTTGATGGCCGGTGGGGTGGTGCGCCCGCGCTTTGGCCTGCACCCGCGCCTCGCCATCTTTGGGCCGCTGGAGGCGCGCCTCCAGCACTTCGACGTGATGATCCTCGGCGGTCTGAACGAGGGCACGTGGCCGCCTGACCCCGCCGCCGACCCCTGGATGTCGCGCCCCATGCGCAAGCTCTTCGGCCTGCCAAGCCCGGAGCGCATGATCGGCCTGTCGGCGCACGACTTCGTGCAGGCCTGCGGCGCAGGAAACGTGGTGCTGACCCGCGCCAGCCGCGTCGATGGCACGCCAACCGTGCCGTCGCGCTGGCTGCTGCGCCTGGAAACCGTGCTGAAGGCGCTGACCCTCGATGGCCGCATCGAAGAAGCCGGCGCGCCCTGGCTGGCGTGGGCCCGCGCCTTGGATGAGCCGGAGGTGGTGCAGCCGATCCTCCCGCCCAAGCCACGCCCCCCCGTGGCGGTGCGCCCGCGCACGCTGTCGGTCACCCAGATCGAAACCTGGATGCGTGACCCCTACGCCATCTACGCCCGCCATATTCTGCGGTTGAGAAAACTGGCCCCCATCGCCGCCGATCCCGGCGCGTCGGAGCGCGGGCAGTTCATCCACGCCGCGCTCGACGCCTTCGTGCGCGCATACCCCAAGGCCCTGCCTCCCGATCCACTCAACGTCTTGCTGCGGCTAGGCCGCGAGGCGTTCGGGCCGCTTTTGGAGACGCATTCCCAGGTCTGGGCCTTCTGGTGGCCGCGTTTCCAACGCATCGCCGCATGGTTCATCGCTCTTGAACGCCAACGCCGCCCCATCATCACGCCGCTGGCCACCGAGGTTTCCGGTATGCTGGAACTGCCCGGTCCCGCCGGCGTCTTCCGGCTGACCTGCAAGGCCGACCGCATCGACCGTGACAACCAGACGCAAGGCCTTGTGCTGATCGATTACAAGACCGGCGTCTTGCCGAGCGACAACGCTATCGAACTGGGCTTCGCGCCCCAGCTTCCCCTGGAAGCCGCCATCGCTGAGGCTGGCGGCTTCCAGGGGATTCTCGCCGGTGCGGTGACGCAAATCGCCTTCTGGAAGCTGTCCGGCAACACCCCAGCCGGTGAGGAAAGACTGGTGAAAGGCGACGTCGCCATCCTCTCGGCGAACGCCCGCGCCGGCCTGGAAGAACTGATCCGCACCTTCGACGATCCAGCCACCCCCTATCATTCATGCCCGCGCCCAAGCGCCGCGCCGCGCTACACCGACTACGGGCATCTCGCGCGGGTCCAGGAATGGTCCGTCGGTGGGGATGGTGAGGCGTGACGCATAAGGCCGCGCAATGACGCTTATCGAGAGTTCTTCTTCCGAACGCTTCCTCGACCCCGACGTGGCGCAGCTCCAGGCCAGCGATCCGTTGGCTTCGGTGTGGGTGGGAGCCTCCGCCGGCTCCGGCAAGACCAAGGTGCTGACCGACCGCGTGCTGCGGCTGATGCTGGCCGGCACGCCGCCGGCGCGCATCCTATGCTTGACCTTCACCAAGGCCGCCGCGGCGGAGATGGCGATCCGCATCAACCGCACATTGGGCACATGGGCGACCCTGCCTGAGGATAAGCTGACCACCCGGCTGACCGAGCTGTGCGGCGCGGAACCCAGCGCCGAAACGCGGACGGCGGCGCGCCGGCTGTTCGCCCGCGTGGTGGACTGTCCCGGCGGCATGAAGATCCAGACGATCCACGCCTTTTGCCAGTCGCTGCTGCGCCGCTTCCCCGTCGAGGCCAGTCTGGCGCCGCATTTCGAGGTGATGGACGACCGCATGGCCAGCGTGCTCCTCGACGAGGTGCGCGACACGGTGCTGTACGCTGGCCGCACCGACCCTCTTTCGGAGCTGGGGCAGGCGCTCAGCCATCTCACTGCGGAGCTCAACGGCGAAAAATTCGCCGACATCATGGCCGAGCTGGTGAAGGAGCGCGGGCGCATCAGCCGCATCTTCAATCACCATGGCGGCTGCCCGGCCACCATCGCCGAGGTCTTCCGCACCCTGGGCGTGCCGCTGGGCCGCAGCAAGGCCGACATCCTGTCGCAGGCCTGCTATGACGACGCTCTGGACGTGGCCGCCTTGCGCGAAGCGTGCCGGGCGCTGTCCACCGGCTCCGATAAGGATCAAGAACGCGGCATCGGCATCCAGCAATGGCTGGACACCACCGAAAACCGGTTGAACACCCTCGAAACCTATATGCGGCGACTCCTCACCAAGGAGGGAAGCCCGCTAAAAACCTTACTGACCAAGAAACCAGCCACCGCTCACCCCAAGGCCCTTGAGGCTCTGGAGGAAGAAGCGCAAAGGCTTGTCGCCTTAACGGAACGGGCGCGCTCAGCGGCTGTGGCGGCGTCAACCGCGGCGTTGCTGACGCTGGCCGAGGCGTTGCTGAACACCTACAAGCAGCGCAAACGCCAGCGGTCGCTTTTGGACTATGACGATTTGATCCTGTCGACGCACGCGCTGCTGACCGGCGAGGGGCGGGCGCCCTGGGTTCTCTACAAGCTGGACGGCGGCCTTGACCACATCCTGATCGACGAGGCGCAGGACACCAACCCCGAGCAATGGCAGGTGATTTCCGCCATCGCCGAGGAGTTCTTCGCTGGTCTCGGCAGCCGCGAGGAGCAAAGCAACGTTAAAGGAGAGATGAAGCGCACCGTCTTCGCCGTGGGCGATGAGAAGCAATCGATTTTCAGCTTCCAGCGCGCCGATCCCGCCGAATTCGCGCGCATGCGCCGCCATTTCCAGGAACGCGCCATCGCCGCCCAACGAATCTGGCAGCCGGTGGACCTCGATATTTCCTTCCGTTCAACCGCCGTGGTGCTGCAAACGGTGGATGCGGTGTTCGCCGCCCCGTCGGCCAGGGATGGCGTCATCCCCAAAACCAACCCTGCCCTTCATCACCGCGCCTTCCGCCGTGGGCAGGCCGGTCTGGTTGAGCTGTGGCCGCCGGTCAAGCCGCGCGAACAGCCCGACCCGACCGCCTGGGACCCGCCGCTGGTGCGTGAAGCCGTCGATTCGCCACCCGCGCGGCTGGCGGCGGTGATCGCCGAAACCATTTGTGGCTGGCTCAAACGCGCCGACCCTCTGCCGACGCGCGGTCGCGCCATCCAGCCCGGCGACATCATGGTGCTGGTGCGCCGCCGCAACAATTTCGTGGTGGAGCTGGTCCGCGCCCTGAAAGACCGCGCCGTGCCGGTGGCCGGCGTCGATCGCATGGTGCTGACCGAACAATTGGCGGTCATGGATTTGATGGCCGTGGCCGACTTCCTGCTGCTGCCCGAAGATGACCTGACGCTGGCCACCGTACTTAAAGGGCCGTTGATCGGCCTGACCGAGGATGAGCTGTACACCCTGGCCCATGGGCGCAAAGGCACGCTGTGGCAGTCCCTGGTGGGCTGGGCGGAGGGAAACCCCGGCTTTCGTCCGGCCCGCGCCTATCTCGGTGATTTGCTGACCCGCACCGACTTCATTCCGCCTTATGAACTGTTCGCCGGTATTCTCAGCGCCCCCTGTCCGGCCAGCACCGTATCGGGCCGCCGCGCCGTCTTGAGCCGCCTGGGTCCCGACGCGCAGGACCCCCTGGATGAATTCCTGTCCGTCTGCCTGTCCTTTGAACGCACCGAGACGCCTTCGCTTCAGGGTTTCCTCGCCTGGCTCGCCGCCAGCAAGGCGGAGATCAAGCGTGAGCTGGAACAGGGCGGCGGCCATGTGCGCATCATGACGGTGCATGGCTCCAAGGGGCTGGAAGCGCCCATCGTCTTCCTACCGGACACCCTGAGCGCGCCGATACAAAGCCCGCCCATCCTCTGGCCGGACGAACAGGCGACGGTGCCGTTGTTCGCCCTCTCGCACCAGAACGCCCTGTGCCTCGAGGCCCGCGCACGGGCCAACCGGCGGCGCGACCAGGAATACCGACGCTTGCTGTATGTGGCGCTGACGCGGGCTGCGGACCGGCTGTATATTTGTGGCTGGCAGGGCGTGCGCGCCCCCGTTGAGGGATGCTGGCATCGCCTTGTCGAAAACGCCCTGTCGGCGGTCGGCGAGTCGGTGGATTTCGACTTCACGACGCTTTCTCCAGACGGCTGGAGCGGCCCCGGCTGGCGCTTGGCTGATATGCAAACCGCGGCCCCGCATGACAAGAGCGTCATAGCGACGCTCATCCATGCTGCGCCCGCTTTGCCACCCTGGGTGAAAACCCCCGCCCCCCTGGAGCCGGAACCATCACGCCCGCTCACTCCCTCCAGACCAGACGGGGTGGAACCGGCGGTGCGCTCCCCGCTGGGCGAGGATGACGGCGCGCGTTTCCGGCGCGGAATCCTCGTGCACCGGCTGTTGCAGACCCTGCCGGATCTTCCCCCTGCCGTGCGGGAATCCGCCTGCCGGCGCTTCCTTGCCGGCCCGGCGCACCGGCTGACGACCGGGCAGCAGGACGAGATCACCCGAGAGACGATGGCGGTGCTCAACGGGGCCGCCTTCGCCCATTTGTTCGCCCCCGGCAGCCGGGCTGAGACGCCCGTGGTCGGCGTGGTTGAGGGACGCGCCTTGTCCGGCCAGATCGACCGGCTGGTCATCACGGCTGAGGCGGTGTGGATCATCGACTACAAGACCAACCGACCGCCGCCGCGAGAAATCAAGGATGTACCGGGCGTCTATGTCCGCCAGATGGCGGCGTACCGCGCGGCGCTGACCGCCATCTACCCCGACCGCCCCGTGCGCTGCGTGCTCTTATGGACGGACGGCCCGTTCCTGATGGAGCTTCCACAAGAGCTGCTGAACGCGGGCGATTCTCGGTCGATGGAACGGCAATCACACACCGCAGCTTGACCAAGGCGCCGGGAACGACCTAAGTTTTGGTCCGTTTCCCCTGTCAGGGGTCGTTAGCCCCGCCGTAAACGCTATGGCGGGCGCCCTTGAATCGATGCAAGAGGTCCCATGAACAGCACCGTTATGGTCACTGACAACAGTTTCGAGCAGGACGTTCTCAAGGCGCCCGGGCCCGTCCTGGTCGATTTCTGGGCCGAGTGGTGCGGCCCCTGCAAAATGATCGCGCCGGTGTTGGATGACCTCGCCAGCGAATATCAGGGCAAGCTCACCGTCGTCAAACTGAACATTGACGAGAACCCCGACACGCCGAACAAATACGGTGTGCGCGGCATTCCGACATTGATGCTTTTCAAGGATGGCAATGTCGCCGCCACGAAGATCGGCGCCCTGCCGAAGGGCGCCTTGTACCAGTGGGTCGATTCGGTTTTGGTGTAACCGCACCTCCTGAAAAAACGCACCGTCGCTCGAAGCCCACCCTTATCAGCGGGGGCTTCGTTTGTACGGGCGTTGTTCCTCTACTTTGGCATAGCCAGCCGGAACGAGAGCGCGCTAGAAGCTACGTCGCAATCACGTATGGCGACGGGCGATGTTGAAGCGTCTCTACGACTGGGCCATGGAGAAGGCCGCCTCCAAGCACAGCCAGGCATGGCTGGCGGCGGTGTCCTTTGCCGAAAGTTCGTTCTTCCCGATTCCACCAGATTTGCTTCTGGTGCCGATGGTGTTGGCGGACCGCAAGAACGCCTGGCGCATCGCGGCGGTGTGCACGCTCGCCTCGGTGATCGGCGGCGTCGCCGGCTATATGATCGGCTATTTCCTGTATGAAACGATTGGCCGCTGGGTCATCAATTTCTACGGTCTTTCCGAGAAATTCGAGATTCTTCGTCAATCCTTCATCGATTACGGCGCCGAGATCATCATCATCAAGGGCATGACGCCCATCCCCTACAAGCTTTTGACCATTACGGCGGGGATCGCAAAGCTGAATCTGTGGGTGTTCATTGGCGCATCGATTCTTTCACGCTCGATACGCTTCTTTCTGGTGACGGCGTTGCTCTATTGGTTTGGCCCGCCGATCCGTGATTTCATTGAAAAGCGCCTGACCCTGGTCACTAGTATCTTCGCCATCGCTCTGGTCGGCGGATTCCTGGTGCTGAAACTGCTGTAGCCCCAGGTTGATTTTGTAGCGCTTCAATAAACCTTTGCTGGGTCCCCGTTTTGACGGGGATGACGGGATTTGTTGGCGCCCCCTTCCCTTATCGTCATCCCCGTGAAAACGGGGACCCAGGAAACCTTGCCAATTCATGCCTGCACCAAGGGCCCCGATGCTGTAACCGCACCGGGGCTCAGGTAACAGGGCAAAATCAGAATCGCAGAACTTTCGCCTGCACCACGCTGGGAAGGGCCGCGATTTTGCCCAACAGCGCGTCACCGATTCGCTGGTCGACCGAGACCAGCGCGACGGCGTTCTCACCCGCCGCCGTGCGACCGAGGTGGAAAGAGGCGATGTTGACGCCGGCGTCACCCAGCGCCACGCCCAAGCGACCGATGAAGCCCGGCTTATCCTCGTTGCGGATGTACAGCATGTGCAACGACAACTCGGCCTCGACCGGCACCTCATCGATTCCCACCAGACGCGGCTTGTCACCCCCGAACAGCGAGCCGGTGATGGTGCGAGCCCGTTGGTCGGTGACGACGGTCAGGCGGATCAGCGTCTGATAGTCGCCGGCCTGTTCACGCTTCACCTCGGTGATGTTGATGTTGCGTTCCCGGGCGATAACCGGCGCGTTGACCATGTTGACCGAGTCGAGCTGCGGCGCCAGCAGCCCCATGAGCACCAGCGCCGTCAATGGCCGGGTGTTGAGTTCGGCGACATGGCCTTCATACTCGATGGTGACGCTGCGCAGGCCGGACTGGGTGATCTGCCCGGCGAAGCTGCCGAGTTGCTCGACCAGACGCATGTAGGGCTTCAGCTTTGGCGCATCCTCCGCCGAGACGGAGGGCATGTTGAGCGCGTTCACCACCGCGCCGGACATCAGATAGTCCGAAAGCTGCTCGGCCACCTGAAGCGCCACCTTTTCCTGCGCCTCGTTGGTCGAAGCGCCCAGATGCGGGGTGCAGATCACCTGTTCCAGGCCGAACAGCGCGTTGTCCTTGGCCGGTTCGACCGCAAACACGTCAAGCGCCGCACCGGCGACATGGCCGGATTCGATGGCCGCCTTCAGGTCTTCCTCGACGATCAGGCCGCCACGGGCGCAGTTGATGATCCGCACCCCCTTCTTGCAGGCGGCCAGCGCCTTGGCGTCGAGGATGTTTCGGGTCTGCTCGGTCAGCGGCGTGTGCAGCGTGATGAAGTCGGCGCGCGCCAGCAATTCGCTCAGCTCCGCCTTCTCCACCCCCATGTCGGCGGCCCGCTCGTACGACAGGAACGGGTCGTAGGCGACGACCTTCATCTTCAGCCCCAGCGCGCGGTCGGCGACGATGGAGCCGATGTTGCCGCAGCCGATCAGGCCCAGCGTCTTGCCGGTAAGCTCGACGCCCATGAAGCGGTTCTTCTCCCACTTGCTGGCGCGGGTCGAGGCGTTGGCCTGCGGGATGTCGCGGGCGATGGCGAACAACAGCGCGATGGCGTGCTCAGCCGTGGTGATCGAGTTGCCGTAGGGCGTGTTCATCACGACCACGCCGCGCTGGGTGGCGGCTGGAATATCCACATTATCGACGCCGATGCCGGCGCGGCCAACCACCTTCAGATTGCGCGCCGCCGCCAGCACGTCCTTGGTGACCTTGGTCGCCGAGCGAATGGCCAGGCCGTCATAGTCGCCGATGATCGCCTTGAGATCGTCGGGGGACAGGCCGGGCCGCACATCAACTTCAACACCGCGCTCACGGAAAATTTCGACCGCGCGCTCGCTCAACTGGTCGGAAATCAGAACCTTAGGCATTTTTCGTTTCCCCGGAATTTATTGTGTCGCCTTCGGGTACGGCGCGGGGGTGGCCCCGCCCCCACGCGGGGGGCCCCGCCC
>JAVBJZ010000063.1:0-29832 GCA_031546725.1 Azospirillum sp.
GCTGTGCACCTGGGCGCGCGCGGCCCCCAGCGGGTGCTCATCCGGCGTTGATTGTGACGCCGGCGCGTATTCCGCTGGGCGCGCCGAAGGGGCGGGGGCAAAGCCCGACAGCGGCGCCTGGAAGGCCATGGAACGCTCCGCCAACCCGCGCGGCGCCGGGTCAGCGGCGGTATAACTGCCAGAATACCGGGAGGGTTGCTGCGCACGGTAGGGCAGGGGCGGCGACGCATTCCCCTCTGGACGCAACGCGCCCAGCGTCGCCACGCCAACGGTGGAGGAGGCGCGGTGCCCGGCCTCCGCCAGCGCGTGCTTGAGCGAACCAACGATCAACCCGCGCACCAGACCCTGGTCGCGAAAGCGGACCTCCATCTTGGCGGGGTGGACGTTCACATCCACCTCCTGCGGGTCGATCTCAAGGAACAGCGCCAGCATGGGATGGCGGTCGCGCGGCAGGAAATCGGCGTAAGCCCCGCGCACCGCCCCCACCATCAGCTTGTCGCGCACCGGGCGGCCGTTGACAAACAGATGCTGATGGCGCGCGGTGGGCCGGTGCAGGGTCGGCAACCCGGCCCAGCCGGCCAGATGCACGCCATCGCGCGCGGCGTCCACCGGCACGGCGTTCTCTTGGAAGTCACGGCCCATCATCGCGCCCAGCCGCACCAGCCGCGCGTCCAGCAACTCTCCTTGCGCCGCCGACAGCCGCAACGCCGAGCGGCCATCATCGGACAATGTGAAGGCCACCTTGGGATGCGCCATGGCCAGGCGTTCGATGCCGTCAGCGATGTGGTCGAATTCAGTGCGCGCGGCCTTGAGGAACTTCAGGCGCGCCGGCACCGCGGCGAACAGGTCGCGCACCTCGATCCGCGTGCCGCCGGCCAGCGCGGCGGGCTGTGGCAGGCCCTTGGCCCCGGCGTCCACGGTGATCGCCCAGGCGGAATCCGCCTCAGGGGGGCGGCTGGTGATGGTCAGCCGGCTGACCGCGCCGATGGAAGGCAGCGCCTCGCCACGAAAGCCCAGCGTGCGGATGTTCAACAAATCATCGCCCGGCAGCTTGGAGGTGGCGTGGCGTTCAACGGCCAGCGCCAGTTCATCCGGCGTCATGCCGCAGCCGTCGTCGGTGATGGAGATCAGCGCCTTGCCGCCGTCGCGCACCACCACATCGATGCGGGTGGCCCCGGCGTCGATGGCGTTCTCCACCAGCTCCTTCACGGCGGCGGCGGGGCGTTCGACCACTTCGCCGGCGGCGATGCGGTTGATCAGGGTTTCGGGCAACATGCGAATCAGCATGAAGCAAATATAAGGGAGCTGCGACCAAGCGCCAGCCTTTGATGCGGATCAGGGAACGGACTTAGAGTGGAACCAGCAGCGCCGTTCCGTACATGACCCCCACACCAAGCACCACCCCGGCGACAGCGGACGGCGTCGCCCAAGAGGCGCCGCAGCGGCGGGCCTGGCGGATAATCAGACCGCCGACGTCACTGATAACCTGAAGAATGGCCCCGGCTCCCAGCGCCAGCGCCAGCGCCGCCCAATACGGCGAGAAAGCGTAGCTGCCCAACCAGATGCCGGCGATGGCGGGCAAGCCGGACAGGGCGGCCAAGCCGACGAAAACCGACCAGCGCGGCCTTGTTCTGACGAGAGGGGCCACGATGCCGATGCCTTCGGTCACATTGTGCAGGGTGAAGCCAAGCACCAGGAAGCCGCCGAGCGCCGCCGCGCCGGTGGCGAAGGCCGAGCCGATGGCAAGGCCTTCGCCAAAATTATGCACGCCGATCCCCAGGGCGATCGAGGTCGCCAGGGCCACGCCTTCCCGCTCATGTCCTCCTCGCCCGGGGCGTCGGCCAAGCACCAGCAGCAGCGTGAACGCCAGGGCGGCGACGATCCAGACCAGGACCACGCTTTTCAGGCTGGGCGCGGCTGCGGCGGCGCGTTCCAGCGCCTCCTTGAGCGTATCGACCAGCAAAAACCCAAGCAGACCGACGGTCAACGCCAGGGTGAAGTCAAAGACCCGCGCGCCGCCCGCGCGCAGGGCCGGGTAGAACAGCATTCCCAACGCCACCGGGATCACGCCGACGAACACCCCCACCAGACCAAGCAGGCCCATGCTGTTGCTTCCCGGTGTCGCCACGGCCACGTCGATGCTGTGCTCGAAGGTGACGCCGGTTCGGGTGAGCATGGTGATCTTGTGCGTCTCGCCCATCATCCATGGGTAGGGAATGTGCAACCAGGCCGTCGATAGCCGCGCCAGCGCGCCGGGTGGGTCTTGGGTGAAGGACCAGTAAGCGCTGTCCACCTGCACCTGGGCGATGCGCATCGGCTCCGCGCCGCCTGCCCGGACCAGCAGGGCGATGCCGTGTTCGTCCAGGACGTGCCGCTCGACCGTAAGCCGTTCAACCGGAGGCGCGCCGCTGTTCAACGAGCGCAGGGGATCGGCGGCGAGAAACCCGGCGGCGATGGCCAGGATCAGCAGCAGCGGCGCGGCAAGGGCGAAGGCGGTGCGGGCGAAAGCGTTCATGCCGCGCTTTCCTGCACGTCGAACACACTCATCCAGCCAAGCTCGATGAACTCGGATTGATGCGCGTGGAACATGTAGAGGCCCGGCTTATGGTTCTTATAGGTAAATTCGAGGATGCCGCGCTGGCCCTGGCACTGCATCACCGTGTCGATGGTGCGCAGCGTCGGCTCCAGCGTTGTGCCGTGGTCGTAGTAATCGAAGAAATTCGCGTGCAGGTGAAAACTGTTGATCGGGTCGAATTCGGTGACGTTGATCAGATAGACCCGCACCGGGCGGCTGCGATCAAGCGGGATGGGGCGCTTGGAATAGGCGTGGGCCACCGTGTTGGCGGCGTAGACCTCATTCTTCTGATCGAAATTCGTGTCGAAAGCGTTCATCACCATCATGAATTCCTGCCAGCCCTTGTTTTCATCCGCGCCCAGGAGGCGGGAACGCGCCATCGCTTCCTGTCCGGGGTGACGGGCCGGGTCCGGGTCGATGACGAAGGCGCCGTACAGGCCCTTGTGGATGTGGCGTTTCAGCGGAATCGTATGGCAGTGGTAGAGGTGACAGCCGAACGGGAAGGCGTCGAATTCATAGATGAACTCACCCCCCGGCGGCACATCCCCCGCTCCCAGGACGCCGTCCATTCCAGAGGAATGAATGCCGTGGAAGTGAAGGGAATGCGGGTGGGAGCCACGGTTGTGGAAATGCACCCGCACCCGGTCGCCCTCGGTGACGCGGATGCTTGGGCCGGGAACGCGACCGTTATAGGTCCAGGCGGGAAACAGGACGCCCGGCGCGATCTCGATTTCCTTGTCTTCGGCGACGATGGCGAAGTCGCGGCATAAACGACCGTCGGCGTCCTGGCTCACCGTCCCCGTATCCCAATCGGTCAAGAGGCTGTGCGGGTCGAAGCCGTTGCGGGCATGATCGACCTCACCCACCGTCATCATACCGCCGTGCATGGTGTGGGCCGTGGAGGCTGAAGCCGATCCGACGGCCTGGGCGCCACCCAGCAGGGCGCTGCCGGCCAGAAGCAACCGTCGTGTTATGGAATGGTGAAACAAGGACTTCATGATGCCTTACGCCATACCATGTAGCTTCGGCTATAATTCTCTTCGCCGAAGTCTTGGTCAACATCTCCTTCGGAGGTCTTGGCCAGTATCTCCTTCGGAGATAGGCAAGGAGTCCTGCCCCCTGAAGGCTGAAACCTGTGGCACACTGCATCGCCGAGGGGGAGGACTTCCGACGAGGAGGGCCCCCAAAGAGGAGGAATTGGGGCCGTGAACGCACAAACGCCGCGCAAAGCGCCGATGATGCTGGACGCGGACCGGCAGGCGGCGAATTTCCAGCGGGTGCGAAAAGCCCACCAGACCGAGGTGGCGGAAGACTACGTTGAACTCATCGCCGACTTGATCGACACGACCGGCGAAGCGCGCGCCACGGACATCGCCCACCGCCTTGGCGTCGCCCATCCCACCGTGGTCAAGACCATCGCTCGCCTTCGGCGGAATGGTCTGGTGGCGACCAAGCCCTACCGCTCAATCTTTCTGACCGACGCGGGGCGCGCCCTGGCCGAACAGTCTCGTCATCGCCATGCGATCGTCCTCGGTTTCCTGAAGGCGATAGGGGTCAGTGACGAGACCGCCGAACGTGACGCCGAAGGTGTCGAGCACCATGTCAGTGACGAAACCTTGCGGGCGTTCGAGCGGGTGATGGAAGCCAGGAATTAGGCTCGGCATCACCCGGTGAAAATCCTGGAAACCAGGATTCCCACCGGGTGATGTCGGTCAAACAAGACGATTACAGGCTCTTCTTCGCGTCGGCGATCAGATCGTCGTACATCTTGCAGGCAGGCGAAAGGTCGGTCGGAGTCACTTTCGTCTGAAGCTCCTGGGCCGCCTTCGTCGCCTTTACCGACCATTCCTGAGCAGCCGTCGGGTTCTTCTGCCCCAACTGCTGAGCAACCGTCATCATCTCCATGGCCTTCTTCTGGATATCGGCCTCAGTGCAGGCGGCGGAAGCATGTGCGGCAAAAAACATGAACGGGATAGCGAGAAGAAGTTTGCGCATCAGATAACCTTTCAACACTATTAAATTTCAGGAAGAGCTTGTCTGTATGCAATGACAATACTCCGACACTATTCATCACTTATTATTTTATTGAAATTATAGTTGTTATCCTATCTTTTCATTATAAATAATAAGGTAGCGATAGTGAAGGTCTACCGGTATACAGGACTTATGCGAAGAGTCAATGGGCATTATAACCTTTGGTGGCGCCAGTTTGCTTGGCGGCGATACAAAAGAGATATTTAATAAATTTTTCGCATTATTTTTATGGGGCGTGCGTGTCGGGCAGCCCGCCACCCTCTACCGCCTTATCGCTCAGAAGAAACTGAGGGCGCGCTCTCCCCATTGCGGGAAAAGCGTGTTATTGCACATACCCGTTTTCCAACTTTAAGTGTTCCGCCATGTCCGTCGCCGTCCGTTTCGCTCCGAGCCCGACCGGATTGCTGCATGTGGGTAACATCCGTCTGGCGCTGGTCAATTGGTTGTTCGCCCGCAAGCACGGCGGTACGTTCATGCTGCGCATGGACGATACCGACGAAGAGCGCTCCAAGCCCGAATACGCCGCCGCGGTCGAGGCGGACCTGAACTGGCTTGGCCTCAATTGGGACAGTTTCGCGCGTGAGAGCGACCGCTACCCTCGTTATGACGAGGCCGCGCAGGCGCTGAAGGCCGCCGGACGGCTGTACGCCTGTTATGAGACGGCGGAGGAATTGTCGCTCAAGCGCACCAGCCTGCTCTCGCAAGGCAAGCCGCCGCTTTATGACCGCGCCGGGCTGCGCCTCACCCCCGATGACCGCGCCCGCCTGGAGGCGCAAGGGCGCACGGCGCATTGGCGCTTCAAGCTGGACCACACGCCCATCCTGTGGAACGACCTCGTGCGCGGGCCCGTGCATTTCGAGGGCGCGGCGCTGTCCGACCCCGTGCTGATTCGGGAAGATGGCCGCCCCCTCTACACCTTCACCTCGGTGGTGGACGACGTTGACTTCGCCGTCACCCATGTCATCCGCGGTGAGGATCACGTCACCAACACGGCGGTGCAGAGCCAGATCTGGCTGGCGCTGGGCGGCGTCGTGCCGGTGTTCGCCCATCTGCCGCTACTGACCGATGCGGGCGGGCAGGGGTTGTCCAAGCGCCTGGGCAGCCTGTCCGTCGGTTCTTTGCGCGACGATGAAGGGGTCGAGCCGATGGCGCTGGCCAGCCTCCTGGCCAAGCTTGGCACCTCCGACGCCATCGAACCACGCCTGAGCCTGGACGCGCTGGTGGCCGAGTTCGCCATGGAAAAGGTCTCGCGCGCCACGCCAAAGTTCGACCTGGAGGAATTGAAACGCCTCGGCGCCCGCCTGCTGCACGTCACCCCCTTCGAGGCGGTGCGCGACCGTCTGGAAGAACACGGCCTCCATGGTGTGGACGCGGCGTTCTGGGACATGGTGCGCGGTAATTTGACGATTCTCGGCGATGCGGCGCAATGGTGGGGTGTCACGCACGCCCCGGTGACGCCGCTCATCGAGGATGCCGCCTTCACCGCCGCCGCCGCCTCTTTGTTGCCGCAAGAGCCCTGGGATACGACCACCTGGGGCGTTTGGACCGAGGCGGTGAAGCAGGGCACGGGGCGCAAGGGCAAGGCGCTGTTCCATCCCCTGCGCATGGCGCTTACCGGGCAGGCGCATGGACCGGAATTGAAGAACCTGCTACCGCTGATTGGCCGCGCCCGCGCGGCGCGCCGGCTTGCCGGTGAGACGGCCTAAGACGAAGATACGGGAAGACGGATGCCGCTGGACCTTTACAACACGCTCAACCGCCGCAAGGAGCGTTTCGAGCCGCTGTCGCCGGATCATGTGGGCATGTATGTGTGCGGCCCCACGGTGTACGACACGGCGCATATCGGCAACGCCCGCCCGGTGGTGGTGTTCGACGTGCTGTATCGGTTGTTGAAGCGTCTTTATGGGTCGGTGACCTATGTGCGCAACATCACCGATGTGGACGACAAGATCATCGACCGCTCCCGGAGTTCCGGGGAATCGATCGAGGCGCTCACCGAACGCACCACCCGGCTGTACCACGCGGATATGGGGGCGCTGAACGCGCTTGCCCCCGACATCGAGCCGCGCGCCACGCACCATATCGCGCATATGATCGCCATCATCCAGCGTCTGGTCGACGAGGGGCACGCCTACGCCGCCGATGGACATGTGCTGTTCTCCGTGCCGTCCATGCCGGATTATGGCCAGCTCTCCCGCCGTTCGGTTGACGAATTGCTTGCCGGAGCCCGCATCGATGTGGCGCCCTACAAGCGTGACCCGCAGGATTTCGTGCTGTGGAAACCCAGCACCGCGGAGATGCCGGGCTGGGACAGCCCATGGGGCCGTGGGCGGCCGGGCTGGCACATAGAATGCTCGGCCATGGCGAAGGAGCATCTGGGCGTCACCTTCGACATCCACGGCGGCGGCCTCGACCTGATCTTTCCGCACCACGAGAACGAAATCGCCCAGAGCCGCTGCGCCCACAGCGGCGCGCCGCTGGCGCGCTATTGGGTGCACAATGGCTTCGTCACGGTCGAGGGCGAGAAGATGTCCAAGACGCTGGGCAACTTCTTCACCGTGCACGATTTGCTGGGGGAATACCCGGGGGAGGCTATCCGCCTGACGCTTTTGTCGACGCACTACCGCCAGCCGCTTGACTTCACCCGCGATGGGCTGAAGACAGCCAAGGGTAATTTGGACCGCTGGTATCAGGCCTTGCGCAGCGACCCGGTTCCGGCTGAGACCGAGCTGCCCTTCGCCGTGCTGGCGGCGCTGGAAGACGATCTGAACACCCCCTTGGCGATCACCCACCTGCATGAACTCGCGGCGGCGGTGAACAAAGCCCACACCCCAGAGGAAAAGGCCAAGGCCAAGGGTTGCCTGCTGGCCGCCGGTCGGGCGCTGGGCCTGCTGGAGCAAGAGCCGGAGGCATGGTTCCGCTGGGCGGTGAAGGATGCGGCGCTGCTTGCCGAAGCTGAGATCGAGCAACTCATCGCCGACCGCAAGGCCGCCCGGCAGGCCAAGGATTTTGCCGAGGCCGACCGCATCCGCAAACATCTGCTGGATCAAGGAATCGTGCTGGAGGATGGCGCGCAGGGAACGACCTGGAAGCGCGGCTGATACGGTCGGCTGACGTGAAAATGTCGGGAATGCTTTGAAAACCCTCGGCACACCGTGATAGAGCATTCACCGGGGCGTCCGCATCAGGCGGGTCTGCCCCGGTTTTTCTAAACGCGCCCGCGTTCATGCGGGTGGCATCGGAGGACACAGCATGATCTGGCTCGCCGCCTACATCGGCAGCGTGTTTGCCATCAACTACGCCTTCAGTCTGGCGCCGGATTTGGACCTTGTGTGGTCCTGCTGGGTCGGCCTGATCTTCATCCTGCGCGACATGGTTCAGGTGCGTTATGGCCACTGGTCATTGGGCGCCATGGTTGTGGGCGCCGGCCTGTCGTACCTGCTGGCTGACCCCTTCGTCGCCACGGCCAGCGTCACCGCCTTTGCGGTGTCGGAAACCATCGACTGGGTGATCTTCACCATCACCAGACGCCCGCTGCGCGACCGGCTGTGGTTGAGCGCCGGGCTGTCGACGCCCATCGACACGGCGATCTTCTTTGGCATGATCGGCGTGTGGACGCCAACCGTATGGTTGGCCAGCGTCGCTTCCAAATTGGCCGGCGTCACCGTGGTGTGGCTGCTGATGCGCCAGCGCACCGCGCGCATGGCCACCACTTAACAGGCTCTCTCCACAAAAAAGCGGCGCGGTTCATGAGAGCATGAACGCGCTGCTTTTTCTTTGGGGCGCGTTCAGATCAGCATCTTGTCAAGTTTCCGAACAGCATCTGTCAAAAATCAGCACACAACGATGGCGTGGAATCCCTAGGCATTCCGCCACGTGTCGCCGCCCCTGTACCAAAATCGCAAACACACCCGCCCCCGACAGCCTGCCGCTCTTGCTGCGCAAGGTTTTTCCATCTGGCGTGGGGTTTGCATTTGCCGGCTTACGCGAAACTGTTGGCGCTGACCGCAGCGCTCCGATGCCTCGCGCATCCAAACAAGACATGTGGAGGGAAAAATGAGCAATAAAAACGCCGTCGTCACCGGTTCCACCAGCGGCATCGGTTTGGCGACCGCCCGCGAACTTGCCAGTCGCGGCTGCAATGTCATGCTCAACGGCTTTGGCGATCGGGCGGAGATCGATCGCCTCTGCGCCGAAATCGCCGAACAGAGCGGCTCCAAAATCATTTTCTCGGACGCCAATATGGGCAAGCCGGAAGAGGTGCGCCGCATGATGGCGACGGCCGCCGAAGTCCTGGGGCCGATCGACATCCTGGTGAACAACGCCGGGACGCAGCATGTCGCCGCCGCTCATGAGTTCCCCGACGACAAGTGGGATCTGCTGCTCGCCGTGAATCTGAGCGCCATGTTCCACACCATCAAGGCGGCGCTTCCCTCTATGATAGAGCGGCGCTGGGGCCGCATCGTCAACACCTCATCGGTGCTGGGCATGGTGGGCGCGCCGCACAAACCAGCCTATGTCGCCACCAAGCACGGCGTCATCGGCCTGACCAAATCCGTCGCGATCGAGGTTGGCGAGCACGGCATCACCTGCAACGCGGTGTGCCCCGCCACCGTGCTGACCTCCATCATCAAGAACCAGATTGCTCAGCAGATGAAGGTCACTGGCTTGACGGAAGAGCAAGTGATGAGGACTGTGTTCCTGGAGAACATGCCGACAAGAAAATTGATCCAGCCAGAAGAAGTCGCCGCCACCATCGCTTTCCTGTGCTCCGATGAGGCCAAGTCCATCACCGGCGCGGCCATCACCGTAGACGGCGGCTACACAACGCACTGACACCACTCTCCGGCGTTGCGCCGGCTGGGGGGGTCTGGGACTCAAGGCCAGCCGGCGCCACGACGGATCAAAGATCTGTAGCGCCATCTCTGGCGGAGGACATTATGAGTTTTCTGGTCTGTATTCTGTCGCTCGCCTTCTTGATGTTCGTGGCTTATCGGGGATTCAGCGTCATTCTATTCGCCCCGGTCGCCGCTCTGGGGGCCGTCCTGCTGACTGACCCCAGCAATATATTGCCGGTCTACAGCGGATTGTTCATGAGTAAGCTGGTGGGGTTTGTCGAAAACTTCTTTCCAGTCTTTCTGCTGGGCGCGGTCTTCGGCAAGCTGATCGAATTGTCTGGTTTCGCCCAGTCGATTGTCAGCGCGGTGCTGCGCTTGATTGGCCGTGACCGGACTATTCTGGCGATTTGCCTGGTGTCGGCGTTGCTGACCTACGGCGGCGTCTCGCTGTTTGTCGTCGTGTTCGCCGTCTATCCCTTCGCGGCGGCGATGTTCCGCTCCTGCGATATTCCCAAGAACCTGATGCCGGCGACCATCATTTTCGGCGGCGCCACCTTCACGATGGATTGCCTTCCCGGCACCCCGGCGATTTCGAACATCATCCCCACCACCTTCTTCCACACCACCATCTACGCGGCGCCTGTTCTGGGAATGATCGGCGCTCTGTTTATTTTCAGCAGCTGCTTTATTTACCTGGAATGGTGCCGCCGACGCATGATGGCGCGGGGCCAAGGCTATTGCTCGACCTGCGAGTTGCGCGAGGAGCCCGAGGCCGTTTCTGAGGAGAAGTTGACCAACCCCTGGTTGGCCGTCAGCCCGTTGATCCTGGTTGGCGTGCTGAACCTGTTCTTCACCAAGATGCTGCCGGTGTTTTATCCGCCCGAGATCACGGTGACGATGAACGCCATCACCAAGCCGTTCACGGTCAAACTGGCGAGCGTTCTGGGGCTCTGGTCCGTTGAGATTTCGTTGACGATCGCCATTCTGTTCCTGTGCGCCGTATCCTTCAAGACATTGAAAGAGAAGTTCGCCGCAGGCACCCAAACGGCGATCGGCGGGGCTATGCTTGCGACCATGAACACCGCGACCGAATACGGTTATGGTTCAGTGATCGCGGCGCTGCCTGGTTTCCTCATCATTCGCGATGCCTTGACCTCGATCCCGAACCCTCTTATCAACGAAGCCATCACCATCAATGTGCTGGCTGGCGTTGTCGGTTCAGCGTCCGGCGGCATGGGCATTGCTTTGGCCGCGATGTCCGACAGCTTTATCGCCAGCGCCAACGCGGCCGGTATCCCGCTTGAGGTGTTTCACCGCGTCGCCGCCATGGCCAGTGGCGGGATGGACTCTCTCCCGCACAACGGCGCGGTCATCACCATCATGACGGCGTGCGGCCTCAATCACCGGGAATCCTACCCGTACATCTTTGGCGTCGTCATCTGCAAGACATTGGCAGCTTTCGCCGTTGTCGGGGTTTACTACCTGACCGGCTGGGTCTGAACTTGAACGAAACTTTCATAGGAAAAGCAACCATGAGCAAGCTGGTCATCACGGCGGCGATTACGGGCGGCGTCCATGTCCCGAGCCTGTCGCCTTATTTCCCCCACACGCCGGAAGCAGTTGTCGAGCAGGCGGTCGACGCAGCCAAGGCCGGGGCGGCGGTCGTTCACATCCACGCCCGCGACCCCAAGGACAGCCGGCCAAGCAGCGACGTCAAGGTGTTCGAGGACATCTCCCGCGCCATTCACCAGCAGTGTGATGTCGCCATCTGCATCACCACCGGCGGCGGGCTGGGCATGTCGCCGGAGGAACGGGTGAAGCCGGTCGGCATCCTGAAGCCTGAACTGGCGTCCTTGAACGCGGGTTCGATGAACTTCGCCATCCACCCGTTGGCGGACAAGATCAAGGAACCCAAATTTGATTGGGAAATCCCTTACCTGAAGTCGACGGAAGATCTGATTTTCCCGAACACGTTCAAAAGCCTGAAGACCTTCGCTGGCGCCATGTATGAGGTGGAAACGCAGCCGGAACTCGAGGTCTATGACGTTGGCATGATCAACAACATCCGGCATCTGGTCGATACCGGCGTGTTGAAGACCCCGCTCTACCTTCAGTTCGTGATGGGTATCCTCGGCGGCATGCCGGCCACGCCTGAAAATCTGCTGTTCATGGTGGAGACCGCGCGCAAGACCTTGGGCGAAAAGAATTTCGTGTGGTCATGCTGCGCCGCCGGCAAAGCCCAGATGCCGCTGCTCTGCCTGGCCATGAGCCTGGGCGGCAACGTGCGGGTCGGGCTGGAGGACAATCTCTACATCGGCCCCGGCCGTTTGGCGAAGAGCAACGCCGAACAGGTGGAGAAAATCATTCGTATCGCCAAGGAGCTGAACTTCGAGATCGCCAGCCCGGACGAGGCTCGCCAGATCCTCGGGCTCAAGGGCCGCGCGAAAGTGGGTTGGGCCGCTCACGCCTGATACGGGCGGCGCTTGCTTCGATTCCAGCGTCTTTGAGAAACAGTGCACGCCCGCGTTCTTTTATGAGCGCGGGCGTTGCACTGTTCGCAGCCTATCTGCGCTATCGCCTTGTGCCGATTTTTGACAGATATTGTCCAACGTTTTGACAGGGCAATTTTTTGATAGGCCGCGAAGCGAGAGGACGTGGGGGCATGCCGACAGGACAGGATGAGCTCTTCGCTGCGGCGCGCGCTCTGCTGGGGATGATCGATGAAATGATCGATGGCGCCCTCTTGGTCGATAAGAACGCGCGCATCGTCTGGCTCAATGATAAGCACGTCTGGTTCAACGATAAGCAGAAGGCGTTGTTGGGTCTCCGCTCGCTGGCGGATGCGGTGGGCCAGCCGATCGAACGCCTCATTCCGCACAGCCAGATGCGCGAAGTGGTGGAAACCGGCCGCTCTCTCCCCCTCGACATCATGCAGTATGGAGAGCACACGCTTCTGGTCAGCCGATTGCCCTTGCGCGATGAGCGGGGGAAGATCATCGGCGCTATTTCCTTCGCTTTGAAAAACAGCATCACCTATCTCCGCCCCATCGCTGACCGCTTCAACAAGTTGCATTCACGTCTTACACGCGCGGAGCAAGAACTCGCCGCCAACCGGATGGCGAAATACACGGTAGAGAATCTGGTGGGCTTCAGCCCCGCGATGCTTCAATTGAAACGCCTGATGCGCAGGGCTGGCCAGATCAACTCGCCGGTGCTGCTGTTGGGCGAGACGGGGACCGGCAAGGAGTTGGTGGCGCACGCCATACACGCCGCGTCGAATCGGGTCGATCGCCCCTTCGTTGGCCTCAATGTCACGGCCATACCCGAGAGCCTGCTCGAGGCGGAGTTCTTCGGCGTCTCGCCGGGGGCGTACACCGGCGCCAACCGTCAGCCGCGCCTGGGGAAATTCCAGCTGGCGCATGGCGGCACCCTGTTCCTCGACGAAATCGGCGACATGCCGCTGTCGCTTCAGGCCAAGCTGCTGCGCGTCCTGCAGGAGCGCGAGGTCGAGCCGCTCGGGTCCAATCAGGTCATCAAGGTCGATGTCCGCATCATCGCGGCGACCAGCCAGTTGCTGCCGGACATGGTGAAGAGCGGCGTATTTCGACCGGATCTTTTCTACAGATTGAACGTCTTCCCGATCCAGCTTCCGCCGCTGCGGGACCGTAAGGAGGATTTGGAGATTCTTTCCTCTCTTTTCTCGGAGAGGACGGCCGCAAATCTCGATCAGCCAATGCGCGCTCTCGCGCCATCGGCTCTCGCTGTGCTGCACCGTTACAACTGGCCCGGTAACGTTCGTGAATTGGCCAATGTCATCGAACAGGTCTATGTGCGCACGGAAGGCAAGCATATCGCGGCTGAGGATTTCACCGAAATCCTCCCGCGCGCCGTCGCCCACCGCTCCGCCTCGCTGAACAGAAGGCGTTCGCTCGCCGAGGCCGTCGATGAGCTGGAGCGGTCACTCATCCTTACCGCGCTTGAGGAGGCGAAAGGCAATAAGCTCGAAGCCGCTCGAAGCCTCGGCCTGTCGCGCACGAACCTCTATGCGAAATTGCGCAAGCACGGCGTCGCCTCCGAGCCGCAGCGTTAATCAGGTGCTACGCGCTCTGTAGTATGGGCATGCGGCGCGTCCCGGCCACCAGCAACGCGGTGGCGAAGCACGCCATAGCCGCCGGCAACAACATGCTGCCGACACCGAAACGGCTCATGGCCCAGCCGGCCAGAACCGGACCGGCGCAGCTTCCCAGCGCGTTCAGCAGCAAAAGCAGGCTGTTGGCCGCCAACCTTTCCTCGGGACGCACCGCGTCGTTTACGCAGCCGGACGCCAGCGGGTACACCGTGAACGCACAACCACCCAGCAACGCCCCGGCAAGGATAAGCAGGCGAAAATCGCCTACGGGCGCCAACGCCAGCACCATCGAGGCTCCGGTGGTCGCCACCAGGGCGGTGGCAAGCCAACGCTTACGGTCGCCCCGGTCGGCGCCGCGTCCCACCGGCAAGAGCAAGAGCATGCCGCCCACCATGGCGAACGCCATGAACGGACCGGAGGCGAAGGCCCCGCCACCGATCGCCGCCGCATAGACCGGCCCCAGCCCATAGAACGCCCCCAGCAGCAACCCGCTGGCGACGCTGCTGGCATAGGCCGCCGGCGCGCGGCTGAGCAGAAGGGACCAGGACGGGCGGCTGCTTATCGATGGCGGAACGACCGGGGAGGAAGGCGCGGCCCGGGCCCTCAGCAGCGGCAACACGCCCAGCAAGGGCAGCGGCAGCGTGGCCAACATCCACATGGCTCCGCCCGGCCCGACGAAGCCGGCGGCTGAGGCCCCCGTCGCCTGGGCCGCGTAGAAGGCCACCAGATAGGCCGCCATCAGCCGTCCGCGCGTGGTGGCGCCAGCCAAAGCGTTGAGCCGGCTTTCCATCAGAACGAAATAGCCGGACACGGCGATTCCCGTGGCGAAGCGCAACCCCATCCAGGCCGGCAGCCCATTCACCACAACCAAGCCGGCGGTGGTCAAGGCAATGGCCAACGCGAACAGCAGGGCCGCCCTTCCTTCTCCCAGACGGGCGATGATCCAGCCTGTCGCCGGCGCCCCCAGCAAAAAGCCCGCATAATGCGCTGAAGCGACGCCCGCCGCCGCCGTGGCGCCACCGACGGCAAGCGGCAGCAGCGTGCCGGTGAAGCCTGTCGACAGCACCACCGCCATCACAGAGGCAAGCAGCGGCAGCGAAGCGCGGGGGGAAGGAAGAACGGGCATGAGGACGCTCCGGCTGGCGGCGAAACCAGAACCAGTTATAACCCACCCAGCTTTATGGCGAATAAAGCATTAATGCATAGAAAATGGGACGAAAAACGGACCTTATTTCTTATCCCACACTCTATGATCAGGCACGACCACCGCGAAACGGTCGGCCAAGGCGGCCAGGGTGGCGCGCTGCACTGTCTGTGCTGTCTGCACACCGCCCAGCGGGTCGGGAAGATCGCGCGTCGCGGTGGCGGCCGCCACCACGGTTGTCCGGTAGCCAAGGTCAAGCGCCGCCCGCACCGTCGCCGATACGCAACAATGCGTCATGAAGCCAGCAACGATCAATTCGGTTCGGCCTTGCGCCTGAATATCGGCGTGCAGGCTGGTGTCGGTAAAAGAGTTGGGCAGGTGCTTGACCACCGTCACTTCACCCTCGATGGGCTCGATACCGGGGATAATGCCGCTCATCGGCCCCTGGGGGTCGAACAGGCGGCTGCCCGGTCGTCCGTGGTGAACGATGTGAAAGACCGGCATTCCGGCCTGACGGGCCTTCTCCAAAAGACCGCGAATCTCGGCGACGGCGGCGTCCACGCCCACCAGCGGCAACCCGCCCTCGGTGTATTCCCGCTGGTGGTCGATGAGGATGAGCGCGGCGCGGTCGAGCGGGCTGGGGGTGAGCGGTGCGCCGGCGATGGCGAGCAGCGAGCGGGGTTCGGTCATCATGTCCTCGTGGGTGTGGATGGTGGTGAGGGCAAGATCACCTGTTTATTCCGGGACAGCTATTCGCTAAATTCGCGCCATGCCTGTTCAAAAACGAACATCAGCGCTCGATTGGGACGACGTCCGCTTCTTTGTGGAGCTGGCGCGCGGCGGCAGCCTGTCCGCCGCCGCACGGGCGCTGCAGGTCAGTCACGCCACGGTTGGCCGGCGCATCGCCGCGCTTGAGGAAGCGATGGGAGGCGTCCTGTTCGAGCGGCGCGCCGATGGCTACGCGCTGACGGTTGAAGGGCAGGGGTTGCTTGATCTGGCCATCGGGATGGATGAGCGCGCGCAGGCCATCATGCGCCATGCCCGGCGGGACGCCAGCCTGACCGGCTCCGTGCGGCTGACCGTAACGGAGACGCTGGGGGCGCGCTTCCTGGTATCGCGGTTGGCGGCGTTTCACCGCGCTCACCCCGGCGTCACCCTCGAGGTGATGACCGACCATCGCACCGTCAGCCTAGCGCGGCGGGAGGCGGACCTCGCCATCCGGCTGGCCCGGCCAGAGCAAGGGGAACTGGTGACCCGCCGTCTCGCCACCCTCACCTATGGGCTGTACGCGGCGCTGGGAATACCGTCATCCGCGGCGGAAGCGGTGATCGCCTATGATGATTCCCTGGCGCATCTTCCAGAGATGCGCTGGCTGGCGCGCCACGCCGCTGGTTGCCGGGTGGCTTTGCGTTCCAACAGTCTGTCGGTTCAACTCGCCGCCGCGCGGGCGGGATTCGGGCGGGTGCTGCTGCCGTGCTGGCTGGCTGAAACCGAGCCGGAACTGGCGCCGGTGGAATTGCCGGCCCCACCGCCGGAACGTGATGTGTGGCTGGTGGCGCACCGCGACCTTAAGGATGCGCCGCGCGTGCGCGCTCTGATCGACCACCTCGTCGCCGTGTTCGCCGACGGAAAATCCTTGTCAACCGGCTGATCGCGCTGTTGCGGGATGAGGACTATAACGAAAGTCTGAAAAGCTTAAGAAGTTTATGCTGCATTGCATATAAACTAAGCCCTATCTTGTATCTTTTTGAATAACCCAGCATAATATGCAAAGCGGTATTTGCGGGATTTTTTATGAAATCCCTGTTGATTTGGAGGTTCGTTCGATGGCGTTGGCGGGTGAAACGCGTGCAAATCTTGACCGGCAATGCGCTTATATGGGTATCGACGCCGACGCCATCGAAGGCCTTCGGATGGTCAAGCCGGTGTTGGTTGCGGCTTTGCCGGGCATTCTGGATCGCTTTTACAAACACTCCCTGGCCACGGCGGAAACCGCGGAGAAGCTTCGGTCCCCGGACAGGCTGCGCTTTGCCAAAGAGGCGCAGGCCAAGCATTGGAGCATGCTCTTCGACGGGCGCTTCGACACCTCCTATCAGCAATCGGTGCAGCGCATCGCTCTGGCTCACCACCGCATCGGGTTGACGCCGCAATGGTATATGTCGGGGTACGCGTATGTCCTCGGTGAACTGCTGGCGGCGATAACCCTCAGCCATGGACACCTCATCAGCACCGCGGCAAGCCGTCGCGCCCTGGCCAGCGCGCAGCAAGTAATCAGTCGGGTTGTGTTTCTCGACGTGGAACAGGTCATTGCAAGCTATCTGGACATGCTTTCGCAAGAGCGTGAACAGATGGTCAACACCATGATGGAACGCATCGACCAGCAATTGGCGGACACGGTCGGCAGCGTTTCTGTTCTTACCAAGGACCTGATCGCCAGCGCCCGCACCGTGACCACCGTGACCTCGTCGGTGGGCCAGAACACCCAGTCCGCCTCAGCAGCGGCCAACGGGGCCCTGGCCTCGGCGCAAACCGTGGCGTCGGCTGCCGAAGAATTGCACACATCCATCGCCGAAATTTCAAACCAGGTTGTGCGCACGTCGAAGACCGCCCATGAGGCGGCTAACCGGACGGATGAGGCCCGCGCCATTGTCGCCCGGCTTGGCGCGGCGGCTGAAGAGATTGGCCGGGTGGTCGAGATCATCGGCAGCATCGCCGCCCAGACCAACCTGCTGGCCCTCAACGCCACCATCGAGGCCGCGCGCGCCGGGGAAGCGGGCAGGGGCTTCGCCGTCGTCGCCGGGGAAGTAAAAAATCTGGCCAACCAATCAGCGCAGTCGGCTGAAGACATCACCGGACGGGTCGCCGCCATCCAGCAGGTCACGCGCGACACGGTCGGGGTGATCGATGAGGTGTCCCAGGCCATCCTTCAGATGGAGCAGGTCGCCACGGGAATCTCCGCAGCGGTTGAAGAGCAAACCGCGGCGACCAGCGAAATCGCCCGCAGCGTCGGGATGACGTCGGAACGCGCCCAAGAGGTGACCCGTCTGATGGAAACGGTTGGCGGCAGCGTTGGAAAGGCGCTGGAGACCGCCCATGCGGTCAATGAAAGCGCGGGACGCATGAGCGAGTCGATGAGCAGCATGCGTCGGCTGCTGACCAAGGCGGTGCGCACTTCGTCCACGATCGCCGATCGCCGCAAACTCCACCGCCGGGCGACCCTGATCGATGCCGAAATGCACATCGATGGGCGGGTTGAGAAAGGCGTCCTGTTCGATTTGTCCGAGCGGGGCGCGAAGATGACAAGCGCAGGGCGCAGCGCGCCAGGGTCGCGCATAACCCTGATCCTTGAGGGTATTCGTGTCGAGGCGAAGATTGCGGCTTGCGCTGATGATTTCCATTATGTGCACTTTACGGGGGAAGCGCTGCCGACCGCGAAAGTTGACACTCTGTCGAAAGCCAGCATCGGTCGCCTGATCGATTTGACGAAGAACGACCACCGCGCTTTCGTCGCGCGGGTCGCCGATGCGGTCGCCGGTAAAGTCAAATTGGCGCCCGCCGATTTGAGCACCCATCATTCCTGCCGTCTTGGCCGGTGGTACGACAGCGTCAGCGATGATGTGATGATCAAGCTGCCGGCCTTCGCCAATTTGCTCGAGCCGCATCGCAAAGTGCACGCCAAGGGTCGTGACGTGCTGTCGTCCCTGGCGGAAGGGAAAATCTCCGAGGTTCAGGCGCGGATGCGCGAATTGGAAGAATTGTCGCGGCAGGTGATCGAGCAGTTGGACCGTCTTGGAGCCGAGTTCCAGCAAGCGGCGGCTTGATACCGCGTGGATGATGGGAACCTATAGCCTTCGTGGGGTGTAAACGCCTGTAGCGTGTCGAGCATGAAGCCAAAAGAGGAAGCATGATGGAGCCCCACAGCCCGCCCCCTCCGATGGCTTGGCTTTCCGCCTGGAACACGGCGTTTCCTCCTGCTCTTCCCTTCAAGGATTTTGCTGACTACGGCGTCGACGCCATGCAGCGTTGGATTCTGTTCCTGGATGTGATGCGCCGCCGTGGCGACCAGTTTCTGGAGCATTCCCAGCAGGGTAAGGCGCCGGTTCTCAGCTTCGCATCCAGCCCCGTGCTGGACGGGCGAAAGCTGAAGCAGCCGTGCAACTACATGCTGCTGCACATTCTGCCAGACCCGAGCGTCGGAACAGATCCGGCCAAGCGGCCTTTCGTGATCATCGACCCGCGCGCTGGTCATGGACCGGGGATTGGCGGCTTCAAGCCGGACAGCCAGATCGGCGCGGCGTTGCGGGCCGGCCATCCCTGTTATTTCATCGGCTTCTTCCCCGATCCCGTGCCGGGTCAGACCTTGTTCGACGTTGGAATGGCCGAAGCCAGCTTCATCGAGCATGTCGGGAAGCTCCACGCCAACGCCGACGGTAAGCCTTGCGTCATCGGCAATTGCCAGGCCGGCTGGGCGGTGATGGCGCTGAGTTCGGTGCGGCCCGACCTTATGGGGCCAATCATCATCGCTGGTTCGCCGCTGTCCTATTGGGCCGGTGTGAAGGGGCGGAACCCGATGCGCTATCTCGGCGGGCTGAATGGCGGCTCCTGGCTCGCCGGGCTGGCCGGCGATCTTGGGAACGGTCGTTTCGACGGCGCTCAGTTGGTCGGCAACTTTGAAAAGCAGGACCCAGCCAACACTTACTGGAAAAAGACGTACAACCTGTACAGCGCAATCGACACGGAGGCCGAGCGCTATCTGGACTTTGAGAAATGGTGGGGCGGCTTTTTTCTGCTCAATAGTGAGGAGATCGAAGCCATCACCGATGAATTGTTTGTCGGCAACAAGCTCACCGCCGGGAGTATCGTCACCGAGGGCGGCCACCGGCTTGATCTACGGAACATTCGCTCGCCCATTCTCGTCTTTGCCTCCTTTGGCGACAACATCACGCCACCGCAGCAGGCGTTGGGCTGGATTCTCGACCTCTACGACAGCGTGGAGGAGATACGGGCCCGTGAACAGACGATCGTCTACAACCTTCACCAGGATATCGGGCATCTGGGCATCTTTGTGTCGGGCCGCGTCGCCAGAAAGGAAACGGCCGAGTTCGTCGAGAACATCGACTTCATCGATCTGCTGCCCCCCGGCCTTTACGAGATGGTCATCGAACCAAAGTCCCCCGACATTCCCGGCGCCGATCTGATCGCTGGCGCCTATATCGCCCGGTTCGAGCCGCGCACGCTTGACGACATTCGAGACCTCGGCGGCAACACAGCGGAAGATGACCGGCGTTTCGCGACGGTCGCCCGGGTTTCTGAAATCAATAAGGGCCTGTACACGACCTTCATGCGACCGTTGCTGCGCGCCACCATCACCGAGTCCCTGGCCGAAGGACTGCGGCTGACGAACCCCGCACGGGCGCAATATTATCTGTTCTCACACCTCAATCCCTGGATGTCATGGGTCGAACAACGCGCGCAAGAAGTGCGCGAAAACCGCCATCCGGTAGAGGAGGGCAATCCCTTCCTGAAGGCGCAGGCCATGGTTTCCAATGGCGTCGCGCAAACGCTCGACGCATGGCGCGACCAGCGCGACAGCGCCGTCGAACGCCTGTTCATGGGCATCTACGGCTCACCGCTGCTGCAGGCGCTGGTCGGGCTGGCGCCGTCGGGCGGGCATCCACAACCGTCGCATATCCACGATGATGCGTTCGAAGCACTGGTCGAGAAGAAGCGAGCGGAGATCACCGCCCGTGTGGCCGAGGGTGGAGTCCGGGAAGCGCTCTTCCGTATTCTGGTCTACGTCCGCCACGCAGGCAGCGGAGTCGATGAGCGTACCTTCCAGATGCTCTTTCGGATTCGTGATGAACACGCGAGCGGTAAGGCGCCGTTGAGTCAGGCGCGAACAGTCCTGCGTGAGCAGGTGTTCTTGATGCAACTGAATGAAACGGCGGCCATGGAGGCATTGCCCGGTCTGCTCCCGACCGAGACTGACCGCAAGGGTGTTCTCGCCGCCGCGGAACGTATTTTGACGGCCACCGGTCCCTTGGCTTCTGAGCAGCGCACCCGCCTCCGCACGGTCGAAGATTTGCTGCGTGTCCGCCAACCAAATGGGCAAGCGAGTGGGAATTCCGAACTTACCCAGGCCGCCACTGAAATCAGCAAGGCCGAGACGCGGCAAAAACCAGCACGCACCGAAAAGGCTAAATAATATCGGCAGGAGCTGCCTGTGATGCGGCTCCTGCCTTTTTATGCAGCCCCTACACGTCCAGGTTCGCCACTTTCAGCGCGTTTTCCTGGATGAACTCACGGCGCGGCTCGACGACATCGCCCATCAGGGTGGAGAACACTTCCTCCGCCTGGTCGGCGTGGTTGACGCGCACTTGCAGCAGTGTGCGTTTGGTCGGGTCCAGCGTCGTCTCCCAGAGCTGCTCCGGGTTCATCTCGCCCAGGCCTTTATAGCGCTGGATCGTCATGCCACGGCGGCCGAGCTCCATCACCGTGTCGAACAGCGCCATCGGGCCGGTGACCGTGCGGACTTCCTTTTGCTTTTCAAAGGCGCGGCTGGGTTGCTCGAAGGAACGCCGAAGATCGGCGGCCATGGCGTCCAGCTTGCGGGCCTCCGCGCTTTTCAACAGATCGCCATCCAGACGATGGCGGTGCGTGACGCCACGGCGCACACGGATCAGAATATAGCCGCCGTCATTCAGCGCCTCACCCTGCCAGCCGCCTTCGGAATCCTGGGCGTTGAGGCGGGCGGCCACCAGCGCCGCGGCCTCGGCGGCCTTGTCCTGGTCGTTCACCAGCGTCACCGACAGGCCACCGATGATCGCCGCCTGTTCCATCACCGCGAGGTTGCCAACTTTGCGGGCCAGCGTGTCGATGTGATGGCGGGCGGCGCGCGCCTTATCCACCAGAACGCGCAGCGGGGCGTCGTGCAGCAGCGCGCCATCCGGCAACGCCACCGTCAGATCGTTCAGCGCCGCTTCGATCAGATATTCCTCAAGCGCCCGGTCGTCCTTGAGGTAGCGTTCCTTGGCCGTGCCGCGCTTGATCCGGTACAGCGGCGGCTGGGCGATGTACAAATATCCCTTGTCGATCAGTTCCGGCATTTGCCGGAAGAAGAAGGTCAAGAGCAGCGTGCGGATATGGCTGCCGTCCACATCCGCGTCGGTCATGATGATGATCTTGTGATAGCGCGCCTTGTCCGGGTTGAACTCGTCGCGCCCGATGCCGGTGCCAAGCGCCGCGATCAGCGTGCCGATTTCCGCTGACCCCAGCATCTTGTCGAAGCGCGCGCGCTCGACGTTCAGGATCTTGCCGCGCAACGGCAAAATCGCCTGGAATTGGCGCGAGCGGCCCTGCTTGGCTGAACCGCCTGCCGAATCGCCCTCGACGATGAACAGCTCTGATCCCGCCGGATCGCGTTCCTGGCAGTCCGCCAGCTTGCCGGGCAGCGACGCCATGTCCAGCGCCCCCTTGCGCCGGGTCAGCTCCCGCGCTTTGCGGGCGGCTTCACGGGCGACGGCGGCTTCCACCACTTTTTGCACCACGCGCTTGGCGTCTTGCGGGTGCTCTTCAAAATACTGGGCCAGTTGTTCGCCGACGATGGTCTCGACCACCGGGCGCACCTCGGACGAGACCAGCTTGTCCTTGGTCTGGCTGGAGAACTTGGGATCGGGAACCTTCACCGACAGGACGCAGGTCAACCCCTCGCGCGCGTCGTCGCCCGACAGGCTGATCTTTTCCTTCTTAGCGATGCCGGACTCGTTGGCGTAGTTGTTGATCGCCCGCGTCAGCGCCGCGCGGAAGCCGGCGAGATGCGTGCCGCCGTCCTTTTGCGGGATGTTGTTGGTGAAGCACAGCGTGGTCTCGTGGTAGCTGTCGTTCCACTGCAACGCGCATTCCAGGGTGACGACGCCGCCATGCTCGGTCGCACGCTCGGCCTTGATGACGATGGGCGGCTTATGCAGGGGCACTTTTGAACGGTCAAGCCAGCCGACAAAGGCTTCCAGCCCGCCTTCATAGTGCAGATTGCAGACTTTGGATTCGACGCCGCGGGCGTCGGTCAGCATCAAACGCACGCCGGAGTTCAAAAAGGCCAGTTCGCGCAGGCGGTGTTCCAGCGTGGCGAAGTCGAACTCGGTGTTGGTGAAGGTCTCTTTGGACGGCAGGAAGGTGACTTCCGTGCCGCTCAGCGTCTTGCCGCCGTCCAGGGTGGGGGCCGGGCCGGTGTCGGCCAGCGGCGTCTCCGCCACGCCGTGGCGAAAACGCATCGTCCAGGCGCGGCCAGCGCGCCAGATACGCAAATCCAGCGTTTCCGACAAGGCGTTCACCACCGAAACGCCGACGCCGTGCAGGCCGCCCGACACCTTGTAGGAGTTCTGGTTGAACTTGCCGCCGGCGTGCAGCTGGGTCATCACGACCTCAGCCGCCGACACCCCCTCTTCCGAGTGGATGTCGGTGGGGATGCCGCGCCTGTTGTCACGCACGGTGACCGAGCCATCGGGATTCAACGTCACCTGCACCGCATCGCAGTAGCCGGCGAGCGCCTCATCGATAGCGTTATCGACGACCTCATAGACCATGTGATGCAGGCCGGAGCCGTCGTCGGTGTCGCCGATATACATGCCGGGCCGCTTGCGCACGGCATCCAGCCCGCGCAAAACGGTGATCGATTCGGCGCCATATTCCTCCTGCGGGAGGACGGGATTCAGTGCTTCCTGTGCCATAGCTTGATTGTAGCAGAGATTATTTCGGATTTGGTGCATTGCGGGGAGGCCGGCATCGTTTTTTTGGCCATGGTTTTTTGGGCCATAGTTTTTTCAGGCGCGGTTTTGTTTTCACCCCGGCGTGACCCGCGCGTCCTCCACGTGGAAGCGCCGGGCGTCATCGGCCAGAGGGCTGAATACGCTGGCGTCCGTGCCGGTCATCCAGGCTTGTGCGCCCAGCGCCACGATTTCCGCGAACAGCGCTTCGCGCCGATCGGCGTCAAGATGCGCCGCCACTTCGTCCAGCAACAAAAGCGGGGCGCCGCCGCGCTCCGCCGCCAGCAGGCGGGCGTTGGCCATCACGATGGCGATCAGCAGCGCCTTCTGCTCGCCGGTTGAGCACAGACCGGCGGGAATATCCTTTGCCTGATGGCGCACGGACAGGTCGCTCTTGTGCGGGCCCACCGCGGCGCCGCCGGATTCCGCGTCGGCGCGACGGCTGGCGCGCAGGGATTTCCGCAGCGCGTCTTCGGCGGCCAGCGCCGGCCCTTCATCCAACCAGGTCTCCACCGTGCCCTCCACCGCCAGATCGGCGCTGGGGAAAGGGCCAACAGCCCGGGCGCAGGCGGAGCAGAGGCGTTGCACCAGATCGCGCCGGGCGGCGGCCACGGCGATGCCGCTGGTCACCATCTGGTCCTCCAGCCCCGACAGCCAGCCATCGTCGAAGCGACCGTCCCGCAGCAGCCGCGCGCGTTCGCGCAAGGTGTGCTCATAGCGCGACAGGCGCCCGGCGTGCGCCGGGTCGAAACCGAACACCAGCCGGTCAAGAAAACGGCGGCGACCGCTGGAGCCCTCAAGGAACAGACGGTCCATTTGTGGGGTCAGCCAGACGACGGCGACATGCTCAGCCAGCGCGGTTTGACTCTTTACCGGATGATCGTTGATGCGCACGACTCGGCGATCACTGCCAGCGGGGGTATTTCCGCCAGGGGGATTTCCAGCGGAGCCCTCACGGACGCTCTCGCGGCCCGTGCCGATGTCCACGGAACCGTACGACGTCTCCAGCGTCGCCGCCACCGCCCAGCCGGCCCCCGGCGGGGAGCCGATCCGCTCGACCTCGGCCAGCTTGGCCCCCCGCAAGCCCCGACCGGGGGCAAGGAAACTCACCGCTTCCAAAAGATTGGTCTTGCCGGCCCCGTTCGGGCCGATCAGCACCACGGGGCGGCGGTCCGGCTCCAGGCGCGCGTGCCCATAGCCTCTGAAGCGCGTCAGCGTCAGGCGTGTGACCGCCAGAACCCCGGTCACCGTTTCATTCCCTGGAAGGGGCCCCTGGGAGGGGACTTCCCCCACAGGGTCAGACTCGCATGGGCATCAGCACATACAACGCGGTGCTGTCGGCAACGTCGCAGACAATGGTCGGGGACGCCGCGTCCGCCAGGGTGAAGCGCGCGCCCTCGCCCTCGATTTGCTGCGTAATATCCAGCAGGTAACGGGAGTTGAAGCCGATTTCCAGGGGGGTGTCCTGGTAATTGACCTCCAGCTCTTCGGTGGCGCTGCCGGCTTCCGGGCTGGTGGCGGACAGGGTCAGCGTGCCACGGGACACCGCGAGCTTGACCGCCCGGCTCTTCTCGGTGGAGATCGTGGCGACGCGGTCCACCGCCGCCGCGAACAGGCGGGAATCGACCTCCAGCACCTTGTCGTTGCCGACGGGAATCACCCGCTCATAGTCCGGGAAGGTGCCGTCGATCAGCTTGGAGGTGACGATGATCTGGTCGAAGGCGAAGCGGATCTTGTTTTCCGACAGCGAAATCTCGATGCGGTCGGCGGCCTCATCGATCAGCTTGCGGATCTCCATGACGGCCTTGCGGGGGATGATGACGCCGGGAATGCCCGTGGCCCCCTCCGGCAACGGCATCTCGACCCGGGCCAGACGATGGCCATCGGTGGCGACGGTGCGCAGAACCGGCATGTCGGTCGGCGTGCGCGCGGCGTGCAGGTAGATGCCGTTCAGGTAATAACGCGTCTCTTCGGTGGAGATGGCGAAGCGCGTGCGGTCGATCAGGCCGCGCAGGTCGGAAGCGGCGAGGAAGAAGCTGTGCTTCAACTCCCCACCGGAGAGCTGCGGGAAATCCTCAACCGACAGGCAGGACAGCTTGAATTGCGACCGACCGGCCCGCAGCGTCAGGACCGAGCCGTCCTCGGGAACATCCAGCTCCACCTGGCTGCCGTCCGGCAGCTTGCGGACAATGTCGTACAGCGTGTGCGCCGGGGCGGTGGCGCCGCCAGGACGGGCGACCGAGGCCGGGACGGTCTCAACCATCTCCAGTTCCATGTCGGTGGCCGCCAGCGACAATTCGCCGTCCTTGGCCTTCAACAGCACATTGGACAGGATCGGAATGGTGTTGCGGCGCTCCACCACGCTCTGCACGTGACCGAGAGACCGGAGCAGGGCGGCGCGTTCGATGATGATGTTCATGCGGGTCGTCTGTTTTGCGCAGGTCTGGAAATAAGGCGATTCGCCAGCGACGGGGCCGCCTGGCGGTCGGCTACACCGACCCGAAGCGGGCATGCATAATACCACAACGCGCGGTGGGTCGAGGGAAAATCCGTAGCAGGACCGTTTCAATCGGCGCATTCGGTCCAACGGACCGCGCCGCCGATCCAGCCATTATCGGTGCTGAGGTTCCAAAACACGGCCTTGAAGCGCTTGGTCTGCAAGGGATCGGGGCGTAAGCGGCATGGTCTTTACACGCTGCACCCATGACGGTCACCCGATCGTCAGGACCGCCACCCCGGTCCCTATCAAGGCTCCGGCCCATACCCAGTCGAAATTGACCCAGCCGCGCCGCAGAACGCCAAGCCCGATGCAGTCGAAGACCACCAGGGCGATGAGGGCGATCATCGCCAGCATCGCCAGCATATGCACCAAAATCACGGCGGCGCCGGCGACCACGGAGCCGAGCACGGCGATGGTTTCCGCCCCAGTCCCCGGCTGGCACAGCGACAGCGCCACCATCTGAGCGGGGGCCAGCATGCCAACCAGCAAAGGCAGGATCATCAGCCCGGCGCCATGCGCCGACGCCATGATGAACGACCACACCAACAATCCACCGAAGCCGGTGCGCATGCCGACTCGAACCCGATGACGGTAGCCGCGCACCAGCCGATACCCGCCGAAACCAATCAGGATGACGGCCATGATCGGCTTCGGATCATAGGACGCCGTGAGGAAATGGGCGATTCCAAAACCTGTCACCATCATCAGCATGGAGAGCGCATGGCCGAGGGCGATGGGCGGCAGCGCTTTGATCACCGCGCCACGGCGCCCCTCCTGAAGGCCAAGGGCCACGGCGAAAAGCCATCCCATGGCCGGGTTGAGACCGTGGAAGGCGCCGAGGCCAGCCAAGGCTATCCATGGCCACGGATCGCTCATGGGTAGCAATAGGAGTCCGAGGACGCATCGCCGCCCTCGAGCCGGATCTGGTGCCCGCGGAATCCGTCTTCGAAGCGCAGGAAGAAACGTTCATCGATACGGAGGCTGCCGTCCGGGGCCGCATCGAGTTTCACCATCCAGCTCCGAATGCCTTCGGGATAGAATTGCTCGTCCCAGCTTCGATACAGCGAGTTGGTAAAATAGACCCGTTTTCCGTCACGGCTCACCTCGACCATCTGCGGTCCGCCGTTGAGGGTCTCCTGTGTCCCTGGATGAGGGTTTTGTCCGACGATTCCACCCAGCCGGACAGAGCCGGTCAGTCTGGGTTGGAACGGGTCGGATACATCGTACCGCCGCATTTCGCCGGTCCCCCAGCACGATACGTAAAGCCAGCGGTCGTCAAGCGACAGGTCGATGTCGGTAACCAGGGGCGGCACGGCCCCGAAGCCTTTGAGCAGGGGCGGCAGTTGCCCGGGATCCGCTGGTTCAGCCGGAATGTCGATCACCTTCCGCATCGCCCATTGCCCACCGTCGCGGTACCAAACCCAGATCGATGAAGACAGGTCCGTCAGATTGACCACGGCGTTCATGAAGCCATGCGCCTTGGTCGGATCATGCGCGGGCCGCAGTTCCAGGGCGAGCTGGTATTCCGCGCCGAGGTCGATCGTTTGCCGGTGCCGGCGCTTTCTCAAATCCCAGAAATGGACGTTATGGCCATATTTGCCGGCCAGCAGCAGATCCGGGTTGAGCCCGTCCTCGATCATCGAGGGGGCGCCCCATTCGCTGGTGATCAGCGTATCCTGTCCCAGATGCCACGCCGCGTCATAGGCCAGGAACTGTGGCCCGCGGTCGATTTCCCATTGACCGAGCACTTCGAACGTCTCGTGATCCATGAGAAACACACCGCCCGGTCCATCCCCATCGCCGCCGCCGTTGCCGAGCGCGCTGATATAGATCCCCTCCGGTCCGCAATGCAGCGTGTGCGGACGGGAATAGCCGGCGCGTGCCGCCACCTCCTCCGGCTCGATGATTTTGACGATCTTCGGATGGGTGGGATCCGGCTTGGTGTCCAGGATGTGAAGACGTGACGACCGCAGACCCGGCATGATGAGATAGCGGCGTTCCATATGCGGATGGGGTGCGTAAGGGCACAGGGCCGAGCTGCAGGCGTTCCAGCCGAAATGATGCAACTCGTCGCCGGTGTTGGGCATGTCAACCCGGGCGATGATCCGGCCATAGCCTGAGGAGTCCGGGTCGACATCGACGACACCCAGCGCGTCCGGGCGGGCGGGGCTTTCCACATTCAACATCGCCACATAGGCCAGCCGTTCAGGCTTGGCCTGCATCGCCATGCGGGGAGACGGGTAGAAGGTCGGATCGGGGGTCCAGGTCGCCATCAGATGTCTTCTCCAATCGATGCGCGCCGATTTGGAAAATAAACTGTAGCGTGCGGCTGTTCAGGCAACCAAAATAAATAAGGGGTGTTTTGTTCTCATGCGGTGGAGTCCTTATCTCATTTTGGTTTCGATTATTCTTTCAAAAGGTATTTTTACAAAGAAGTCTTCTCCATGGCTCGTTGCGCCTTGGACGCCATTGCGCCCGTCATGCCCGGAATGGATTGAACATATCCTTTTTCCAGAAGGAGAGTCTGATTGTCGCCAAGCTTTGCGCCAGCGCAGCCAGCTTTCCCAATCTTCAAGCATCAGCGGCAAGCGCTCCGGCTCGATTGGTGAAACGATGCACGCATCGTCAGCTATCGGAGAAAACACCGATTCGTATGCATGTGGCCAGCCCTGCGCTTGGCGATGCCCAGGCGGGCCATCGCATTAAGGTTAATATTTCTTTAATTAAGACAGACGTCATCCCTGTTTTCACGCATAGGCGCTAACTTTGGGATGTCAACGTTACTAACGCACAATAACCATTGGTTGCTTTATTGGTAATTTTGACAACCTTGACTGGCCCAAATTTTCGCTGAAATGACGATAAGGAGAGGTCAACGCTATAAAATACCGTCATCCCCGCTTCCACGGGGATGACGGATATGTTAAAATAAAAAGGACGTGAGTCCTTTTTATCGAGACGCGCCCGATTGCTCTGTCATCGCATCAGTTGTGGATAGTCTGAGGATGGGCGTCATAAAGGCGCTGCAACGGGTTTCATCCACTATGGGCATCAAATAATCGGCCCCATCGCTTAGGGTTCGCTGGGGATAGGTTTCCATTCGCGCGCCAAGCGTTGTGCTATGGCGATATCTTCCTGGGTCATGCGTTCGGCAAGAGTATCGCGGAGGTCAATCGCTGAGGGACGAAGGCTGCTGCTAGCTTTGGCTGCGGCGAGGATGGCCCATTTATAGGCTTCTCTATAATCCCTGACGACGCCCCGACCCTTCTCATACATACGGCCAAGAAAGATCTGCGCCTCGGGATGGCCTTGGCCGGCCGCCTTACGGTACCATAGGACCGCTGCAGCATAATCCTGGGCGACGCCCCGGCCTGTCTCATACATGGCGCCAAGCTGGAACTGCGCCTGGGTATAACCTTGATCCGCCGCCTTGCGGAACCACGCGACGGCTGTGGTGTAATCCTGGTCGAGGCCCTTATCTAGGCCCGTAGAGTAGCCTGGGCCCATCAAATACTCGAAGCCAAGGCTATATTGCGCCTCAGGATTGCCTTGCTCTGCGGCCTTGCGGTCCCACGCGATCGCTTGAGTTTTGCCACTAGTGGTCTGTCAGCGGTGAAATGAAGGCTGCCCTGCTGTTAGTGTTTCCAGCACTGACAGGAGGGACGGCGATGAAGAAGTATCGTGTGACGCTGACGGCGGAGGAGCGCGAGCAGCTTCGCCAGGTTCTGACTCGCGGCAAGGCCGACGTTCGCACGCTCAAGCACGCGCAGATCCTCCTTAAAGCCGATGAGGCGGAAGGTGGGGTGGGCTGGAATGACGCCCGCATCACCGAGGCGCTGGCTGTCGGAGT
>JAVBJZ010000006.1:0-68945 GCA_031546725.1 Azospirillum sp.
AACCGCTACCTGCGGGAGCGCAACCGCGCGCCCAAGCCATTCATCTGGACCAAAGGCGCCGATACCATCATCCGCAAATACGAGCGGGCCAGAGGGAACCTTTCCTCACGGACAGGACACTATAATCCTGTCTATAACCACCCAAAATCCGCTTTAATATTTCGACACGCGGCGTATCGAAATACATCTGCAATGACTGTATCGCTTCGGCGACGGTGTCGAACCTCTCTCATCTCCCGATTGCACGCTATACCATCACTATTACTAACCCTTTTGAGTAATTCAACAGTCATAATTGACTGGAAACTGCGGCATACGCCCCCAATTATTTTCCTCATGCCCTTGTAAGGCGGCGGTGGCGAAGGCCAATTTCACGCTGTGCCGGAAGGGAGACCCGCGCAGTATTTCGCGGCCAAGACCAAGGGGTGGGGGAATGAGCAGATACAGCCTGCGCGCTGCGGCAGCCTTTGCTTGTGTTTTTGGATGGATCGGCAAGGCGCTGGCGGCATCACCCCAGCCCTGGGAGATGGGGTTCCAACCCGCGGCGTCGCCGGTGAAGCACGCGCTGGATGATTTCCATAATCTGCTGCTGGTGATCATCACCGGCATCACCCTGTTGGTCCTCGGGCTGCTGGTGACGGTGGTCGTGCGCTTCAACGCCAAGCGTAACCCGGTCCCGTCACGGGTTTCACACAACACGGTTCTGGAAGTCGCCTGGACGGTCATCCCGGTGATCGTTCTGATCGTCATCGCCGTGCCGTCTTTTCGCTTGTTGTACATGATGGAGGTCACGCCAAAGGCGGAGATGACCATCAAGGTGACGGGCCGGCAATGGTACTGGGATTATGAATACCCGGATCACGGCGGTTTCACCTTCTCAAGCATCATGGTGCCGGATTCCGAGCTGAAGCCGGGGCAGATGCGGCTGCTGGAAGTCGATAACCGCATGGTGGTTCCCGTGGACACCGCCATCCGTCTCCAGGTGACCGGCGGCGACGTCATCCATTCCTGGGCGCTTCCCGCCTTTGGCGTGAAGAAGGACACGGTGCCGGGCCGTCTCAACGAGACCTGGTTCAAGGTCGAGAAGGAAGGCGTCTACTACGGCCAGTGTTCGGAACTGTGCGGCGTCAACCATGCCTTCATGCCGATTGCGGTCGAGGTCGTCTCGCGCGACGCCTTCGCCGCGTGGGTCGCCAAATCCAAGCTCGCCTACGGCGCGCCGAATGAAACGCAAGAATTGGCGCAGACGCCCGCCGGGGCCACGGATAATAAGCGCTAAAAGCGAGGGAAAGAGATGGAAACGATCTCAGGCACGCATGGTCACGATCACAAATTAGGCTTCGTGCGGCGTTGGCTTTATTCCACCAATCATAAGGACATCGGGACGCTGTATCTGGTGTTCTCGGTGATGGCTGGACTGATTGGCGGCCTGTTCTCGGTGATCATGCGCGCCGAATTGCAGAGCCCCGGTTTGCAGATCGTCGGCGATGGCCAGATATGGAACGTGCTGATCACCGCGCATGGCTTGATCATGGTGTTCTTCGTGGTCATGCCAGCGGTCATCGGTGGTTTTGGCAATTGGTTCGTGCCGATGATGATCGGCGCGCCGGATATGGCCTTTCCACGCCTCAACAACATCAGCTTCTGGTTGTTGGTCCCGGCTTTCCTTTTGTTGCTCAGCTCCGCTTTCGTCGGGCCTGGGGCGGGCACCGGCTGGACCATCTATCCGCCCTTGTCGTCAAGCGGCCACCCCGGCCCCTCCGTCGATATGGCGATCTTCGCGCTGCATCTGGCCGGCGCTTCGTCGGTGTTGGGGGCGCTCAACTTCATCACCACCATCTTGAACATGCGCGCGCCGGGCATGACGCTGCACAAGATGCCGCTGTTCGTCTGGGCGATGCTGGTTACGGCGTTTTTGCTGCTGCTGGCGGTGCCGGTGCTGGGCGGGGCCATCACCATGCTGCTCACCGACCGTAATTTCGGCTCGGCCTTCTTCGCCCCCGACGGCGGCGGCGATCCACTGTTGTTCCAGCACCTGTTCTGGTTCTTTGGGCACCCGGAAGTCTACATCATGATCTTGCCGGGCTTTGGCATCATCAGCCATGTCGTGTCGACCTTTTCCAAGAAGCCGGTGTTTGGCTATCTCGGCATGGCCTATGCGATGGTGGCGATTGGCGTGGTCGGCTTCGTGGTGTGGGCGCACCACATGTACACCGTGGGGCTGAGCGTCGACACCAAAGCCTATTTCACCGCGGCGACGATGATCATCGCGGTGCCGACGGGCATCAAGATCTTTTCCTGGATCGCCACGATGTGGGGCGGCTCCATCGAGTTCAAGACGCCCATGCTGTGGGCGATGGGCTTTATCTTTCTGTTCACTATCGGTGGCGTCACCGGCGTGGTGCTGGCCAATGGCGGCATGGATGTGGTGCTGCACGACACCTATTACGTCGTCGCTCACTTCCATTATGTGCTGAGTTTAGGGGCGGTGTTTTCAATCTTTGCTGGTTGGTACTACTGGATCGGCAAGATGTCGGGCCGCCAATACCCGGAATTTTGGGGCAAGGTCCATTTCTGGACGACGTTCGTCGGGGTGAACCTGGCCTTCTTCCCGCAGCATTTCCTGGGCCTGTCGGGGATGCCCCGGCGGATACCGGATTACCCGGATGCGTTCGCCGGCTGGAATCTCATCTCGTCCATCGGGGCTTACATTTCTTTCGCCTCCACGCTGCTGTTCGTGTGGATCGCCCTTTACACGCTGACCCGTGGCGCTCGTGTCGGGGCGGCTTATTGGGGGCCCGCAGCCTCGACGCTGGAATGGACGGTCAGCTCACCGCCGCCGTTCCATGCCTTTGAGACATTGCCGCAGGTCAAGTAACGCCTGGATGAAATGGGGGGAGGGAAAGAAAAATGGCGGATATCACCGTTCAACAGCGTTCGGGCGACGCCCCATCAGCCAGCGTCGCCGACTTCATGGAACTTTTGAAGCCACGGGTGATGTCGCTGGTGGTGTTCACCGGCTTTGCCGGCCTTGTTGTCGCGCCGGGGTCTCTGCACCCGTTGTTAGCCGCCGTGGCGGTGCTGTGCATCGCCGTTGGCGCGGGGGCGTCGGGCGCGATCAACATGTGGTACGACCGCGACATCGATGCGTTGATGACGCGCACCGCCAAACGGCCCATCCCCAGCGGCCGGGTCGGACCGGATGAGGCGCTGGCTTTCGGCGTGTTTCTCGCGGTGGCGGCGGTGCTGGTGATGGGGCTGGCGGTGAACTGGGTCGCCGCCGGACTCCTGGCGCTCGCCACGCTGTTTTATGTCTTCGTCTACACCATGTGGCTGAAACGCCGGACGCCGCAGAACATCGTGATCGGCGGCGCCGCCGGCGCCTTTCCGCCGATGATCGGCTGGGCGGCGGTGACGGGTGGGGTGGATCTGCCGGCGATCATGCTGTTCGCGCTGATCTTCTTGTGGACGCCGCCGCATTTCTGGGCGCTGGCGCTGTTTCGCAGCGATGATTACGCGCGCGCCGGCGTGCCGATGCTTCCCGTGGTCGCCGGGGCGGCGGTCACCAAGCGGCAGATCCTGCTTTACACCCTGCTGCTGCTGCCGGTCGCTGCGGCGCCCTTCTTCGTTGGTATCGCCGGCCCGCTCTATCTGGCGGGGGCGGTGGTGCTCGGCGCCTTGTTCGTGCTGTGCGCGCTGCGCGTTCTCCACAGCACGGATCATAAGCCGGCCAAGCAGATGTTCGGCTTTTCGATCCTCTACCTTTTCTTGCTGTTCGCCCTGCTGGTGGGTGAGCGCATCATGCCGGGGGGCTGGTGATGACGGTAATCCTCTCTCACGCGGAAGCGTTCGAGAAACAACGGCGGCGTCGGCTGCGTGGTCGTAACATCGCCACCATGGCGGCGCTGTTGGCTTTGGTGGCGCTGTTCTATCTGATTACCCTCGTACGCCTGGGTGCTCATTGAAATGAACGCGGGAATTGACGCGCGGCGGCGCAACCGCCGGATGCTGACAGGTCTGGTGGTGCTGGTCGTCGGTATGGTTGGCTTGGCCTATGCGTCGGTTCCGCTTTATACCCTGTTCTGCCAGGCGACGGGCTTTGCCGGCACGACGCATCGGGCGGAGCGCGCGCCGGGTGTGGTGCTGGACCGCACCGTCACCGTGCGCTTCAACGCCGACGTCAACAACGGCCTAGCCTGGAGCTTCCGGCCCAACCAGCGTCAGGTCGCCGTCAAGCTGGGGGAGACGGCGCTGGTCAGCTACCACGCCGAGAACCGCTCGAAAGAAAGAGTAACCGGCACGGCGGTCTTCAACGTGACGCCGGAGAAGACCGGGGCTTATTTCAGCAAGATCGAATGCTTTTGCTTTACCGAGCAGACCTTGGGTCCTGGCGAGAGCGCCGATTTGCCGGTCGCGTTCTTCGTCGATCCGGCGCTGGTCAAGGACCCGAACATGGAGGACGTGGACACCATCACGCTCTCCTATACCTTTTATCGTGCCGCATCACCCGAGAAGACCAGCGCCATAAACTGAAGCCAGAGCTATAAACTGAAGGATGAGGGTGGAGGACCATGGCCAACATCATGCATAACAGCGCCGTCACGCATGACACTGTCGAACCGCCGCCCGGCGCCGGCGTCCCGCACCCTTATCATCTGGTGGAACCAAGCCCCTGGCCGCTGCTGGGGGCTCTGGCCGGCGGGATGCTGGCCACCGGGGCCATTTTCTTCATGCATTACAACCAGAAATGGCTGCTGATCCTCGGCTTCCTGGCGGTGCTCGCCGTCATGTTCGGTTGGTGGCGCGACATCATCCACGAAGCCGTGGTCGAGCGGGCGCATTCGCCGGTGGTGAAGATCGGTTTGCGCTATGGCATGGCGCTGTTCATCGCATCGGAGGTGATGTTCTTCCTGGCCTTCTTCTGGGCCTTCTTCGACGCCTCCCTGTTTCCCAAGATCTTCGCCGGCAACCCGCAAGGCACTTGGCCGCCGCCGCAGATCAAGGCTTTCGATCCCTTCCATTTGCCTTTCATGATGACGGTCATCTTGCTGCTGTCCGGCGTCACCGTGACCTGGGCGCATCACGAAATCCTGACAGGAAACACCCGGAAAGCCGCCCAGGCGCTGGGGGTGACGGTGTTCCTGGGCCTGCTGTTCACCTTCTTTCAGGGGTGGGAATACCACCACGCCGCCTTTGGCTTCGCCGAGGGCATCTACCCGTCAACCTTCTTCATGGCGACGGGGTTTCACGGCTTTCATGTGATCATCGGCACCATCTTCTTGATGGTATGTTGGTACCGCACGGTGAAAGGGCACTTCACCCCCGACAGCCATTTCGGCTTCGAGGCGGCGGCGTGGTACTGGCACTTCGTCGATGTCGTCTGGCTGTTCCTGTTCACCTCGATCTACTGGTGGGGATCGTGGGGGGCGACCACTGGGGGGCATTGAGCAGCGATGACTCCGACACCCCTTGGCGCGGGCCTGCGGTGCGTGTGCCCGCGCTGTGGCGAAGGGGCGCTGTTCAAGGGGTATCTGACCGTTGCCGACCGCTGTGGAATCTGCGGTCTTGATCTGGCGGAACAGGATTCCGGCGATGGTCCGGCGGTGTTTTTGATCTTTATCCTGAGTTTTCTGGTGGTCCCGGCGGCGCTTGTCGTGTCGCGCAACGTCGATTGGCCCTTGTGGTTGCACGCCGTGATCTGGGGTGTGCTGATCCTGGGACTGGCGCTGGGCATGCTGCGTCCGGCCAAGGCGTTTGTGATCGCCTTGCAGTACCATCATCACGACGGTAAGGGGCCAAAGGCATGATCGCCCGTTCTTTCCGCCCCGGTCTGTGGGCGACGCTGTTCACCGCGCCGGCGATTCTCGCCTTGCTGGCGCTCGGGACCTGGCAGGTTGAGCGTCTGCACTGGAAGGAGGCGCTGATCCAGCGCCTGCACGACCGCCTGAACGCCCCCGCCGTGCCGCTGCCGGTCGATATTCCCGATCCCGAGGCTTTCGATCTGCGCCCGGTGACGCTGACCGGGCGGTTCCTGCGCGCGAGCACGATGCTCGTGCTTGGTCATCCACGTTCGGGGCAGGCGGGCTATGAGCTGGTGACGCCGTTCCAGCGCGCCGAGGGCGGCCCGCCGGTGCTGGTCAAGCATGGCTGGGTCCCCATGGACAAGCGCGCGAAGAGCCTGGCGGGGCAGGGGACAGAGCCGGAGATGGGTGTCGAGACCATAGACGGTGTCGCCCGTCTGCCGACGGCTCCCGGCTGGATGCAGCTTAAGAACCAGCCGGGGGCCGAAATCTGGAACCGCATCGACCCAGCGGCCATGGCCGCGCGCCTCGGCTTGCCTCTCGTGGCGCCCCTGGTGATCGAGGCGCCGTCGCAGACGCCCGCCGATTTACCCAACAACCATCGGCTCTACGCGATCACCTGGTACAGCCTCGCGGCGGTCTTGCTGATTATCTACGTTCTGTCCCATCTCCACCGAAGGCCTACGCACTCCGCCGGGCAAAAAGCTTTTTGACGCCACGCCAGATCATGGCGGGAATGATAAGCACAACGACCCAGGCTTTCTTGAAGAGGAGGGCGGCGGCGGCTAAGAAACCGAATTTCGCAAGAACTTTGGCCCCAACCGCAGAAGCGACAAGCGCGGCGACTCCGTATTCCGCAACCTTATCACCGTCACGGAAATCGGCGTAGGAAGCGCCTTGGTCAAAACTGAAACCAGACCGGGCAGCGTTGAGAAGAATATCTGGATTGTCTTTTGCGTCCCCAGCCCAGATCAGCTTTTCATAGCCAAAGCGGCCAAAGACAAGGACGACAGCGTTGACAATATGGTCTTCGCCGGACTGCGCTTCAATTTGCCATTGAACGATTTTTTGCTCTTTGTTGAGGGTCGGTCGCTGCTTCCATCCAGTGACATGCAATGGAGAGACGCCAAATTTTGCACGTTCTTTATTTGCTTCCTCATTGCCTTCTTTGATATCTTTCAGCATTTGATCGGAATCGACATCACCCCAGTCATCAAATTTCACATAGCCTTCGTTGATAGATCTGTAAACAGTAATGGCGTCGATTTCCGGGTGGGTAATAATAGCTTCTATGTCTGTTGGTTGTTCCGTGCCATTTGTATTTTCTAAATAAACAATGGCATCTTTACCGATCAAAATCTGGTACGGACTGTCCAGTTTGATGGTCGATTTTGAACGCGACAAGGGGTGAGCGCCCCCATCCTTCCAAACAAGCGCCCTGATTTGATTGTCGCGTTCCTGTTCCGTCGCTGCGGGTTTGGCGCTGCTGCGGTCGGTGAAACCTGAGAATGTTATAAAAAGGCTTGCTGCGATAATCAGGATTGTACGCATAATCATAGCGATCCTATGAGAGATTGAGAATTCCTAAATTTTTTAGCGCAAAACATACGGTTGAAACAGCGAAAAGCAAACGGCATCGGTAAACAGCAAACATACGCAGTCGTATTTTTATTTCCATACACTGATACTGCGGCTTTCTGCGTGACTCCATTCATCGCCTTGAATTGTCTGGTGAACTGATTGATGAATAACGCCAACATTATGTTCAGCCAACCAAGCCGGCTTGTGTTCTTGGCAGGCATGCACGCGGGCTGACGCCTTATGCGCAAGGAAGTCGGGGTTCGCCACGCACTCCCGCTTGCGGAGGTCCTGCTCATCCCGCTACTTTTGTTATCGTCTTTTCAAAAAATAGAGTGATCGCGGTGCGCTACATCAGCACGCGGGGCGCGGCCCCAGCCCTGGGATTCGAGGATGTCCTTCTCACCGGCCTCGCCCGTGACGGGGGGCTGTATGTGCCGGAGGCTTGGCCCACCCTCAGCGCCGACGACATCCGCTCTTTGCGCGGCTTGCCTTACAGCGAGGTCGCCGTGCGCGTCATGCTGCCCTTCCTTGGCGGCGCCATCACCGAGGAGGCGTTCCGGGCGCTGGTCACCGACGCCTATGCCGGCTTTGACCATGCCGCGGTGACGCCGTTGGTTCAGCTTGACCAACGCACCTGGGTGCTGGAGCTGTTCCACGGGCCGACCCTGGCGTTCAAGGACGTGGCGCTGCAACTGCTGGGCCGCCTGTTCGATCATGTGCTGACCAAGCGCGGGGAGCGGGTGACCATCGTTGGCGCCACGTCGGGCGACACCGGATCAGCCGCCATCGAGGCGTGCCGGGACCGGGACAATGTGGACATCTTCATCCTCCATCCCAAGGGGCGCACGTCGGAGGTGCAGCGCCGGCAGATGACCAGCGTGCTGTCCGGCAACGTCCACAATATCGCGCTGGAAGGTAGTTTCGACGATTGCCAGGATCTGGTGAAGGCGATGTTCAACGACAGCGCCTTCCGCGATCGGCTGAACCTGTCGGCAGTGAACTCCATCAACTGGGCCCGCATCATGGCCCAAATCGTCTATTATTTCACCGCGGCGGTGGCCGTGGGCGCGCCGGAGCGCAGCGTCGACTTCGTCGTTCCCACCGGCAATTTCGGCAATGTCTACGCCGCCTATGGCGCGCGCGCCATGGGGCTGCCCATTGGCAAGCTTATCGTCGGCTCCAACTCGAACGACATCCTGGCCCGCTTTTTTGCGAGCGGCGCCATGGTGGCGCAGGAGGTTCTGCCTACTTTAAGCCCCAGCATGGACATCCAGATTTCCAGCAACTTCGAACGCCTGCTGTTCGACCTGTTAGGCCGCGACGGAGCCGCCGTTGACGCGGTGATCCGTCGTTTCCGGGCCGAGGGGCGGTTTTCCGTCACCGACGCCCAACTGGCCGAGGCTCGCGCGCTCTTCACCGGCTGCCGCGTGGACGAGGCCGGCACCCTGGCGACCATCGCGGAGATCTGGCGCAAGTGTGGCGGCTATACGGTTGAGCCGCACACGGCGGTGGGCGTCGCCTCAGCCGCGGCGATCAAAACGGCGCCTGAGACCCCGGTCATCGTTCTGGCCACCGCCCACCCCGCCAAATTCCCCGACGCGGTTGAGACGGCCACCGGTCGCCGACCGGCTTTGCCGCCACGGCTGTCTGATCTTTACGAACGTGAGGAGCGTGTCCGCGTGCTGCCCAATGACCTTTCCGCCGTTCAGACCTTCATCGCCGACCGGGCCCGCGCGGCGCGAGGTGCGGCATGAGCAACGTCCGGGTCACCACGCTGGCCAATGGGTTGCGCGTCGCCACCGACACCATGCCCGATGTGCAGACGGTGACGCTCGGCTGCTGGGTCGGCGTCGGCACGCGCAACGAGGCCGCTGCGGTCAACGGCGTGGCGCATCTGATCGAGCATATGCTGTTCAAGGGCACCAAGCGCCGTTCCGCCTTCCGCATCTCCGAGGAGATGGAGAGCGTCGGCGGCCAGATGAACGCCTACACCACGCGCGAGCATACGGCGTATTACGCCAAGATGCTGCACGAGGATACGGCGCTGGCCTTGGATATCATCGCCGATATGCTCCAGCACTCGCTGATCGACGAGGAGGAACTGGCGCGTGAGCGCACCGTGGTGTTGCAGGAGATCGGGCAAGCGCTGGACACGCCCGACGACATCATCTTCGACCATTTTCAGGTGACCGCCTATCCAGAACAGGCCTTGGGCCGCCCGGTGCTGGGCTCGGCGGAGATCGTCGGTCAGTTGCCGCGCTCGGCGCTGGTGGATTACCTCGGGCGGCACTACGCCGGGCCATCCATCGTATTGTCCGCCGCCGGGCGAATCGACCATGACCGTTTCGTCGCCATGGCCGAGGCCGCCTTCGCCCATCTGCCCACCGCGACGCCATCGCCGGTCGAGCGGGCGGTGTACCGGGGGGGTGATTACCGCGAGGAGCGAGACCTCGAACAGCTTCACCTCGTGCTGGGTTTCGATGGCGTCGGCGTCCATGACCCGGATTTCTACGCGCATTCCGTGCTGTCGACATTGCTGGGCGGCGGCATGTCATCCCGCCTTTTCCAGGAAGTGCGGGAAAAGCGCGGGCTGGTGTATTCCATCTACACCTTCACGGGCGGGTACGATGACGGCGGTTTGTTCGGCGTCTATGCCGGCACGGGGGGCGATGAGGCGACCGAATTGCTGCCCGTGGTCTGTGAGGAGATCGTCAAGGTGGCCGAAGGGATCGGCAATGACGAGGTGGCCCGCGCCCGCGCCCAGATGAAGGCGGGCACGCTGATGGCGCAGGAAAGCTCCATGTCGCGCTGCGAGCAACTGGGCCAGCAGCTTCTTACCTATGGCCGGCCGATCCCGGTGGGAGAGATCGTCAGCCGCATCGAGGCGGTCGACGCCGAGGCGGTGATGCGCGCGGCGCGGCGGCTGCGGCGTTGCCGACCGACGGTGGCGGCCTTGGGGCCCATCCAGCAGTTGGAGGATTACGAACGGATCGCAGCCCGTCTGGCGTAGGAGGAGCGCCCTCGCGATGATCCGTCTGTTGGGAAGTGGACTGATCAGCCCACCGGCCATGCGGCTTGATGGGCCAAAATGCTACATCAGGCCACCGCTGCCGCGCGATTGGCGGGAATGGGCCGATCTGCGCGCCGAGTCGCGCGCCTTTCTCGAGCCATGGGAGCCGACCTGGCCGGCTGATACGCTGTCGCGCGCGGCTTTCGTTCGCCGGCTGCGTCGACAGGCGCAGGAATGGCGTGATGATGAAGGGTACAGCTTCCTGGTGTTCGACCACCGGACCGACGCGCTGGTCGGTGGGTTGAACCTGTCCAACGTGCGGCGCGGTGTGGCCCAGATGGCGACGCTGGGGTATTGGGCGGGGCAAGCCTGTGCGCGGCGTGGCTACATCTCGGGCGGCGCGCGGCTGGCGCTGGGCTTCGCCTTCGATCAGCTCAACCTGCACCGGGTTGAGGCCGCTTGCCTGCCCCGCAACGAGGCCAGCCGGGGTCTTCTGGAAAAAATCGGTTTCACCTATGAAGGCTATGCCCGCGCTTATCTGCGCATTGATGGGGCGTGGCAGGATCACGCGCTCTACGCCATGGTGCAGGGTGATCACGAGAAGGCGTGGTTAGCGTGATGGCCGGATCGTAGGCGCTGCCGCTCGGTCGCTCTGGCGACGGCAGGCGCGGCGTTCTCATTGGAAGCGCCATACAAAAATTGCGACAATTCGCCTTTTGCGTTCTGTATTCGTGGCGAGTACGCGTAAACGTACTTTGCTCGCCATCTTTCCATCGGTTGACGAATAACAGCGGCCTCATTGGCATGCATGGCGCCGATTGGATGGCCCTTTATGGGCGTCCAGCCTTTGTCGAAGGTTAGGAAGAAACGTGAAATCGGCTCAAAAACCGCCTTCCACAATAAAATTATTCTTTCTGATCGTTGGTTTGCCGGCGCTTCTGCTGCTCGTCGGCTTATGGCAAATGTCGCGCGCTCCGGGAGCAAACCCACTCCAGATCGTGGCTATTTCAGAAATCACCTTTTGCGCGCTGGCTATCGTCATCAACGGGTGGGGGTTGCTGTCGATCAAGGTGATGGGCCGAAAATCCATGAGATCGCGTGATGATCTGCTGCGCATCTTTGTTTCTGGACAAAAAAATCTGCCCTGGCTTCTTGCGGGTACAAGTATTTTTCTGCTATGCGCGGTTGTTTGTGGTTTGATTTTCGAGATCATGTACTTTGTTGCAGCGGGGGTAAAGAATACAGGAAATATAAAGCTGTTCTTCGCTGAAATAATATTCCTTCTTTTTATGCTCTGGGCAATTCTGCAACTTATGCGGAATATTTATAAAGCCTCTCGGCGGATGTTTGAAAGCTGGCCCGTAACACTGTTGGGGCGCTGTGCGACCGAGGAGGAGGCGCCGGCGCTATGGTCTTTTGTGCGCATGGTCGCAAACAAAGCCAAAGCCACCCTGCCCACCAACATCATCATCGGTCTCGATCAATGCTTTTTCGTGACGGAAAGTCCGGTCACGCTGAACAGCGGGACGCCGGCTCCCTTGGGACGCACGCTGTATCTGCCGCTGCCTTATCTGGCTTTTATGGGACGCGACGAGGCGGCCGCCGTCATCGGGCATGAACTGGCCCATTTCCAAGGTGCGGATACGGAATACAGTCTGAAGTTCAGTCCTATATACGCGACCGCCGTGCGCAATTTGCACGCTATCCATGACGTTGACATTTCGGGCGAAGGCTATCTGCGGTGGTTGATGAAACCCGCCATCATGCTGGGTGAATTCTTTCTGCGCGCCTTCGATGGCGCCGTGCAGCACTGGAGTCGTCAGCGCGAACTGGCTGCTGACGCCGTCGGGGCCGCTGTGAGCGACAAACGAAGCATCGCTTTGTCGCTTTTGCGTATCAGCGTGTTGTCCCCTCGGATCGAGTCGGCGCTGGTTGAATGCTGGAACAAGGCTGGTAAGGTCCAGGGTGGTATCCTGGGCAAGATTATCCGTGATGTCAAAAGCCAGGGGGTTGGCGATCCACGCGCTCATCTGGAAGACGAACAACCGCATCCCACCGACAGTCACCCGACCACGAGCCAGCGTTTGGCCGCTCTTGGCGTGGAGGTGGACGCGGCGCTGCTCGCCGCAGCGGGTGACTTGACGGGCAGCGCGCTGCTGCAAGAGCTTGACTTGTACGAGACTACTGATCCGGGCTCGTCCCAAGACACCACGGCGGCGACCAAGGAAGCGCGGAGCGCTTTGGGGCTGGAAGCGGAATTCATTCTGGCTGCCGATGAAAGCATGGTGAAAGAAATCGCCGCTCTGCGCAGACCGGCTGGAGAGGGATTGGAAACTCTTTTTTTGTATGAGGGATCGCCGCTCTTTGTCGTTGCCGCGTTTGTTATTGGGATCATCGCGTCGCTGTCGGCTGTCGGGCTTGCAGGAATTGATGGGGCCGGGTAATTGTTGTCCGTGGAACAATTGGTGTCCGCCGCCATGCGCCCGCAATCTTGGGATGCAAGGTCGACCCTCACCGGGGTAAGTGGCGTATTTTTCCTGATGGTGGCTGTCACTCTTCTGTACCGCCGCATGAGGCCAGTCGTCGTCTTCACGAAACAAGGCTTTCTCTTTTCCAATCTGAACTCCCCCGTGCCCTGGACCGCCGTGGAGGGTTATTCCGTTGGTTGGGGAGCGTTGAGCTTTATGTCGCTCTTGACCATTACCTTGACACAAAGCTGCGTTGTACCTGCGCACCGCAAAACCGAACGGGCGAGGCGCCTGCCCAAGAAACGCCAGGTCCGCTTGCGTGCGCTCAATTTTTGCAATATGCCGCTAGAGCAAACAAGCGCGCTGTTCGCCACCTACTGGCAAGGCGGCATGGCGAGGGCGCGCTTGGTGGAATTAGGGCTTGGCCCGCGTGAGGCCACCGATCCGAGTATGTCCGAAGGAGAGACAATGATGACTAAGTTGAGTGAGAGCTTGGATGCGGAATTCGCTCAAGCTGCCGAAGAATCAGTGACAAACGAGATCGCCGCTCTGAGCGGGCCAGCAGCAAAAGGCCTGGAAACCGTTCCTTTGTACGAAGGGTCGTTGTTCCTCCTCATCAGCGCATTTTTGCTTGGGATCGCGCTGCTGGTGGGCACCGTCATGAGTCTGGGGTTTAAGGATTTGGGGCAGTTGGCGTCGGTCGACACCTATGTGCAAAGCATGGAACTTAGAAAAACCCTCGCCATGGGAGTGGGCGGCATATTTTTTCTGATGGTGGGGGTGTATATTTTGCGCCGTCGCAAAACACCAATCGCCACATTCACGGAACAAGGCTTCTTCTTTTCCAATCTGGAATCTCCCATACCCTGGACTGCTGTGGATGATTATTGCATCAACGAGGTGACGCAAACTGGCGTTACTATGTCAGTTAACTTGATTATTACCTTAGCAGAAGGCTATACTGTTCCACGGTTTCGCAAAACCAAACGGACAAAATACAGCTCCAGGAAAAAGCAACTTTATCTGGGCGGGACCACTTTTCGTCGTCTGGGAGCGGAGCAGGTGGGTGCGTTGTTCGCCACTTACTGGCAAGGCGGCATGGCAAGGGCGCGCTTGGCGGAATTGGGGGTTCGGGTTGATTCAATTCACCGCGTTCCCGGGGATGCGCACAAAGCGTGACGCGGCGCGGGCGCTTCGCTATATAGACAGGATCCTGAACGGCGATTGGCTGTTCAGGATCCGCGTGTTTTCGGGAGCGTTGCGATGACCCGTTACCTGCGCCTTGGCGTGAACATCGATCATGTGGCCACGCTGCGCAACGCACGCGGTGGGCGCCATCCAGACCCGGTGCGCGCCGCCCTTGCGGCGGCGGCGGCGGGCGCCGACGGCGTCACCGCGCATCTGCGCGAAGACCGCCGCCACATCCGCGACGAAGACATCACCCGCCTGATGGCCGAGGTGGCGTTGCCGCTCAACCTTGAGATGGCGGCGACCGATGAGATGCTGGCGATTGCGCTGAAGCGCCGTCCGCACGCCGTCTGCATCGTGCCGGAAAAGCGCGGGGAAGTGACCACCGAAGGCGGTCTGGACGCCGTCGGTGGTGGTGAGTCGCTCAAGCGTATTGTGCAGGAGTTGGAAGCCGCAGGCATCCGGGTCTCCTTGTTCATTGACCCGGAGATTCGTCAGATCGACGCCGCGCACGCGCTCAAGGCTCCGGTGATCGAACTGCACACCGGGGCGTATTGTGAAACCACGCCCGGCGCCGGACGCGGCTCGGAATTGACGCGCTTGGCGCAGGCGGCGGCGCACGCCGAAGCCCTTGGCCTGGAATGTCACGCCGGACACGGCCTGACCTATGAGACGACCGGGCCGGTGGCGAACATCGCCACCCTGGCCGAGCTGAACATCGGCCATTTCCTGGTGGGAGAAGCGGTCTTCGTCGGTCTGAACGAAAGCCTCCAACGGATGCGCGCGTTGATGGATGCCGCCCGGCCCGGCGCGATAAGGCCCGCTCCACGGGGGGCCGCATGATTTTGGGCATCGGCAATGATCTGACGGACATCCGGCGCATCGAACAGACGTTGCAGCGGTTTGGCGACCGCTTTCTGACGCGCATCTTCACCGAGGCGGAACGCGGCAAATCAGAGCGGCGCGTGGGAAAGGGCGGCAAATACGACGCTCGCGCCGGCAGCTACGCCAAGCGTTTCGCCGCCAAGGAAGCGTGCGCCAAGGCGCTGGGCACGGGCTTTCGTGACGGGGTGTTCTGGCGTGATATGGGGGTCGTCAACCTGCCCACAGGCCAGCCCACCATGCGACTGACCGGCGGCGCGCTGGAGCGCCTGCGGGCCATCACCCCGCCGGGCATGCAGACGCGCATCCATGTGACGCTGACCGATGAATACCCGCTGGCGCACGCCGTCGTGGTGATCAGCGCCGAGCCCGATCCCTCAGCATCCACGCCACTATAACCTCATCCAACGCTGAAAATCGAAAGCATATGGCCTTGGTTAAAAACGAAAAGAACGCCGACAGCATCGGCGAAATACTGAAGACGATATTCTACGCGGTGCTGATCGCCTTTGGTGTGCGGACCTTCGCGTATGAGCCGTTCAATATCCCCACGGGATCGATGATCCCATCGCTGCTGGTCGGCGACTTTTTGTTCGTATCGAAATACACCTACGGCTACAGCAAATACACCATCGCCTTCGGCTTGCCGCTGTTCGACGGTCGTATTCTGGGCAAGATGCCGGAACGGGGTGACGTGGCGGTGTTCAGGGTCCCGGGCGAAGGGCAGACTGAAAACTTTATCAAGCGCATCATCGGCCTGCCCGGCGACACCATACAGGTGACGGGCGGCATCCTGCAGATCAACGGCAAGCCGGTGCAGCGCGAGCGCATCGAAGATTATGTGGATAAGGATGACTTTGGCCGTGAGTCGCGCGTGCCGCAGTATATCGAAACCCTGCCAAACGGTGTGAAACACCGCATCATGGAAATCTATGAAGACCACGGGCCTTTGGACAACACCCCCCTCTATAAGGTGCCGGAGGGGCATTTGTTCATGATGGGCGACAGCCGTGACAATTCGCAAGACAGCCGTGTTCTTGACAAGGTTGGCTATGTGCCGATCGAGAATGTGGTTGGTCGGGCGGAGTTCCTGTTCTTCTCGCTGGACAACAAAACTAGCTTCTACAAGATCTGGCGCTGGCCGGTCGATCTGAGATTCTCGCGCCTGTTCAAGGGTATCCATTGACGCAGGAGAACACCGTGTCCGCTTCGGACACCGAGCGCAGCGCCGACATCGCCGAACTGGCGGTGGCGCTGGGCTATGATTTCGTGAACGCATCGCTGCTGGCGGATGCCGTGACGCACCCCAGCTTGATGGGGTTGGAGCGCTCGGACCGAGGGGCGGCGCCGACGCACGGGCCAGGCATCGCCTATGAGCGGTTGGAATTCCTAGGCGACCGGGTGCTGGGTCTGTGCGTGGCCGAATGGCTGCTTGAGCGTTTTCCCAATGAGCGGGAAGGGGCCCTGGCCAAGCGCCACGCGGCGCTGGTGCGGCGCGAGGCGTTGGGGGTCGTGGCGGCTGGGCTGGAGCTTGGGCGTTATCTGCGCTTGTCGCCAGCGGAAGCCTCGGGCGGGGGGCGCAACAACCGCTCCATCCTCGCCGATGCGTGCGAGGCGGTGATCGGGGCGCTGTATCTGGACGGTGGCATGGACCAGGCGAAGCGGTTTATCCGCCAGGCCTGGGCTGGCATGATCGACCGGCAACAGCCACCGCCTCTGGACCCAAAGACGGCGTTGCAGGAATGGGCGCAAGGCTCTGGGCGACCGCTGCCGGTTTACGCGATGGTGGAACAGAACGGACCAGCGCATGAGCCGGAATTCCATGTACAGGTGCGGGTGGCGGGGGTGGAGCCGGTGACGGCTGTCGGCTCCTCCAAACGCGCCGCAGAAAAACAGGCGGCGAGCGCTTTGCTGCGCCGGTTAGGGATTGTTGTGTATGAGTGACGAAATCGATACCGGAGACCTGCCGGAAGCCATGCCAAACGCGATGCCCGAGCATCCGCGTTGCGGCTTCGTGGCGCTGGTGGGGGCGCCAAACGCCGGCAAATCGACGCTGCTGAACGCCATGATCGGCGCCAAGGTATCGATCGTAAGCCCGAAGGTGCAGACCACACGCTCCCGCGTGCTGGGCATCACCATCGAAGGCGACAGCCAGATTATCTTTGTCGATACGCCGGGTATTTTCACGCCGAAGAAGCGGCTGGAAAAGGCCATGGTCGCGGCGGCGTGGCAGGGGGCCAGCGAAGCCGACCGCGTGGGTGTGCTGGTCGATGCGTCACGCCGGGGGCTTGACAACGACACGCTCGACCTCGTGGCCAGGCTGAAGGAGCAGGGGCAGACCGCCATCTTGATCCTCAACAAGATCGATCTGGTGAAGCATCGCGAGCATCTGCTGGATTTGACCGCCCGGCTCAACGAGAGCGGGGTGTTCACGGAGACCTTCATGGTCTCAGCCGCCAAGGGCGACGGCGTCAAGGATGTGCGCCGCTTCCTCGCCGCGGCGGTGGAGGAGGGGCCATGGCTGTACCCGGAGGATCAGATCTCCGACATGCCCATGCGCCTGCTGGCCGCTGAGATCACGCGCGAGAAACTGTTCTTGCAGTTGCATCAAGAGCTGCCTTACGCCGCCACGGTGGAAACTGAGGAATGGGAAACGTTCGAGAACGGCTCGGTCAAGATCCGGCAAATCGTCTATGTGCAGCGCGAGAGCCAAAAGGCCATTGTGCTGGGCAAGGGCGGGGCGCGCATCAAGCAGATCGGCCAAGCGGCCCGCACCGAACTGGAAGCCTTCCTGGAACACCGCGTGCACCTGCTGCTGTTCGTCAAGGTGCGCGAGAACTGGACCGAGGACCCCGAGCGCTACAACGTCTGGGGGCTGGACTTCGAGCAGAAGTAAGCCCATCCGGCGACTGGGTTTGGGTTGATTTTATAATGAATCAATAAACTTCCGCTGGATCCCCGCCTTCGCGGGGATGACGGTAAGGGAAGGGCGCTACACCCCATACCGTCATCCCCGCGAAAGCGGGGACCCAGGAAACCTTGCCGCTTCGTGCCTGCGCCAAAGGCTCCAAAGCACGAATAAGACAAAGTGAGCGCCTATATCCATAGGCGATCGCCCTGCTCTGGAGACCGTGCATGACCGCCGCTCACGCTGCTGAAAATCCTTTCTTCGAAGTTTGGAGCACCCCGTTCGGTACGCCTCCCTTCGACCGCATCCGGGCCGAGCATATCCCGCCAGCCTTCGACCGTGGCATGGCGGAGCACATTGCCGAGATCGAGGCGATCACCACTTCCCCGGAAGCCCCGACCTTCGCCAACACGGTGGAGGCGCTGGAACGCAGTGGCCGCCTGTTGAAGCGGGTCTGCGCCGTGTTCTATAACCTCAACGCCAGCAACACGAGCGATGCGGTGGAGGCCATTGAGCGTGACTACGCGCCGAAATTGGCCCAGCACCACACGCGCCTTGCCCTCAACCCCCATTTGTTCGCCCGCATCGCCGATCTTCATGCCCGGCGCGACACCCTGGCCCTGGCGTCGGACCAGCATCGCCTGATCGAGCGCCTGCATCTCGACTTCGTGCGCAATGGGGCGGCCCTGTCGCCCGCGCAAAAACAGCGCATGGCGGCGATTTCCGAGCGTCTGGCGGCGCTGCACACGCGGTTCAACCAGAATCTCCTGCACGATGAACGGGAATGGCGGCTGGTCTTGACGGCGGCGGATCTCGACGGGCTCCCTGGTTTTGCCCGCGATGCGGCGGCCATGGCGGCCAAGGAGCGTGGCCTGGAGGATTCCTTCGTCATCACCTTGTCCCGCTCGTCGGTTGAACCGTTCTTGACCTTCTCAACGCGCCGCGACCTCCGCCACACGCTGTATGCGGCGTGGACGGCGCGTGGCGGTCATGCCGGGGAGCATGACAACACCCCGCTGCTGGGTGAGATTCTGTCCTTGCGGGCCGAACAGGCCGGCCTTCTCGGCTACACCACCTACGCCGCTTTCAAGCTCGACGACAGCATGGCCAAGGATACCCAGGCGGTGGAGCGCCTGCTGTTGCGGGTGTGGGAGCCGGCTAAGCGCAAGGCGGCGGCCGAATTGGCCGAACTTCAAGCCCAGGCTCGGGCCGAGGGGCTGAACGCCCCGATCGAGCGCTGGGACTGGCATTATTACGCGGAGAAGGTCCGGAAAAAGAACTACGACCTCGATGAGGCGGCGATAAAGCCGTATTTCGGGCTCGACACCATGATCCAGGCGGCGTTCGACACCGCCAACCGCCTGTTTGGCGTGACGTTCACCGAACGCCTGGATTTGCCGGTCTATCACCCCGATGTGCGCGGCTATGAGGTGCGGGACACCGCCGGCGATCTGGTCGGCGTCTTTCTGCACGACAACTTCGCCCGCCCCGCCAAACACTCCGGCGCCTGGATGAGCAGTTACCGCGACCAGGAGAGTTTCGACGGTGACATCACGCCCATCGTCGTGAACAACAACAATTTCGCCAGGGGTGAGCCGACGTTGCTCAGCTTCGATGAGGCGGAAACCCTGTTCCATGAATTCGGGCATGGCCTGCATGGGCTGCTCAGCCGAGTGCGCTACCCATCGCAATCCGGCACGGCGGTGCGGCGCGATTTCGTCGAGTTTCCCTCACAGGTGTACGAGCACTGGATGTCCACGCCGGAGATGCTGCGCCGCTATGCGGTGCATCACCAGACCGGCCAGCCCTTGCCGGAGGATCTTCTGCGCCGCCTGCTGGCCGCCCGCACCTTCAACCAGGGCTTCGCCACGGTGGAGTACACGGCGGCGGCGTTGATGGACATGGCCTTCCATACGCACCCCGAACCGGATGGTCTCGATGTGGTGGCGTTTGGGCGGGACATGCTGGCCCGGATCGGCATGCCCTCGGAAATCGGCGTCCGCTACCACCCCGTGCATTTCCAGCACGTGTTCGGGGGCAGCGGTTATGCCGCCGGCTATTACGCCTATCTCTGGGCTGAAGTGCTGGACGCTGACGGCTTTGAGGCCTTCAAGGAAACCGGCGATGTCTTCGACCCGACCCTGGCGGCTCGCTTGAAGACGATCTATTCCGCCGGGGACACAAGCGATCCCATGGAGCTGTATGTGGCGTTCCGTGGCCATCAGCCACGCATCGAACCGCTGCTTGAGCATCGCGGGTTGGCGTGAGGGTTAGAATTTTCCCTCTTCATAGTCCCGATAGGCCTGCACCACTTCCTCACGGGTGTTCATGACGAAAGGGCCGCCCCAGGCAATCGACTCGTTCAAGGGCCGGCCCGCCAGAAGCAGGAAGCGGGCTCCTTGCGCCCCAGCCGTGACCTCCACCCGCTCGCCGTCACCCAGCGTGGCGATGCGCAACGCTGCAACGACTGTGTCCGACAGCGCCAGCGCGCCCTCGTAGACCACCAGGAAGGCGCTGTGTCCCACCGGCAACGGCTCGGTGAAACTTCCGCCCGGTGGCAGCGCCACATCGAAATAGCGGGCGTCGGTCGCCTCGGCGTGAATGGGGCCGGCGAGTCCCTGCGACGTGGCGCCGGCGATGACCTTAAGCGTGCCTCCATCAGCCCGAGTCTCAACGGGGATCTTACCGGCGTCGAACTCCTGGTAGTGCGGCTCGGACATCTTCAGGCGCTGGGGCAGGTTGATCCACAGCTGGAAGCCGCGCAGCAAGCCTTCGGTCTGCTCCGGCATCTCGGAATGGACAATACCGCGACCGGCGGTCATCCATTGCACGCCGCCGGTTTCGATCACGCCGGAATGGCCATGGTTATCGCCGTGCCGCATGCGGCCCGCCAGCATATAGGTGACCGTCTCGAACCCACGGTGGGGGTGCTCGGGAAAGCCGGCGATGTAAGCCTGCGGCTGATCGGAGCCGAAGAAGTCCAGCATCAGGAACGGATCGAGCGTGCGCAGGCGCGGCGTGCCGAGCAGCCGGGTCAGGCTGACACCGGCGCCATCGGCGGTCTCCATCCCCTCGACGACGGCCAGTAGGGGACGGGTGCGGGAGGAGGGGGTGGGGCTCATCGGCGCTCTCCAGGTTTGAATGCTTCCACCCATCTAAGGAGAGAAGAGCCCCGGCGAAAGCCCTATGCCGTGGACAAGACTGTTGCGTTTTCTGCAACAATGACCGGACGGCCCCCGATTAAGACTACTTTGTCCCGAACATCCGGTCGCCGGCGTCACCCAGGCCGGGGACGATATAGGCGTTTTCGTCCAGATGGCTGTCCAGCGCGGCGGTGAAGACCTTCACCTTCGGGTGCGCGGCGTGGAACACCCGCATGCCCTCCGGCGCGGCGACCAGGGCCAGGAAGCGGATGTTCTCGTCGCTCACGCCGTGGCGGTTCAACACATTGCAGGCGTGCACCGCCGAATTGCCGGTGGCCAGCATCGGGTCGACCACGATGAAAACGCGGCCCTCCGCCTCGGGCAGCTTCACCAGATACTCGTGCGGCATCTTGGTGTCGTGGTCGCGGTAGAGGCCGATATGCCCCTCGCGGGCGGAGGGAACCAATTCGCGCAGCCCCTCCACCATGCCCAGGCCGGCGCGCAGCACCGGCACGATGGCTAGTTTCTTACCGGCCAGAACCGGGGCGTCCATGGTTGTCAGCGGCGTTTCGATCCGCTCGGTGGTCATCGGCAGATCACGGGTGATCTCGTAGCCCATGAGCAGCGAAATCTCACGCAGCAATTGCCGAAAACCGCCGGTTGACCGGTGCGTTTCCCGCATCAGCGTCAGCTTGTGCTGGATCAGGGGGTGACCGAGGATGAACAGGTTTGGGAAGTCAGGGATCGTATGCATTCCATAATCTTACAGCGAGGAAGCGGCGAGGCCAAGACACGAGGAGCGCGGATCGAAAATCATCGGTGAGGCGTCAACGACCCTGCCGCGCGCTTCGGCGCGTTTCAAGGCGATCATCTTCATCAAACAATTCAGCGAGCTTGTTCATCATGGCGCCGCCAAGCTGTTCGGCGTCCACGAGGGTCACCGCGCGGCGGTAATAGCGCGTCACATCATGGCCGATGCCGATCGCCACCAGCTCCACCGGGCTGCGGGTCTCGATATACTGGATCACCTCACGCAGGTGCCGTTCCAGATAATTGCCGGCGTTGACCGACAGCGTCGAATCATCCACCGGCGCACCGTCGGAGATGACCATCAAGATGCGGCGCTGTTCAGGCCGACCGATCAGGCGGTTGTGCGCCCACAGCAGCGCCTCGCCGTCGATGTTTTCCTTCAAGATGCCTTCGCGCAGCATCAGGCCGAGATTTTTGCGGGTGCGGCGCCAGGGTTGGTCGGCGGCCTTGTAGATGATGTGCCGCAGATCGTTGAGGCGACCGGGATTGGCAGGCTTGCCGGCTTGCTGCCACGCCTCGCGGACCTGTCCGCCCTTCCAGGCGCGGGTGGTGAAGCCCAGCACCTCGACCTTCACCGTGCAGCGCTCAAGCGTGCGGGCCAGGATGTCGGCGCTCATGGCGGCGATGGAGATCGGCCGGCCGCGCATGGAGCCGGAATTGTCGATCAACAGGCTGACCACGGTGTCGCGGAAATCCGTCTCCTTCTCGCGCTTGAAGGACAGCGGCAGCATCGGGTTGACCACGACGCGCGACAGGCGCGCGGCGTCCAGCAGCCCCTCATCCAGATCGAACACCCACGAGCGGGTCTGCTTCGCCAGCAGACGGCGCTGCAAGCGGTTCGCCAGCTTGGCTATGACGCCCTGGAGGTGCAAAAGCTGTTGGTCAAGCGTGAGGCGCAGGCGCGTCAGCTCTTCCGGGTCGCACAGATCGGCGGCGTCCACCACCTCGTCGAAGCGGGTGGAGAAGGGCCGGTAGGCGTTGGGGTCGGCCTCGTTGCGGCGGTGATGGTCGGGCCGCCGGGGCTGGCCGGGGCCGGCAGGCTCTTCCGCGCCTTCGCCTTCGCCCATCGCGGCGTCGCCCTCCTCACCGCCGTCATCGGCGCTGTCGGACGCGCCCGCTTCCTGCATCATGCGCGAGGAGGGAGAGTCGGAGTCGCCGCTGGCTTGCTCCTGGCTGCGGGATTGATCGTCGCTGGGGTCGTTCTGGTTCCCCTCGGAATTGTCATCGCCGTCGTCCTCGCTCTTTTCGGAGTCCGGTTCCTGGCCGACTTCCATGTCCAGGGCGGTCAGCAGCGTGCGTGTCGCCCGCGCGTAGCCGTCCTGATCGGCGATCAACGCCGCGAGGCCGTGGAAATCCGGCCCCAGCTTTTCCTCGATCCAGCCACGCCAGAGAGCGACGACATCCCGCGCGGCGGGTGGTGGTGGAGCCCCCGTCATCAACTCCCGCGCGATCAGCCGCAACGCCTCGCTCAGCGGCGCTTGCTCACGCTCGGTGATCCGCTCGAAGCCCTGCTTGCGGTAGCGCTTCTCCAGCGCCGCTTCCAGGTTGCTGGCGACGCCGGGCATGGCGCAGGCCCCCAGCGCCTCATAGCGCGCCTGCTCCAGCGCGTCGAAGGCGCTACGCGCCGTTTCGCCCAGCGGCATGCGCCGAGCGTGCACGGCGTTGTCATGAAAACGCAGCCGCAGCGCCAGCGCGTCCGACTCCCCGCGCACCGGGGCGACGTCCTGCGGGGTGAGGCTGCGCGCCGGTGTCGGCACCCGCACCCGCGTCCCGAAGATGCCCGGCGGCTCGTTGGAATAGGTGACCTGCACATCCTCGCGCCCGGCCAGGGCGCGCACCGTGGAGGTGGTGGAGCGCTTGAAGATTTCGACGGGGGATTCGTGATCGGGCATGGGCTCGGGCCGGGGGTGAGAAGGCGGGGGCATAACGAAGATCCCACCTCGGGCTTATACCATCCAGAGAAAATCCTGACACATCAGGATTTTCTCTGTCCTTGCCCGTTATTTCCAGCCTTTGCCCTTATCCCGGTCGCCCATCGGCGCGCGGCGCGGTGAGGATCGGGGCATAAACCCAGAGGTACAGGATGAACCCCAGCGTCCACAGCGCGCCGGCGGTGTGCAAGACGGGCGTCCACGCCCCATTCGGCAGCATGGGAAGCAGCGTCCGCGCCAGACCGGCCAGCAGCACCAGCGCATAGGCGGTGACGGTGAGGCGCGACACCACGATGGCGCGGCCCGTGTGACCGAGGGTGGCGCGGGTCATCACCGCCAGGATCATGGTGGTGAAGGCCCCGGCGGTCAGCGCGTGCAGCCAGGCGCCACCCAGCGGCAGGCCGACGGCGAACTCCAACCCCTTGAGCAGCAGCGCCACGACGATCCAGGCGTAGCCGGCGTGCAGAATCCACAGCACCGGCTGGCTCAGCGTGCGCCGTCCCTCCCAGCGCGACAGCCGGACGCCGTGCGCCACCGCCGCCGCCAGGGCAAGAACGCCCGCCACGACGCTGCCGGGCAGAAGCAGATCGGCGGGGATCAGCAGCGCGGTCAGCAGCAAAACGATGCGCTCCAACGATGGCAGCGGTGTGATGAGCACGCCCGGTTCGCGTATCCGCAAGGCGTTTTGCGTGAAGCCGGGAATGATCCGGCCACCGATCACCGTCACCATCTGCAACACCACGCCGATCATCAGCGTGATTCCGAACGACGCCGTGCCAGCGGTCAGCCCAAGCCATTCCAGGCGGAACAGCGCGTTCGCCACGGTCAACAAGGCCAGCAGCACCAGGAAGGCGGTGTTGCGCAGCTTGCCAGCCCGCACCAGCGGTCCGGCCACCACAGCCCCCAGCGCCGGCAGGAAGGCCAAATCCACCACCGCCGCCACCGTGTAATCCGCCAGCATTGGCAGCGACGCGATGCGCCCGGCGAGGTACAGCGCCACCAGCCCCATCAGGGGGGGGCCAGACACGGCGGCGGTCCCCGTCCAACTGGGAATCGCCGTCAGCAGGAAGCCGGTGATCGCGGCGACGGCAAAGCCGAACAGCATCTCATGCGCGTGCCACCCGGAAAGGGGGATGGCGCTTCCCAGCCCAAAGGCCCCGCTGAGCACGCCCACCCAGAGCGGAATGAAAAGCGCGGCGGAGATCCCCGCCAGCAGGAAGAAGGGGCGGAATCCATAGGCGAAGAAGACCTTGGCAGTGGGCGTGCTCATACTGAAAGATTCTCCTGTTACCCGCACATACCGCCGCAGCAACCGCCGCTGCGGCGCGCCAACAGGCGCTCGAAGGGAAGGCGGTGCATGCCCGGCGGCGGCACGACGCCGCGCATCAGGTCCAGCACCTCAGCCGGCGTCGTGCCGGGCGGGCAGTCGATCACCTCAACCACCAACGCACCATCAGCGGCAGGGCCGGGCTCGGCGCCGGAGAGGATGGTCGTGGCCGTTCCATCGCGATCGATGCGCACGAAATGCGACGTGGAATCGGCGACCCCCGCCGGTTTGGCGATCCGAACACGCCACACCTGCGGGCCACGTTCCAGATACTCCCAGGTGAAGCTGTCAGCGAAATGCATCTGAAGCTGGAGGTAGAGCGGGCGCGGGTCGTGGTCGTTGACCAGCGTAAACGCCTGACCAGGATTCAGCCGCTGCACCGTCTGGAAAATCAGCGGGTGGCGCTCATAGGGCGGAATCGCCTGGACATCGATGATGGGTTCGTCAGTCGCGGAAGAGATGGTCTGCATAATGTTCTGGAGCTTATCGGTTGTGCGAAAACGGGGTTTCCCGACAGCATTAGCCGGTTGCCGGTCCGGGCTCTTTGTTCCAGCACAAACTGTTCTGGCGCAAACTTTAGAAGGCCAAAGCCGGTTGCGCTTCCTCGTAAGAGTTAACATCTTGTCGCAGAGCGTGTCTTAAACCCTTGCTGGAGCTGGAATGGCCGGACCCATCGCCCTCGATCCCGCCCTCCTGCGCGGCATGCGGCTGTTCGCCGGGCTGGATGCGCCAGCGCTGGCTGAGGTGATCCGCTTCGCGCAGACCCGGCGCGTGGCCAAGGGGGCGACGATTTTCACCCAGGGCGACCCGGCCCAGACCTGCCATGCGCTGATCGACGGGCGGCTTAAAATCATCCAGACCGGGGCGGACGGGCAGCAGGTGGTGGTTCGTTTCATCGGCCCTGGTGAGATGTTCGGCACGGCTGCGGTGTTTTCTGGCGGGCGTTATCCGGGCGACGCCGTCGCCATGGCCGATTGCGTGGAGATCACCTGGACGGCGGCCGCCATGACCGATTTGTTGCAGCGCCATCCCCGCATCGGGCTGAACGCTTTGGACATCGTCGGCTCCCGCTTGCAGGAGGTGCAGAACCGCTTGCGGGAGATGTCGACGGAAAAGGTCGAACGCCGCGTCGCCCACACCCTGTTGCGTCTGGTCCGGCAAGCCGGTTGCCGGACGGAGCAAGGGGTGGCGATCGCCTTTCCCTTATCCCGTCAGGACGTGGCGGAGATGACCGGAACCACGCTCCACACCGTGAGCCGCATCCTGAGCGCCTGGGAAACGCGGGGCATCGTCGAAAGCGCCCGGCAGCAGATTGTGATCTGTCAGCCTCACGTTCTCGTCGCCATCGCCGAGGATCTGCCCACGCCCGCTGGGGATGGTGGGGAAGGGGAAACGGCTGTGTTGTGAGCTTGGCCTCCCGCTCTCAAGGCCATGGAGCAGCCCCATGGTGTATATCGCCGCAGACCAAACCCCGATAAGGCGCCGAATGCCCTCCACCGCTTCCATCGCCGACCGTCTGCTTTCCTGGTACGACCGTCACCGCCGCGACCTTCCCTGGCGCAGCCCTCCCGGTGAAAAGACCGACCCGTATCGGGTCTGGCTGTCGGAGATCATGCTCCAGCAAACCACCGTGCCGGTCGCCGCCCCATACTTCCGCGCCTTCACCGAACGCTGGCCGACAGTCAAAGATCTCGCTACCGCCTCTCTGGACGAGGTGCTGGTGGCGTGGGCCGGGCTTGGCTATTACGCACGGGCGCGCAATCTGCACAAATGCGCCCAGGTGGTGGTGGAGCGGTGCGGCGGGCGGTTTCCAGACAGCGAAGACGCACTTCTCGCTTTGCCGGGAGTGGGCGTCTACACCGCCGCCGCCATCGCCGCCATTGCCTTCGACCGACCGGCCACAGTGGTGGATGGAAATGTTGAGCGCGTCATCGCCCGTCTCTTCGCGGTGGAGGAAGCGCTCCCTGGCGTGAGGCCAAAGCTGCGGGCGCTGGCCGGGCCTCTGACGCCACGGGAACGACCGGGTGACTATGCGCAGGCGATGATGGATCTGGGGTCGGGCGTGTGCACGCCGCGCAAGCCCAAATGCATGCTTTGTCCGCTGGCCGAGAATTGCGCGGCGCGGGCCGCCGGCCTTCAGGAGGCTCTGCCGCGCAAAGCCGCCAAGCAGGATAAGCCGACGCGGCGTGGCGTAGCGTATTGGTTGATCAACCCGGAAGGCGCGGTGCTGGTGCGGCGGCGGGCGGCGGAAGGGCTGCTGGGCGGCATGACGGAATTGCCCTCTTCTGGCTGGGAACCGGGAGGCCAACCCCCGCTTGATGTGGAGTGGCGGTCATTGCCCGGCATGGTCCGCCACACTTTCAGCCATTTTCACCTGGAACTTCAGGTGTTCGCCGGTCGCGCCGGACTCGATTGGCGGACAGCCGTGGGGCAGTGGGCGCCACTGCACCGCTTGGACGAACTGGCGCTGCCGTCGGTGATGCGCAAAGTGGTGCGTCATGCGTTGGCGCATGCATGAGGGTTGGGTGTCGCACATGCTGAAACGTTTGCTGCTGATCGTCCTGTTGGTTGCTGGGACGTTTCCTGCCGCAGCAACCCCACCGCCGCCGTCGGTGGGGCTGGAGCTGGTGTTGCTGGTCGATGGCTCCGCCAGCATCACCGTGGGGGATCTGGAGTTTCAACTGCGCGGCCACGCCGCCGCCTTCGCCGATTCCACCGTGGCCGAGGCCTTGGCCAGCCGCCGCGTGGCGGTGATTCTGGCGGCGTTTTCCGGTCCGAAGACCTTGCGTGTGCTGGCGCCGTGGACGGTGATCGCCACCCCCCAGGATGCGCAATCCTTCGCCGCAAAAATTCTCGCCGCGCCGCGCGATGGCCGGGCCGATTCCACCGCGATCGGCAGCGCCATTGAGGATTCCATGGCGCTGTTCGCCCTGAGCGGCGTGCATTCCGAGCGCCGGGTCATCGATCTGGTCGCCAATGGTTTTTCCAACGCCGGAATTGATCCGGTGGTGGCGCGCGACCAGGCCGTGGCGCTTGGCGTCACCATCAACGCCCTGGCCATTCTCGATGAGTTTTCCTGGCTGGACGAATATTTCGCCGAGAATATCATCGGTGGCGTCAATTGCTTCGTCAAAGCGGCGATGGACCGTGAAAGCTTCGTCGACGCCTTGCGCCAGAAGCTGGTGTTGGAGATTGCGGCGTTGCCAGAGTAGGGTGGGCGCATGCAACCCGCAGGCCGCCTCGAACCCCAGCCGTGGATGACCGCACCGGAAACGCGCGCGGTGATCGAGGCGTTGCGCGCCGGCGGGGCGGACGCGCGCTTTGTCGGCGGTTGCGTGCGCGACACCTGGCTTAAGCGGGCGGTGAAGGACATCGATCTGGCCACGCACGCCACGCCGGAGAGTGTTCTCACCATCCTGGAAGAGGCGGGCATCCGCGCCATTCCCACGGGCATCGCGCACGGCACGGTGACGGCGGTCATCGGTCGGCATCACTATGAAATCACCACCTTGCGCCGTGACGTTGAAACCTTTGGCCGGCGCGCGCGCGTTGAATTCACCGACGATTGGAAAGAGGACGCGGCGCGGCGCGACTTCACCATGAACGCGCTGTCCTGCACGCCGGACGGCACGGTGTATGACCCCTTCGGTGGGTTGAAGGACATGGCGGCGGGGCGGGTGCGCTTTGTCGGCAACCCGCTGCACCGCCTTAATGAAGACGTGCTGCGCCTGCTGCGCTATTTCCGCTTTCACGCGCATTACGGGCGGGGGGCTCCCGATGCGGAGGCGCTGGCCGCCTGCCGGGAAATGGCGAATCGGCTGCCAACCCTGTCGGGGGAGCGTCTGCAAGGAGAGATTTTCCGCCTGCTGACCGCCGCGGCCAGCGCTGATGTCTGGCGGTTGATGATCGACTTGGGGGTGATGTCCCACCTGCTGCCGGCGGCCGCCAATGTCGAGAGACTGTCGCGCATGGTCGGCGTGCAGCATGATTTGGGCGAGGCGCCGGATGCGTTGCTTCGCCTCGCCGCGGTGCTGGACACCGATCAGGCCGGCGCGCTCAGGGTGTGCGCGACGCTGAAACTGTCCAATGTCGAGCGTGACCGCCTGGTGGGCCTTGTCGCGCCCAAGACGAGAGTGTCGTTGCACGACGACGCCCCGGCCCGCCGCCAAACACTGTACCGGATCGGCGACGCAAGCCTTTACCGGGATCTGGTGCGCCTGGCTGCGGCGTCATCTCCCAACCCGGTATCGCTTGAGCGTCTTAAAGACGTGCTGGCGACCGCCGGGGTGTTGGACAGCTTGCGCTTTCCGCTTGCTGGCGGCGATGCGCTGGCTTTGGGTCTTAAGCCCGGTCGTCACATCGGCGTTCTGTTGCGTGGCGTTGAGGACTGGTGGAGCCAGCAGGATTTCCAGCCCGACCGCGCCGCCTGCCTGGAGGAGATGAAACGGCGGCTCAGGGCAATCGAGTAAAGGCAAATATTCCGGTTAAGAGATTTAAGTCTTTTCGTGTTCTCATAGTGCCGTCATCCCCGCGGAAGCGGGGACCCAGTATTTCCAAGAATACTCTTTACTATGAAGCCTGGGTCCCCGCTTCCGCGGGGATGACGAAACTCCTAATAAGAAATATTCGCCCGATTGCCTTGAACGGCGGCTTACGGCCACTTTACCTCCGGCGGCAAACTCATGAGAATGGCCTCCACATTTCCGCCAGTCTTCAAGCCGAAGGTGGTGCCACGGTCGTAGAGCAGGTTGAACTCTGCGTAGCGGCCACGTTTAACCAACAGGGCTTCGCGCTGTTCAGCCGTCCAGGGCTCGTTCATGTGGTGGCGGATGATTTGCGGATAAACTTCGAGAAACGCCAGACCGACATCGCGGGTGAAAGCGAAATCCGCCTGCCAATCCCCGGAATCCAGATTGTCGAAGAAGATACCGCCGATTCCACGCGCCTCATCGCGGTGCGGCAGGTGGAAATAGCGGTCGCACCAGTCCTTGTAGTGGGCATAGCGGTCCGCGCCGTGGCGGTCGCAGGCCTGCCGCAACGCGCCGTGGAAAGCGGCGGCGTCGGCTTCGTCCGGGAAGGTGGGGGTCAGGTCGGCGCCGCCGCCGAACCAACTCTGGCGGGTGGCGATGTGGCGGGTGTTCATGTGCGCCGCTGGCGCCAGGGGTGAACGCAAATGCGCCACCACGCTGATTCCCGCCGCCCAGAAGCGACCGTCTTCGCCGGAGCCGGGAATGCTGGAGCGAAACTCCGGGCTGAAGACGCCGTGCACGGTGGAGACGTTGACTCCGACCTTTTCAAACACCCGACCGCGCATGATCGCCATCACGCCGCCGCCGCCATCCCCGTCACTGTCACGACTCCAGGGCTTGCGCGTGAAGCGGCCCGGCGGCAAATCGGCGTGTACGCCAGTCAACTCATCCTCCAGCCGCTCGAATTGCGCGCAGAGTCGATCGCGCAGCGTGAGGAACCAAGCTGAGGCCTCGGACTGCTGCTCTGGGGTGGACGGCGTGTGCGTCATGGGAAGTCCGCGATGGAAGGGTGAGGGGGCGCGGCAATTTGCCGCAAGGCTTCGCCCAGCACCATGGCGGTCGCCAAGGCGACGTTCAAAGACCGCGCCGGCGGCTTGAGGGGAATGACAAGGCGCGCGTCGGCGGTCTCGTGCACGGCGTCCGGTACGCCGGCGCTTTCGCGCCCCAGCAGGATGAGATCATCGGGGTGGAAGGTGAAGCTTGTGTAGGGAACGGCCCCGCGGGTGGTGAGCAGCACCAGCCTGCCCGGCGTCCGGTCACGTTGAAACGCCGTCCAGGATGAATGCCGGGTCAGGTCGAGGTGCTCAAGATAATCCATGCCGGCGCGGCGCAGGCGTCGGTCATCAAGAACGAAGCCACAGGGCTCGATCAAATCCATGGGCACGCCCAGGGCGGCGGCGAGGCGCATCAAGCTGCCGGCGTTCTGCGGAATATCAGGTTCATAGAGCACGAGGCGCATGGGTGTCCTGGACGTGAGAGTGAACTTTATCGATGCGACACAACAGCACGCGACATCCTGTCTAAAGACAAGGTCTTTTCAATAGCGCGTGACGACGGTATACCCGAAAAGCTGAGTAGCTCATCGCCCATCGTGCTATGACGAGCCTCGTCGGGCGGGGCCAGAGCCGATTTGCTCCGCGAAACCACCGGCGCCTTCTGCGTCGCGCCTGTCCTTGAGGGAGAACGACACTTATGGCTGAGACAACGCATCCGTCTGGCGCGGGTGCCCACGGGGCCCCCAACGGCGAGGGGGCTTCCCGCCGTGATTTTCTCTATCTTGCCACCAGTGCCGTCGGCGCCGTCGGTGTCGTTGCGGCGGCTTGGCCGTTCGTCGACAGCATGAACCCGGCCGCTGATACGCTGGCGCTCGCTTCCGTCGAGGTTGATTTGACCCCGGTGGCCGAAGGTCAGTCGATCACCGTGACCTGGCGTGGCAAGCCTGTCTTCGTACGCCATCGCACAGCCAAAGAAATTGACGAAGCTCAAAAGGTCAATCTCAGCGAGCTGCGTGATCCGGCGCCGGATGACAAGCGCGCGCCGAAGCCGCAATGGCTGGTGCTGGTGGGGGTGTGCACACACCTCGGCTGCGTGCCGTTGGGGCAGAAGCCGACCGATCCGAAGGGCGAATTCGACGGGTGGTTCTGCCCGTGCCACGGCTCGCACTACGACACCGCTGGCCGCATCCGCAAGGGACCGGCTCCGGCTAATCTGTTGGTGCCGCAGTATACCTTCCTCAGCGACAACCGCATCCGGCTCGGTTAAGCGGCAAGGTTTCGGGAGAACCCCATTATGGCTCAGGCGAACGCCTTAACGTTCAAGAACCCCGTGGTGAAGTGGATCGACAGTCGCCTGCCGATTTTCACGATGATGCACCACGAGTACAACGAATACCCGATGCCCCGGAATATCAATTATCTCTGGGCGTTTGGCATGATCGCCGCGGTTATGCTGGTGATCATGGTTGCGACCGGCCTCATGCTGGCCATGCAGTACACAGCCAACACGGCGCTGTCCTTCGACGCTGTCGAGCGCATCATGCGCGACGTGAATTATGGCTGGCTGCTGCGTTACATGCACGCCAACGGCGCGTCGATGTTCTTCGTCGCCGTCTTCATCCACATGTTCCGCGGCCTCTACTACGGCTCTTACAAGGCGCCGCGGGAGTTGCTGTGGCTCATCGGCGTGGTGATCTTCGTCTTGATGATGGCCACCGCCTTCATGGGCTATGTGCTTCCCTGGGGCCAGATGAGCCTGTGGGGCGCCACGGTGATCACCAACCTGTTCTCGGCCTTCCCGATTGTCGGCGATCCGATCGTGACCTGGCTGTGGGGCGGCTTCTCGGTCGACAACCCGACGCTGAATCGCTTCTTCGCGCTGCATTTCCTGTTGCCGTTCGTTATTTTCGCCGTGGTCATCCTGCACACCGCAGCCCTGCACATCTGCGGTTCGAACAACCCGCTGGGCATCGAGCCGAAGGGGCCGCAGGACACCGTGCCGTTCAACCCGTACGTCACGATCAAGGATCTGTACGCCACGGTCGTTTTCCTGATCGTCTACGCCGTGTTCGTCTTCTTCCTGCCGAATTACATGGGGCACCCGGACAACTACATTCCGGCCAACCCGCTGGTGACGCCGGCGCACATCGTGCCGGAATGGTACTTCCTGCCGTTCTACGCCATCCTGCGGGCCGTTCCCGACAAGCTGGGCGGCGTGGTCGCCATGTTCGGCGCCATCCTCGTGCTGGTTGTCCTGCCGTGGCTCGACACCTCCAAGGTGCGCAGCTGCAAATTCCGGCCGATCTACCGCCAGTTCTTCTGGGTGCTGGTGCTGGACGCGCTGGTCCTGGGCTATGCCGGTTCGCAGCCGGCGGAAGGGTCGTGGCTGCTGATCGCCCGCATCGGCACGCTTTATTACTTCTTCCACTTCCTCATCCTGCTGCCGGTGCTGGGCAAGTTGGAACGTCCGCTACCGCTGCCCAGCAGCATCAGCGAGCCGGTTCTGAAGGGTGGTGGACATAGCGCCGCCGGTAGCCACGCCCACGCCAAGCCGATGGAGAAGGCGTAATGCGCGCGTTGAAAACAACAATCCTCTCGGCGGCTCTGGCTCTTGGCCTGGCGTCGCCGGTCCTCGCTTCGGAAGGGGTGCATCTTCCGAAGCAAAGCTGGCCGCATTCCGGCGTTTTCGGCACCTTCGACAAGGCTGCGGCGCAGCGTGGTTTCCAAGTTTACAAGGAAATCTGCTCGTCCTGCCATTCGATGAGGCTGGTTCCGATCCGCACGCTGGAAGGCATTGGTTTCAAAGAGGATGAGCTGAAGACGCTGGCCGCAACCTACGAGGTCCAGGCTGGTCCGAATGATAATGGCGAAATGTTCATGCGTCCGGGCACCCCGGCGGATCGTTTCCCATCGCCATTCGCCAATGACAACGCGGCCCGTGCGGCCAACAACGGCGCGCTGCCGCCGGATTTGTCGCTGGTCGCCAAGGCCCGGGTTGGCGGTGAGGACTATCTTACCGCCTTTCTTACCGGCTTTGATGACCCACCCGCCGATCTCACTCTTATGCCGGGGATGAACTACAACAAATACTTCCCTGGCCATCAGGTCGGCATGCCGAACATCCTGCCGGACGAGCAGCAGGCGAAGGACGTCTCCACGTTCCTGGCCTTTGTCGCCGAGCCGAGCATGGATCAGCGCAAGCAGATGGGCGTGAAGGTTATCTTGTATCTCATCGTCTTCGCCGGGTTGATGTACGCGACCAAGCGTCAGATGTGGGCCAAGCTCCACTGACCTCGGCGCTTTGACCGGAAAGAGCAGGGCGCCTTCGGGCGCCTTGTTTTTTATGCGCCGGGCTGTTCGTCTTCAGCGGCGCTGATTCGCCGTCGGAGGAAGGGCTGAGCTTTCTGATCGTTCCAGCGGGCGCGGTTTCTTATTTTTTCACCTCATTGCCCACCAGCATCAACGCTGCTTTGTCCGTGAACGAAGCAAACCGGCGGGCGTAGGAATTGTTCTGTTTTCTCATTCTCAAAAAGGTTGACCAATATCTGGAACCCTTGTATTCCCTGGACTTGAAGAGGTTCGGGGCGTAGCGCAGCCTGGTTAGCGCGCCAGTTTTGGGTACTGGAGGCCCCCGGTTCGAATCCGGGCGCCCCGACCAGTAATATCTGTAATGCGAAGCAAGCAGAGAGGATGCGGCGCCATGAAGGTCCGGATTTATCAGCCGAGCAAAACGGCCATGCAGTCCGGACGGGCAAAGACGCATCATTGGCAATTGGAATACGAGATTGAGACCGCGCGCCGCCCGGAACCTTTGATGGGCTGGATCAGTTCGGGGGATACCCTCAATCAAGTCAAGCTGGGCTTCGCCAGCCAGGATGAGGCGATCGCCTTCGCCGAACGCAAGGGTTGGGAATACAGCGTGCAAGCCACAGCGGCTCATCGTGTCCGCCCGCGCAACTACGCCGACACTCTGCGCACCGATCGCCCACGCTTTTGAAGGGTTGAGGCCGGCTTACCCGTTTTTGCCTGTCCAGTTTTTGACAGAACGGCCCCATAGCTCAACTGGATAGAGCACGAGCCTTCTAAGCTCGGGGTTGCAGGTTCGAGACCTGCTGGGGTCGCCACCTTAACAGCGGGGAAGGGTGGGGCTTCGCCCACTTACCGCCGGCCACGCCCGTATCCACCGTACCCATGCCCACCGTACCCGTATCCACCCCATGAACGATACCCATAGCCATACCGGGGGGTGTTCGCCCAGTAGCCATAGATCTGCGGCTGCACCACCACCGACGGCCCAGGCGCGACCGGGTAGCCGCCTGGGTAGGCCGGATAAGCGGGGTAGGCTTGATAAGGTTCATAAACCGCACACCCCGCCACGGTGAGCAGGCCGATGCCGATGAGCGCCGCTCTGAAGGCTTTCATGATGCTCTCACGCCAAGCTTGTTCTGATGAGGTGAACACAGGCTTGAGAACAATATTCCATACATCGGCCAGGAAAGCAGAGGACATCGCGCATGGCGGCCTCAGGCTGCGCGCGTGACGTCAGGTTTTTGTCAAATCTGGTAATCCCCCGCCAAGCCCGCCCGGATGCGCTGCACATGATCGGCATGGGCGCCATTATCGGTGTCAAAGTCCTGGGCGACTCGCGCGGGGGTCCCGGACAACAGCAGAATGCGGTCAGCCAGATAGACGGCTTCCTCGATATCATGCGTCACGAACAGCGTGGTCTTGCCGGTTTCCTTGTGGATACGCTTCAGTTCCTCCTGAAGGTTGCGCCGGGTGAGGGCGTCAAGCGCGCCGAAGGGCTCATCCATCAGCAAGATATCCGGGTCGACGGCCAAGGCCCGGGCGATGCCGACTCGTTGACGCTGGCCACCCGACAGCTCGTAAGGCCAGCGCCTGGCGTACTCTTCCAGCCGCACCAGCGAGAGCGCGGCGCGGGCGCGCGCGGCGCGCTCAGCCGTGCTGATGGGCAACCCTTCCAGGCCGAATTGAACGTTGTGCTCCACCCGACGCCATGGCAACAGCCGCGGGTCCTGGAAGACCAGACCGAAGGGGCGGTGCTGCGGGCGGTCGGACGCGCTCAAGGATACGGCGCCGGCGATCTGCTTGTGCAACCCGGCGATCACCCGCAACAGCGTGGATTTGCCCACCCCCGACGGACCGACGATGGCGACGAAGCTGCCGCGCTCCACGTCCAGGTCAAGGCCGGCGAGAACCGGCGGGGCGCCTTTGCCATAGCCGATGGTGACGCCCCTCAGGGAAATAACCGGCGCGGTCACCGTTGCCATGCCAGCACCCGCGCTTGCATCCGCACGAACAGATAATCGGAAATGCCATACAAAACGGCGATGGTGATCATGTACAGCACCACAATATGGGTTGCGAGCAGGCCTGAGGCCTCCATCATGCGCATGCCGACGCCGGGGATGCCGAACAATTCAGCCGCCACCACGGTCATCCATCCTTGACCCAGGCCAGCGCGCAGGCCGGCGAGGATGCCCGGCAGGGCGCCGGGGAGAATGATCTTGAACAGGCGCGGAATCAGCGAACCCTGGCCGAAGGCGTAGCCCAGTTCGATCAAATCCTTGTCGACGGCGGTGACGGCGGCGTAGGCGGCGAAGTAGTTGATCCAGAACACCGTCAGCGCGATCAGGAAGGAGGCCGAAGATTCCGACACCCCGAACCAGATGATGGCGAAGGGAATCCAAGCGATGGCCGGAATCGGGCGCAGCATGCGGACGATCCCGGCCTGAAAGGCGTTGAACGCCGGCCACAACGCGGCGGCGGCGCCCATGGCGATGCCAAGGAACGCCCCCAACGCCAGCCCGATGAGATAATGCGACAGGCTGGCCATCACCATCGTCGGCCATTGACCGTTCCTGATCTCGGCGATGAAGGTGGCGGGAACGGCGCTGGGGATGGGCAACAGGAGCGGCGGCACGAGACCGCTGCGCCCCAGCCCTTCCCAGGCCAACAGAAACACGATGACGCCCGTGCAGGAGAGCAGGGCGGCGGCACGTCTGTCCATCGCTTACTTCGCTTGATCGTAGAAGCGGAAATCAAAGGCTTCACTGACCGGTGCGCCAGCCTGCGCCGTGCCGATTTCTTGCTGGAAAGCCTGCATGGCGGTGACCGCCTCGACGATGGCGTGCGGGTCGGCGGTGAATTTGCTGGCCGGCGACTTCAGCGCCTCTTCCAGCACTTCCGGTTCGACGATGCCCTTGCCAAGATGCTCGTTGGAGAGGGCGGCGGCGCGCTTCGGGTCCTTGATCACCACGTCGACCGCGCGTTTGTGGATCGCCACGAAGCGACCGATGGCCTCGGGATTCTCGCGCAACAACGCGCCACGCGCCGAAACGACCGTGCCGGGTTGTCCGGGGAACATCTCCCCGCCCAGCGCCAGAATGGTGGAGGCTGGATCGGTTTTCTTGATGATGGTGATGGTCGGCTCGCGGATGTCGGCGGCGTCAAGCGCGCCGGCCAGCAGCGCTTGCTGCGTCTTTTCGATGCCCATCGGCACGATCTCGATGATCGCCGGATCAAGTTTGGCGACCTTGAACAGCCAATGGCGCAGCACCGTATCCGGCACGGAACCGGCAGGCTGCGTGCCGAACTTGACCTTGCGCCCGGTCTGCGCCGCCAGTTCCTTCACCGCCTCGGCCGCCGGCTTGCCCTTGGCGAGTGTGGCGAGCGGCCCGCGGGCCACCAGCACCAGTTCCTCGATGCCGGAATTGGCGATCACCGCGACGTCGGCGCCCTTGGAGCGGGCGACGATCACCGGCGCGACGCCTGCATAGATCATGTCGATTTGTCCGGCGGCCAGCGCCTGGATGGCGGACGGGCCGTCGACGAAACGGGTGAGCCGGACATCCAACCCTTCTTGCTTGGCCCAACCCTCGCCGGTCAGCACGAACAGCGGGGCGGCGGCGAGAATCGGAATGTAGCCAACCCCCAGCTTCAGCGAATCGGCGGCGCGAGCCTGCACGCTGCCGAAGATGGCCAGGGCGGACAGGACGAGCGCCAGGGGGCGGGTCTTGAAGAACATGAAAGCTCCTTTCTGCTCATTCCTTCCGCTAGGACAGGGAAGGGAAGGGAAGGCGTCAAATTCAGGAAAAAGCGCAACCCTTTGGGTTGGCTGGCGCATGCAGGCTTCGCCAATTAAGGGTGATGAAACGCTACAGGACGCAATAATGGGGCGCAACATATTTACAGGTGAATTGGGCTAAAATTATAATTCAACTATAAAATTATGTTATTGAAGGGGGAAGGCTCAGAGTGCGTTTGAGTCGGTGGTGTGTTGGTTGTCCCAACACATGATTAATGTGATCTTCGTATGCTTCAATAGGGTTGGGCAGCAGAGTCGGCGCCCTGGGGAAGGCGTGTGGGCTGTGACGAATTTTATAAAAAGGCAGACATTATCGATTAAATGCCTATGGATGGATTTCCCATTTGTAATTTGTTAAAGGTATTCAATGATACTCTGCCTTAACGCCATCCTGGTGTGCGTCTTGCTAAAATTTCCGTAGCCTTGATTGCTTATCAAGGCCAAGAAACAGGTATGCGCAATCTATTTAGAGCGGGGATACGTATAATGTCGTGGCTTTCGAATGCCAGTGTGCGAGCAAAGACACTAACTTCTTTTGCCATTGTCATGGTATGCGCCGTTGGCCTTGGCCTATTTTCTATTAATCGTCTTTCTTCTGTCAATCACGACGCCAGCGAGATCCGTGAAAACTGGTTGCCCAGCGTTGGTCTGGTCGGCGCCATCCGCAGTTCTTTCGAGTTCTACCGGATACTCGAGGGCGCCCATATCATGTCCTCCACGCCGGAGGCCATGGCTGAAGAAGAAAAGTCGATGGCGGCCGTCCTGAAGGATATGGACAGGCAAATCGTGGAGTATAGCTCATTAGCCAGTCCCGGTTACGAGAATGAAGCCTTCCAGAAATTCAAGGGTTACTGGGAACATTATGCACAGCTCAGTCAACAAAAGCTGATTCCTCTGTCGCGCCAGAACAAGACGGCGGAGGCGACAGATTTGTACCGGGGCGATTCACGGGCTGACTACCGCCAAGCCAGAGCGCTGTTCCAGGATATCATCGACTTCAACACCCAAGGTGGCAAAAAGGCCGCCGACCGGGGCGCCGCCACCTATGCCAGCAGCGAACTGTTCATCTCCATCGCCATCGGCCTGATGGCGCTCATTTGTCTGCTTGCCGGCTGGATGATCATCGCCACCGTCTCCAAGCCGATCCAGATCCTCACCGGCATCATGAACCGCCTCGCCGGGCATGATTTGACCGCCGCCGTCACCGGCGCCGAGCGCCAGGACGAGGTTGGAGCCATGGCCCGCGCCGTGCAGATCTTCAAGGATGGCTTGATCACCGCCGACAAGCTGGCCGCCGCCCAGGCCGCCGAGCAGGCCGAGAAGCAGCGCCGCACGGAAAACATCGACCGCCTGCTGCGCGGCTTCGAAGACGCCTCGATGGCCGCCTTGCGCACCGTCTCCGCCGCCTCGTCGGAACTCGACGCCACCGCCCATAGTTTGGCTTCCATGGCGCAGCAGACCAGCAGCCAGGCGACCACCGTCGCCGCCGCCGCCGAGCAAACCAGCGTCAACGTCCAGACTGTCGCCGCCGCCGCCGAAGAAATGGCCAACGCAATCTCCGAGATCGGCTCCCAGGTCAGCAAATCCACGCGGATCGCCGGACAGGCGGTCGATGAGGCGGCGCGGACCAATGAAACGGTGCGTTGGCTGGCCGAAGCCGCGCAGAAGATCGGTGAGGTGGTCAATTTGATCACCAGCATCGCCAGCCAGACCAACCTGCTGGCGCTGAACGCCACGATCGAAGCGGCGCGCGCCGGGGAGGCCGGCAAGGGCTTCGCCGTGGTGGCGAACGAGGTGAAGAACCTCGCCAGCCAGACCGCCAAGGCGACCGACGAGATCGCCAGCCAGATCACGGCGATCCAGGAGGCGACCAACGGCGCGGTGCAGGCGATCACTGGAATTGGTGGCACGATCACCGAAATCAGCTCGATCACCACCAGCATCGCCGCGGCGATTGAAGAGCAAGGAGCGGCGACGGGGGAGATTTCACGCAACGTGCAGCAAGCCGCCGCCGGTACGCAGGAAGTCTCAAGCAGCATTACCCAGGTGACGCAGACCGCCGGCGAGACCGGCTCGGCGGCGGGTGAGGTGACGAGCGCGGCGGGTGAACTGGCGCGGCAAGCCGAGACGCTGCGGGCCGAGGTCGAACATTTCCTCGCCGCCGTCAAGGCCGCGTAATGTCTCAACGAAGGATTCCGCTTCACTTTTGAAGCGGAATCCTTCGCTGTTTTTTTTCAGACAATTTTCTCAGGCGATGGTCCCGGCCATAGCCCTGCGGCCCCCGCAAATGACTGCGGATACTTTGCCGTCAACGCACGCCGGCGACATAGCCGCGCAGCGATTCGACCTCCAATTCAGTGTCATCAAGGCATGCCTTGACCACATCGCCGATGCTGATCATCCCGACCAGTTGGTCGCCATCGAGAACCGGCAGGTGGCGAATCCGTCGCTCGGTCATCTGGGTCATCATCCGCGCCGTGGTGTCCATCGTCGTGCAGGTCACCAGTTCACGGGTCATCAAGCTGGAAACCGGCCTCTCAAGGATCACGCTTCCCTCAAGAGCCACGCCGCGCACGATATCGCGCTCTGACAGGATGCCGACAGGACGGCCATCATCCAACACCAGGACCGCGCCGATGTGGTGCTTGTTCAATGTGACGGCGGCTGTGGCGATGGTCTCGTCCGGGCGGATTGTGACGATGGTTGAGCCCTTCCTCTTCAATATAGCGGCGACGTGCATGGGATATCCTTTCAGTGTGGGCCAGTGTGGGGCCGGTCGCGTTGGGAATGCCCCGCGCGAGTCCATGAAAGGATGCTCACATCACAGGAAGAGATGGAGAAGCCGCAAAAAAGAGAAGGCCGGGCCCCCGTTAGAGGTACCCAGCCTGATCCCTTGTCCCTAACCGGCTTTAAGCCGGGCAGGAAAGATTAGAACTTGTAGCCGACACCAACACCGACCAGCCACGGATCAAGCGTGACCTTCGAGCTCAGGGGGCCCACAGCCGAGTTCATCTTGACATTGGTGTTCAAGAAGATCTTCTTGACGTCGAAGTTCAGCAGCCAGTTGTTGGTCAGATAGACATCTGTACCAGCCTGCAGAGCCCAGCCAAAGCGGTTGTCATACTTGGTGTTGGTGATATTGAGCGGCGCGTCATTGGCGCCTTTTCCGTTATAGAACCATGTGTAGTTGATGCCGGCGCCGACATACGGATTAACCCGCGAGGTGGGCAGCGGGTGATAGGTGACCGTCAGGGTCGGGGGCAACAACGAGACCTTGCCAACATTAACGGTGCCGAGATCGAGTGCGCCGGCATTTGCAGTCGCCTTATGGCGAGTGGTGCCCGCGATCAGGTTGACGCCGATGTTCGGGGTGACGAAATAGGTCGCATCCAGTTCCGGGATCACACTGTTGTCGACATTCACGGTAATGGGCAGGTCACCAAGAGTGTCGGACCTCACATGGCCCTTCTCCTGAGGAATCACGCCGACGACGCGCGCGCGGACCACGATGTCACCGGCCTTGACGCCCGTGAAATCCTGCGCCTGGGCGGCGGAGGTGATGGCGACGGCGGCGGTGGCTGTCAGAAGAACGGCGGCGATGTGCTTCAGTGCGCTCATTTCCATGCTCCGAAATTTGATTTTACCGGAAGGCGTATGACCTTGTTCGTATGGATTAGTATCAAAGCTTTTGTGGTTATGCCAGAAGAAGGTATTCATTTCTGATAAATTGCGGCTTTTCTGCAACAGTGATGGAATGAGCCACTTTGAAATGCATGATTCCGATAGAAATGAGCGTTATGCGTGTATGGAAACTCACGGTTTTGGTGGTGTTTGCTGGGGAATGAGCGCCAAACAATTCTGGACCACGTAATAACATTGGCCCAGCGTGCTGCGCCCGCCCGGCGCGCCACTGTAAACCAGCCGCTCCACCACGCCGTTGCGCAGAGTGAAGGTGGCTTCACAGATGGTGCTTTGCACATCGTAGCCGGGGTAGCCGGCGCCATAGCCATAACCGATTCCAGACCCCCATCCCCACCGACCGCCGGCCACGCCAAACGAGGCGCTGGGGTAAGAGGTGATCTGCCCGGAATGGTAGGTAAAGAATTCTTGATTATCGATCACCGCCTGTTTGTCTGGCACGCCAGCGCACGACAGCAGGGTCTGCTTTGGCATGCCGATCAGCGCGCCCTGCGCGTACAGCGACGCATCCGCCGCAGGGTTGGCGCAGGCCGCAAGCAACCCCAGGCTGAGAAGGCCGAGGAAGCGCAGCCCTAAATCACGAATACTCATTGCCGAGTCTCCTTAATTTTCCTGTTGCAGACGGCCCTGCTGCAAACGGTCAGGCGTCAGATCCGCCAGCGTCACGCCCAACGCCTCCACATCCACCGGCAACCCGCCGCCGGTCACCAGCGCCGCCGCCGTACGGGCCATGGCCGGCGCGGTCTGGATACCATAGCCACCCTGGCCGGCGAGCCAGAAGAAGCCCGTCGCCTGCGCGTCGAATCCGACCACCGGAGTCTTATCGGCGACGAAGCTGCGCAACCCGGCCCAGCGGTGCGCAAGCTGTCGGATATGGAAACGCGCGGCCCGCTCCAGGCGATCCACAGCCAGGGCGATGTCCAATTCCTCTGGTTGCACGTCGCACGGCTCGACGGGGGTTTCATCGGCTGGGGAGGCGAGCAAGCGCCCGGCGTCAGGCTTGAAATAGAAGGTTTCATCCACGTCGATGACCATTGGCCAGCCAGCCAGGCCCAGGGCTTCGTGGGAATTGGCGAAGACCGGGTCAAAGGTGAAGGCGGTGCGCCGCTTCGCCACCAGCCCGACCGGCTGGACGCCAGCACGACGGACCCCCTCCATCCGCGCCAACGAATCAGCCCAGGCTCCGGCGGCGTTCACCAAAATCGGCGCGGCAAAATCGCCAAGCGGCGTGCGGGCCACCCACAACCCGTCATGCCGCGTCACATCCCGCACCTCGGCGTTGCTGAGCTGCTGTCCGCCGCGCGCCTTCATGCCGCGCAGATAGCCGTAATGGATGGCGTGCACGTCGAGGTCCATAGCGTTCGGATTCCACACCGCCCCACGCGCATAACCCTCGCGCAGCATCGGCGCGCGCGCCAGGGTCTGCGCCCGGTCCAGCCGCTCCACGGCTGGGGACAGCCGGTGGCTTTCGGTAAAGGCGGTCTGTAGGGCCTGCTCCTGGTCGGCGCGACCGATCAGCAAGACGCCGCGTGGGCTGAGCAGCGGGGACTCGGCGAAGCCCGGAGGCGGATTGGCGTAAAAATCCCAACTCGCCGCCGTCAGCGCCCGCACCACCGGGTTTCCGTAGGTCTGCGTATAGAGCGCCGCCGAGCGGCCCGTTGAATGGTAACCGGGCTGCGCCTCGCGTTCGAGCAGCAGCACCCGGCCATGCGCCGCCAGTTCATACGCTGCCGACGCCCCGGCCATGCCGGCGCCGATGATCAGGAAATCCGCTGTTTGCATGCTTTTTACTCTGTCCTTTGTCGTGGCGCGAAAAGGATCTTCCCTTTGGGGTCGCCGCGTTGCACATCCTTGTGCAAAATGTAACCGGACGATGCACGGCGCAACGGTGATGAAGCAAAGCCGCACCCCTCACGAGGAAATCATGATGACCGATGAGATCGCCGCGCTGATCGAGCGCATCACCACCCAGACGCCGAACCGGGAATTGAACGCTGAGGTGGCGCGTGGGCTTGGCTGGACGACCAGACCGAACACCACGGGCTGGAAGACGGTGCAGCCAACCGGGTTCATCGGCGGCATGGTCGTGCCTCCCCGCGAAGACAGCGCCGCCACCGAGGCTTGGTTCGACTCCCAGGGCCGTGAGCGCGGCTTGACCGACCGGGAAGGCGTGTTGCCGGCTTTCCTGACCAGCCTCGACGCGGCCCTGGGCGCGGCGCCCTTCGATGGCCGGGCCGATCTGCTGCGCAACGCACTCGACGCGCACAAGCGGTGGGAGCTGCGTTCGGGCGCGCCGGACGTCACGTTGGGGCGGTTGCCGGCGTTCGTCATGGCGGAAGTGCTGGTGCGACGGGGTGAAAAATGAGGGCCGGCGGCCTCTCCCGCTCACAACAAGGGGTACAAAAGGAGTAGGCAAAACTTTTCTGGACTATGACCTTTGGTGATGTTACACCGCAACGCAGCAATTCACCTCATCTGGTCGCTGAGAACCGCCATGTTGCAGAGCTTCATCAAGGATTGGTCACGGTGGTCCGCGTCGGAACGGCGGGCCGTCAAGCTGACCGGCCTCGGCCTGATGGCGGGTCTGGCGGTGCAGATTGGCTTTTACCTGGTCTGAGGATTGATGATGGCTCCGTCGGTCATGCGCGCCTTGGAAGCAATCAAGCGCTACGACACCCGACCAGAGCATATCGACCACGCGATCCTCTCCGCGATAAACGTCACCCTATGCTTGGCCTCCGATGGCAATGACCGCGTGCTGGATGGCTTCAACCAAGACATCGCCATGAGCGGTCGGCAATTCGGCCTGCAAGGTTGAAGCAGAGTACAAGCGCCTTTCTCACCGATCTTCTGATCGAGAGTCCGGCTGGCGTTACGCCACCTTAGCGCCGCGCAGTTCTTCCGCCGCGCTCAAATCAACACTGACGAGTTGCGAAACGCCGCGTTCGCTCATGGTGACGCCGAACAGACGGTTGACCCGCGCCATGGTCAGGCGGTGGTGGGTGATGATGAGGAAACGTGTGTCGCCTTCACGGGCGATATCCTCGACCAGATCACAAAAACGACCGACATTGGCTTCATCCAGGGGCGCATCCACCTCGTCCAGCACGCAGATCGGCGCGGGGTTGGAACGAAAGACGGCGAACAGCAGGGCCAGGGCGGTCAGCGCCTGCTCGCCTCCGGACAGCAGCGACAGGATTTGCAACTTCTTGCCCGGCGGGCTGGCGTAGATCTCCAGGCCGGCGTCCAGGGGGTCTTCAGCGTTGACCAATTCCAGCTGCGCCTTGCCGCCCCCGAACAGGCGGGTGAACAAATCCTGGAAATTCTTGTTCACGGCGTCGAACGAAGCGGTCAGGCGTTCGCGCGCCTCACGGTTCAGGCTGCCGATGCCCTGCCGCAGGCGGGCGATGGCGGCGATCAAATCCTCTCGCTCAGTCCGAAAAGAGATGATCTGCGCTTCCAATTCGCCTGCCTCGATCTCGGCGCGCAGATTGACCGGGCCCATGCCCTCACGCTCGCGCACCAGCTTTTCAAGGCGCGCCTCGGTCGCGGTGGCGTCGGGCAGCGACTCGTCGGGGCCGATCTCGGCGGTGGCGCGCGTTTGCTCGGGCGTGCAGTCCAGGCGCTCGGCGATGCGCTCGGCCATCGTCTGGGTGAGCTGAACGGCGGTCTGCACCGCCGCTTCGGCGCGGGCGCGCCTTTCGCGGGCGTCGGCGAGGTCGGACTCCGCCTTCTTCAAAGCCCTTTCCGTCTCGGCCAGCCCGCCTTCGGTCTCCGCCAGCGCGTCGGCGGCGCGCGTGCGTGCGCGTTCGGCCTCGGCGATGCGGGACAGCAATTCCTGCCGGTCTCCGGCGATCTCCGCCGGCCGGTTGGCGAGTCGGTTGAGTTCCGCCTCTGCCGCCGCGCTGCGCTCTTGCAGCTCGGCGACCCGACCACCAGCCCCTTGCGAGCGGTTGGCCCAGGATTCTTCTTCTTGCCGGATGGCGGTCAGGCGCTGCTGGCGCGCCTGCGCCTCGCGGGTCAAGCGCTCCAGCATGCTCTGTTTTTCCACCAGCGTGGTGCGGCGTTCGGCCAGCGCGGCGCGCGTCTCATTGACGGAATCACGGCCTTCGCGCGGGTCGGGCAGGGTGTCCAGCAGGGCGTGAGCGTCATTACGCTGGACCTCCAGATCGCGGCGGTCGGTTTCCAGTCGCTCAAGGGCTTCGGCCAGGGCGGCCAGCTTGGAGGCGGCGGCGTCAGCCTCACGGGCCAGCCTGGTGTGACGGTCGCGGGTGGTCGAGAGGCCGGTGAAGGCCTCGCGCACCGCCTCGCGGCTGTGGCGGTCGCGCTGGCTGGCTTCCTCGGCGGTCTGTCTGGCGTCGCTCAAGGCGTCGCGGGCCTGTTCGACCAGTTCGGAGGCGGCGTCCAATTCGTCGCGCAGCTCACGCAGCCGGTTGCGTTGCTTGAGACGGACAGCCGCCGCCGTCGGAACGCCGGCCTGGGTGGTCAGCCCATCCCAGCGCCAGGAACCACCGTCACGGCTCACCAGGATCTGGCCGGGCGACAAGTGCGCGCAGAGGCTGGCGCCGGTTGCCGAATCGGGGACCACACCGATGAGGGCAAGGCTGCGGGCCAGCGCGGGCGGGCCCTGCACATGCAGCCCCAGCGCTTCAACCCCCAGCGTTTCAAGGGGGGGGAGGGCGGCGGCGGGCAGCGGCGGCAATGTGCGCCAGTGGACGGGGGCCGCTTCGTCCAGCGGAGCGGTCAGCGCGTCCCCCAACGCCGCGGCCAGCGCCCCCTCATAGCCGGGCGCGACGGTGACCGCGTCGATCAAGGGGGGGAACAGGTCGGAGGCGCCGGCGGCCAGCAGTTCCGACAGCGCCTTTTCCTCCGCCTTTAACCGTGTGTACGCCGCCTCGGTGGTTTGAAGGGCATCGCGGGCGCGGGCTTGGGACTGCTCGCTGTCGGTCTTGGCGCGTTCAGCGCTATCGGCGGCTTCGCGCGCCTCCTCCAGGCGTTGTTCGGCCAGTTCGATGGCCAGCTCGGCCTCCGTCATGCCGGCGTCGGTGATGCTTGCGCGTTCCAGCGCCTGGTGCTGAGTCCGTTGTTCGTCGATGCGTTTGGTAAGAGCCCCCGTCCGGGCTTCCAAGTCAGCGACCTGACGCTGGGTGGCGGCGCGGCGCGCTTCGCCGGCGGCCATTTGTTCAGTCAGAAGGGTGAGCTGATGGTCCAGCGCATCGACCTTCTCGCGGGCCTCGTCCAGGGCCTCGCGGGCGGCCTCCTCCAGCATCTCCTCATCGGCTTGGGCGGCGTGCAACTGTTCACGTTCATTTTCCAGGCGGGCCAGCGCGTCCCCGGCGTCAGCGGCCAGTGCTTGCTCACGACCGAGGTCGCCGGCGATCTGCTGAAGCCGGCGAAGCAAGGCTTGCTGCTGTTCGGCGACACGGCGCTCCTCGGCGTCGAGCTGTTCCCTGGCGATGATGAGTCGTTGCAGGGCCGCCGCCGCCACGGCTTCGGCCTGGCGTTTTTCTGGCAGACCGGCGGCTTCCCCGGTCCGGCGGGAGGTGAATTGGGTGACCGTCAGCATCAACGCCCGCACCACGCCCTCGGCCTGGCCAAAGGCGGCGTGGGCCTGTTCAAGATCCGCTTGAGCGGCGATCCAGCGCAGATGCCACAGCACCGCTTCCGCCTTGCGGATCTGTTCGGAAAGCAGGCGGTAACGGCTGGCTTGGCGCGCCTGCTTCTTAAGGCTTTGCAACTGCGTGTCCATCGCCCCGATGACGTCATCCAGGCGCAACAGGTTGGCCTCGGCGGCCTTTAGCCGCAATTCGGCCTCGTGCCGGCGGGAATGCAGGCCGGTGATGCCCGCCGCCTCCTCCAGCAGCATGCGGCGGTCTTGCGGCTTGGCGCTGATGATCTGGGCGACCTTGCCCTGGCTGACCAGCGCCGGGGAGTTGGCGCCGGATGCGTTGTCCGCGAACAACAACTGCACGTCACGCGCCCGCACCAGCTTGCCGTTGATGCGGTAATCGGAGCCCGAGCCCCGTTCGATTCGCCGCGTCACTTCCAATTCGCTGGCTTCGTTGAAGCCCGCGGGGGCGGTGCGCAAGCTGTTGTCGATGGACAGCGAGACCTCGGCCAGATTGCGGGCCGGGCGGCTGGACGTGCCGCCAAAGATGACGTCGTCCATGTCGCCGCCGCGCATCCTCTTGGCCGAGGTCTCACCCATGACCCAGCGCAGCGCCTCCACCAGATTCGACTTGCCGCAGCCGTTCGGGCCGACAATGCCGGTCATCCCCGGCTCGATGATCAGATCGGTGGAGTCGACGAAGGATTTGAAGCCGGACAGGCGGAGACGCGAGAAATACACCGGAAAGGACTCCGCCTGATGGGCCGTGGGTATTTATTTGGCTAGCTTGTCGATGGCTGCGGCAAAGGCCTCGAACGGTTGGGCGCCTTCAATTCTGGCGGCTCCGCCATTCAGGATGAAGGTAGGTGTGGATTCGACCTTCTGCTTTTCCTGTCCATCGAGGCGTACATTCAACAGGCCGTCACTCAGCGTCTGGTCGGCCCAGCAGGCTGTGGTGGTCGCTTCGGGCACGCCGGCCAATTTACCGATCTGGACCAGCGCCGCCGCCGGGTCCTTGGCGGACGCCCATTGCGGCTGGTTTTTAAACAGCACGTCAAGCAGGGAGAAATAGCGTTCCTGCGGCGCGCAACGGGCCAGCAAGGCGGCGCGCAACGCCCATTGGTCGAAAGGAAAATCGCGGAAGATCAGTTTGGCCTTGCCGGTGTCGATGTAGCTTTTCTTGAGCATCGGCAGCGTTTCCGTGTGAAAACGCGCGCAGTGCGAGCAGGTCAGGGACGAATAATCGACGATGGTGACCGGCGCGTTCGGGTCCCCCAGCACGCGCTCGGACAGGACCATTGTCTTGTCGATGGATTGGGCGATGGCGGGCTGGGCGCCAGCCGCCATGATCATGGCGCAAAGCGCGAACGCTCCAAGAGTTGCTAGGTATCGGTACACCTTGGCCTCCTCACATACCAAATATTGATGAATACAGCGGAAACAATAAAGGGGCAAGCCTCGACGGCATGCCAAGAATCGATGCGTCAGCGGCGGGGTGGACGGCTCATCAGCGTCCGGCCAAAGCGCTCCAGCGCCGTGCGCAGGCCCTCATCCTCGATGGGGGTGGTCGCTGTGGCGAGAGTGATTTCCTCATCCATGCTCAGCGTCCGGGGAGGAGGCGAGCGCCGCCCCGGCGCGATCACCGGGGCGGCGTGGATGAGCTTCAGACGGGATACGGCGCGATAGCCAAAGAAGCTGTTGATCTTTTCGATGATCAGCGGCTCCAGATGCTGCAGTTCCAGGACGATGGCGCCCGAAGCGCGGATATGCAGCGTGGCGTCCTCACGCTTGCCGCGCGGAAAGACCAGCTTATCCGGCGCGGTGCGCAACGACAATTGATGACCGACGATGCTTGCCCAATCGGTGATCAGCGCGCCGAACGCGAGTCCTTTCCGGCCCAGCACTTTACCCGCCACGTTCGGCACCGTGCGACCGATAAGCCGTGGTCCGGCCATCAGGCGTCCATCATGAGGATGCGCATCCCGAGGATGTGGAGAAGAGGTCCTTGAGCGCCTTCTCCATCTCCGCCCATGACGGAGTCGATTTCGTCGTGGCCAGCGACCATTCATGGCCGAAAGGATCGCGGAGCTTGCCGTAGCGATCCCCCCAGAACATATCGGCTGGCGGCATGAGCGCCGTGGCGCCCGCCGCTACGGCGCGGGCGAACGCCGCGTCCACATCGGCGACCTGCACATGGATAGCCACGGGCGTGGCGCCCAGCGCCAGGGGATGGCGCGCTTGGCCGTTGTTCCATTCCGAGCAGTCATCGGCCAGCATGATCGGGCCGCCGTTGATGAGCAAACGAGCGTGCACCACCTGGCTGCCATCCGGCGAGGTCATGCGAAACGCTTCCTCGGCTTGGAAGGCCTTGATGTAGAAGGCGATGGCCGCCTTGGCGTCGGAAACGACAAGATGCGGAACAGGCGGATGGGTACGGTTGAGGGCGTCGGTCATGGAGCCTCTCCGCTAAAAAGGGGGGTGCATGAATTCTAGCGCAGCCTGCCGCTGAGCACCACCCCGACGACCTTCCAGAGAACACGTGCATTGAGGGTAAGACAACGCCCTAAACATCGATATCGCCGGCCTGGACGAATTTCGCGTTCTCTTGGATGAACTGGAAACGCAGCTCCGGGCGGCGGCCCATCAGGCTTTCGACCAGGGTCTTGGTGCGCTCATAATCTTCATGTTCTTCCGGGTCGGCGGCGTTGGGGACGACAACGCGCAGCAAGGTGCGCTTGGCCGGGTCCATGGTGGTGTCGCGCAACTGCGCCGGCATCATCTCACCCAGGCCTTTGAAGCGGCTGATCTCCACCTTCTTGTTCTTGAAGGTTTTGGCCAGCAAGCTGTCCTTGTCGGCGTCGTCACGGGCATAGACGGACGTGCCGCCATGGCTGATGCGGTAAAGCGGCGGCAGCGCCAGATACAGATGGCCGTTCTGGATCAGGGCGCCCATCTCCCGGTAGAAAAAGGTCATCAGCAGCGAGGCGATGTGCGCGCCATCCACGTCGGCGTCGGTCATGATGATGACCCGCTCGTAACGCAGCTTGTCGGTTGAGAAATCCTTGCCGATTCCACAGCCCAGCGCCTGGGTCAGGTCGTTCAGCTCCTGGTTGGCCTTCATCTTATCGACGGACGCGCTGGCGACGTTCAGGATCTTGCCGCGCAAGGGCAGAATGGCCTGGGTCTCGCGGTTGCGCGCCTGCTTGGCGGAGCCACCCGCCGAATCACCCTCGACCAGGAAGATCTCCGTGCCTTCGGGGCTGTTGCGCGAACAATCCGCCAGCTTGCCCGGCAAGCGCAGACGGCGCGTCGCCGTCTTGCGGGCAAGATCCTTGGATTGCTTGCGCTTGGCGCGCTCCTCGGCCTTTTCGATCAGGCGTTCGAGCAGCACATTGCTCGACGCTGGGTTGCCGGACAACCAATGGTCGAAATGGTCCTTGATCGCCGATTCGACCAGGCGTTGCGCCTCGGGCGTCGCCAGCTTTTCCTTCGTCTGGCCCTGGAACTGCGGGTCCTGGATAAAGACGGACAGCAGGATGCACGCCTCGCCCACCACGTCATCGGCGGTGATCTGGGCGGCCCGCTTGTTGTTCACCATCTCGCCATAGCCCTTGAGGCCACGGGTCAACGCCGCTCTCAGGCCCGTTTCATGCGTGCCGCCCTGCGGAGTCGGGATGGTGTTGCAATAGGTGTGCGCGAAGCCTTCCTCATCCTCTGGCCAGGCGATCGCCCATTCGACGCGCCCCTGGTCGTTGGGGAACGACACCTCGCCAGAAAACTGGCTGGGGGTCAGCGTCCGGCGCGTCTTCAGCGCCGCCGTGAGGTAATCGAGAAGCCCATTGGGAAAGTGCAGCGATTCGGCGGCGGGGGTGGTCGAGTCGGGCGCCAGCAACGAGGGATCACAGCTCCAGCGGATCTCAACGCCGCGGAACAGATAGGCCTTGGAGCGCGCCATGCGGTAGAGCCGGTGCGGCTCAAAATGGGCGGATTCCCCGAAAATCTCGGCGTCGGGGTGGAAACACACGCTGGTGCCGCGCCGGTTGACCGACCCTTGCTTCGTCAGTGGCCCGCGCGGGGCGCCGCGGCTGTACTGCTGCGTGTAGAGCTGACGGTCGCGCGCCACCTCGACGGTGAGCTGATCGGACAGCGCGTTGACCACGCTCAGGCCAACGCCATGCAGGCCGCCCGAGGTCTGGTAGACCTTGTTCGAGAATTTGCCGCCGGAATGCAGCGTGGTGAGGATCACCTCCAGCGCTGATTTCCCCGGGTATTTCGGGTGGTCGTCAATGGGAATGCCCCGACCGTTGTCGCGCACGGTCACCATGCCATCGCGGCCCAACCCCAGGTCGATCCGGCTGGCGTGCCCCGCCACCGCCTCATCCATGGCGTTGTCCAACACCTCGGCGACGAGGTGATGCAACGCCTGCTCATCGGTGCCGCCGATGTACATGCCAGGGCGGCGGCGAACGGGTTCCAGCCCCTCCAGAACTTCAATATCCTGGGCGGAGTAGCTGCCGGCTTTGCGGCCTGTGTTCTCGAAAAGATCGCTCATGGGGCCAAGTATGAGAATTCGGTCAGGGGTACGCAAGCGAACGATAGTGTCTTATCATCACCAAAGGCGCTTGACGGCTTCCATCGAGCGCCCTTGGCCTCATGGAGGGGCTCCATGCGCCGACCGTATAGAGCGCAGGCGCCATATTTCGAGCGCGGACTTTTCTCACACGGGAGGAATTATGGACGAGCGAACCCCAGCTGAACTGAGCGGCGGCCCAGCGCTGCGCACCATCGCCATGCCGGCCGACGCCAACCCTAACGGCGACATCTTCGGAGGCTGGCTTCTGGCGCAGATGGATCTGGCCGGGGGCACTGTGGCGTTGCGCCGTTCCGGTGGCCGTGTCGTTACGGTCGGGGTCGAAGCCATGACCTTCCACAAGCCGGTCTATATCGGCGATGAAGTGAGCTGCTTCGCCACCATCGAACGCGTCGGGCGCACGTCGATCCGCGTGCGCATCGACACCTGGGCGCAACGCGCGCGCTCTGGCGATACGGTCAAGGTGACGGAGGGCGTGTTCACCTATGTCGCCGTGGGCGAAGACCGCCAGCCCCGCACCGTGCCGGTGGGGTAGGGGCCAGCGCTGGCGGCAGGCGGGTCTAGGACCCGCTGAGAGCTTTCGCGGGGATGACGATAGGAGAGGTTGACACTATAAAATACCGTCATCCCCGCGAAAGCGGGGACCCAGGAAACCTTGCCGATTCATGCCTATGCCAAGCGCTTCAAATCTACACTCCTGCCGTCGGCTGGATCGCGAGTCGGGAGCGTGCCCATGGAAATTTTCTGCTGAAAGCCGCCGAACGCCTTAGCTGCCCGGTGTTCAGCGACACGCTGGCGGTGGGGGCGATGCAATCCAAAGCGATGAACTCCATCCCCTCCAAGGAAATCAGGCCTTCGCCGGAAAAGTGATATTCTATTTGCTTGATTTGACAAGCAGATTCGGGCTGTTGGTCATATTTACGCACCTATGGCCGATCTCAAGAAACTAATCAGGCGAATACTCTGTTGCAGCAAGAACATGCGGCGGCAATTTCTTTGAGGCTCTGCTTTTTCCGTTTGACGATGCAGAACCATGTGTGATTCCATTCGGCCATGATGAGGATGGACAACCTTACCGAAACCGTGAAGCGCGCGGCCAAAAGTCTGCTGCGGCAGACCGTCGGTCAGGCCATAGGCGCGTGCATCGTCGCCTATTTCGCCTATTACGCGATCGAAGGCGACCGTGGGCTTATCGCGCTCAAGCGTATCGATGGCGAAATCGCCCAGGCCGAACGGGTGCTCAACCAGGTGCGAACCGAACGGGAGCTGATGGAAAAGCGCGCCACGCTGCTGCGCGCGGATCATCTGGATCGCGACATGTTGGATGAGCGGGCGCGGGCGATGCTCAATCTCAACCATGCCAATGATGTCATTCTTACGCTGCCGCCCGTGTATGATCAGGAAGAGGCGCCGCCGCGCAAACCGCCTGGGCCGCCCTATTAACTGAAATCAGGTTATTTCCGCGCGGCTTTACAAAACAGCCAATAGCGAAGGTGATGCTTGTCATAGGCAAAGCCAGGGATTAGAAAATTTCGCCAGGGATCAGAAAATTTCTATAGAAACGCGCGCCGGCCCTCCTTCCGTGTGGCCCGTCGCCAAACCTTGAGGGAGAAAGCATGGCCGCGCCCCGACGCCGTACGAAGGCGCAGTCCGAGACCGATTCCACCGACAATCGCTCGAAGGCTGCATCGTCTGAAGAACTTCTGCGCTATTACCGCGAGATGCTTCTGATTCGCCGTTTTGAAGAAAAGGCCGGCCAGCTTTATGGCATGGGCCTGATCGGCGGCTTCTGTCACCTCTACATCGGCCAGGAAGCGGTGGTCACCGGCATCCAGGCGGCGCTGGTGGAAGGCGACAGCGTCATCACCAGCTACCGCGACCACGGGCATATGCTGGCCTGTGGCATGGACCCCAAGGGCGTCATGGCCGAATTGACGGGACGGCGCGGCGGCTATTCCAAGGGCAAGGGCGGCTCGATGCACATGTTCAGCCGCGAGAAAAGCTTCTACGGCGGCCATGGCATCGTCGGCGCGCAGGTGCCGCTGGGCACCGGATTGGCCTTCGCCCATAAATATCTCGGGGATGGCGGGGTCTGCACCGCCTATCTCGGGGATGGCGCGGTCAACCAGGGGCAGGTGTACGAAAGCTTCAATATGGCGGCGCTGTGGAAGCTGCCGGTCATCTACGTCATCGAGAACAACAAATACGCCATGGGCACCGCCCAGGAACGCTCGTCGGCGGGTGAGCTGCACCAGCGCGGCGCCGCCTATGGCATCCCCGGCATTCAGGTGAACGGCATGAACGTCCTTGAGGTCAAGGCGGCTGCCGATGAATGGGTGAACTGGGTGCGTGACGGCAACGGCCCGGTGATCTTGGAGATGAAGACCTACCGTTACCGTGGTCACTCCATGTCCGACCCGGCCAAATACCGGACCAAGGAAGAGGTCGAGAAGATGCGGACGGAATCCGATCCCATCGACCTGCTGAAAGTTCTCCTGCTGGACGGGAAGCACGCCGACGAGGAGGCGCTGAAGGCCATCGACCGCGAGGTCAAGGCCATCGTCTCCGAAGCGACGGAATTCGCGCAGCAGAGTCCCGAACCTGATCCGTCCGAGCTGTGGACCGACGTCCTGCTTGAAGCCTGAGCGTAACACCCAACGGGGAACCGCGCCGATGCGCTGGGACTGCCTTGACTTGAAAGCCACAGGCCCCTGGCTGCCGCGCGGACGGAGGAAATAATGCCGATCGAAGTGCTGATGCCGGCGCTGTCGCCCACCATGACCGAGGGCAAGCTGGCGAAATGGTTGAAGAACGAAGGGGATGAGGTCCGGTCCGGCGATGTGCTGGCCGAGATCGAGACCGACAAGGCGACCATGGAGGTCGAGGCGGTGGATGAAGGCCGTCTGGGCAAAATCCTGATCGCCGCCGGCACCGACAACGTCGCCGTCAACACGCCCATCGCCGTTATGCTTGGCGAAGGTGAAGAAGCGAGCGCCCTTGCCGCCCCACCGGCGTCGGCGCCGAAAGCAGCCGCCCAACCGGCCACCCAACAGCCCACTGCCCAGCCAGAGATCAAGAGCGAGGCCGCGCCGATGCCCGCCGCCCCGCCGGCCTCGGACGAGGACCGCTTTTTCGAGAAGACGGTCAAGCGCACGGTGCGTGAAGCGCTGCGCGACGCCATGACCGAAGAAATGCGCCGCGATCCGAAGGTCTTCCTCATGGGTGAGGAGGTCGCGCAGTACCAGGGGGCCTACAAGGTCTCGCAAGGTCTGCTGCAAGAGTTTGGCCCCGACCGGGTCATCGACACGCCGATCACCGAGCATGGTTTCGCCGGTCTGGGCGTCGGCGCCGCCTTCAAGGGGCTTCGGCCCATCGTCGAGTTCATGACCTTCAACTTCGCCTTGCAAGCGATCGATCACATCATCAACTCCGCCGCCAAGACGCTTTATATGTCCGGCGGCCAGATGGGCTGCCCGATCGTCTTCCGTGGCCCGAACGGCGCGGCGGCGCGCGTCGCCGCTCAGCACAGCCAGGACTTCGCTCCCTGGTACGCCAGCGTGCCCGGCCTGAAGGTGGTGGCGCCCTATTCGGCGTCCGACGCCAAGGGCCTGATGAAGGCGGCCATCCGCGACCCGAACCCGGTCCTGGTTCTTGAGAACGAGATGCTCTACGGCCAATCTTTCGATGTGCCGGAATCCGAGGATTTCGTCATTCCCATCGGCCGCGCCAAGGTGATGCGCCAGGGGACGGACGTAACCATCACCGCTTATTCGCTGATGGTCAGCCAGGCGCTCGCCGCCGCTGAACTGCTGGAGAAGGAAGGCGTCAGCGCCGAGGTGATCAACCTGCGCTCGATCAGGCCGCTTGACGTTCACACCATTGTCGAAAGCGTCAAGAAGACCAACCGCCTGGTCTCGGTCGAGGAATCCTGGGCCACCTGCGGCATCGGCGCTGAACTCAGCGCGCTGATGATGGAGCATGCCTTCGACTATCTGGACGCGCCGGTCATCCGGGTCTGCGGCAAGGATGTGCCGATGCCCTATGCCGCCAACCTTGAAAAACTGGTGCTGCCGCAGCCGGACAGCATCGCCGCAGCGGCCAAAAAAGCCTGCTATCGGTCGTAAAGGAGGGCTGACGCGATGACCATTCAGATTCTGATGCCGGCGCTGTCCCCCACCATGACCGAGGGCAACCTCGCCAAATGGTTGAAAAAAGAAGGCGACGCCATCAAGGCCGGCGATGTGCTGGCCGAGATCGAGACCGACAAGGCGACCATGGAGGTCGAGGCGGTCGATGAGGGATTCCTTGGCAAGATCCTCATTCAAGGCGGCAGCCAGGGCGTGGCGGTGAACACCCCCATCGCCATCCTGCTGGAAGAGGGCGAGGACGCCGGCGCGCTGGCCAAGGCCGATCAAGCCCCGGCGCCAAAAGCGGGGGCGGGACCAGCCCCGGCGGCGGCTCCCACGCCCGCAACCCCGGCTCCGCAGGCGGCCCCGGCGGCGCACGGCGGCAATCATGGCGGCAACCGCGTGTTCGCCAGCCCGCTGGCCCGCCGTCTGGCGCAGTTGGCCGGCATCGATCTTGCGTCGGTGAAGGGCTCCGGCCCGTACGGGCGTATCGTCAAGGCCGATGTCGAGGCGGCGAAGGCCGGTGGCGTTCGCCCGTCCGCCCAGCCGCAGGCGACGGCGGCTCCGGCGGCGGCGCCCCCAACAGCAACCGCGCCCGCTCCGGCGGCCAAGCCGGCGGCAGGCGTCGACGCCAGGGATTATTCAGACAAGCTGGGCATGCGCTACACGCTTCAGCCCAACAGTTCCATGCGCAAGACCATCGCGCGCCGGTTGAGCGAAGCCAAGCAGACGGTGCCGCATTTCTACCTGACCGTCGATTGCCGGCTCGACGCGCTGATGAAGGTGCGGGCGGAGCTGAACGGTCGTTCGGATTCCTACAAGCTGTCGGTCAACGACTTCATCATCCGCGCGGTGGCGCTGGCGTTGCGGAAAGTGCCGGCGGCCAACGCCGCCTGGTCGGATGAAGGCATTCTGCTGTACGAACACGCCGATGTTTCCGTGGCGGTTTCCACCCCCACCGGCCTGATCACGCCGATCATCAAGGCGGCTGAGGGCAAGGGCCTGGCGGATATCTCCAACGCCATGAAGGATTTGGCCAAGCGCGCCCGCGACGGCAAGCTGAAGCCGGAGGAATACCAGGGCGGCACCTTCTCGGTGTCCAATCTGGGCATGTTCGGCGTGCGCGACTTCGCCGCCATCATCAACCCGCCGCAGGGCTGCATCCTGGCGGTCGGGGCGGGTGAGCAACGGCCCATCGTCAAGGATGGGGCCTTGGCTATCGCCACGATGATGAGTTGCACGCTGTCCGTCGACCACCGGGTGGTGGACGGCGCCGTCGGTGCGGAATTCCTTGCGGCGTTCAAGGCGCTGATCGAGGACCCGTTGAGCATGCTGCTGTAAGGGGGGCCGGTTTATGGTCGACATGAATTACGATGTCATCGTCATCGGCTCCGGTCCGGGTGGTTATGTGGCGGCGATCAGAGCCGCCCAGCTCGGCCTGCGCACGGCGGTGGTGGAGCGTGAAAACCTCGGCGGCATCTGCCTGAATTGGGGCTGCATCCCCACCAAGGCGCTGCTGCGCTCGGCGGAGGTCATGCACCTCACCCGGCACGCGGCTGATTATGGCCTGGCGGTGAGCGGCGTCACCTTCGATCTGGAAAAAGTGGTCCAGCGCTCCCGCAAGGTCGCCAGCCAGCTTAACGGCGGCGTCAAGCACCTGCTGAAGAAGAACAAGGTCACGGTCATCGACGGTGAGGGCAAGCTGGCCGGCAAGGGTCAAGTCGCCGTCACCAAGACCGGCGCGCCCGTCGGCACGTTCGGCGCCAAGCACATCATCATCGCCACCGGGGCGCGGGCGCGCACGCTGCCCGGCCTGGAGGATGACGGCAAGCTGGTGTGGACCTACCGCAAGGCGATGACGCCCGATAAATTCCCGAAATCGCTGCTGGTCATCGGTTCGGGGGCCATCGGCATCGAGTTCGCCAGCTTCTACAACGCGCTCGGCTCCAAGGTGACGGTGGTTGAGGTGATGGACCGAATCCTCCCCGTCGAGGATGAGGAAATCTCAACCGCCGCCCGCAAGGCCTTTGAAAAGCAGGGCATGCGCATCATCACCAGCGCCAAGGCTGGCAATCTGCGCAAAGGGGCGGACAACGTCACCGTGGCCGTCGAGGCCAACGGCAAGAGCGAGGACATCACGGTGGACCGCGTCATCGTCGCGGTGGGCATCAGCCCGAACACCGAGAATCTCGGCCTCGAGGGCACGCGGGTGAAGCTGGATCGTGGCCACATCGTCACCAACGAATGGTGCGAGACCGGCGAACCGGGCGTCTACGCCATCGGTGACGTGACGCAGCCGCCCTGGCTGGCGCACAAGGCCAGCCACGAGGGAGTCATCTGCATCGAGAAGATCGCCGGCAAGAAGGATGTCCATCCGCTCGACCCCAGCAAGATTCCCGGCTGCACCTACTCGCACCCGCAGGTGGCGTCGGTGGGAATGACCGAGAAGAAGGCGAAGGAAAAAGGCTACGACGTCAAGGTCGGACGCTTTCCCTTCATCGGCAACGGCAAGGCCATCGCCCTGGGCGAGCCGGAAGGCATGGTCAAGACGGTGTTCGACGCCAAGACCGGCGAGTTGCTGGGAGCCCACATGATCGGCGCGGAGGTCACCGAGCTGATCCAGGGTTACACGGTGGCCAAGACCATGGAGACCACCGAGGCTGAACTCATGCACACGGTGTTCCCGCACCCGACCTTGTCGGAGATGATGCACGAGTCCGTCCTTGATGCCTACGGGCGGGCTATCCATTTCTAAAGTGGATTTCGAGTGATTGAGAGGGACCCTCTCAATCACTCATTTCATTCAACACCGCGCCAGACTGGCTGATAGGAGTTTGCTTACGTTATGACCGCCACCGATCAGCCGGAAAAGCTTCGCCATCCCGAAAAAGCGCATAAGCCGGACAACCCGATCCAGCGCAAGCCCGCCTGGATTCGCGTCAAGGCCCCGATGAGCGAGGAATACCACCAGACTCGCCAGCTCATGCGCGGCCTAAAGCTCCATACCGTGTGCGAGGAGGCGGCCTGCCCGAATATTGGGGAGTGCTGGAAGCACAAACACGCCACCTTCATGATTCTCGGCTCCGTCTGCACGCGCGGCTGCGCCTTTTGCAACGTCGAGACCGGCAGGCCCGACCAGCTCGACCCGCACGAGCCCGAGCATGTCGCCGAAGCCGTCGCCCAGCTTGGCTTGCGCCATGTGGTGGTCACCTCGGTCGATCGCGACGATCTCGATGACGGCGGGGCGGAGCATTTCGCCCGCACCATCCGCGCCATCCGCGCCGCCGCACCCGAAACAACGATTGAGATCCTCACCCCCGACTTCCAAAAGAAGAAGGGCGCGGTGGAGACCGTGGTCGCGGCTAAGCCCGATGTCTTCAACCACAATCTGGAGACCCCGCCGCGCCTCTACCCGACCATCCGTCCGGGGGCCCGTTACTTCACCTCGCTGCACTTGTTGGCGCGGGTGAAGGAATTGGACCCGTCGATGTTCACCAAATCTGGAATCATGGTCGGTCTGGGGGAGAGCAAGGAGGAGGTCGCCCAGGTGATGGACGATCTGCGCGCCGCCGACGTGGATTTCATGACCATCGGCCAGTATCTGCAACCGACCCCCAAGCACGCGGCGGTGGACCGCTTCGTGTCACCGGAGGAGTTCGAGGGTTATGCCCGTCTTGGCCGCGCCAAGGGCTTTTTGATGATGGCGGCGACTCCGCTGACTCGCTCTTCCTACCATGCCGGCGCCGACTTCCAGAGCTTGCGCGCCGCCCGCGCGGCTCACCTCGCAACGGTCGGTTAGAGACGGGGAGGGGGCATGCCCACGCACGCAGAAAAGAAAATCCTGCCCTACACGCCGGACCAGATGTACCAGCTCGTCGCCGAGGTGGACCGATACCCGGAATTCCTACCCTGGTGCATGGCCTCGCGCATCCGCAAGCGCGAGGGCGATGTGATGTTCGCCGATCTCATCATCGGCTTCAAGATGGTGCGCGAGCGCTTCACCTCGCGCGTGGAATTGAACGAGGAGGGCAGGTCGATCCATGTGCAATACATTGACGGCCCCTTCCAATACCTGAACAATCATTGGACCTTCACCCCCCATCCCCAAGGCGTGTGCGTCGACTTCTTCGTTGATTTCGAGTTTCGCTCAAAGGTGCTGCAAAAAATCATGGGTGTGCTGTTCAACGAAGCGGTGAAGCGCATGGTGCACGCCTTCGAAACCCGCGCCACACAGCTCTATGGTGCGCCGAACACAGCCAAGGCATCGGTTAATCCGGCGTGAAGAGGGCCTGCGTTTTCTCTACTGCCAACCACAAACCCGAAGGACCGCAAAATCATCCCGCCACACCGCCCCTGCGCCGTGCTTGGTAAATGGCGGCTTACCGAAGCCGACCAGTGGGACCGCGCGTATCTTGACTTGCTTGAGCCCGCCTACATCCGCTTCGATGCGGATGGGCGTGGCGAAATGGTGTTCGGCGCCCTTCAGGCCGGTCTGGAGTGTGAAACCGGCGTCAGCATCATCTTCTTCGACTTCGAGGGCTGTGACGAAATGGACCCCATCCGTGGCTCTGGCAACGCCGAGCTGGCCGAGGATGGAAGCCTTGAGGTCGAGATCCGCATTCACTATGGTGATGAAATCCAGATCAAAGCTCAGCGTTGGCCGTCTTCACATCAGTCGCGGGGAAGTCGTCACCCTTGAACAGCAATGGTTCGTTGGCGTCGATCGCCAGCGCGTAGGAAAAGCCGTCACCATAGTTCAGGCCAGCCGGGTGTCCGGTGGTTCCCTTGCCAAACCGATAGAGCGCATCAAGTGCGATCTGAGCTTGCTGCTTGCTGACCGGTTCGATCTGAATCTTGTAGATAGAAATCAACTGCTCCAACGCCTGTCGCCAAGCTCCGGTTGGATCACGCCGTGCGACCAAGCCAGCTTCAACAAAGCTGGCGGCGGAGAGTCGACAGATGGTTGCACCAGCCATCTTGGTGGCAAAGATCTCTGCTTCCGGTTCTTTATTCAGGATGGCGATAATCGCCGAAGTGTCGATGACCATGCTTCAGCGCGGTAGGCCGTGCTTATCATAAAGAAAAGCGGTTGGGTCGCCTTCATCAATCGGAAGGGATGGCAGATTGGCGATCATCACCATTGTCTGTTCGACCTTGAGCCGCTGTGATGGCGTCAACACTGTGGTCTGTTCGGCGGTATCCGCCGCTTGCTTAATGGTTTTCCTGGGACGAAGACCGAAGTGCTTCTTCGTCATTCTTCGTTTGACCTTGACCTGCCGTGATAGCGCCTCTTCTTTAATCCGCTCAATGCGCTCCCACACGGTCTCCAAAATTCCCATGAGCCGATCTCCATTTTTATAACTATCAGTTTTTGGGAGGCTTCCCACCAGGGCAAGGGCATCAGAAAGAAATATTCTTAAGATTCTATACCCAGGAACGGATTGGAGGGCAAGAAATTATCAGATATAATTAAGCATAAATTTATTACAATACATGACGCAGTCATCAAGAATCATAATAATTTACGCACTCCTCATGGTCTCCTAGCCTTTTTGCCGTCTGTGGCGGCAGCGGGAAAGCTTGCTCCAAGCAACAGGGCCAAGAATACCGCCGCCAGGAAATCTTGTTTTCACGATGCTCCAGGCCGCGCCGCCCGCAAATAATCCAGCGCGCATTCCATTGTTTGCAAGCGCACCGAATCCCGGTCGCCAGAGAAAATATGCTCATACACCTTGGTCGGCCCATGGCGCACCGCCGTGGCGATGTAGACGAGGCCCACCGGCTTAGCCTTACTGCCACCACCCGGCCCGGCGATGCCGGTAACCGCCACAGCCACATCCGCCTTTGATCGGGCCAGCGCGCCGGTCGCCATGGCCAGCGCCACATCGGGGTTGACCGCGCCATGGGCGGCGAGCAATTCCCGTGGCACGTTCAGCAGTTCGGCTTTGGCGTCGTTGCCGTAGGTGACGAAGCCACGCTCGAAGATGCGCGAGGAGTCGGGAATCGCGGTGATCGCTCCGCCGATAAGGCCGCCGGTGCAGGATTCGGCGGTGGTGACCGTCAGGCCGGCCTGTCCATACTCAGCCAGCAGCGCGACAGCCTGGGCGCGGATATGCTCTGGAAACATACTTTCTCTCCTCAATTCCTATTCCGGCAAACGCACGGTCGCCACCGCCTGCGCGGCGATGCCCTCGCCCCGGCCCGTAAAGCCCAGGCGTTCGGTAGTCGTGGCCTTAACGCTGACGCGATCGCCGCCGATGCCCAGCAGTTCGGCGACCCGCGCCACCATGGCGTCCCGGTGGGGACCGACTTTGGGACGTTCACAAATCACCGTCACATCGACATGCGCGATGCGGCCACCCCGCGCACGCACCAGCGCCACGGCGTGGCGGAGGAACGCCGCGCTGTCGGCTCCGCGCCATTGCGGGTCGGTGGGGGGGAAGTGGCTGCCGATGTCACCATCACCAATCGCTCCAAGAAGGGCGTCGGTCAAGGCGTGCAACCCGACATCGGCGTCCGAATGCCCCTCCAGCCCGTGCGTGTGCGGCACGCGGACCCCGCAGAGCATCACCGCATCCCCAGCGGTAAAGCGGTGCACGTCAAAGCCTGATCCGGTGCGGATGTCGTCCAGGCGTCGGGCGAGAATGCTTTCGGCGCGGGCAAGGTCGTCTTGCGTGGTCACTTTGAAGTTTTCCTCCATACCAGCCACCAGGGCGACGGCCAGCCCCGCGTGCTCGGCGACGGCGGCGTCATCGGTCAGGTCGAGCCCGCGCGCCGCGTGGTGGGCGGCGAGGATGGCGGGATAGCGGAACCCCTGCGGCGTCTGCGCCCGCCACAGCCCGCCACGATCCACGGTGGCGCCGACCACGCCGCCGTTGCTGCGCTTCAGCGTGTCGGTGACCGGCACGGCGGCGATAGCGCCCGGCCACTCGGCCAGCGCGTCGATCACTCCCTGGATGGTGGTGGCGTCGATCAGGGGGCGGGCGGCGTCGTGGATCAGAACGAAGTCTGGTGCACTACCGGCCAGAGCCTCCAGTCCATTGCGAACCGATTCCTGCCGCGTGGCGCCACCGGAAATCGGGGCGGGCAGGGGCAGGCCGGCGATGGCGGCGTCATAAAGATCGCGGTGCGCGGGGTGAATCACCACCCGCACCGCGCCGATCGCCGGATGCCGCAAGAACGCCTCGACCGTGTGGCGGAGCACCGCCCGACCAGCGAGAGCGTGGTATTGTTTTGGGCGTCCGGCGCCGAAGCGCTGGCCGGAACCACCGGCGACGATCAGCACGCTGCAGGAGGGCATAGGGAAGGGGCCTCGGATGATTTGCGGACTTGACGGCGATGCGGCGAAGCCTAACCTGTCCCCCGGTCTCCGCCAAGAGGCAGGCCCCAAGGGGATAGGAAAGGGCATGACCGGCCAGTGATATCGCAGAACCTCGTCTTCAGCCTTACGGCGCTGCTGGCCTTGCTGCCGGCGTCGCTTTACCCCTATCGGACCGTCGGTGGCGCCGGCGAGCAAGGCCGCTCCGCCGCCTTCTGGGGGGCTTTGGCGCTGGCTGTGCTCGGGCCGGTGGCCTGGGTGGCGGCGCGCATCGGCGAAAGCTGGCAGACCGGCTTGCCAATGGCGCTGTGGGTGACCATCGCCGCCTGCATGGTGCTGTTCGCCGGGTTGTGTGTCCTCACCCGTTCGGCCTGGCGGCTGTCGCCGCTGCTGTTGCCCTATCTCGTCGCCGTCGCGGCGTTGGCGACGCTGGCGGAAGGAACCAGAGCGCCGGATCTGCACGGGGGGGCGCCGCACCTCTGGATTGACCTGCACATCACCGTCTCGGTCTTCACCTACGCCTTGCTGACCTTGGCTGCGGTGGCGTCACTGGCGGCGTTCCTGCAACAGCGGGCGCTGAAGGCAAAGAATCCGACCACGCTCACCCGCTTTCTGCCGCCGATGGCGGAGAGCGAGCGCCTGCAGGTCCGGCTGCTGGCGGCGTCGGAAATCGTGCTGGGCCTCGGCCTGGCGTCGGGGATGACCGTGCTGCACTATGAGCAGGGCATGACCTTGCGTCTCGACCACAAGACGCTCTTTTCCCTGGCCTCGTTCGTGGTGATCGGCGGCCTGCTGTTCGCCCATGTCCGAACCGGCGTCAAGGGCCGCACCGCCGCCAGACTGGTGCTGATTGCCTATCTTTTGCTCACGCTTGCCTATGTCGGCGTCAAATTCGTCGCGGACATCCTATTGTTCAGAGGCGGGGCCTGACCATCAGCGGCTTGTACAGCGCTCTGGCCGCGTGATAATATGCACAAAATTACGGCAAACATCAAAAACGCCTCTATAATAGGCGGTTAGCGCAAGAGAGCAGAGTCACATGGCCATTCAGATCGGCTCCATTCCCCTATCCGACCCGGTGATTCTCGCGCCGATGTCGGGCGTCACCGACTTGCCGTTTCGCCGTTTGGTGAAGCGCACGGGGTGTGGACTCGTCGTCTCCGAGATGATCGCCAGCCAGGCGATGATCCGCGAGAATCGCCAAACCCTGCGCATGGTCGAGACCGTGCCGGAGGAGTTTCCCATGGCCGTCCAACTCGCCGGCTGCGAGCCGGAGGTCATGGCGGAAGCCGCCAAGCTGAACGAGGACCGCGGCGTCACCATCGTCGACATCAATTTTGGCTGCCCGGTCAAGAAGGTGGTCAACGGGTTTGCCGGGTCGGCGCTGATGCGCGACGAACCGCTGGCCGGGCGTATCCTCGAGGCGACGGTCAAGGCCGTGAACGTCCCGGTGACGCTGAAGACCCGCATGGGCTGGGATCACACCACTCTGAACGCGCCGCGCCTCGCGCGGATCGCCGAGGAATGCGGCATTAAAATGATCACCATCCATGGCCGCACCCGCAATCAGATGTACAACGGGACCGCCGATTGGCTCTTCGTGCGGCGCGTAAAGGAGGCCGTGTCGATCCCGGTGGTCGTCAATGGCGATATCCAGAGCTTCGATGACGTGGACCGGGCGTTGACGGAATCCGGGGCGGACGGCGTGATGATTGGCCGTGGAACCTACGGGCGGCCATGGTTTCCCGCGCAGGTCATGCATTATCTGCGCAGCGGTGAGCGTCTGCCCGACCCGCCGCTGCATGAACAACTGGAGATTGTGCTCGAGCATTTCGACGCCATGCTCAGCCATTACGGAATCGTGCCGGGCGTGCACGTCGCCCGCAAGCATATTTCCTGGTATTCCAAAGGCTTGCCGGGTTCGGCGGAGTTCCGCTCCGAAATCAATCTGATCGAAGGCCCCGACGCGGTGCGCGAGCGCATCCGCCGCTTTTATGAGCCGGCGATCGAGAGAATGGCCGCTTGATGTCCGCGCGCGTGGCGACGCCGGCTCTGGGGAAAGGGCCGAAGAAGCGGCCAGCACGCCTGCGGCGGCATGGCTCTGTTGACCCCCTCGCCGTGCTCAACGCGCTGCCTGATCCGGTGCTGGCCATCGATGAGGTGGGTGAGATCCGCTACGTGAACCTGGAGGCGCAGGAATTCTTCGACGTCAGCGCCAGCATGATGGAAGGCGCGCTCCTGACCGATTTGCTGCCGCCGGACAGCCCGGTGGTGGCCATGCTGGAGCAGGTGCGGCGCGGCAGCATGGTGGCGTCCCAGGAAGGCGTCACCATCCACACCCCGCGCAGCGGACCGCGCAGCGTGACGGTGCAGGTGGCGACGATGGGCGACGAATCCGAATGGATGGTCGTGACGCTGCATGAACGCTCCCTGGCGCGCAAGATCGACAACTCCCTCACCCACCGCAACGCCGCGCGCTCGGTCACGGCGATGGCGGCCATGCTGGCGCATGAGGTGAAGAATCCGCTGTCCGGCATCCGTGGCGCCGCCCAGTTGCTGGAAGACAGTGTTCCCGAACAAGACCGCGAGTTGACGCGCCTGATTTGCGACGAGGCGGACCGCATCGTCGCGCTGGTCAACCGGATGGAGGTGTTTTCCGACAGCCGACCGCTCGACCGTGGTCCGGTGAACATCCACACCGTGCTCGAGCATGTGCGCCGGATCGCGCAAAGCGGCTTCGCCCGGAACATCCGGTTCATCGAACGCTACGACCCGTCGTTGCCGCCCGTCTACGGCAACCGCGATCAACTGGTTCAGGTCTTGCTCAATCTGGTCAAGAACGCCGCGGAATCCTGTCCCGCTCTTGGTGGTGAGATCGTGCTGTCCACCGCCTACCAGCAAGGCGTGCGCATGGCGTTGCCGGATGGGAAGAGGCGGATGCCCTTGCCGTTGCTGGTTTGCGTGCAAGACAACGGGGATGGCATCCCCGAGGATTTGCGCGCCAATCTCTTCGATCCCTTCGTTACGACGAAGCTCAACGGAACCGGCCTTGGTCTTGCGCTGGTCGCGAAGATCATCGACGACCATGGTGGGGTCATCGACTTCGACAGCCAGCCGCGCCGGACCGTCTTCAAGGTATCGCTGCCCATGCATGATGAAGCCCGCCATCCTGGACTTAAGGGCTCTGCTCCCCAAAACCCAAGCCGAACGGTCGCGGTTCACAAAGAATGGGAGGGGCGCTGATGGTCGCGGCGACGATATTGGTTGCGGATGACGACCGCGCCATCCGCACCGTTCTGACGCAGGCCCTGGCGCGGCTTGGCTATGACGTGCGCACCACCGGCGCCGCCTCGACCTTGTGGGGTTGGGTTGCGGACGGGCAGGGGGATTTGGTCATCACCGACGTGGTGATGCCGGACGAAAACGGCTTGGATCTCATCCCACGCATCAAGAAACTTCGCCCGGAACTGCGGGTCATCGTGATGAGCGCCCAGAACACGCTGATCACGGCGGTGAAGGCGGCGGAGCGGGGCGCCTTCGAGTATCTGCCCAAGCCTTTCGACCTCAAGGAACTGATCGCGGTGGTCGAGCGGGCGCTCAAGCCAAGCCAGGCCAGGGGGGAGCTGGCTGCCGACACGCCCGAGGAAGAGCCGCTTCCGGTCATCGGTCGTTCACCGGCGATGCAAGAGATCTACCGTGTGCTCGCCCGTCTGATGGGCACCGATCTGACGGTGATGCTGACGGGTGAATCGGGCACGGGCAAGGAGTTGGTGGCGCGCGCCCTGCACGATTATGGCAAGCGCCGCAACGGTCCCTTCGTTGCTCTCAACATGGCGGCGATCCCGCGTGAGCTGATCGAATCCGAGCTGTTCGGCCATGAGAAGGGGGCGTTCACCGGCGCCGTCAACCGTTCCACCGGTCGCTTCGAGCAGGCGCAGGGCGGCACGCTCTTTCTCGACGAAATCGGCGACATGCCGTTGGAGGCGCAAACCCGCCTGCTGCGCGTGCTTCAGGAGGGGGAATACACGACGGTCGGCGGGCGTACGGCCATCAAAACCAACGTCCGTATCATCGCCGCCACGCACCGCGATCTGCGCACGCTGATCCACCAGGGCCTGTTCCGCGAGGATTTGTTCTACCGCCTCAACGTGGTGCCGATCCGTCTGCCGCCGCTGCGTGAGCGTATGGAGGACGTGCCCCTGCTGCTCCGCCATTTCCTCAACCAGGGGGTGGCGCAGGGATTGCCGAACAAGAGCATCGACCCGCCGGCGATGGAGAGGCTGAAGCGTTACCGCTGGCCAGGCAATGTGCGTGAGTTGGAAAATCTCGTGCGCCGTCTGGCGGCCCTGTACACGCAGGAGGTCATCGGCATCGATGTGATCGAGGGTGAATTGGCCGACGCCACCCCGGCGCCCGTGGTTGTGGAAGAGAGCGTTAACGAAGGTCTTGGCTCTGCGGTCGAACGGCACCTGAAGGAATATTTCGCCGCCCACCGGGACAGCGTCCCCTCCAAGGGTCTGTATGACCGCGTCCTGCGCGAGGTGGAGCGACCGCTCATCACGCTCAGCCTGTCGGTGATGCGCGGCAACCAGATCAAGGCGGCGGAGATGCTGGGGTTGAACCGCAACACCTTGCGCAAGAAAATTCGTGAACTGGATATCCAGGTCGTGCGGGGACTGAAGTGAGCCCTGTGGGAAGCCGTGATATAGATGTGACATGGCGTCCCGCCAAAAATCGAATTGCACACCGGGCAAAGGGCTTTTTTATTATGCTTGTGAAGCGGCTTGGCAACTCGGCAACAGATATGTACCTTTCCGGCAACATCCTGTAGCCGGTATCATGTCGCTTCAGACCTCAGAAAAATCGGTGGAGAAATCGGCGGCTCTCTGGACCCGGCTCGCGCGCTGGGCCGAGAGTGTCCGGCTTGCCAAACGCCTGGCCGTGGCGCTCAGCCTGGCCGCCATTCTGGCCGGCTTCGCCACCTACGCCGCGCTGACGGAAGGCACAAGGTTTGGCGCGTCGAACCCGCGCACCGTCAGCCTGCTGCTTATTCTCGACATGGTGCTGCTGCTGCTGCTGGGAGTCCTGGTGGCCCGGCGCATCGTGCAAATCTGGATCGGCCACCGCCGTGGCATGGCGGGCTCGCGCCTGCATGTGCGGTTGGTGGCGGTGTTCAGCCTGCTGGCGGTGGCGCCCGCCATCGTGGTGGCGACGTTTTCAGCGGTTTTCTTCTATGTCGGCGTCCAATCCTGGTTCAGCGACAAGGTCCGCACCGCCATTCACGAGTCGCTTGAGGTCGCCAGCGCCTATTTGCACGAACACCAGCAAAACATCCGCGCCGACGCGCTGGCCATGGCCAACGACCTGAACCAGGAAGCGGTGCTTCTATCCGCCGATTCCGACCGATTCGATCAGGTCGTGTCGACTCAGGCGGCGTTGCGCGCGTTGTCCGAAGCCATCGTGTTCACCGGCACCACGGGTCGTATTCTGGCGCGCTCCGGCTTCAGCTTCGCGCTGGAATTCGACCCGATCGCCGACAGCGCCTTGCAGCAGGCCCGCAACGGTGAGGTCGTGCTGATCGTGCACGAGAGCGATGATCGTGTGCGGGCGCTGATCCGCCTCGACCGTTACGTCGACACCTATCTCTATGTCGGCCGCGTCGTCGAATCGAAGGTTCTGGCGCATTACGCGGCGGCAAAGGGTGCGGTCAGCTCCTACACCGAGCTGGAGGGGCAGCGCGGCAGCCTGCAGATCACCTTTACCGCGATTTTCGTCATCGTCGCGCTGCTGCTGCTGCTGGCGGCGGTGTGGGCGGGTCTGAACGTCGCCACCATGCTGGTCCGTCCCATTTCCGCCCTGATCGGCGCGGCCGAGCGGGTGCGCGCCGGCGATCTTCAGGTCCGTGTGGCGGAACCACGCGA
>JAVBJZ010000049.1:0-107345 GCA_031546725.1 Azospirillum sp.
CACCGCCTCGCCAGTCCGGCGATCCCACAGCACGGTGGTCTCGCGCTGGTTGGTGACGCCAACAGCGGCGATGGATGCCACCGGTATCCGGGCCTTTTCCACGGCGCCGCGCAGAACGGCGACGGTGTCGCGCCAGATATCTTCCGGGTCGTGCTCAACCTGCCCATCGGCTGGATAGAATTGCCGCAACTCACGCTGCGCCGTTGCAACCGGCGCTCCGTTGCCGTCGAACAGCATCGCCCGCGTCGATGTCGTGCCTTGATCGATGGCCAGCACAAAGGACGGCGTCGGCATGAAACACCCCCTTCTTTAGGAGATCACAACTTCTTCAGCGTTTTTATATCGCCGCCGTTGAGCAGGATCGCGCCCGTTGGCGTCGCCTCGATCTTGTAGGTGCGCAGCTCCGCACCGTCGGCGTCCTTGCTCTGTTGGCCGAGAAGTTGAAGCGCAAGGAGTTTCGCCACCATCTCCTGCATTTTTAAATTCAGGGCGGCGTCCGCCTTCTGCTTCTTCAGTGTGGCGATCCCATCCCGGCCGCGCTGTATGACAAGATCCAGGCCACGCAGGCTGATTTCAGCCCCACCGACGGGCTTGAACGCCGTCTGTCCCTCCGCTGGCTCCGCCATCCGTGCTGCGCCGGTGATGCTGGCCGAAAGGAGAGAATTATCGAACGTCACCCGCTCGACGCGCAGTTCCGCACCCGCTTTGCTGATCGCTTCAAACAGCTTCTTTTGCAGGGAAGCGGGGGTATCCTCTTGTTTTATCCCCGCCAGAGAGAATAGGTACGAGGCAGTCGCGGTATTGGGCAGTTTATCCAGCAAGACCCGCGCGTTGAGCTGCTTGGGCTTGAAGATCTCGATGATCGGGACATACAAAGGGAGCTTTAACCCGTCAGCCTTGACGTCCAAGGAAATGGTTGAGGTTTCTTTGTCCAGATTGAGCGCGCTTATGGCGAAGGACAATTGGTCGAAGCCCACGCGCTCCTTCTCAAGGCTGCCGGACAGGCCGCTGATCCGAGCGTTGATCGATACGCCGTTCAGTATTCCGTCCCACAGCGATTTGGTGTCGGCAACGGCATCCTGATCGTCCTCTGTCTTGCTGATATCGAGGTGGTCATAGCCGAGTTCCATGGCCATCCCGCCAATCATCAGCCGGGGGTTTTCTTGCCGATCGGTCAGCATCAGGTCACTGAATCTTATGGTCTCCGTACCGCTCGCCGTGTCGGCCTTATCCAGCCGGAATTCTTGCATTACGCTCAGCGAGCCAACGCGCAGCCTGCTGTTATCCTCGGCCATGGCGTCAACCACCACCACATCCTTATAGGCGCTGTCTATCGTAAGAAAAATCTGTGCGGCGGGCGACCACACGCCGGTAAAGCGCTGGTTGCCGATGGTGATCGCTCCGGCTGGGGCATCACCCTGGCGGACGCTTATGGCGGATGGCAGGATCACCTCCACCGCATAGTTGGCGTCGGGCCTGGGAGTAACCTTCAGATGAATCTCCCCCACATCGAACCGTGTTTTCAGACCGGCCTCTATCGTCAGCGCCGGTAGCGTGACGTCGTAGTGATCAACGGCTGAAATCACCTGGGGCTCACCGGCCCAGCGATACTCAGTGGGGCATTTGAATATGCACGCAGGGGGAAAGGTTTTCAGCCCCTCGGAAATCATGGTTTTGATCACCGTGGCGTCCTCAACGGTCACGGTCTGTGCAAAACCCGGCCCTGTGGTTATGGCAAGGATAAACGCTGTAGCCAGCAGAATGAGGCGGGGCATAGTCTTTTCTCTTTTAAATTGTTTTCTGTTCAACCCTGGCCAGCGGCGATGGGCATATCGACGGATACGACCGTGCCGCGGCCAAGCGTCGAACGAACGCTGACGGGATGGCCGAGCACGCCGCCCAGGCGGCGCACCAAGGGCAGGCCAAGGCCATGCCCCCTGATGCGCTCGCGCCCCATGATCTGGTGGAAATCATCGAACAGCAGCGGTAGGTCAGCCTCGGGAATACCCATGCCGGTATCCCACATCTGAAGACGCAGCAGCGCGCCGCGCCGGCGCGCGCCGATCAGCACACCTCCCGTTTCGGTGTAACGAATCGCGTTGTCCAGCAGATGACGCAACAGGCGCTCCGCCAGATTCTGGTCGGTGGACACCCGCAGTTCGGACGGGCGCACCAACAAGCGCAGCCCTTTGGCCTCGGCCTTGGCCTCAAACTCTTGCAGCAGCGCGCTCAGCATGTCGTTCACCGCAACGGAGCGGCGTTGCGGCTGCACGAGACCGCCCTCCAGCGACGCCGCCTCGAGGACAAAGCGGATAAAACCCTCCACCCCCTCCATGGCGTCGCCAAGACGTTGCACCACCTGGAGGGTTTTCGGATCATTCACCCGGCCCAGCAGCAGGTGATGAAACAATTGCATGGCCTGGATGGGTTGGCGCACATCGTGGCTGAGGGTGGAGAGAAAGCGGCTCTTGGCGGTCCGGGCGAGAGACGCCGGATCACCACCGCGCGCCACCACCGCCCATACCGCACCGGCGGCGTCGCGCTCCGGCGTCAATGTCACGTCGCCGTCCGGCAGCAGCCCACCGACCGTGAACGCACCCCCCAAAGCAGCGACGGCGTGCATCTGCGCCACCAGCGCCGTAGCCTGAGGAAGCCCCAGATCAAACAGCGTCCGCCCCTCGATCTCTTCCGGGGAACATCCAAGCGCCAGAGCAAACGGGCGATTCACCACAAGAAAGCGCGCCGCCAGATCGAGCATCGCCAGACGCTCCCCCCCCGTGGCCAACAGGGCGTCCAGCAAAGCTTCCCGATCGACCGGCGGGTCTTGCTCTGGTCGCCCGATTCGTATGTTTTCGGTAGGTTGGCCCATGACCGCTCCGTTCCACAACGAGAGTGAGCGTTGACTATCTTGTGTCACTACCTCCGGTGTCAAACCGGCATTCATACAAAGATATGGGATCAAGGCATGTGTTCTGTCTGCTGTGCTTTGCGGAGCGCGCGGGAGCGCGCGACTGGACCGTTGAGGACCCGCGCGTCCATACGCGCGAAGGCAAGGGCGCGGATGCGCCCGCCCGCCGTTTGAGGGAAAAGAAAAAAGCTAATACTCTGTCAGTTGTGATCTTTAGATCACAACTGACAGAGTATTAGCGTGCACGGAAGAGGCCACGCTATACAGGTGTGATGACTGAGCGCCGTCCCTCCTGCGGTGTGCGGGCGTTGGCGGTCGCCGGCCTGCCCGCCCCTATCGAGCTGCGCGAAAGCGCCCGCACCCGCCGGCTGACGCTGCGGGTAGACGCTGGTCGTGGGCTGATTCAACTGGTGATGCCCGTCGGCGTTCCAGAGGCTGAGCTTCACCGCTTTCTCAACCACCATAACGCTTGGCTGCATGCGCGCTTCGCGGCGCTGCCGCCGCGTTTGCCGTTTGCCGATGGCGCGACAGTGCCGATTTTAGGGGTTGATCACATCATCCGCCACGCGCCGGAAATACGCGGTGGGACCCGACACCAGGATGGCGTGCTGTTGGTCAGTGGCCGTGTTGAACATCTTGCCCGCCGTGTGCATGACTTCTTGGTGAACGAAGCCAAGCGCGAACTGAGCGAACGATCCCGCGCCAAGGCGGCGCAACTCGGTGTCCGGGTGGCGGCGGTGACGGTGCGCGACACCCGCAGCCGCTGGGGAAGCTGCGCCGCCAATGGCCGGTTGTCCTTCTCCTGGCGGCTGATCCTGACGCCGGAGGCGGTGCTGGACTATGTGGTGGCGCATGAGGTGGCGCATCTGAAGGAAATGAACCACTCCCCGCGCTTTTGGGCGGTGTGCGCCGGTCTGACCGCCGAGGTGAAGACCTCCCGCGCCTGGCTGAAGACTCATGGTGCGGGGCTGTTGCGTTATGGGTAAGACTCCTGGTCGGCATCGACCGCCCTCAATTTTTTTCTTTTCTCAGCCCGGCGTTCGATTTATGTAACGCGGACTCGCAAGCGCACGTGCCGCTGGCCCGCCCCTCGTCTTATCGAGACGTGGTTATGCAACGACGTAACGCGTGATTTCCGACCGTCCCTTAAGCAAGGCGGCGATTTGGAGGTTACGATGGTTCATGTTGTTGTCGGTGGGCGCAGCCCCACCCGTTTCCAACATTTCTACGCACAGTCCGCCCCGGACACACGGCATAGCCCGGCTCTACGGCAGTCCAGTATGGGCGGCCTGAACGCCTGATCGCCGCTTATACGATCAGATTTGCAGTTCGGCCGCTCCGCACCACCGCCATATCCTTACCAAAATTTGCTTCGTCCGGGAGTCTGGGATGAATGAGAAGATTGCGCGCTTCTTCGCGGAGCGCCGCCCGCCGACCCCTTGCCTTGTCGTCGATCTCGATATCGTCGAACAGAATTACCACGCGCTGGCCGACGCGCTGCCGGAAGCCCGGATTTTCTATGCGGTCAAAGCCAATCCCGCGCCGGAAATCCTGGGGCTGCTGACCAGCCTTGGCTCGGCCTTCGATACGGCCAGCGTACCAGAAATTCAGATGGTCCTGGATGCCGGCTGCAAGCCGGACTGCATTTCCTATGGCAACACCATCAAGAAGGAATCCGACATCCGCCGCGCCTTCGAACTGGGCGTGCGGTTGTTTGCCTTCGACTCCGTCGAGGAATTGGAAAAGATCGCACGCGCCGCACCGGGTTCGCGCGTGTTCTGCCGCATCCTCACCTCGGGCGAGGGAGCGGAATGGCCGCTGTCGCGCAAATTCGGCTGCGATTTAGCGATGGCCCGCGATCTGCTGGTGAAGGCCAAAAGCATGAGCGTCGAGCCATGGGGCGTGTCGTTCCATGTCGGTTCGCAGCAGAAGGACGTCACCCAGTGGGACCACGCCATCCACAGCGTGTCCCAGTTGTTTCGGGAATTGGAAACCCTGGGTGTTGAGCTGGGCATGATCAATTTGGGTGGCGGTTTCCCGACGCGCTACCGCAGCGACGTGCCGGCATCGGCCGCTTATGGGCAGGCGATTTTCGAATCCTTGCGCCGTCACTTCGGCAACCGCATTCCCGAGATGATCGTCGAGCCGGGCCGTGGCATGGTCGGCAGCGCCGGCATCATCGAGAGCGAAGTGGTTCTGGTCGCCCGCAAATCGGCCCTGGACAAAAACCGCTGGGTCTATCTGGACATCGGCAAATTCAGCGGCCTGGCCGAGACCATGGACGAAGCCATCCAATACCCCATCGAGGTGTTGGGTGAATCAGACGCTGACACCGAGACCGTGGTGCTGGCCGGCCCGACCTGCGACAGCGCCGATGTGCTGTACGAACGGGCCGGCTATGCGCTGCCTGTGGATTTGAAAGCCGGCGACCGCGTGCGCATCCACGCCACCGGCGCCTATACGGCGACCTACTCAGCCGTCTGCTTCAATGGCTTCGCACCGTTGCAGCAGTACTGCATCTGATGTTGAAACGGACAGGTCCCGGTGCGTCGCCCGCACCGGGACGGGATATTACGTCCGCCAGAACGGTTTGCAGATTTCCCGCTCCACATCGACGCTGGAGGCCGCGATGTCGTGCAGCATCCGGTCGTCGAGCCGGGCAAGCGCACGGCGTGAAGCCGCACGTTCATGCCATTGGACAATCACCGTAAAGACCTGGTTCAGGCGATGCGCGACGCTTGTCGCCACCAAGCCAAGGCCCATGGAGTGGGCCGACCGCAGAGCCATGTTCATGGCGGTATTCCGTTGTCGTACCGAAGGGGCTATCCGCCAAGGCCGCCTCGCATCGTCTTCCACCGCCTTGGCCGATGGGTAATATTATTACCAGAATTTTGGCCGTCAGACCCCCACGGAACAAGCATATCGGCTGCGTGATTTTGCCATGATGGCCGCCATAATGTCACAAGACAGGGATTCAGCGCGCCCGTGGGTCGCGGCTGAGGCCCTTTACCTCCAGCTCGGCCAGATAGTCGGCCCACAGCCGCTCCTGGTTCTCACCAAGCTCGTACAGATAGGGCCAAGTATAGATGCCGCTGTCGTGCAAATCGTCGAAGATGATGCGCAGCGCGTAATGCCCGACCGACTCCAAAGACATGATGCCGACATACATCTTGCCATGCTGTGTCGTTTTCTGCCCTGGTCCGTGCCCCTGCACTTCGGCGGATGGGCTGTGGACCCGCAGAAACTCCGCCGGCAGCGAGACGCTGCGGCCATCGTCAAAGTCGACCTCCAGCCGCTTCTCGGCCTTCTTGAGGCGCACTTCAACCGGCCAACGCCGGGCGCCGGCCCCCGGCGCATCGGATGTGTCGGACATCAACGGGTCTCCCCCCCTCGGGTGGGATGGTCGTCCAGACGGCGCGCTTCGTCGATCAGCATGATCGCGATGCCGTCACGGATCGGGTAGGCCAAGCTGGCGCGCTCGCTGATCAACTCGCCGCGCTCATGGTCGTAGCGCAGCGGCCCTTTGGTCAGCGGACAGACGAGGAGTTCCAGCAGCTTCGGATCGACGCGGGCCTGTGACTTCGCATCGGGCGACTTCGAATCGGGCGCGACGCTTTCACCCGCTTTGTCTTGGGGGGTCGATGCACTCATGAAAAGCCGCCTGTCTGAATTATTGTCTTAACCATGGGATCAGTGGCGTGGCGGCGTGGCGCCGTCGCCGTCGTGATCGTCGAGAATGGCCATCTCGATGAGCGCGATCAAGAGTTTCGCGCGTTCGGGCAGATCGGGGGCCTCAAGCAGCGCCTGTTTCTCGTTCGCCTCGAAGGGGCAGATCATCGCCAGCGAGGTGATGAGGCGCTCGTCCGGGGAGCCCTCGATGGCTTCCCAATTGGTTGAGATGCCTTGTGTCTTGAAATAGCGCTTCAATCCACCGAGCAGCCGCGCGCGGTCGATGCCGCCCGTCACCTCATCATCCAGGTCGGCGCTGAAGCGTTCCCACGCCGGTTGGACCTTGCGATAGCCCCGTTCGCACGACAACTCGCGCATCGCCACGAATCGGCACACCCCGGTCAAGGTGATCAGCATGCGCCCATCCTCGGTCTCGGCGAAGGAGGTGATGCGACCCGCGCAGCCGGTCTCATAAAGCGCCGGAATCCTGGCGCGGGAGAAGGGGTCGGTTGGCTGAACCATGCCGATCATCCGACCGTTGCCCAACGTGTCTTCGACCATCGCCAGATAGCGTGGCTCGAAGATGTTGAGCGGCAACCGCCCACGCGGCAGCAGCAGCACCCCCGGCAAGGGGAAAACAGGCAGCTCCTGCGGGAGACGGTCGAGAATCGGGTCGAAGGGGCTCTGGCTCATGCCAATAAAATAGACTCCCCTTCGAGGCCGAACAGGTTGACGCCGCTTAGCTGAACAGAATTGAGGACAGCCGCCGGCGCGCCGAGATGGTCAGCGGGTTGACCGGCCCTAACGCCTCGAACAGCTTGACAAGCTGCTTGCGCGCCGCCTCCTCGTTCCAGGCGCGGTCACGGCGCACCGAATCCAACAGCTCGGAGACCGCCGATTCATGCTTGCCTGCGGCGTACAAAGCCATGGCGAGGTCATAGCGCGCCTGGAGGTCGTTTTCGTCCTGGGCCAGTTTTTCCATCAGATCGGCGATGGGACCGACGGTCGACGCCTGCTCCGCCACCTCGATGGCGCTGGTCGCCGCCAGCAGTTCCTTATCCTTGGCGATCGCCTCGGGCGCTGAGGCGATCATCTGCCGGGCGCGCTCCAAATCCTTGGTGGCGATCAGGCAGCGCACCATGCCGGCATAGGCTGCGGCGTTGTCCGGCATCGCCTGAAGGATCTGTCCATAGATGTCCGACGCCACGGCGGCGTCACCGGCCTCCAACGCCTCCTTGGCTTGGGCCAGCGCGTCGTCCAGCATATCATCCGCGCCGTCGGCGCCGTCGACCAGCTTGGTGAGGCGTTCGACGAAGCTCTTGATCTGCGACTCGGGCTTGGCGCCGACGAAGCCATCCACCGGGCGGCCCTGATAGAAAGCGTACACCGCCGGAATCGACTGCACGCGCAGTTGTTGAGCGATCATCGGATGCTGGTCCGTGTCGATCTTGACCAGCTTCACCGCCCCCTTGGCGGCGAGCACCGCCTTCTCGATAGCCGGACCAAGCTGTTTGCACGGACCGCACCAGGGCGCCCAGAAATCAACGATGATCGGAACGGTGTTCGACCCCTCGATGACGTCGACCATGAAGGTCCGGTCGGAACCATCCTTGATGAGATCGGCGGCGGTGGGGGCGCTCTTGTTGGGCAGCGGAGAAAACATGGCGTTCACGTATCCCGTTTGAACTGGTCTCGTTTGAAACTGGCTGATTACATGAGCGCGCGGGGCGTCAGTAACAAGATTTCAGGAAACACCGAAATCGACGATCCGTGGTTGATGCCCGCATGATTCGATAAAGGCCAGCAGATCCTGCGGTCGAATCGCCGTGGTGCGGTCGTTCATCAAAGGATGATAGTTCAACACATCATGGTCCAGCATCGCTTTTTGCAGGACCACGGTGACGTGATGCGCCGTGTCGTTGATCAGCGCGAAGGGCGTCACCGAACCGGGCCGCACCCCCAGCACCCGCCACAACCGTTCAGCTGAGGCAAAGGACAGGCGCGCCGAGCCGATCACCTTGTCGAAGCTGTTCAGCACCACCGGCGCATCCTCCAGCGCCACAACCAGCCAGTGCTGGTCCTTCTTGTCCTTGAGGAACAGGTTCTTGCAATGCCCGCCCGGCATCGCGCCGCGCAGCGCCTTGCTTTCTTCGACGGTGAAGAGCGGCGGATGGCTGTGCGTGACCGTCGCAACGCCCAGCGCGCCCAGACGGGCCAGGAGCTGTTCCGGGGAGGTCGGCAGGGGAGCCAGTTCGGGATGCGCATCAGTCATGCCCCGACTTTTACCGTGCCCCACCGGGGTTCGTCCATACCGGCGAAAAAATCGCAATGAGGCGCTTGCATTGCGCAAACCGATCTGTATATTTCGCCGCACGGAGCGCGGGCGTAGCTCAGGGGTAGAGCACAACCTTGCCAAGGTTGAGGTCGAGGGTTCGAATCCCTTCGCCCGCTCCAGTTTTTCTCAAAAGTCCCAGTTTTTCAAAAAAATCAAAGCGTTACGAGAAGGCCGCCGCAAGGCGGCCTTTCGCTTTTCCGCATCGGGTCCACCATGCTCTTGATGACAGCCGTTCTGCGCTTACCATGCGCTCCCAACCGCGATTAACTCTTTCATCGAAGATCAACCACGCCTTCCAAACGCTCAAGACCGCTATGGCGATAACGAACGAAAATGCATGGTTATCCCCTCAGCAGGGGTGATTACCCCATGGTGCTCGACGCCACGAATCGGCTACCCTTGTGAGTAATGACATAAAGGAGTAGCAGGGGAAATGCACATGGCACTCCGGGCTGAGCAGCTTAAGGATGAACTGACCGAAGAAGTGGTCCGCCAGGTTCGTGGACGCATTGACCGGAACCGCGCCGATCTGGCCGAACGCTTCGTCCGGCAGTTTTACGCCAATGTACCGCCGGACGATATTTTGCAGGCGCCGGCTGACCAGCTCTACGGTGGCGCCGTCGCCATGTGGCAATGGGGGCAAAACCGCCTGCCCGGCAAGGCCGCCGTGCGCGTCTACACCCCGCGCATCGAAGAACACGGTTGGCAATCGCCGCGCACCGTCATCGAAATCATCAACGATGACATGCCCTTCCTGGTCGATTCCATTACCTCTGAACTGAATCGCCAGGGACTGACCGTTCATCTGGTGATTCATCCCGTGGTGCGGGTGAAGCGCGACGCCCAGGGCCGCCTGGGCGATTTGTACGAGCAGGATTCCGCCCCCGAAGAGGCGATACCTGAGTCCTTCATGCATGTGGAGGTCAACGCGCTCTCCGCCGCTGAGACGCTGGAGCGGGTGCGCACGGGGCTTGAGCGGGTGCTGGACGACGTCCGCGCCGCCGTGGTCGATTGGCGCGCGATGCGGGCGCAGATGCACGAAGCCCTGGGTGAAGTCGACGCCATGCGCCTTACCCTGCCCGCCGATGAAGTGGCGGAGGGTGAGGCGTTCCTGCGCTGGGCCGATGAGGATCATTTCACCTATCTCGGCTACCGCGAGTACCGCTTTGAGACGGACCCGAACAGCGGTGAGCCGGCGCTGAACCTGGTTGAGGGAAGCGGCCTGGGCATCTTGCGCGATGACCAGTTCACCGTGTTCGACGGTCTGCGCCATTACCAGACCCAGGCGCCGGAGGTGCGGGAGTTCGTGCGGGCCCCGCGCGTGCTGATGGTCAGCAAGGCCAACAAGCACTCGACCGTGCACCGGCCCGTGCATATGGACGCCATCCTGGTGAAGCGCTTCAAAGCCGATGGAACCATCATCGGCGAAAGGCTGATCGTCGGGCTGTTCACCTCAGCCGCTTACAACCGCAGCCCGCGCGAGATCCCCTTCGTCCGCCGCAAAGTGGCCGCCGTTATCGAACGCGCCGGATTCGACCCGCAGAGCCACGACGGCAAGGCGCTGATGAACATCATCGCCAATTATCCGCGCGATGAGCTGTTCCAGGTCGATGTCGATGGGCTGTACGAGGTCGCGCTTGGCATCCTGCACCTGCAAGAGCGCCAGCGCTTGGCGTTGTTCGTGCGCAAGGACCCGTTCGAGCGCTTTGTCTCCTGCCTCGTCTATGTGCCGCGCGACCGCTATGACACCGGGCTGCGCCAACGCATACAGGCGATCCTGGAGGCGGGCTTCAACGGGACGTGCAGCGCCTTCTACACCCAGCTGGCCGAAAGCGTGCTGGCGCGCATCCATTTCATCATCAAGACGGAGCCCGGCCTGCGGCCCAGCCATTCCGTGGCCGAAATCGAGGCGCGGCTGGTGGCCGCCGCGCGGGACTGGACCGACCAGCTCAAGGACGCCCTGGCGGAGGCGCACGGCGAGGAGACCGCCGGTGTGTTGATGGCGCGCTACGCCGACGCCTTCCCGACCAGCTATCGTGAGCAATTCACCGCCGAAGCCGCCGTCCACGATATTGAGCGCATCGAAGCCACGATGACGCATGGTCGGCTGGCCATCAATCTCTACCGCCCGCTGGAGGCGGAGCCGGCGGAGCTGCGCTTCAAGGTCTACCACGAGGGCAGCCCGGTGCCGCTGTCCGACGTGCTGCCCATGCTGGAGCACATGGACCTCAAGGTCATCACCGAACAGCCTTTCGAGATCAAGGCCAGTGGCCGCCCGGCCTCGGTGTGGATGCATGACTTCTCCCTGCGCACCCAGACGCGCGAAATTGTCCAGGTCGCAGCAGTGAAGGAGGCTTTCCAGAACGCCTTCGCCGCCGTCTGGGAAGGGCGCATGGAGGATGACGGCTTCAACCGTCTCGTGCTGCGCGCCGGTCTGTTGGCCGGCGATGTGACGGTGTTGCGCGCTTACGCCAAATATCTGCGTCAGGCGCGCTTCGCCTTCACCCAGGACACCATCGAGGCGACGCTCGCCGCGCATCCTGAGATCGTCCGGCTGGTCGTTCGGTTGTTCCGGCTGCGTTTCGATCCAGCAAAACCTTGCCACGAGGGGGATGAAACCAGGGTTCGTTCCGATATCGAAACAGCACTGGACGCCGTTACCAATTTGGACGAGGACCGCATCCTGCGGCGCTTCGTCACTCTCATCGGCGCCACGCTGCGCACCAACGCCTATCAGACTGGGGCGGATGGGGCGGCCAAGCCCTATTTGTCCTTCAAACTCGATAGCCAGGCCATCGATGACCTGCCGCTGCCACGGCCCTGGGTTGAGGTGTTCGTCTATTCCCCACGGATGGAAGGCGTGCATCTGCGCGGCGGCAAGGTGGCGCGCGGCGGCATCCGCTGGTCCGACCGCCGGGAGGATTTCCGCACGGAGATCCTTGGCCTGATGAAGGCGCAGATGGTCAAGAACACCGTCATCGTGCCGGTGGGCTCAAAGGGCGGTTTTGTCGTCAAGCACCCGCCCCCCGCCAGCGCTGGGCGCGAAGCGTTTCTTGCCGAGGGCGTGGAGTGTTACCGCACGCTGATGCGTGGCCTGCTGGACATCACCGACAATCTGGACGCCGATGGTTCGGTGGTCCCGCCGAAAGATGTGGCGCGCCAGGACGGCGACGATCCCTATCTGGTGGTCGCCGCCGACAAGGGCACCGCCACCTTCTCGGACATCGCCAACCGCATCTCGCTCGATTATGGGTTCTGGCTGGGCGACGCCTTCGCCTCGGGCGGCAGCCAGGGCTATGACCACAAGAAGATGGGCATCACCGCCCGTGGCGCCTGGGAATCGGTCAAACGCCACTTCCGCGAACTGGGACGCAACATCCAGAGCGAGGATTTCACCTGCGTGGGCGTCGGCGACATGTCCGGCGACGTGTTCGGCAACGGCATGCTGCTGTCCGGGCACACCCGGCTGCTGGGAGCCTTCGACCACCGGCACATCTTCTGCGATCCCAACCCCGACGCCGGGGCAAGCTTCAAGGAACGCGCGCGTTTGTTCGCCTTGCCGCGCAGCTCCTGGGTGGATTACGACGCAGCGCTTCTGTCCAAGGGCGGGCGCATCTTCGAGCGCTCGGCCAAATCCTTGTCCCTCACCCCGGAGATTCGGGCCTGCTTTGGCCTCACCACTGAACACATCACCCCGCTCGACCTGATGCAGGCGATGCTGAAGGCGGAGGTGGATCTGCTGTGGTTCGGCGGCATCGGCACCTATGTCAAGGCAGCCGACGAGACGGCGGCTGAGGTGGGTGACAAGACCAACGATGCACTGCGCATCGACGGCGGCCAGATCCGCGCCAAAGTGCTGGGCGAGGGCGCCAATCTCGGCGTCACACAACGCGGCCGCATCGAGGCGGCGCAGCACACTGTCCGCATCAACACCGACGCCATCGACAATTCCGCCGGCGTGGACACCTCCGACCATGAGGTGAACATCAAGATCCTGCTGAACGACGTGGTGGCGCACGGCGATATGACCATGAAGCAGCGCGACAGCCTGCTCGTCGAAATGACCGACGAGGTGGGAGGCTTGGTGCTGAACGACAATTACCTGCAGACCCAGGCGCTGAGCATCGCCCAAGCGCGCGGGCCGGACATGCTGGAGCCGCAGATACGCTTCATCCGCGCGCTGGAGAAGTCCGGGCGTCTCAACCGCGCCATCGAATATTTGCCGGATGAGGAGGAGCTGGCGGCGCGCATCGCCAACCGGCAAGGCTTGACCCGACCGGAGCTGGCGGTGCTGCTCGCCTACGCCAAGATCACGCTGTACGACGACTTGCTGGCGTCGGATCTGCCCGATGATGTGTTCATGCACGACGATCTGGTGCGTTACTTCCCAGTCCCGTTGCATAAGAACTTCAACGAGGCCATCGGGCGGCATCGGTTGCGGCGCGAAATCATCGCCACCGGGGTCACCAACTCGCTGGTCAACCGCGTCGGCCCGGTGTTCGTCAAGGAACAGATGGAAAAGACCGGCATGGGCCCGGCGGATGTCGCCCGCGCCTACGCCATCGTTCGCGACGCTTTCGCGCTGCGACCGCTGTGGAAGGCCATCGAGGAGCTGGACACCCACGTCCCGGCATCCGTGCAGGCGGCGATGCTGACCGAGACGGCCCAGTTGATGGAACGCACCGTCGCCTGGTTCCTCACCAACGCGGCGCACCCCTTGTCCATCGCCGCTGAGACCGCGCTGTACCGGCCCGGCATCGAGACGCTGTCAGCCGGGCTGGACGCGGTGCTGGACGCCGAGGAAGCAAGCCGCATGGACGCGCGGGCAGCCATCTACACCGCGCAGGGCGTGCCGGAGGATCTGGCGCGGCGGATCGCGGCGCTGCCGGTGCTGGCGTCCGCCCCCGACCTCGTGCGGATCGCGGCGCGGACCGGACAGGAGGTGGCGGCGGTGGCCGCCGTGTACTTCCTGCTGGGCCGCCGGTTCGGTCTGGAGTGGCTGCGCGACAAGGCCGCCATCACCAAGGCTGACAACCACTGGCAAAAGCAGGCGGTGGCGGCCATCATCGATGATTTGTTCACACACCAGAAGGAACTGACCGTGCGGGTGCTGGACAGCGCCCTGCCGGCTGAGACCCCGGTGGAAACCTGGATCGCGCTGCGTCGTCCGGTGGTCGAGCGTGTCGAACTCCTGATGGCGGAACTGCGCACCCAGGCCAATGTCGACCTCGCCATGCTGGCCGTGGCCAACCGGCAATTGCGCGGGTTGACGGCGGGGTAAAATCAAAGGGTGACAGCGGATTCCCCTTCAGAGTGAAGAGGAATCCGCTCTATTCCCCCCACCACGTCTCGGTCAGCGCGCCATAGACGGGCGTCACCGCCGGGCGATGCACCCAGGTCCAACGGGCGATGCGGTCCACGGTGGGATGGAACAGGGGGACCATGTAAGAGCCCCACAGCAGCACCCGGTCCAACGCCTTGACCCGCGCCTCCAGTTCCGGTCGCGTGCGGGTGGAGGCGATGGAGGCGGCGATGGAATCCACCGCCGGGTCCTTGATGCCGGCGTAGTTGCGACTGCCCGGCGTGTCCGCCGCCGTGGAACCGTAATAATAGAGTTGCTCATTGCCCGGCGACAGGGTGGAGGCCCACCAGCGCACCACCACATCATAATCGTAATCATCAAGACGCCCCTGGAACTGGGCGCTGTCCACCGTGCGCACCCTGGCTTCAATGCCCAGGCGCTCCAGACCGCGGGCGAACTCCAGCGCCGGGCGCTCATCGGCCGGGTCGCCGAGCAGGATCTCAAACGAAAAGGGCCGTCCGGCCTCGTTCACCAGCCGCCCAGCCACCACCCGCCAACCAGCCTCCGCCAACCGCCGCATCGCCTCGTGCTGGTTGCTGCGGTTGCTGTAAGGACCGCCGTCGGTCTCGGGCGTTGACAAAGCCGTGGTGAACAGTTCCGGCGGCAGCAGAGAGCGCAAGGGATTGAGCACCGCCAGTTCGTCCGGCCCCGGCAGCCCAACCGCCGCCAGCGCCGAATTGGGGTAATAGCTGGCCGTGCGCTTGAGCGCCCCGTGATAGAGCGTGCGGTTGATCCAGGCGAAATCCACTGCATAGCCCAGCGCCTGCCGCACGCGGCGATCCTGGAACAAGGGCCGGCGCGTGTTGAAGATAAAGCCACGCGCGTATTCCGGTCGGCCCGTGGGCAGTTCCTCCTGCACGAAACGGCCCTGGCGCAGGGCGGGGCTGTCGTAGCCCGTCAGCCATTTGCCGGGTTCCCCCTCGCGCCGCACATCCAATTGGCCGGCCTTGAACGCCTCCAGCGCCACGGCATCGTCGCGGAAGTAGAGGAAATCCAACCAATCAAAATTGAACAGGCCGCGCCGTACCGGCAAATCCCGGCCCCAATAATCCTTCACCCGCTCATAAACGATGCGCCGACCGGGGTCGAGCTGTGCGACACGGTAGGGGCCGCTGCCCATGGGCGCTTCCAGTGTGGTGCGGTCGAACGGCTTGCCCTGCCACCACGCCTTTTGCAGGACCGGCAGCAAGCCCATGAGCATGGGCATCTCGCGGTCGATCGCGCCGTCCGGCTCCGGTCGGAAAACAAAGCGCAGGCTGTGCGTGTCCAAGCGTTCGGCCAGCGTCACCTTGGCGTAAAACAGCCGCCGGTTGGGCGTGCCGTATTGACGCTGCACCTCAAAGGAAAACAGCACATCCTCGACCGTCACCGGCGCGCCGTCGTGCCAGCGCGCCCTGGGGTTCAGGTGAAAGATAATGAAAGAGCGGTCGTCCGGCGTCTCCACACTCTCGGCCAGTAGACCATAGAGCGAGAACGGCTCGTCAGCGGAGCGCGCCAGCAGCGTCTCGTACACGGTGATCACCCCAGCCGCCGGCAGTCCTTTCACCACATAGGGATTCAGCGTGTCGAAGGTCCCGATCACCGCCTGGCGCAACGCGCCGGTTTTCGGGGCTTGTGGATTGACATAGTCGAAGTGCTGAAAATCCGCGGGGTATTTCAAATCCCCATGCATAGCAACGCCATGCGCCGGCTCAGCCAGGGCCGAGGGGGCCGGGAGGATCGAAAGAAGGGCAAGGAAAAGCAAAATGAATACAGCAGGCATGGCCTTGGAACTGTCGCAGCGCAACGAAATTTGCGCAAGCGTCTTGGAGCTTGCACATGTTGCGCCTAAACTCCACCATCATGGGGTGTCGGGGGGCGTGCGCCTGCCGGCTGAGAATCCTGAGCTGAAGAAACGAAATTAAAAGGAACATTTCCATGGATTTGAGCAAGGTTCCGGCGGGTAAGAATCTACCGTGGGATGTAAACGTCATCATCGAGATTCCCCTGCGTGGTGAGCCCGTCAAGTATGAAGTCGACAAGGAATCGGGGGCGATGTTCGTTGACCGTTTCCTGCACACGGCCATGTATTACCCCTGCAATTACGGCTTCATTCCACACACCCTGTCAGGGGATGGGGACCCGGTCGATGTCTGTGTGGTGGGTCATCACTCGGTTATTCCCGGCGCCGTTCTGCGCTCGCGCCCGGTCGGTGTGCTGATCATGGAAGATGAGGCTGGCCAGGATGAAAAGCTGCTGGCTGTCCCGGTGGATAAGCTGCACCCGTTCTATTCCAACGTGAAGAATTATTCGGATCTGCCGGAAACCATGACCGAGCAGATCGCCCATTTCTTCCAGCACTACAAGGATCTGGAAAAAGGTAAATGGGTGAAGATCATCCGCTGGGGTGACGCCGAGGAAGCCGCTCGCATGATCACCGAGGGCCTGGAGCGCGCGGTCACCGTGAACAAGGGAAAGCCGGGCATCATCATCTGACGCCAAACCTGTGGCCTGGGTGCGTGTCGCCGAAGGCGGCATCATCCGGGCGCGGTTCTTGACAAGATCCAAAGCCACACCATCCCTGTAAACCGATACCGACCGCCCAAACAGTAAGCGGCGTTTAGTCGCGCCTTTTAAAGCTGTCTTGCGGTTAAAGCTGTATTGCCGGCGCCCTTCTCGAAGCTATGGTTGCGGGTGTATTTTCTAGCGTTGCCGCCCAAGCATCGCCCACCCACCAACACCGGAATTGGCCATGACCATTCGCAACCTCGACTTCATGTTCAAGCCTTCGTCGATTGCGTTGATTGGGGCCAACCGCAAGGCTGGATCAGTCGGCGCCGTGGTGGCGCGCAACCTGTTCAACGCGGGTTTCAGCGGCCCGATCATGCCCGTCAGCCCGCAAGACCGGGCGATCGAAGGGGTCTTGACCTACAAGACGGTTGCTGATCTGCCGATCGTTCCCGATCTGGCGGTTATCTGCAACCCACCCGATCAGACGCTGGAAATCATCCGGCAGTTGGGTGAGAAGGGCACGAAGGCCGCCATCATCATCTCCGGCGGCTTTTCTCCTGAGTTGATGCAAAAGCTCTACGATACGGCTCGCCCCTATCTGATGCGCCTGCTTGGCCCCAACAGTCTGGGCGCCATGGCGCCGGGCCGCGGCATAAACGCCAGTTTCTCGCCGGTCACGCCTCATAAGGGGGACATCGCGCTGGTGGCGGAATCATCGATGGTCGTCACCTCGATCATCGACTGGGCGACGGCGCGGAACATCGGCTTCTCGCACCTGATTTCCCTGGGCGACAAGGGGGATGTGGACTTCGGCGACCTCCTGGACTATCTCGCCGCCGACGGCTCGGTGCGGGCCATCTTGCTGTACATCGAGTCGATGACCCAGGCGCGCAAATTCATGTCCGCCGCGCGCGCGTCGTCCCGTCAAAAGCCGGTCATCGTCATCAAGGCCGGTCGTTCAGACGAAGCAATGCAGGCGGTGACCTCGCACACCGGCGTGCTGGCCGTGTCGGACGCCGTCTATGACGCCGCGTTCCGCCGCGCCGGCCTGTTGCGGGTGAATGAGCTGCACGATTTGTTCGCCTCGGTGAACACGCTGTCGGCGGGGACGCCCATTGGCGGCGACCGGCTGGCCATCCTGACCAATGGCGGCAGCATGGGGGTCATGGCGACCGACAGCACCATCAGCGCCGGTGGCCGACTCGCCACGCTATCGCCGGAACTGCTGGAGAAGCTGGACACGACGCTTGGTCCCTTGTCCACCCCGCACGGCAATCCGCTGCGCCTTGGCGCCGACGCCTCGGCCAAGCGTTACGCCGACGCGCTGGATCTGCTGCTGAACGACAGCGGGAACGACGCCATCCTGGTGTTGAACTGCCCGAACGCCATCACCGACTCCACGGCGGTAGCGAAGGCGGTGGTGGAGACGGTGCATAAGACGCCCGGTCGTCGCCGCCCGGTGCTAACCAACTGGCTGGGGGGCAGCTCGGCGACGGAGGCGCGGCGGCTGTTCACCGCCAACCGCATCTCCACCTACGAGACGCCCAGCGACGCCGTAAAGGCGTTCATGCATCTGGTCGAATACCGGCGGAACCAGGAACTCCTTATGGAAACGCCGCCCTCCGTACCGGAAGACTTCACGCCGGATGGCATCACGGTGCGCAAGATCATCGCCCGCGCCATCGCCGAAAAGCGCGACTGGCTGAACGAGTATGAGGCGGCGCGCGTGCTGGCCGCTTATGGCGTCCCGGTGGTGGACACGCGGCGCGCTCAAACCCCGGAGGAAGCGGCGCGGTGGGCTGAGGCCATCGGCGGCCCCGTCGCCTTGAAGATCCTGTCGTCCGACATCCTGCACAAATCGGATGTGGGAGGGGTGGTTTTGAACCTGCTGAACGGCCCGGACGTGCGCGCCGAAGCCGAGGCGATGCTGGCCCGCGTCCACGCGGCCGTCCCCGACGCCCGCATCGACGGCTTCACCGTGCAGGAGATGGCGCTTCGCCCCGATGCGTATGAACTCATCATCGGCATGACCGAAAATGAACTGTTCGGCCCGGTCCTGCTGTTTGGCGAGGGCGGCATCGGTGTGGAGGTGGTGGAGGATTGCGCGCTGGCCTTGCCGCCCTTGAACATGCGGCTCGCCACCGAATTGATGAGCCGGACGCGCATCTGGCGGCGGCTTCAGGGCTACCGCTCGATGAAAGCGGTGGACATCGACGCGGTGGCGCTCACGCTCAACAGGATTTCACAACTCATCGTCGATTTCCCGGAAATCGTCGAACTGGACATCAATCCTCTGCTGGCCGACCACGAAGGCGTGCTGGCGCTGGATGCGTCCATCAAGGTGACGGCGCCGAAGCTGCCGGGCGCCCAGCGCCTGGTCATCCGGCCCTACCCGAAATCATTGGAAGGCGACGTCCGCATCAAGGACGGGAGGCAATTCTTCGTCCGCCCGATCCTGCCGGAGGATGAGCCGCTGGTGCACCATATGGTTGAAAATCAGACGCCCGAAGATTTGCGTCTGCGCTTCTTCGCGCCGCTGAAGCGGCTGTCGCACCAAGCCGCCGCCCGCCTGACCCAGATGGATTACGACCGTGAAATGGGGCTGGTCGCCCTCGGTCCCGACCCGGAGAGCGGCAAGACCATCATGTATGGCGTGGTGCGCATCAACGCCGACCCCGATAATGTGCGCGCCGAATACGCGGTGATGGTGCGCTCCGACATGAAAGGCCAAGGCCTTGGCCACCAGTTGATGCGCAAGATCCTGGAGTATGCCCGCACCCGTGGCATCAAGGAGGTGTACGGCGAGGTTCTGCGCGAAAACACCAACATGCTCGGCATGTGCCGGGCGCTGGGCTTCGTGCGTAAGGAAAACCACGATGAGCCCGGCGTGGTCGAGGTGCGGATCGATCTGGAAAAGATGGTTTAGGACAGAGCGGCGTAAACCCTGGCCTGCCAGGGTTTACGCCGAACAGAACGCTACACCAGCCCCTCAAGCACCCGGTCGGGCGGGGTGTGGCCATCGATGAAGGTCTGGATGTTGACGATGACCTTCTCGCCCATGTCGATGCGGCCCTCGATGGTGGCCGATCCCATGTGAGGCAGCAACACCACGTTGTCGAGCCGCAACAGCTTCGGATTCACCGCCGGCTCGTGCTCGAACACATCCAGACCGGCGCCGGCGATTTCATTCTTGCCCAGCATGCGGGTCAGCGCCGTCTCGTCCACCACCTCGCCACGCGAGGTGTTGACGATATAGCAATGCGCGCGCAACAGCTTCAGCCGCCGTTCGGACAGGAGATGGTACGTCGCCGGCGTGTGTGGGCAGTTGATGGAAATGACATCCATCCGCGCGAGCATCTGGTCCAGGCTGTCCCAATAGGTCGCCGCCAGTTCCCGCTCGGTGTCCGGGTGAAGGTGGCGGCGGTTGTGGTAATGGATCGACATGCCAAACGCGCGGGCGCGCTGCGCCACCGCCTGGCCGATACGGCCCATCCCTAGAATGCCCAGGCTCTTGCCCGAAATCCGGTGGCCGAGCATGGTCGTCGGACCCCAGCCTTTCCATTGACCGGAACGCACCAGCCGTTCGCCTTCGCTCAAGCGCCGGGCTGTGGCGAGGATCAGGGCCATGGTCATGTCGGCGGTGTCTTCGGTCAGCACGCCGGGCGTGTTGGTCACCGTAAGACCCCGTTCCCGCGCGGCCTTGTGGTCTATATGGTCCACACCCGTACCAAACGACGCGATCAGCTTCAACTGCGGTCCTGCGGCCTCGATGACCGCGCGGTCGATGCGGTCGGCCACCGTGGGCACCAGCACCTCAGCGGTTTTCACCGCCTCGATAAGCTGGGCCGTGGTCATCGGATCGTCGTTGGGATTCAAGGTCGTGTCGAACAGCTCCATCATCCGCGTCTCTATGACGTCTGGAAGCTTGCGTGTGACGACAACCAACGGCCTTTTCTTCTCGAACATCGGTTTGACGCTCCCTTGTTTCCCGTTCCGTCGTTCCGGGTTCTGCCGTTCCTGGTTCTGCCATAGCAGGCCATGCGCGGCCCTGTCCAGATGCCCATCCTGTCGCACCCCGGGATAAGCGGACAGGGCAAGACGGAATACCAGCGCGGCGATCTTGCTCGAACGCCGCATCCATACCTATAGTAGCGCCAAGCCGGGACGGTGTCACCGTTCCGGGCCTTCTATCCGCACCACCGTTCATTTCTGACCCAGGGTTCGTCAATGCTGTCCGGAATCCGTTTGTTCCTGGTCGTGCTGTTGCTCGCCGTCACGGCTGGCGGGCCGCCAGCGCTGGCTGCGGGCAAGGATAAGGCCCAGGTGACGGGCTTGCCGGTTCCACGCTTTGTCACGCTGCGTTCGAGCGAGGCCAATTTACGCACCGGCCCCGGTGTCAGCTATCCTGTGGAATGGGTGTTCGTACGCAAAGAAATGCCGGTCGAAATTACCGCTGAATTCGACACATGGCGCCGTATCCGTGACTGGGAAGGCAGCGAAGGCTGGGTGCATCAAAGCATGCTGTCAGGCAAGCGCGCCGTCATCGTGATGAGCGAACAACGCACCATCCGCCGTGACCCAACCACAGACGCCGGCGTGGTCGCCCGCGTGCAGCCCGGCGTCATCGGCGCATTGACCAAGTGCAAGGGTGAGTGGTGCCAAGTTGATATGAAGGGTTATAAGGGCTGGTTGAAACGTTCCGATGTCTGGGGTGTCTATTCCAACGAACAATTTGAGTGAAAGATAGGGTCTGGAACTCCCTCTCCCATTGGCGGGAGAGGGTTGGGTTGAGGTGAGGGTGAGTTGAGGCGCTCAGTCTCGCAGGGCACGCGCATGGTGCGCGAAATGATCGGCCAGAAAGCTTGCGATGAAGTAATAGCTGTGGTCATAGCCCGCATGCCGGCGCAGCGTCAGCGGGTGCTCCGCGGCATCGCAGGCGGCCTGGAGCAGTTCGGGGCGCAACTGACTGGCGAGGAATTCGTCGGCCTCGCCCTGGTCGATCAGCAGGGGTAAGCGCTCTTGCGTGCTCTTCGTCTTTGTAGTGTTCGCAGCCTTCACCAGTTCCACTGCGTCCCAGGCCCGCCAGGCGTCGCGGTCGGCCCCCAGGTAAGTGGCGAAGGCTTTCTGGCCCCAGGGGACCTGTGTCGGCGCGACGATGGGCGAAAAGGCCGACACGCTGCAGTAGCGGCCTGGGTGGCGCAACGCCGTCACCAGCGCGCCATGACCGCCCATCGAGTGGCCGAAGATGCCGCGTACCGCGCTGCCCGTGAACTGCTGCTCCACGAGCGCGGGCAGTTCGTACGCCACGTAGTCCTGCATCCGGTAATGCGTGGCCCAGGGCGCCTGCGTGGCGTCGAGGTAGAAGCCTGCGCCCTGGCCCAGGTCGTAGGCTGCGTCATCGGCGATCTCGCCGCCGCGCGGGCTGGTGTCGGGCGCGACGAGGATAAAGCCGTGGTGCGCCGCGTGCTGTTGCGCGCCGGCCTTGGTGATGAAGTTCTGCTCGGTGCAGGTCAGGCCCGAGAGCCAGTACAGCACCGGGCAGGACTCGCCGCGCAGTGCGGCCTCGGGCAGGTAGATGCCGAATTTCATGGCGCAGCCCAGCGTGGCGGATTCATGCCGCCACACTTCCTGGCGTCCGCCGAAGCTGGCGTGGTGTTCAATACGATGCATGGGCGCGTTTCCAGATGACGTCATCGGAAGTCGGCAGGCCCGTGTCGCGCTCACCGAACCAGGGGTGGTTGAGCGTGTTCATGGCGTTCTCCATGCTCAGTAACACACGACCGAACGAATCGATTTGCCTTCATGCATCAACTCAAAGGCATGGTTGATTTCATCCAGCGGCAGCGTGTGGGTCACGAAGGGCGCGAGCTGGATGTCGCCGCGCATCGCCTCTTCAACCATGCCCGGCAGTTGCGAGCGGCCTTTGACGCCGCCGAAGGCGGAGCCCTTCCAACTGCGGCCGGTCACGAGCTGGAATGGGCGCGTTGAAATCTCCTGCCCCGCGCCCGCGACGCCAATGATGATCGACTGGCCCCAGCCGCGATGGGCGCACTCCAGCGCCGCACGCATCACCTGCACGTTGCCGATGCATTCAAAGGAATGGTCCACGCCCCAGCCGGACATCTCGACGATCACCTGTTGAATGGGCTTGTCGTGGTCCTTGGGGTTGACGCAATCGGTGGCGCCGAAGGTGCGCGCGAGATCGAACTTCGCTGGATTGGTGTCGATTGCGATGATGCGGCCGGCCTGCGCCATCTTCGCGCCCTGGATCACCGCGAGTCCGATGCCGCCGAGCCCGAACACCGCCACCGTGTCGCCCGGCTGCACCTTGGCCGTGTTCTTGACCGCACCCAGGCCCGTGGTGACACCGCAGCCGAGCAGGCAGACCTGCTCGTGGTTGGCCGCGGGATTGATCTTGGCGAGCGAGACCTCGGCCACCACCGTGTACTCGCTGAAGGTGGAGCAGCCCATGTAGTGGTAGATCGGCTGGCCCTGGTAGGAAAAGCGCGTGCTGCCGTCGGGCATCAGGCCCTTGCCCTGCGTGGCGCGCACCGCCACGCACAGATTGGTCTTGCCCGAGCGGCAGAAAAGGCATTCGCCGCATTCGGCCGTGTACAGCGGAATCACGTGGTCGCCCGGCTTGAGCGAGGTGACGCCTTCGCCGACTTCGACCACCACGCCCGCGCCCTCATGGCCGAGCACGGCAGGGAAGACGCCCTCGGGGTCGTCACCGCTGAGCGTAAAGGCGTCGGTGTGGCACACCCCGGTGTGGCTGATCCGCACCAGCACTTCGCCTTTGCGCGGCGGTTCAACATCGATCTCGACGATCTGCAAAGGTTGTCCGGCGGCGAAGGCGACGGCGGCGCGGGATTTCATGCGGGGGATCTCCTTGGGGTGGTGTTGTTTGTGGCGGTGTTCGTTGTGGTGATGTCAGTACAGGGTGTACGCCATAGAACGGGCGGGCGCATCCGCGCGCTGGCATACGCCAGCGCGAGAGGCCTCAACGGCCCAGTCGCGCTTCCGCGCTCCGCAAACCAAAGCTTTAGAGCAATTTCTGCTTCAGTCTGAAGCGGAAATTGCTCTGAAATCCTTCGCCAATTCCGCTCGGGTGATTTCCGGCATCATCGCCATGTGGCCGTAATCGGGATGCGTTATGGCGATGGTCACGGGGGCGCCGACGGTGCGGAACGCTTCGATCTGTTCGGGCGTGAAATCAAAATGGATGAAGTGCACGGAGGATGTTTTGCCCTGCTCATTGGTGCGCTCGACATCGCCTTCCGGGCGCGCCACCAGAGTATGGCCTGAGAACTGGAGCTGGATCTGCTGTTCGACGCCGCCCAGCTTGGACAAAAAGATTTGGCGCTGCTGTGGATTGTCGATCTCGAACATCACGGTGGCGACCAGATTCCGGCCCTGGGGGATAAGCGGGTTGTAGGCGCGCAACTCATCCACGATCTGCTCCTCGCCGCCTTTCTCGATGTAGAGCATCTCGTGGATCTGCTGCCACATCGTGTCGTAATTCTCGAAAGAGAAGGTGGCGTAGGGGCCGACCAACAGCCGACGCTTTTTCTTCACCGCAACCAGCGCCTTACGGCGCTCCGAACGCTGCTCGCCGTACTCCGCGACGGAGATGAGGTCGGCGCGGGTGATCTCGGTCTTTTGAGCGGACATGACGCCAGTCTCCTTGACTTGAACTAGACAGTGATTCCCCAGGCCCGGGCGAAGATCTCGATGGGGTGCAGGCTCTCGGGTGGGGATGCCGCTTCACCGTTCAGACGCCCGATGCCCTGCGTGATGTGCAGGGCGGCCAGCGGGCACTCCGACGCGACATAGGCTTTGCCGGCCTTGGCCGCCTGGCTCGCCACCGGCTTTCCGACCTTGAGCGCGGTCGGAAAGTTGGGTTTTAGAACCCCCCACGAGCCGCCATGGCCTGAACATCGTTCAATCACTTTCACATCGGCCTGAGGAATGAGGCGCAGCATCTCCGCCGCCTTGGCCCCCATGTTCTGGGCGCGCGCATGGCAGGCCAGATGCAAGGCGACACCCCCCGGTACAGGCTGCATGCCCTCCGGCAGGCCCTGGCGCTTGGCGACATCGACCACGAATTCCGACAAATCGAAGGTGGCTTGGGAAAGCTTTTCGACCTGGGCGCGGTGCGCAGCATCCTGCGGCACGAGCAGCGGCCATTCGAGCTTGAGCATCAGCGCGCAGCTGGGAACCAGCGCCACCACGTCATAGCCCTTGTCGATCCAGGGTTCGAGCATACCCGCGACAAGGGCGGCGCTTTGGTTGACCCGCTCCAGCGCGCCCTGCTCCAACTGGGGCATGCCGCAACAGCCGGGATAGGCCATCTCCGCCTCCACCCCCAGCCTGGCGAGCACGGCGCGCGCCGCCATGCCGATGCTGGGCGCGTTGTAGTTGGCGAAACAGGTGGCGTAAAGCACCGCCTTGCGCTGACCATAGGCAGGGGCTGCGGTGTTGATCGTGACGGGGGTATCGGCGGCGCGGCGCACCAGGGTGTGGCCGTGGAATTTGGGAAGCGCGGCCTCGCGGTGGATGCCGGCGAGCGTCTCCATGACCGGGCGGGTCAACGTGTTGCCGACGCCCGACGCCCAATTGACCAGCGGAGCCGTCACGCTGCCCAGCGTACCGTTGCGATCGGTTTCGACCAATTGGCGCACGGCGAAAGGCACGCCGCGTTTCTTGGCGTCCACCGCCCGATAGCGCAGCATCAGATGCGGGAAGTCCAGGCCCCATTCATGCGGCGGCACGTAGGGGCACTTGGTCATAAAGCACATGTCGCATAAGGTGCAGGCGTCCACGACCTGGCGAAAATCCTCGGATTTTACGCCGTGCACCTCGGTGGGATCGGCGTTGTCGACAAGATCGAACAGCCGCGGAAAGCTGTCACACAGGTTGAAGCAACGTCGGCACCCGTGACAGATGTCAAAGGTGCGGCGCATCTCCGCGTCCAGCTTGGCTTCGTCGTAAAAGTCAGGATTTTGCCAAGCGAGCGGGTGGCGGGTGGGCGCCTCAAGGCTGCCTTCGCGCATGTTTCCTCCTGCGGCGGGCTCGTCTCCGTCCGGGGGTGATCACATTTCACCAGAAAAGGCCAGTCACCAGAAAAGACTGATCACCAGAAAAGGCCGACCACCCGCAAAAGCCGGGGCCCGGCCCTTGCGGGCGTGGGACGAATCAGGCCATCTGCTCCAGGGCTTTTTGGAAGCGACCGGCGTGCGACCTCTCAGCCTTGGCAAGCGTTTCAAACCAGTCCGCGATCTCGTCAAAGCCTTCTTCACGCGCGCTGCGCGCCATGCCTGGATACATGTCGGTGTACTCGTGCGTCTCACCGGCGATGGCGGCCTTCAGGTTGTTGGACGTCTCACCGATCGGCAGGCCGGTGGCTGGATCGCCGACCGCTTCCAGAAATTCGAGATGGCCATGCGCATGCCCCGTCTCACCCTCAGCGGTTGAGCGAAACACGGCGGCCACATCATTGTAGCCTTCGACATCGGCCTTCTGGGCGAAATACAGGTAACGGCGGTTGGCCTGGCTCTCACCAGAAAAAGCGGCCTTGAGATTTTCCTCGGTCTTGGTACCCTTGAGCGATGGCATGATTGCTTCCCTCCTGAGGTTGCCGACTGGCTAGGATTCCACTCACGCCCTGACACATGTGTCAGGATTGCACCGACCATGTCTCCAGGCTGCCACTACTGAAAGCAAACGTCAACTCTTTAGAAGAGATCCAAACTGCCTGGGCTGCGTGCGGGGTGAAAGACTGCCCGGCTCACGCTTATTCGGACGCCGCAGCCAGACGCACGATGATATCGACGCGCGCCACCGTCGTTCCATCCGGTGGAACCGGCAGCTTCGTCACCAGCACATGCTCGCCGGGAATGTCTTCCAGACGCCCCGATCCTTCCAGGAAGAAGTGGTGGTGTTCGGACATGTTCGTATCGAAATAGGATTTTCCCGCCTCGACCACGACTTCCCGCAGAAGCCCTGCCGCCGTGAACTGGTTCAAGGTGTTGTACACGGTGGCCAAGGAAACCCGCAGATTGGCCGAGATCGCCTCGATGTGCAGTTGCTCGGCGGTGACGTGACGGTCCCCGGCGTCGAAGAGCAGACGCGCCAGCCCAAGCCTCTGCCGGGTCGGGCGCAGTCCAGCCGCGTGCAAACTGTCGAGGATGTGCTTGTAGGGACGGTTGCCGGTCATATGCCGTGTGGGTTGATGGTTCTGCGACACACTGCCGCACCAAGAGTCAAGATTAGAATGATTTCAAACCATACGCAAGCGCATGGTTGATCGTGAAAAAAACGGCCAAGCCACAGGGCCAAGCCGTTTCGATCATCAATACCCTGTGGCGATACGTTCGATAAGCTGCCGCACCGTTGGGATAAAACCATCCTTGTAGTAGGGGTCCGTGGCGAAACGGTAAGCGTTGTGCCCGGCGAACATCAGCTGATTCTCGCAATCATCCGAGTGACTAACCGCCTGCAACGTCTTTTGGATGCAGTAAGAGCGCGGGTCCGCCTTCTTGCCCGTCGTCCCCTCCTCGTTTTGCGACCAGTTTGAGAACCGGCAGGCCGACAGGCAGCCCATGCAGTCGATCTGATCTTGCAGGACTTGTTCGGATCTCTCTGGCGTGACGAAGATGATGGTGCTGTCCGGCGTCTTCAGCTCCACCGTAAAGCCCTGGCTTACCCAGTCTTGAGCGCGCCGCCGGTCGGTTTCGGTGAGATAGACCGGGCGACCGCGCGGGCCGATCGGGAATTCAACCGAATGCTCGCCCACCGGCTTCGGCATGTAAGCCACCTGCCGTTCGGAGCGGGCTATCAGCTCAAACATGAAGGGGTTCTTGACACCCGACGAATAGAAGCCGGTCGGCGAGAAGGGGTTGAGCAGCACGTCGCTTTCCTTCAGCGCCAGCAGCCTCTTCTTCCACGCCGTGGAAATCGGGCTCTCCTGGGTGAGCAGCGGACGGGTGCCGAACTGGAACGCCACAGGGCCCAAATCCGGGTTATCCAGCCAGTCTTCCCATTCGTTCAACCACCAGACGCCGCCCGCCATGATGACCGGCACGTCGTTCAGGCCAAAGCTGTTCATCATCTGGCGCAGCGCCAGGACACGGGGAAACGGGTCCTCTGGAACCAGTGGATCTTCAGAATTGGACAGGCCGTTGTGCCCACCGGCCCGCCACGGGTCCTCGTAGACGACGCCGCCGAGATTGCCACGGAATTTCTGATAGGCGCGCAGCCAAAGCGCCCGAAAGGCGCGGGCCGAAGACACGATCGGGTAGTAGGAGCAGCCATAACGCGCGGTGATTTCGGCGATGCGGTACGGCATGCCCGCACCGCAGGTGACGCCGTGGATCAGCCCCTTCGCCCCTTCCAGGGCGCCGTGCAGGATCTGTTCGGCCCCCCCCATCTCCCACAGCACGTTCATGTGGATGCGGCCCTGGCCATTGGCGCATTCATGCGCGATCTTGGCCTGGGTGACAGCGCCCTTGATGCCGAAGGCGATCAGCTCGTCGTGCCGCTCGCGCCGGGTCTTGCCATGGTAGATCTGTTGGACGAGATGGCCGTTCTCATCGAAGCTGTCGGCGTTCACACCGGAAAAAGTTCCGATCCCCCCCGCCGCCGCCCATGCGCCGGAGCTTTCGCCATTCGACACCGCAACACCCTTACCGCCTTCGACAAGCGGCAACACTTCCCGGCCAGACATGACCAGTGGCTTCAGTGCCTTCAACGAAACCTCCAACCCAACAAGCGGACGTCCAAAGGAACAAGGCCGCGGCAATGCGCCTCATTTTTTCCAACGGAATATATATGAGGAAAAAGCGCCCACAGCGAGCGGATTTGCGTGGGCTGGCGCGGAAACCCTTGAAGCGGACGGCAATCAGTTCCCTGAACCAAAGGGATGCCGCGCCAGTTCCGCCGCCAGGCGACCCGGCGCATCGGTGAAAACCCCGCAGACACCCCAGTCGAACAGCGTGCGCGCCCGAAGCGCGTCGTTGACGGTGTAGGCCAGCACCGGCCGACCGGTCGCGCGGTAGGCCGCAACGCTGCTCGCCGTCTGGCGTCCCTGTTCGACGTTAAGGGTGGCCGCCCCGACGCGGTCGGCGATGACCGCCCAATCCGCTGGTGGGTCCCACAACAAATAACCGCGCGGGATAGCCGGGGCCAGGGTCTTCGCCCTGTCCAGGCATTCCGGCTCGAAGCTGGAAACCAACAGGGGGCGGTCGTGCGGCCAGCGTTGTTCCAGAGTTTTCAGCACCGTTTCAGCGGTCTTCACCGCACGGCCGGGCGTCGGCTTGATCTCGACGTTGAGACCAAGGCCGAGACTCAGCACAAGATCCAGCAGCGCCTCGAAGGTTGGCGCCCGTTCGCCCGCGAAGCCGGGGGCGAACCACCCACCCGCATCAAGGCGTTGCAAAGCGGCAAGGTCGGTATCGCACAGAAACCCGCTGCCGGAGGTGGTGCGCTCGAGCGTGTCGTCGTGCAGCACGACCGGCGCGCCATCGCGGGTCAGCGCCACATCCACCTCCACCCAGGCGGCGCCTTGCCGCGCCGCTTCACGAATCGCCGCAAGCGTGTTCTCTGGTGCGTTCTCCCGCGCACCACGGTGGGCGATCAGGCGGGGAAGCGTCAACAACATGGGGTTCGCCAGAGTAAGAGAAACAATAGAGAAGAGCGACGATTCTCGGTATAGCCCATTGATATGGTCCACTGGCATGGCCTGCCTGGGCATAGTGGGGGCATATTTGGAAGACAGGACATGAAAACGGCGCGCAGCGTCAACGATCTGGTGGCCGCCGGGCTGATGACGCCAGAAGCGGGAAAGGCCGTCTCCGGGGTGGCGGAGCGCTATTCCGTGGCGGTGACCCCCTATCTGCTGGAGCGGTTGGCCGAGGCCCCACCGGATGATCCGGTGCTCTTGCAATACATCCCCTCTCCCGAAGAAGCGCACACCACCGCAGCGGAGTCGGCTGACCCCATCGGCGATCACACGCATTCGCCGGTCAAGGGCATTGTTCACCGCTACCCGGACCGCGTGCTGTTGAAGCCGTTGCACGCCTGCGCCGTCTATTGCCGCTTCTGCTTCCGCCGCGCGATGGTCGGCCCCGGTGGCGACGCGCTGTCACCCGAAGAGCTGGATGCGGCGCTGGCCTATGTGCGCGAACACCCCGAGGTGTGGGAAGTGGTGGTCACCGGCGGCGACCCGTTTATGCTCAGCCCACGCCGCTTGTCGATCATCGTGCAGGCGCTGGCAGCGATTCCGCACGTCGCCGTGGTGCGCTTCCACACCCGCGTGCCGGTCGCCGACCCGGCACGGGTGACGGCGGAACTGGTGTCGGCGTTGCGCGCCGAAGGAATCACCACCTGGGTGGCCGTGCACGCCAACCACGCGACCGAGCTGACCGGGCAAGCAGCGCAAGCGCTGACCCAGCTTGCTGACGCCGGGATTCCGCTGCTTGGCCAGACGGTGCTGCTGAAGGGCGTCAACGATAATGCAACGACTTTGGAGGCCCTGTTCCGCGCGCTCGTCCGGCTGCGGGTGAAGCCCTATTACCTGCACCATCCCGACCTGGCCCCCGGCACCAGCCATTTCCGCCCCGAAATCCCGCAGGGGCAAGACCTGGTCAAGACGTTGCGTGGCCGGGTGTCCGGCCTGTGCCAGCCGACCTATGTGCTGGATATTCCTGGCGGCTACGGCAAGGTCCCGCTTACCCCCTCCTGGGTTTCCGGGAATGGCGTCGTTGAGGATATCAACGGTCGCAAGCATCGCCTCAAGGCGGCCTTGCCTTGAAGATCGTTTTTTAGGCCAGCGTTTTTGGGGCCAGCGTTTTTGGGAGGACGTGATGCGGTGGCAGGATGGGCGTGAAAGCGAGAACGTCGAGGATCGACGCGGCGAGGATGGCGGCGCCAACGGTGGATTCAGCGGCGGCCGCATGGGCATCCCTCTCCCTATAGGGCGGGGCGGCCTGGGTATTGGCGGGCTGGTGGTCGTGCTGCTCGTCTCATGGGTGCTGGGCATCAACCCGATGACGCTGCTAAACGGGCTGAGCGACGGAACGACCGTCAGTCAAAGACCGTCGGCCACAGTCACGCAGAACGTTCCGCGCTCCAACGCCGATGATGAACTGAAGAGCTTCGTCAGCCATGTGCTGGCCAACACCGAGGACAGCTGGCACGCTCAGTTCCAGCAGCTCGGTCGCCCCTATCAAGAACCACGTTTGGTGTTGTTCTCCGGCGCCGTGAACTCAGCCTGTGGCGCGGCGCAAGCGGCGATGGGGCCGTTCTACTGCCCATCCGACCGTAAAGTTTACATCGACCTCAGCTTTTACCGCGACCTGCGCGACCGCTTCCACGCACCGGGCGACTTCGCCCAGGCCTATGTCATCGCGCATGAGGTCGGCCACCATGTGCAGACGTTGCTGGGGATTTCCGCCAAGGTCAGCGAGCAACAGCAACGTGTCTCCAAGGCTGAGGCCAACGCGCTGTCGGTGCGGCTGGAGCTTCAGGCCGACTGTTTCGCTGGACTGTGGGGTAACGCCGCGCAACACCGTGGCGTCCTGGAACCCGGCGATGTGGAGGAAGCGCTGAACGCGGCAAGCGCCATCGGCGATGACCGCCTGCAACAGCAGGCGCGCGGTCGCGCCGTCCCGGACAGCTTCACCCATGGCAGTTCAGAACAGCGCGTGCATTGGTTCCAGCGCGGCCTGGAAAACGGGCGGCTCGACGCCTGCAATACATTCACCGCCGAGCGGCTGTAAGATAACATCACGTCCTGATAGGCGGGTTCCGGTTCAAGCTGAGAACCGGAACCCGCCATCATCCGTCAGCTTAGTCCTTCTTGGCCAAGTCTTCGCCGGTGGCCTGATCAACCTGCTTCATCGACAGCTTGACCTTGCCGCGGTCGTCGAAGCCGATGACCTTGACCTTCACTTCGTCACCCTGGTTCACCACATCCGACACCTTGCCAACACGCTGCGCTGACAATTCGGAGATGTGCACCAGACCATCGCGTGAGCCCAGGAAGTTCACGAAAGCGCCGAAATCGACCACTTTCACGACTTTGCCGTTGTAGACCACGCCCATTTCCGGTTCCGCGACGATGCCGCGGATCCAATCGATGGCCGCCTGCGCCGCCTTTGAATCAACAGCGGCCACCTTGACCGTGCCGTCATCATCGATGTCGATCTTGGCGCCGGTCTGCTCGACGATCTCACGGATCACCTTGCCGCCGGAGCCGATCACGTCGCGGATCTTTTCCTTCGGAATGCTGAGCATGGTGATGCGCGGCGCGTTCTGGTTGACCGCCTCGCGCGCCCCGCCAATGGCCTTGGCCATCTCATCGAGGATGTGGATGCGACCGTCCTTGGCCTGGGCCAAGGCCACTTTCATGATGTCCTCGGTGATCGAGGTGATCTTGATGTCCATCTGCAGCGCGGTGATGCCCTGGACCGTGCCGGCCACCTTGAAGTCCATGTCGCCGAGATGGTCCTCGTCACCCAGGATGTCGGAAAGCACGGCGATGCCTTCCGCTTCCTTGATCAGGCCCATGGCGATACCGGCGACCGGGCGTTCCAGCGGAGCGCCGGCGTCCATCAGCGACAGCGAGGCGCCGCACACCGTGGCCATCGACGATGAGCCGTTCGACTCGGTGATCTCCGACACCAGGCGAATGGTGTAGGGGAACTTGTCCTTGCCAGGCAGCAGCGGATGAAGGGCGCGCCACGCCAACTTGCCATGACCAACCTCACGGCGGCCCGGCGAGCCCAGACGACCGGTCTCATTCACCGAATAGGGCGGGAAGTTGTAATGCAGCATGAAGCTCTCGCGGTATTCACCTTCGAGAGCGTCGATGATCTGCTCGTCCTGGCTGGTGCCCAGCGTGGTGACGACCAGCGCCTGCGTCTCACCCCGGGTGAATAGCGCCGAGCCATGGGCGCGCGGCAGCACGCCAACTTCTGAGACGATCGGGCGAACGGTCTTGGTGTCACGGCCATCGATGCGCTTGCCGGTCTTCAGCACCGAACCGCGCAGGATGTCGGCTTCAAGCCCCTTGAACTCCGCGCCAATGTGCGCGGCGTCAACGCCCTCGGCGGTCAGGGACTCAATGCCCTTGGCCTTGGCGGCGGCGATCTTCTCGTAGCGGGTCTGCTTCACCGTCTCAGTGTAGGCGGCTTCCACATCGGCGCGGACGAGCTTGCTGAGACGGGCCTTGAGCGCGGCGCGGTCATAGGCCGGGGGCGGAACATCCCACGGCTCCTTGGCGCACATCTCCGCCAGATCGATGATGGCCTGGATAACCGGCTGGAAATTCTTGTGGCCGAACATCACGGCGCCGAGCATGACCTCTTCGCTCAGCTCCTTGGCCTCCGACTCGACCATCAGCACGCCTTCGGTGGTGCCGGCGACCACCAGATCAAGCGTCGAGGCGGGCATCTGGTCCTGCCGCGGGTTCAGCACGAAGTTCCCGTCGATGCAGGCGACACGGGCCGCCGCGATCGGACCCAGGAACGGAATGCCGGAGATCGTCAGCGCGGCGGAGGCGCCGACCATGGCGATGATATCCGCATCATTCTCCAGGTCATGGCTCAGCACCGTGCAGATGACCTGCGTCTCGTTGCGGTAGCCCTCAGCGAACAACGGGCGGATCGGGCGATCGATCAAGCGGCTGACCAGCGTCTCCTTTTCCGTCGGACGCCCTTCACGCTTGAAGAAACCGCCGGGGATTTTTCCAGCCGCAAAGGTCTTTTCTTGATAATTGACGGTTAGCGGGAAGAAATCGATGCCAGGCTTCGGAGACTTGGCGCCAACAGCCGTGCACAAGACGGTTGTTTCGCCATAGGTAGCAAGGATAGAGCCACCAGCTTGGCGAGCAATCTTGCCAGTCTCAAGGATAAGCTTACGACCGCCCCATTCGATTTCTTTGCGGCAAACGTTAAACATGCTGTGTTTCCTTCCGTCCGACACCCCGTCAGGCCGGATTGCCTGCCCGGAGCCGGGGCCACCAGTCGTCTTAGACCCCGTATGAAAACGAAAAAAGGCCGGTCCCGGTTAACCCAGGCCGACCGTCCGATCAAAGAGCGCTCTGGCATAAAATGGAAAACCCGCACCACTGACACTCATCCCCTGGCGCCCGTCATCCGGGCGCCTTTTATGGAAATGGAAAGTGGGCGGGTTTTCACGGACCTCGTTGCCTGTCGAGTCCGGTCTTAGCGACGCAGACCCAAACGCTCGATGAGCGTGGCGTAACGGCCATGATCCTTCTTCTTCAGATAGTCCAGCAGCCGGCGGCGCTGGCCGACCATGACCAGCAGACCACGGCGCGAGTGGAAATCCTTCTTATGAGTCTGCAAGTGCTCGGTAAGGTTGCGGATGCGCTCCGACAGAATGGAGACCTGCACCTCGGGCGAACCCGTGTCCGCTTCACCGCGGCTGTATTCCTTGATGAGCTCTTGCTTGCGCTCGGGCGTAATCGACATCGTATCTCCTGATATCTTAAAGGTTGAGCACGCGCACCGGACGGACCTCCGCCCCCTCCACACGAACCAGCGCTACTGGTTTCCCAGCGAAAAGCGCAACAACGGCGCCGTCCCCCCTGACTGAACCCTTAATCGCCTTGAGGCGTTCGAGGTCCTGCCGGGTGAGGAGCGCCACCGCTTGGCCGTGTCTCAGTCGGTGCGCTTCAGCTTCCGTAAGGGCCAGCGCCGGGATGTCGTCCAGCGCGGTCTCAATAGGAAGCAAAAGTCGTTCGACCGCCTCACCTTGCTCTATCGTCGCCAATTCGTCCAGGGAAATAGAATTCTCCAGGGTGAATTGGCCGACACGCAACCGGCGCAGCGTAACCACATGACCGACCGTGCCCAGCATCTCCGCAATGTCGCGGGCCAGTGAGCGAACATAGGTGCCCTTGCCGCAATCGACCTCGAACTCGGCATGGTCGGCGTCCGGCGTCGAGACCAATTCGAAGCGGTCGATGCGCACCCGGCGCGCCGCCAGATCCACCGCGTCACCCTCGCGGGCGATGTCATAGGCGCGCTCGCCATTCACCTTCAGCGCGCAGAACTGCGGCGGCACCTGTTCGATCTCACCCAGGAAAGCCGGCAGAGCGTTGCGGATGGCATCGGCGTCCGGGCGCACATCCGAGTGAGCGATGATCTGCCCCTCGCGGTCGTCCGTCGCGGTGCATTCACCCCAGCGCACGGTGAAGCGGTAGGTCTTCGCCCCATCCATGACGTAGGAAACGGTTTTTGTCCCCTCCCCCAGGGCGATGGGCAGCACGCCGGTCGCGATGGGATCGAGGGTGCCGCCGTGCCCTGCCTTCTCGGCGTTGAGAAGGCGGCGCACTTTGCTTAGCGCCTGCGTCGAGGTCATGCCTTCCGGCTTGTCCAGCACCAGCCAGCCATGCAGCGGTACGCCTTTGCGTTTACGCGCCACGCCGCCCCCTTCCGTCATGATCGGGGCCATGATCCGGTGCAATGGATTCGTCGTCAGCACTGTCTTCCAGGCGGTCGTCATCGTCCGCCTGCTCGTCCTCACTCCGTTCATCCCCTTCCTGTTCATCCCAGGAGTCATCCTCCTCGCCACGGTCGGGTGGAGCGAGATCGCGGGCGACATCGGGGCTGTGCAGAATGGCGTCGATGCGACCGGCATACTCAAAGGAGACATCCGGCTCGAAACTGAGCGTCGGGGCATGCCGCAAATTGACGGCGCGGACGATCTGACCACGCAGATAAGGGGTCGCACGGCGCAACGCCGCCAGCATCTCATCCATACCACCACCACCCAGCGGCGCCACAAAGGCTGTCGCCGCCTTGAGGTCGGGGCTGATGCGGACTTCGCTCACGGTGATGAGATGACCCTTCAGAGTCGGATCGTAGAAGTCACCACGCTGCAAAACCCCCGCAAGGGCGTGGCGTAGTTCCTCACCAACGCGAAGCATCCGTTGGGATGGGGGCTTGCCGGCACGGATGGTGCCGTGATGCTTGCTCGCCATGTCGTTGTCTTTCGTTTTACAGCCGAGCGGCTATAGCGCATGGGAACGGGCGAAGGTCATGCGGATTCTGCCTGCCCAAACAGCCTTCACCCCGACCGACCTCCGCTCATGCAGGGGAAAGGGTCAGGGTGGGGGATTTTCGTTCCAATAACAAAAAAGCAGAGGCTCAGGCGAAACCCCGGGGATGAGTCGGAAGGGCCGTGGAAAATCCACGGCCCTCTTTCTCGTTAGAGCACCCGTGCGATCTCTTCAATCTCGAAAGCTTCGATGAGATCACCGGCTTGGATGTTGTCGTAATTCTCGAACGCCATACCGCATTCATACCCTTCACGCACTTCCTTGACCTCGTCCTTGAAGCGCTTGAGGGTCTTGAGCGTGCCTGAATGGATCACAACGTTGTCGCGCAACAGACGCACGCCCGCGCCGCGCTTGATCGTGCCTTGCGTCACCATACAGCCGGCGACCTTGCCGACCTTGGTGATGTTGAACACTTCACGGATGTTGGCGTAGCCGATGAAGCGTTCACGCAGCGTCGGCGACAGCATGCCGGTCAACGCCGCTTTCACATCGTCGATGACGTTGTAGATGATCGAATAGTAGCGAATCTCCACACCGTCGCGCTTGGCCATGTCGCGGGCCTGCGGGTTGGCGCGGACATTGAAGCCGATGACCATCGCGTTGGACGCATTCGCCAGCGTGATGTCCGACTCGTTGATGGCGCCCACCGACGAATGCAGAACGCGAACCTTGACCTCGGTGCTCTCCGCCGTGAGCTTCTCCAGCGCGCCGGAGATGGCTTCGATCGAGCCCTGCACGTCGCCCTTGATGACGACCGGCAGTTCCTTGACCTCACCCGCCTGGATACGGCTGAACATGTCCTGCAGCGAGCCACGGGCGCTGGCGGCGTTCACCGCTTCGCGCTTCTTGCGCTGACGGAACTCGGCGATCTCGCGGGCCCGCGCCTCGTTCTCGATGACGGTGAAGTCATCGCCAGCCATGGGCGTGCCGTTGAGACCCAGCACTTCCACGGGGGTGGCGGGACCGGCTTCGTCCACGGTCTGGCCGCGATCGTTGATGAGCGCGCGCACCCGGCCCCACTCGGCGCCGGTGACGAACACGTCGCCGACCTTCAGCGTGCCGCGCTGGACCAGCACGGTGGCGACCGAGCCGCGACCACGCTCCAGCTTGGCTTCGATCACCACACCTTCGGCGGTGCGCCCCGGATTGGCCTTCAGCTCGAGGATTTCCGCCTGCAGGAGGATCGCCTCTTCCAGCTTTTCCAAGTTGAACTTGGTCTTGGCCGACACCGGCACGTCGAGGATGTCGCCGCCCATGTCTTCGACGACGAGATCGTGCTGGAGCAGTTCCTGGCGAACCCGGTCCGGCTTGGCGTCGGGCAGGTCGATCTTGTTGATCGCCACGATGATCGGCACCTTGGCCGCTTTGGCGTGGCGGATCGCCTCGATGGTCTGCGGCATGACGCCGTCGTTGGCTGCCACCACCAGAACGACCACATCGGTGACGTTGGCGCCGCGCGCCCGCATTTCGGTGAAGGCGGCGTGACCCGGCGTGTCGATGAAGGTGATCTTCGCACCCGAGGGCAACTGCACCTGGTAGGCGCCGATGTGCTGGGTGATGCCACCGGCTTCACCGCTGACCACATCGGTCTGGCGCAGAGCATCCAGCAGCGAGGTCTTGCCGTGATCGACGTGGCCCATGATCGTGACCACCGGAGGCCGCGACACCAGCGCCTCGGCGATGTCCTCATTGCCACGCAGGCCGATTTCCACATCCGCTTCGGAAACACGGCGCACGCGGTGGCCAAACTCGGTGATCAGCAATTCCGCCGTATCGGCGTCGATGGTCTGGTTGATGGTCGCCATCACGCCCATGCGCATCAACGCCTTGATGACATCGGCGCCGCGTTCGGCCATACGGTTGGCCAGTTCCTGGACGGTGATGATTTCCGGCAGCACCACATCGCGGGTCACCTTCACGGTCTCCTGACGCGACAACTGGCGCAACCGCTCCTTCTCACGAGCGCGGCGCACGGCGGCAAGCGACCGGGTGCGACCACCCTCCTCGCTGCTGAGCGCCTGGGATACGGTCATCTTGGCGCTGCCACGACGACGGTCGGCGGTGGGCGCGCTGCTGGGCTTACGGGCCGGGGGAGCGGCAGCCTTGGCCGGTCCCTTGCTGCCGGGACGACCACGACCGCGGCCACCATCGTCCTCTTCCTCCACGACGCGCACGCCGGGAACCGCACCGACGGGCGGGCGGTCTGGCGGCGTCTCCGTCGCCGGACGGGTGGATGTCGGGCCGGCGCCGGCTGAGCGCGAGGGGGCCGGGCGCGAACCCTGGACGCCACGATCGTCAGACCGGCGTGGCGTGGGGCCACCCTCGGAACGGCGGGCGGCGGGAGCCTCGGCGGGCCGGCGGGCCTCTTCGGCTTCCTTGCGCTTGTTCTCTTCTTCCTTACGCCGGCGCTCGGCCACTTCGGCCACTTGACGCTCGGCTTCCTGGATGCCGCGCAGCTCTTCCAGCTCACGACGGCGCAGGGCATCGGCGTCAAGGATCTCGGGCGTCTCGGGTTCGGGGGCGGGAGCCTCGATCCCTACCGGCTCTTCATAAACCGGCTCCGGCTCGTAGCGGCGCTGTTCCGCCTCGATAATGGAGCCGCGCAACGCGCGTTCACGCGCCTCACGTTCTTCCTTGGTGAGCTGGCGCACCGCGCCGCCGCCACCGCCGCCACGCGTTTGGCGACCACCGCCGCCACTGCCACCGCCGCTGCGCACGGGCATGCCCTGCGCCGCCTGGCGTGCAGCCGCACCACCGTCAGCGACGCCGGGAATAGCGCCTTTTTCGGCGGCGCGCTTGCGCTTCACCTCAACGGTTACGGTCTTGGAACGGCCATGCGAGAAGCTTTGCCGGACCGTAGCGTCGACCGGCTTCTTCAACTCCAGCTTGCCCTTCCCCGAGCCGCCGGCGTTGAGGTGCAAGACTTTTTTCTGGTCCTGGTCGTTGCTATCGGTCATCGGATCCGGATCGTTAGAGAGTTTGCTTCACCATGGCCCGCTGGCGCCGCGCCAGCGATAAAGCCCTTGATTCCCTTGAGCCGCGCCGCATCGCGGGTAAGCCCATCGGTCAATCGTCCACGCGCCATTACGGCATGGACGGCATGATCGCGTCCGAGCGCGGCGGCAAGCTCCGCCGACTCGAAGAGGTCTATAACCGGCAGCTTCGGCGCTAACGCCGTCAGCTTGCCGCGCTGGTCCAGCGACCCATCGGCCGCCTCCAGCAAAAGTCCAGGAGGTGGTCCGGCGCGGCCAACGTGATTGCTTTTCAGCGTCTCACGCACCTTTTCGTAACCGGCTAAAGCCTGCCCGGCACGGCGCGCCAGCCCGACAAAATCGAGGCAGCGGCGCGACAGCAGACGCTCCAGCCGTTCCGTCAGATCCGCAGGGATACGCACGGTGCGCCGGGCAGCCTTGGAAAAGAGATTCTTCTTGAAGGCCTTGTCCAGAATATTTTGTTCAGCGGTCAGCCACAGGCCTCGGCCTGGCAGATTTTCCGCCAGATCCGGCACGATCTCCCCATCAGGCGCGATCGCAAAGCGAATCATGCCGTCCTTGGGCTGGACCACGCCGGTAGCGATGCAGCGGCGCAGCGGACCTTTTTCTTCGTCCACCTCCGCCGGCCACTCCGCACCGGAGTCCTCCTGGATCGCGTTATTCAGACCTGCCATTTCCGCCTGTTCTAAGCCCCTGTCATGCACGCGTCACTAAACTTTCTGTCACCAAACTTCATCACTCAGCGGCTGGTTGCGCGCCGTCACCGACCGCCCCATCACCGACCGCGGGGTGTGGCGCAGCGCCATTCTCACCCTCGAACCAGTGGGCGCGCGCCGCCATGATGAGTTCATTCGCCTCATCCTCGGACGGACCATCCTTACCGAGAATCTCACGCAATTCATCACCCGCGAGGTCAGCCAGATCGTCCAACGTCTTCACGCCGGCCTCACCCAACTTAACCAGCATAGAGACCGTCAGGCCATCTATTTCGGCAAGCGCATCGTCGACACCCAGTTCACGCCGCCGTTCGCCGGCGCGGACATCCTGTTCTTCCAGGAAGTTGAGCGCGCGTTCCTTCAGCTCGCTCGCCACATCCTCATCGAAGCCCTCGATGTCCGAGAGTTCCTCGGGTTCGGCATAGGCGACCTCCTCGACAGAGGTGAAGCCTTCGGCAACCAAAAGATGGGCGATGACATCGTCCACATCGAGGCCGTCGATAAACAGTTGCGAGCGGCTTCGGAATTCCTCGGACCGGCGGTCCGATTCCTCCTGTTCGGTCAGGATGTCGATATCCCAGCCGGTCAGCATGGTGGCGAGGCGCACATTCTGGCCGCGACGGCCGATGGCCAGCGAGAGCTGCTCATCAGGCACCACCACCTCGATGCGCCGGCCTTCTTCGTCCAGCACGACCTTGGCCACCTCAGCCGGGGCCAGCGCGTTGACGACAAAGGTCGCCGGGTCCTGCGACCAGGGGATAATGTCGATCTTCTCGCCCTGCAGTTCACCCACCACCGCCTGCACTCGGCTGCCACGCATGCCAACGCAGGCGCCGACAGGATCGATGGAGCTGTCATGACTCAGCACGGCGATCTTGGCGCGGCTGCCGGGATCACGTGCGACGGCGCGGATCTCGATGATCTCGTCGTAGATCTCCGGCACTTCCTGGATGAACAGCTTCGCCATGAACATCGGATGGGTGCGCGACAGGAAGATCTGCGGGCCGCGCGCTTCTTCACGCACATCATAGATGTAAGCGCGCACACGATCGCCGTTCTTGAAATGCTCTCTGGGGAGCAGTTCATCACGGCGCAAGATCGCTTCGGCGCGCCCCAGATCGACAGTGACGTTGCCATACTCGACACGCTTGACGAGGCCGTTGACGATCTCGCCGATGCGGTCCTTGTATTCATTGAACTGGCGCTTGCGCTCCGCGTCACGGACCTTCTGGACGATGACCTGCTTGGCGGTTTGCGCGGCGATGCGACCGAAATCGATGGGCGGCAATGGGTCGATGAGAAACTCACCAACCTTGGCGTCCGGCTTCTTACGCTGGGCATAGGCCAGAATAATCTGCGTCGCCTCATTCTCCACAACCTCGACCACCTCGATATAGCGCGTGAGGTGGATATCGCCGGTCTTCCGGTCGATACGGGCGCGGATGTCATGCTCGTGGCCGTACTTCGAGCGGCCAGCCTTCTGAATAGCCTGCTCCATCGCCTCCAGGACTTCGTCCCGGTCGATGTTCTTTTCGCGTGCGACCGCGTCAGCGACTTGCAGCAGTTCCATCCGTTACACTTCCTGGACTGACCGTTGTTCTTTCCCGGATCCGAAAAGACCGGGTCACCCCTGTTCCTGATCACTATCACTGGTGGCGCGGAGCAATGCGTCCGTGATCACCAGCTTGGCGCGCAAAACATTGTCGAAGGCGACGCGCGCCGGCCCCAAGTCAGTATCGAGGAGCACATCATCGCCGTCGACCCCCTTCAAAGCGCCTTTGAAGCGCTTGCGGCCATCGACCGGCATACGCGCCTCAAGCTTCGCCGTGAAGCCGGCAAAACGTTCGAAATCCTTGAGCCGGGTCAGCGGCCGGTCAAGACCCGGAGAGCTGACCTCCAACGTGTAGGCCCCGGCGATCGGGTCCTCGACATCGAGCAGCGCCGAGACGGAGCGGCTGATGTCGGCGCAATCCTCAACCGTCATGGAAGCGCCATCTGCACGCTCGGCCATGATCTGCAGAGTCGAACGTTGTCCGACCAGCAACAGCACCCGCACGACTTCATAGCCCATGGCTTCAATTGAGGGGGTGATGATCTGCTCGATCCGACCAGTTGCGTCCATTCCACCAAGCCTGTCCCAGAGCCAAGCGCCCGAGGATTCCTAAAAGCCGACAAAAAAAATTGGTGCGCCAAAGCGCACCCTCAAGCGTCCCGACAACCTGTTTTCCACAGATCGCCAAGCCGTATGGGATTTCGCGTTTGAATATAGCCGGCTTTCGCGCGTCTGCAAGTCTTTTCCCGAGTGTTGGAGCGGTTTTCGATTCAAACTGAACCAAAACCCGTTCTACCCTTTTTTCTTCTTCCTTATATGGCTCGCCCGCATCACCCCCTGGATTTTCTGACAAAGCGCAAGAACACTGGTTTGCGACCAGCCTCGATGGCCTTTTCCTCATAACGGGTGGGTGGCCAGTCGGCGGGACGTTCGCGCCAATCCGCCGGGCTACGGGCGGTCCATTCAAAAGCGGGATGCTTGAGCGTGTGTTCCAACATCCAGCGCAACAGCCCCATGTCGTCACTGGCCAACCGCAATTCCGCCCCGTCCTTCAACACGCGCGCCAGACGCGACAGAGTGTCGGGGCCGATGAAGCGGCGTTCCCAGTGGCGTTTCTTTGGCCAGGGGTCGGCGAACAGAACGAAAGCGCGCCCAATGGAAGCCTCGGGCAGCGCGTCCAACAGCGGTCGGGCGTCGTCGGGAAGAATACGCACATTCTCCAGACCGGCTTGCTCGACCAGCGACAGCAAACCGGCTACGCCGTTGAGAAAGGGCTCGGCGCCGAGAAGGCCGATACCCGGGTTATGCTCCGCTTGCCAGGCGAGGTGGTGGCCGCTGCCGAAACCAACCTCCAACCATACATCATCAACCGGCTTGCCGAACAACGCCGTGGGCTCGATGTGGTCACCTGGCTGCAGCACCGGAAGCCGCAAGCCGGGGAGCAGCGTTTCGACGAGGCTGGTTTTGTGCTTGCGCAGCGGGCGGCCCTTGCGCCGTCCATAGACCCGGCAGGGTGTGTCTTGAGAAATATCGTCAGTCATAAATCATACACTAGAGCCGATCAGGGGAATCGGCTTATCAAATCAAAAAACCACGGCGGGTGTCCGTTCAGTGTGAACGGAAACCCGCCGTATTCGATACCACACGCGCAGCGTTGATTAGAAGAAAGCGTTGCGCAGCTCACCCACGAGGTCGGTCTTCTCCCAGGAGAAGCCACCGTCAGCCTCCGGCTCACGACCGAAATGGCCATAAGCGGCGGTGCGCGCATAGATCGGCTTGTTCAACCCGAGATGCGTGCGGATGCCACGCGGGCTCAAGTTCACCAATTGCTGCAACACAGCGGCCAAGCGATCCTCATCCACTTTGCCGGTGCCGGCGGTGTCGATGTACACCGACAGCGGCTGCGACACGCCGATCGCGTAGGACAACTGGATCGTGCACTTATCCGCCAGTTCAGCGGCCACGACGTTCTTCGCCAGATACCGTGCGGCGTACGCCGCCGAACGGTCGACCTTGGTCGGATCCTTGCCCGAGAAAGCCCCGCCGCCATGCGGCGCGGCGCCGCCGTAGGTGTCAACGATGATCTTGCGCCCGGTCAGCCCGGCGTCACCGTCCGGTCCACCGATCACAAAGCGCCCGGTCGGGTTGACGTAGAAGTCTTTCTCGGCGCACATCCAGCCCTCTGGCAGGATGTTGAGCACATGCGGGCGCACCAGCTCGCGGATGTCGGCTTGGCTGAAGGGGGCGCCATGCTGGGTCGAGACCACCAGCGATGTGGCGCATACCGGCCGACCGGCTTCGTAGCGCAGCGTCACCTGGCTCTTGGCGTCGGGGCCAAGCATGCTGGCCGCGCCGGAGTGGCGGGCCTCGGCCAGTGATTTCAAAATGGCGTGCGCATAATAGATCGGTGCGGGCATCAGCGCCGGAGTCTCATTGCAGGCATAGCCAAACATGATGCCCTGATCACCGGCCCCCTCATCCTTGTCGCCAGCCGCATCGACACCCACGGCGATGTCGGCTGACTGCGCGTGGACGAAGCATTTGACATCCATTTTGTTCCAATGGAAGCCATCCTGCTCATAACCGATGTCGCGCACCGCCTGACGGGCGACCTGCTCCATCTTGTCCGCGGTGATTGATCCCGGCCCACGCACTTCACCGGCCAGCACCACCTGGTTGGTTGTGCATAAAGTCTCGACGGCCACACGGGCCTGTGGGTCCTGCGCCAAAAACAGGTCGACAATGGCGTCGGAGATCCGGTCACTGACCTTATCCGGATGCCCCTCGGATACGGATTCACTGGTAAAGACATAATTCTGCTTGGCCACGGCAACCTCGATTATTTCGCAATAGCGACCTGAGATCGAGTGTACGTCGACCCTTGGCCAACGGAAATCGATCGCGTGCCGTATTAGACAATCTTTTTCTGCCTGGTCAAGCACACTCCGATCCGCAAACGCCACGCAAGGGGAGCAACACCAACGCGGGACACGCTGCTAGAACGCGCCCGCCACCCCTTCTTTCATTATTCCGCTGCTTCAAATGTGCCGGCGTTGGCCACCGCCTTGGTCAACTCGAACAGCCGCTTGCGCACCGACGGATCGTTGATCCGGTAATAGGCCCGCACCAGTTCCAGTGTTTCGCGCTTGGCCATCGGGTCCGGTTCGTAGCTGCCCGAGCGTTCCTCCGTGCTGCTGGATGCGGCGAGCATGGCCTCGTCCGATACCGGCATGTCGTCAAAGAAGAACGAGACCGGCACATCCAGCACCCGGCTTAGATCGAACAGGCGTGAGGCGCCGATGCGGTTCGCGCCCCGCTCATATTTTTGCACCTGCTGGAAGGTAAGACCGATGGCTTCACCGAGTTTTTCCTGGCTCATGCCAAGGAGGGTGCGGCGCAACCGTACACGGGAACCGACATGAACATCGATGGGATTCGGTTTCCCGGTTTTAGGCCGACCGGAAGATCCGCGCTGGCCCCGTGCTGTTGTCTGCATACCCATATTCCCTGAAGATCTACGAGTTTCGTTGTATGGCAAACCCGTGTATGCGGTCAAGTGTGTCCCCAGAACACGGATATGCGCATGGGTTGTAGGAATAGATGGTTCTGCTAACGTTTATTTCGAGTGGCAAAAGAAAAACCGACCCCTCCCAAGAGCATTACCGCAAAAATCATATCGCCAGCCCAACCGTAAACCGTCCCATCGACCAGCGCCTTTGGCAAAGCTGCATCCAAAATACCTTCAATCCCCAGGCCAAGCTCAGCCGTGACTCGGCCATAGGAATCCACAACCCCGGAAATACCTGTCTGCGCGCTGCGCACCAGCGGCATGCCTTCCTCCACCGCCCGCGTCCGGGAGATGGCGAAGTGCTGGTGCGGACCGGCCGTCCGTCCATACCAAGCGTCGTTGGTCAGGTTGAGCAGCCATTGCGGGCGGTCCTGCGGATCGAGGACCGCGGCTGGAAAAATGACCTCATAGCAAATCAGCGGGCTGAAGGGCGGCAGCCCCCCGAGGTGCAGCGTGCGTGGTCCCGGCCCGGCGGAGAATTCCGCTCCATTGCCGGCGATGGCGCCCACCGGCAGGTAATGGCGCAACGGCATATATTCGCCGAACGGCACGAGATGGGCCTTGTCGAACGAGGTTCGCACCGCGCCGGACCCATCGATGGCCAACAGGCTGTTGAAATAGCGTACGCCGCCATCCGCCTCGTACATTTTCCGCGGCGCTCCGGTCAGCGTCAGGCCGCCAGGCGGCGTCACCGCGCCTATGACCATACGGTTGGCCGCGTCATTCTCGATAAAGAAGGGAATGGCCGTCTCTGGCCAGATGAGATGCGTCACCGGTTCGGACGCCGGGGCGGCGGACAGATCGATGTGCTGTTTGAAGATGCGCAGGCGCTCTTCAGGCTCCCATTTATAGCGCTGTTCAACGCCGGACTGCACGAGGCGCAGCCGCACGCCCGGCACGGTGTCACCGGAGGCGTTCGCCAACCGCGCCGCTCCCCAGCCAGCAAAGCCGGCGAACAGCAAGAACCCAAGCCCCAGCGCCACCCACACCCGGCGCGGCGCGGATACGCCATCGCCCAGCGCCACCGGCACGGACGCCACCAGCACGGTCAGCAGACCCAGCCCATAGACGCCGATCACCGACGCCACCTGGAGGATGGGCAGCCAACCCACCCAGGCATAGCCGATCACGTTCCAGGGAAAACCCGTGAAGATATGGCCGCGCAGCCATTCAAAAACCGACCAGAACACGGCAAAGAGAATGACGCGGCTCAGGCCCCGGACCGGCGTCATCCACAGCGCCAGCGTTGTCAGGCCGGTGAACACGGACAGCAGAACCGGCAGGCCCACAACCGAAAGCGGCAATGCCCACCAGAACTGCGCAATATCCGTGAACAGCGCAAAACTGATCCAGTACAGGCCAAGCAGATGATGGCCAAAGCCGAACCACCACCCGATGGCGAAAGCGGCTTTTCTTGTTGTCGCCGCCTGAAGCAGCCACAGCAGGGCTGGAAAGGCGATCAGCAGCACCGGAACCATAAAGGCCGGCGGCAACGCGAAGGTCGCCAATCCACCGAACACCGCCGCCGCAACGTAGCGACGCCAGCCGGTCAACCCGGCCAACCGGTTGGCCGCACACTTCAAAAGACGGTTTTTCATCGTTTCATCCGCGTGCGCTTACCAAAATCAGAAGGGTTATCCGGTCACCGCCAACGCGGATTCTGTGACGGGTACGTTGCGCACACGCAAGCGCTTGATGCGGCGAGGATCGGCGTCGACAATCTCAAACTCCAGTCCCGACGGGTGCTTCAGCAGTTCACCACGGCTCGGCACACGGCCAGCCAGCGACACCACCAGGCCACCCAGCGTTTCGATATCCTCACGTTCCTCCTCGGTGAGGACCGGGCCGACGCGGGTTTCAAAATCCTCGATGGAGATACGGGCGTCGGCAATCAGCGAGCCGTCGGTCCGTTCGACGAAGCGCGGTTCCGCCGCTTCATCATGTTCGTCTTCAATTTCACCGACAATCTCCTCCACCAGATCCTCGATGGTGACCAGACCATCGATGCCGCCGAACTCATCCACCACCAGCGCCATGTGCTGGTGCGTCTGGCGCATTTGCAAAAGCAAACTCAACACCGGCATGGAGGGGGCGACGATCGACACCTCGCGCACGATATCCTTGAGCTCCCGCACCTTCTGGCTGGCGATGCACGAGAGCACATCCTTGATGTGCACCATGCCGATCACGTCATCGAGTGTCTCGCGGTACACGGGCAGACGGGAGTGCGCGTCCTCGGAGATGAGTTGAATGACGGCGGGCAGCGGGGTGTCCACACTTAACCCGACAATGTCGGCCCGCGGCACCATGACATCGACCACGGTGCGATCGCGCAGCTTCAGAATGTTGGCGAGCAACGTGCGCTCGCCCGCGTCCATCGAGCCTTCGCTCTCGTCATCGTCCTCGATCAACTCCTCGATGGTGTCACGCAGCGTCGTATCGCCCCGACCCCGGATCGTGGAGCGCAGCCAGCCCCGGAAGAGCTGGCCCAACGAATGTTGGTCTTCGGCCCCGTCGTCACGGGGCGTCCGACTGTCGGAGGTTTCGGTCATTGTCCTGGTGGTTGCGGTTGCGGGGCGAGGCTCTCTGCCGAAGATGTCGCATAGGGGTCGGGTATGCCAAGCGTGCTCAGCACCTCAACCTCCAACTGTTCCATTTCCTCGGCGTCGGCGTCTGTTTCGTGATCATAGCCAAGCAGGTGAAAAACACCATGCACGACAAGGTGGCAGAGGTGATTGGAAAGGGGCTTGTTCTGCTCCCGGGCTTCGTCAGACACGGTTTCCCAGGCCAGAATCACATCACCCAGGGGGATCGGCGCATCCTCGGGTTCAGGGCTGCCCGCCTCGGTCAGCGCGAAGGACAGCACGTTGGTCGGCTTGTCCTTGCCACGGTATTCCCGGTTGAGCGTCTGCACCAGCGCGTTGTTGGACAACACCACCGACAGCTCAGCCAGCCCATCTTCGGCTTCCCAGACCATCGCCAGCGCGGCCAGCGCGGCGCGTTCAGCCAGCCATTCAGCATCGTCTGGCCAGGACTCGTGTTCACGCAAAACGCTGACGTCCACGTCAATCACGCGCGCCCTCCTTGCTTCCGGCTCCATTTTCGGACCCGCTTCCGGCTGCGTCCCTGATCCTGCCATTGGTCAGCCTAGCCGCCGCTTCGTGGCGATCGTAGGCTTGAATGATGCGGCTTACCAGAGAATGACGCACCACATCGGTGTGGCTGAAGGTAACGAAACGCACACCTTCAACCCCCTCGAGGATCTTCAGCGCCTCGTTCAGACCTGATTTGCTGCCGGTCGGCAGATCGATTTGCGAAACATCGCCGGTGATCACCATGCGCCCACCTTCCCCCAGACGGGTCAGGAACATCTTCATTTGCATGGGCGTGGTGTTCTGCGCCTCGTCCAGAATCACAAAGGCATTGCCCAGCGTGCGGCCACGCATGAAGGCCAGCGGAGCGATTTCAATTTCGCCGGATTCCAGCCGCTTCTTCACTTGCTCGGCGGGCATCATGTCGTGCAACGCGTCGTAGAGCGGGCGCAGGTAAGGATCCACCTTCTCCTTCAGGTCACCGGGCAGGAAGCCCAGCCGTTCCCCAGCCTCCACCGCCGGGCGCGACAGCACGATACGACCGACCTGCCCCGAGATCAGCATCGCCACCGCCTGCGCCACCGCCAAATAGGTTTTGCCGGTGCCCGCAGGCCCAAGGCCAAAGACCATTTCGCTGTCAGCCAACGCTTGCAGATAGGTCGCCTGCATGGGCGAGCGCGGGGTGATGGCGGTGCGGCGGCGGGTGCGCACCTGGATCTCCGGTCGGACGATGGAGGCAAGGGCCTGGTCGCGCGTCTCGGCGTCTTCGGGCATTGTCACCATACGGACAGCGGCGTCGACCTCACCGGTCCCCACTTCCATGCCAAGCCGCAGGCGTTCGTACAGGGCGTTCAGCGCCGAACGCGCGGCGTCGGACGCCTCCGGCGGGCCGGCGATCGTCAACACATTGCCCCGCGAACTCAGCGAAACCCCAAGCTGGCGCTCGACACGCGCCAGATTTTGGTCGTGCTGGCCATACAGCAGCGGCAGCAGCCGGTTATCCTCGAAGTGAAGTTCAATGCGCTGGTGGCCCGTGCGCTGGTGGTCTGGGCGTTGATCTGGCGTTCCGTTCACGCGGTTATCCCTACGGGCTGGCCGGCATGCAGGATCCGGCGTGTAAGATATGGACTCCCGTCTCCACCGCGCCACCAAGGCTGTTGGCGTACGCGCCTTCAATGCGCACAGTGGCGATGCCGCCCATCAAGCGCTCGGGCGCTTCGGCGTACACGGACTGCATATAGGGGCTGCGCCCCATGAGCTGACCCGGTCGCTTGCCGGTGCGGTCAAACAGCACGGGCAGCGTGCGGCCAACAAAGCCGGCGTTGAACGCCTGCTGCTGCGCGTCCACCACCTGCTGGAGCGCCACAAGCCGCTCGGTCTTCACATCTTCGGGCACCTGGGCGCTGTCAACGGCGGCGGGCGTACCCGGGCGTGGGCTGTATTTGAACGAATAAGCCTGGGCGTATCCTATATCGTTTACCAAACGTAACGTTTCGGCGAAGTCGGCGTCGCTCTCGCCCGGGAAGCCGACGATGAAATCGCTGGACAGGGCGAGGTCTGGTTTGGCGGTGCGCAGCTTCTCAACGATGCGGCGGTAATGATCAGCGGTGTGCTTGCGGTTCATCGCCGCCAGGATGCGGTCCGACCCGGATTGTGCGGGCAGGTGCAAATAGGGCATGAGCTGCGGCACCTCGGCGTGCGCCTGGATCAGATCGTCCTGCAGGTCGCGGGGGTGCGAGGTGATATAGCGGATGCGCTCCAGCCCGTCGATCTCCGCCAGCTCCCGAATCAGACGCCCCAAGCCCCAGGTGGAGCCATCGGCGGCCTCACCATGATAGGCGTTGACGTTCTGGCCCAGCAGGTTGATCTCGCGCGCGCCGCCAGCAACCAAGCGTTTGGCTTCAAGCAACACCGGCGTGGTCGGGCGCGAGAATTCCGCGCCACGGGTGTAGGGCACGACGCAGAAGCTGCAGAACTTGTCACACCCCTCCTGCACCGCCAGGAAGGCGATCACGCCCTGCCCGGCCGCATCCTCGGGCAGATGGTCAAACTTGGATTCCGCGGGGAAATCGATGTTGAGCACCGCTCCCGCAGCCCGATGAGCGCGCGCCACCATTTCCGGCAGGGTGTGGTAGGTCTGCGGTCCGAAGACGATGTCGACGAAGGGCGCGCGGGCGATGATCTCTTCGCCTTCGGCTTGAGCCACGCAACCGGCGACGGCCAGCACCATGCGTTCCCCCCGCTGCGCCTTCTCATCCTTGATGACACGCAGCCGACCAAGTTCCGAGAACACTTTCTCAGCGGCCTTCTCGCGGATATGGCAGGTGTTGAGGATCACCATGTCGGCGCCATCCGGCGCATCGGATGGACGGTATCCCAGGGGGGCCAGTACGTCCGCCATACGGGCGGAATCGTACACGTTCATTTGACAGCCCCAAGTTTTGATGAAGAGCTTTTTACTCAACACGAGCCTTCCGTGCAAAAAGCGAGAGGCGCGCCGCAAACACCACGGCACGCTCCCCTGGATCATATGGTATCGCAAGGCCAAGGCGGCGAGTCAACCGGATGTCACACCCGTAATGCATCGCCCCTAAGCCAGGAATTTGAGCCGTTTTCCTTGGTCCTCGAGCGATCATGCCCGGCCTGCGACCGCGCGCGACACGCCATCCGCAACCGTGCGCCAGCAATGCTCGGCAAGCGCCTTGCGGCTGGTGAAGCCATCAAGCGTCACCGGGACATGGAACTCAACCTCGATGGTTATGCACCCGGCGCAAAACGCCTGCCAAAGATGCGGCAGCAAGTCCATGTCGCCGTACCAGGCGTAAAACGGTCGGAAGGCGAATCCCATGGGAAAGCTGTCAAGCCGCGTGGCGGTCACGCTGACCGGTTGCACGGTGATCGGCCGTCCGGCGACGCGGGTGCTGGCGACGGCGAACAGCGCCGTCTTGAACGGCAGCGTGCGGTTGCCATCGCTCGATGTGCCCTCAGGAAACAGGATCAGGCTGTCGCCAGCCTCCAGCCGCGCTTTGAGGTCGTCCCGCTGACGCCCGGCGTCGCTGCGGATCTTGCGCTCGACGAACACCGTTCTCTGAAGCTTGGCGAGCGTGCCGAAGAACGGCCATTTGGCTACTTCCGTCTTGGCGATGAAGGAACCCTGGATCAGCGCGCCCAGCACGGTGATGTCCAGATAGGAGGAATGATTGCAAACGAACAGCACCGCCGGATCGGTCGCCCTCTCCCCCCGCACGACCAGATCCAGGCCGATGATACGGGCGCACACGGTGTGATAGAAACGTGGGATACGGTGACACAGCGGTGATTTCAGCGCGACGGCCAGCGCCTGTACCGGAAGCAGCAGAAAGGTCCAGCTGAGATAGGCAATCAGGCGAAGGGCGCCGAGGATTAGTGATCCCATAACGTCCTGCCGATCATGGAAATATTCATGCCCTAGTCATATCAGACAATGGCCATATCAGGCAATCTGAGCATCACGGTTGCTCCGCTCATAATGCTTGGAATATTTATCCGTGACTTGATCCGTCTTCACCACCACGCAGACATCGGTGGTGTTGAATTGGTGATCGATGACCGCGCCATCACCGACATAGCCGCCCAGGCGCAAGTAACCCTTGATGAGCGGCGGCAAGTCGACCAGCGCCCGTTTCATGTCGATCCGTTCCTTCGCCATCAAGGCCATATCGACATGCAGGCCAGGCAGGGCCACCGGGCGCAGAGCGAGGGGGGCCAGATGGTTGTGGTACAGGTAAGACAGCGGTTCGGCCAGGGTGCTCACATCGGTGCCCGGCAGGCTGGCGCAGCCAAACATGATCTCGACGCCATGGTGGGAGACATAGGCCGCGATGCCGCGCCACAGCAATTGCATGGACCCACGGGTGCGGTACGCCGCATCCACGCAGGATCGGCCCAGTTCCAGGATCGGACCGGGATAGGCTACAAGGCGGTCGATGTTGTATTCGGCGCTGGAATAAAAGCGTCCGGCCTTTTCCGCCGCCCGGCGACGGATCAGCCGGTAGGTGCCGACCACCTGCTCCGGCCCTGCGCCGCGCGCGTGATCGATCACCAGAAGATGGTCGCACAGCGCGTCGAAATCATCGAAATCACTGCGGCGTTCCGCCATCTCGGACGTCGGGATCGCAGCCATCTCTGTATAGAAGACACGGTAGCGCAGAGCCTGAGCCCACTCGATCTCGGTGGTCGATTCGGCCAACCGCACTTCAAGTGAGCCTACACGCAGTTCATGCGAACTGCCCTGGTCCGTATTGGTGTCAGACATCTTCCAGATCGTGCTGTCGCATTATAAGGACGGACCACCTCAGACCGTATCCCCCCAATAGGGATATCACGAAGCGCCGCCTATCGGTCAACCGCTTCGTGACGCATCGCGCTGGATAGGATGATTTCAGGCGCTACGACGAGCGCGCGTGCCAAGACCGATCTGTTTGGCCAGGGAGCTGCGTTGACGGGTGTAGTTGGGGGCGACCATCGGGTAATCAGCCGGCAAGCCCCAACGTTCCCGATAATCTTCCGGGGTCATGTCGTAAGCCGTCTTGAGGTGACGCTTGAGCATCTTTAACTTCTTACCGTCTTCAAGGCAGATGATATAGTCCGGGGTCACCGACTTCTTGATCGGAACGGCGGGTTGCGGCCGCTCTTCGCCCAGCGTGGGTTCGCTTCTGGCTTGCGCGAGAGACTTGTAGACCTTCTCTATGAGCCCAGGAAGATCGCTGAGAGCCACTGAGTTGTTGGAGACGTGCGCCGACACGATTTCCGTCGTCAAAGACAACAGCGCGTTGGAAGGAGACCCATTGCTCATATAATCTTACTCCACAGCTTGGTATTTTCCTCCCATATAAAGAGGTTTGTTGCACCGTACAATATCCAATGTTTCATGGAAAGAGGAAAAAATGTACGAACAAAAATCCACAGACCATTTTTTGGACATCACAAGGGAGGTATGCCCCTTGACCTTTGTTAAAACAAAGTTGTTGGTTGAGCGCATGGCGGTAGGAGAGCTGCTCGACGTTCGGTTGAACAGCGGCGAACCCTTGGAAAATGTGCCACGCTCTCTTGCTGAACTGGGTCACATCATTGTGTCGTTGGAGCCTGAAGACAGTGAAGGCCCGGGTGAAATATACATTTTACGTATAAAAAAGCGCTAATTTTCTGATAATTATCGATAATTCTTAGGGTATCGAACGGCGCAGCACCAGCGCCGCTACCCGACCTTGGGTGCGGACGTAATAGTCAGGGCGCCGCCCAACGGTGATAAAGCCGCTCTGCGCGTAGAGGTTACGAGCATTTTTATTGTCTTCCGCAACCTCCAGAAACAGCGCGGTCGCCCCACGGCGCCCCGCGCCGGCGCACGCTTTCTCAAGCAGTTGCTGGCCAATTCCACTGCCCCGCGCCGCCGGCAACACACCAATGGAAAGAATTTCTGCATCCTCCACAACAACACGAAGCAGGGCGAAGCCAATCGGTTCATCATCAGCGGTAACGGCCAGCAGACCAAAATTGCCTGATTGGCCAAGCAATGTCTCAATAAAATCCGCCGACCACGAGTCCTCTGGAAAGCACCGCTGCTGAATTTCCGCTAGTATTTTTCCTTGGCAAAGACCAGCTTCCTGGATATCCGCACCCTTCATGCCGCTTTTCATCATGCACGAATTTTAGGAACCGTGACATCCGGCGCCCGAAGATAGAGCGGCTGTGGCGGCAAGCCCCGCGTGCGCCGAGCCCCCAGCGCCGCCACCACCGCCGCGTCGGGAATACCAGGTCCGGTGGCGAAGGTAAGGTCCATCCGCCCCTCCAACACCGGTTTCAACAACGCCGCACCATCGCCAGCCACCAGCAAGGGCCCAGGCGGCAGCCAGGCGGGCGCCGCAGCGGGTTCCAGCACCATCGGTTCGCCCCAAGGCGTCAAGTCAGCGTTAAAGAGTTGCAGAAACGGTTCGGCCCGGCGGGAGTCCACCGCCACCAGCACGGTGCGCTGACCGCGTTCCGCCTCCGGCAAAGCATGCGCCAGCGCTTCAAAGGTGGTGAGACCGATCACCGGCACGGCGTGCGCCAGCGCAAAACCGCGCGCCGCCGCCAGCGCGATGCGCAAGCCCGTGAAAGCCCCCGGCCCCACCGTCACAGCGATACGGTCAAGATCGGCAAAGTTGACGCCTGCGTCGGCCAGCACTCCCTCCACCATGGGCACCAGAGCTTCCGCCTGGCCGCGCGCCATCGGCGCGGCGCGGCGTACGGTAACCTTCCCATCCTCCCACAACGCCACCGAGCAACCCGACGTGGCGGTGTCCAGCCCCAAAACTTTCATGCTTTGCTCTTCCTCTTCGGTTGGCGTCACGACCCTTGAACCATGATGGCCCACGCGTCTTCACGATGCGCGTCCTTTTCCGCAGCCTGCCAAAAAGTGGCATGGACGCAACACCAAACTGTTGCACACTTGCCGCGACACGGTGCGGGCTTGTCCGTCAAGGCTCAGATGTGCCACATCATCAGACGTAGGCCTATTTCGTGGTCGGCCACTGGCTCTTGATGCCGCAGCCAGCCGGCAGGGCCGACTTATCGCGGCCATCCGCCTTCGAGTCCTGACAGAATTATGACGTTCCGCCGCGCCGTCATCACCGTAACCTTCACCATCTGGACCCTGGTTTCTCCAGGGCGACCAGGGTTGGTCGGTGTTGCTTTCGCCGCAGAGGGAGCCAGCGCCGTGGTGTTCGCCTACGGCCGCTTCGGTGAGGACCAGTCACCCAGCAACAGTATCCGTATCGACCAATTCGAAGCGCACATCGATGAATTGACGACCGGCAGCTACACCGTGCTGCCGCTGCCGAAGATCATCGAGGCGCTGAAAGCCGGCGAACCGCTGCCTGACCGTACGATCGCCATCACCATCGATGACGCGACGCGTTCCTTTTACACCGAGGCTTGGCCACGGCTGCGGGCGGTCGGGCTTCCCTTTACACTGTTCATCGCCACCGACCCGGTGGACCGTGGCAGCGGGACCCACATGACCTGGGGTGAACTCCGCCAACTCCAGGCCGCCGGCGTGACCATCGGCGGGCTGGGCGCCACCACGATGTCCTTGGTGGACAGTCCCCCCGAAGAAGTGCTTACCGAACTGCGGCGGATGATGGAACGCCTGCGGGCTGAACTGGGCCTCAAGCCGGCGCTGTTCGCCTATCCCGAGGGTGAATATTCCACAGCCCTGCAGAATTTAGCCGGTGAGCAGGGTTTCACCGCCGCCTTCGGCCAGCAATCCGGCGTGTTGCACCCACGCGCCGACCCGCGCGCACTGCCGCGTTTCGTGATGAATGAGATTTACGGCGGCGTCGAGCGGTTCCGTCTGGCGGCGAACGCGTTGCCGCTTCCGGTTTCCGACCTGACGCCAGAGGACTCGCTGCTGACCGTCAATCCCCCATCCCTGGGGTTTACCGTGTCGAGCGACATCGGCGATTTGTCGCGACTGGCCTGTTTTGCATCAGGCCAAGGCCGCACCCGGCTGGAGCGTATCGAGAACCGCATCGAAGTGCGTATCTCCGATCCCTTTCCGTCCGGTCGCGCCCGCGTGAATTGCACCTTGCCGACCACGGAGGGCCGCTGGCGCTGGTTCGGCGTGCAGTTCGTCATCCCCGAAGACGACGATGACTGATGCGGGGGCTCTCGCACAGCGCTGTGCGAGAGCTGGCCCTGACACCTTGGAGTCAGCGCAGTGCGCGGACTTCCTGCACCTCTGGAATGTAGTGGCGCAGCATGTTCTCGATGCCGGACTTCAACGTGGCGGTTGAGCTGGGGCAGCCGGAGCACGCGCCCTTCATGTGCAGGTAGACCACACCATTCTCGAAACCATGGAAGGTGATGTCACCACCGTCCTGGGCCACCGCCGGGCGCACGCGGGTGTCCAGCAGCTCTTTGATCTGCTGCACGATTTCGTCATCGTCGCTGTTGGCGCCGTGTTCATCGGCCTCACCGATCAGAACCGGACGGTTGGCGATGAAATGCTCCATGATGACGCCGAGGATCGACGGCTTCAGCAAGAACCAATCCTTGCCACCCGCTTTGGTGATGGTGATGAAATCCGCACCGAGGAACACGCCCTCCACCCCGTCGATCTCGAACAGGCGCTGGACCAACGGCGAGCGCGCCGTGTCTTCGCGGTTGGGGAAATCGGCGGCGCCACGGCCGAGCACATCACGGCCCGGCAAGAACTTGAGGGTTGCCGGATTGGGAGTCTGCTCGGTTTGAATGAACATCGTCGTCTTGTCCTTATGCACGTGCCGCACCGGATGATTGCTGGCGGCGTGACGGAAACTTGGGCAGAAACACGTCACAGATCAAGCATGGTGTCGGTGTGGTCAATCGGAAAGCCCCGGACGGGCGAGAGCGCCGCCGTATCAGCATCATAATACAGTATTTTCGATTCGTATCCGAAACATTCCTTGGTTTATAAGGGCGATACGGTATCTGAAACCTTTTTAAAGGGCTCGATCGCTAGGTGATCGCGTCCAATTGTTCGTTGGTGAGACCGCCGGGCACCACGGTGACCGGGATCTGCAAACGCGCCATGCCACGCCCCGTGACATAGCTGATCAGCGGGCCCGGCCCCTCCGGCCCGGTGCCGGCGCCCAAAACCAGGATGGAAATGCGTGGTTCTTCCTGGAGCAAGGCCATCAATTCGTCACGGCGGTCACCCTCGCGGATGTAGAGAATCGGCACGGCGCCGCCGGTCAACTCATTGGCCTCGCGGGCGAGTTTTTGTAGTTTTTGTTCCGCTTCGCTGCGCCGCTCCTCGCGCATCAGGGTCTCGACAGCCAGCCAGGACTGCACTTCCGTGGGTTCCGTGACGTACAAAAGCGCCACCCGTCCGCCAGACCTCCTGGCGCGCAGACAGGCATAACGCAACGCCACCTTCAATTCGGGGCTGTCGTCGACGACGACAAGGAAAATACGCTGCGAATCGGGAGGCGTGGTGGAAACGATCGATGCGGTCATCATACCCTCCGGAAGATGGCGCCGGCCACCCAGCCAGCCGCCACGGCGCCGAACACCGCCGCCAAGCCGTAGCTGAATGGCTGGCTGCGCGCGAATTCGGAGACTTCAGCGCTGAAACCCACCTTGGACACCAGCAGCGGCGTGGTTTGCGCGCTAACCACGTCGCCGTCGCGGATCAGGAACACTTCCACATTATACAGCCCCGTTGGCACAGTGGTGGGAAAGTAGATGTTGGTGCGGAACAGGCGCGCACCGAGAAAGGTCACCTGCCCCAGCGTGGTTCCGTACAACCCGGTGCGCTGCTTGGCGCTGATCAGCGCCGCGCGGTAGTCCGGCACTTCGCCGGAGTTCGGTAATTTTCCAAGCTCCATGTGCAGATGTTCGAGGCCGATTCGATGGCGCTCCAAAACGGGAGGGCGAATGAACTGCTCGAGCGGTCGGTTGCTCGCCGCCATATAGAAGCTGGGAACCTGATTGAAGACTACCTTATCGTGGTTCATCCAGATGCCGGCGACACGGGATTTATGATGCACGGTGGCGGTGATTCGCGGGCCCGTCACCACCACCACCACATCACCCGGCCCATCGGTGGAGCCGAACAGCACCACGCCCGTCCCGGTGAAGCCCGTTGTGATGGCGATAAGATGGCTGGAGAGATCGGCGACAAGCTGCTGGGCCGGCGCCATCGGCGCCAGCGCCAGCACCGCGCCGAAAATCATTACACCCCCGCTCACGCCCTTGATCACCCGGCGCCACCCCTTGCCACGCCCAGAATTCATGCCGAAATTCCGGTGATGACGGAGAACAATTCCACCGGTCGCGCCACCAGATCCCAGGCCAGCCGGCAGGCCACCGAAACAACAATGAGCGCCAGCAAGGCGCGCGCGTACTCACCACGGATCTGCGCGCCGACCCTGGTCCCGAACTGCACCCCCACCACACCACCGACCAGCAGCAGGAACGCCAGCATGACGTCGACGGTCTGGTTGGCCGTCGCCTGCAAAAGCGTCGTCGCCGCCGTGGTGAAAATGATCTGAAACAGCGAGGTGCCGGCCACCAGCGCCACGGGCATGTTCAGCACATAGATCATCGCCGGCACCAGCAAGAAGCCGCCGCCGATACCCATGATCGCCACCAGCATGCCACCCACCGCACCGATCCCCGCCGGCAGCAGGGCGGAGATGTAGAGCTTTGATTTTTGAAAACGCATTTTCAGCGGCAGGCCGTGCAGCCAGATGTGATGGTGCAGCTTGCCGCGCGTCGCCTGGGGGCTGCGCTGGCGGATCAGCACCTTTATGCTTTCCACCAGCATCAGCGAGCCGATGACGCCTAAGAACAGCACATAGGTGAGCGCGATCACCACATCGATCTGGCCCAGCTGCTGCAAACGGCTGAAGATCCAGATGCCCAGCGTCGTTCCCACCAGACCGCCAAGCATCATGACGATGCCCATCTTCACATCGACGCTGCCGCGCCGCCAATGCGCCAACACGCCAGAGAGGCTGGCGGCGACAAGCTGGTTGGCCTGCGTGCCCACCGCCACCGATGGCGACACCCCAAGAAAGATGAGCAGCGGCGTCATCAAAAAGCCGCCGCCCACGCCGAACAGCCCAGACAGAAAACCGACGAGCGTGCCCATGGAGAGAACCACCAGGGCGTCGACCGACATTTCAGCTATCGGCAGGTAAATTTGCATGGAGGACCTTAAATTTTCAGAACCTCAACTTTGCGCTGCGGTCATCAAACCGCCCCCTGCACCAACGCAGCCAGCGCCGCTTCCGGGCGAGCGCCGACATGACCGATGATCTCAGCCGCGGCAATGGCGCCCAGACGACCGCACACCGCAGGAGCCAGACCGCGCGTGTAGCCGTACAGGAAACCCGAGGCGTAGAGATCGCCGGCGCCCGTGGTGTCCACCACCTTCGCCACGGGTTCAGCCTTCACCTCGATCACCTCACCACCGGCGACGATGACGGCGCCCTTCGCGCTGCGCGTCAGCGCCGCGACCTTGCCCAGGCGCTTCACCGCGGCCAGCGCGTCCTCGAAACGGGTGGTTTTGTAGAGAGCGCTGATCTCATGCTCGTTGGCGAACAGGATATCGACGTGATTCTCGACAAGGTCGAGAAACTCGGCATGGTGGCGGTTCACACAGAAACTATCGGACAGCGACAGCGACACCCTGCGACCGGCATCATGCGCGATGGTCGCCGCTTTGCGGAAGGCCGCCTTGGCGCGCGGTGGGTCCCACAAATAGCCTTCCATATAGGTCACTTGCGAATTGCCGATCAGGCGCTCGTCGATGTCCTCCGGCCCCAATTCGACGCAGGCGCCGAGATAGGTGTTCATCGAGCGTTGCGCATCCGGCGTCACCAGGATCAGGCAACGCGCGGTGGGCGCGCCGGCCTTCAGCGGCTCCGTGGCGAAATGCACGCCAGCCGCGCGGAGATCATGCCCGAAAACGGCGCCGAGTTGATCGCCGGCCACCTTGCCGATATAGGCCCCCCGGCCGCCCAACGCGGCGATGCCCGCCATGGTGTTGCCCGCCGAGCCACCGGAAACCTCCACGCCAGGTCCCATACGACCATATAATTCCTCAGCGCGCTGTGTGTCGATAAGGGTCATCGCCCCTTTTTCGATGCCGTTATCGGTGAGAAAAGCGTCATCGGCATACGCGATCACATCAACAATCGCGTTGCCGATGCCGGTAACGTCAAATTCGGCTGAGGCCATGGGGTCTCCTGTTGGTAAAGCGAAAAAAGACTGTGCAAGTATAGTCTCCTGACACCCACCCACAACCCAAACATCCTCCCGATCTTGCTGGATTCCGCCGTAGCTATTAGAAACCTGCGGCTCCACGAAAGAGATACCCATGATCCGTTCGCTCCTGCTTGGCTTTTCCCAGCTCTCGGACCCGGCCATACGGCGGGTGGTGTGGGTCAGCATCCTAGGCGCGGCGGCATCCTTCGCGGCTTTGCTGGGCGGTGTGGAATGGGCGCTGACCAGCACGGCCCTGACCCGCTGGTCATGGGTGGACTCCGCCATCGACCTGCTGGGCGGCGTGCTGGTGGTCGGCTTGTCCTGGTTGCTGTTCCCGGCGGTGGTCGCCACGCTGGCCAGCCTTTTCCTCGATAAGGTCGTGCGCGCGGTGGAGCGCCGGCATTACCCGCATCTGCCCGAACCCATCGCCGGCAGCCTTGTCGAGGAGATCGGCACGGCGTTGCGCTTTTTGGCCCTGGTGGTGTCGATCAATATGGTGGCGTTGCCGCTGTATCTGGCGATACCGGGGTTCAATCTGCTGATCTATTACACGGTGAACGGCTATTTGCTGGGGCGCGAGTATTTTGAACTGGTGGCCAACCGCCGGCTGAGTCGCGAGGAGGGGGCGGCCATGCGAAAGGCGAGGCCATTGAAACCTTTCCTGGCTGGCCTCATCATCGCTTTCCTGTCAACCGTCCCGTTGTTGAACCTTTTGGCGCCGGTGATCGCCAGCGCGTTCATGGTGCACGTCTTCCAGTCGATGAAAGGTCCCTTGCGGCCAGCCGGAAGAGCGTGATACCCCGCTATGGAATGGTTATCCCAGGGATCAAGATTCATGCTGTTCAGAAAAAGATCCCCGTCAACCACAACCCCGAATGCTGAAGACTCGCCGCTGCCGCAACCCGTGTCTATTCCCCTCCACCACGGCCTCGCCTGCATCGCCGCAGCCGTTTTCGGCATCGGCGCTTCGCCCGCCGCTTTCCGATAAGGGACCCGAGATGAATTCCACCTCACCAAAGCCTTCTTCCTCACCATCGGCTCCTAGCTCATCGTTCAAGCCCAGCGATATTCCACGCCGCACGATGGATAATGTGGGAATGACCCCCCGCAAGCCCGATAGTTATGGCGCCTTGGCCACACCCATTTCCCAGACAACCACCCCGGCGCTTCCTGAGCAACGCCGGCTGATCGTTGGCCGCGAAATCTCGCTGTCGGGGGAAATCGGCTCGTGCGATGTCCTGATCGTCGAAGGAACGGTCGAGGCCAAGCTGCGCAACGGGCGCTCCATCGAGATCGCCCAGAACGGTCTGTTCAAGGGATCCGTTGAAATCGACGAGGCGGACATCGGCGGTCGCTTTGAGGGTGACCTTACCGTGCGCAACCGCTTGACGGTGCGTTCCAGCGGCAAGGTCATCGGCTCGATCAAATATGGTGAGCTGGCGGTGGAAGTCGGTGGCCAGTTGGTGGGCGACGTGCAGATACTGAACGGCGCCACGCCTTTCACGCCGGCTTCATCGTCTCTTACAGCCGCAGAAGCGGTCGTTGCTAAAACGGAATAGCGCTTATAAGCATTATACCGTTTCGTATACGATACGAATTTATATACCCTACAGCGAAGTCTGGTCAGGCTGAACCGGACTCCGCTGTTGGGCGTTGATTCTTACACTGTCTTTTCCACGCTGTTGCACAAATCCTGGATCATGCACCGCCCGCATTCCGGCTTTCGCGCCTTGCAGATGTAGCGACCATGCAAGATCAGCCAATGGTGGGCGTGGCGCAGATAGGGTTTCGGCACGACCCGCAGCAACCCTTCCTCCACCTGTTCCGGCGTCTTGCCGGGGGCCAGATCCAAGCGGTTTGAGACGCGGAAGATATGCGTATCAACCGCCATCGTCTCCTGGCCAAAGGCGACGTTCAGCACCACATTGGCCGTCTTGCGCCCAACCCCCGGAAGCGCTTCCAGCGCTGTGCGCGAGCGCGGCGGCTGGCCATCATGCTCGCGCACCAGAATGTTCGACAGCAGGATGATGTTCTTGGCCTTGGTGTTGAACAGGCCGATGGATTTTATATACCCACGCAGCCCCTCCTCACCCAATTCCAGCATCTGTTCCGGCGTGGTGACGCGCTGGAACAGAGGGCGGGTGGCCTTGTTGACGCCAGTATCGGTCGCCTGAGCCGACAGCACGACCGCGACGAGCAGGGTGTACGGGTTAACGTACTCCAACTCGCTCTTCGGTTCGGGGTTGGCGGCTTGGAACCGACGGAACATCTCTTCGATTGCGGCGGGCTTCATGGCCAGGATTGTACCGTTTGAACGCGGTGACACGCATCTTTTTTGACGCGATCCTCCGACCGCACCGCAGCCTCACCCCTGCGGGGCTTCTTATCCTGCTGGGCGCCGTGCTGTTCATCAGCGGCGCGCTGAGCCTTGCTTTCTGCCTGCTGGGCGCCTGGCCGGTAGCGGGCTTCCTGGGCATGGACACGGTGATCCTGTGCTGGGCGTTTTACGCCAACAACCGCGCCGCACGGCTGTATGAACGGGTGTGGCTCACGCGGGACGCCTTGACGGTGCAGCGCGTCGTCTGGAGGCGCGTTGACCGATGCTGGCGCTTTCAGCCCTATTGGCTGCGCGTCACCATGGACGACCCGCCTGAACACTCAAGCCAAGTGATGCTGCGTTCGCATGGCCGGACACTCATCGTCGGCTCATTCCTGACGCCTGATGAGCGGCTGGAATTTGCTGCCGCGTTGCGCGACGCGCTCAGGGCATGGCGTCGGACAGCAGGCTGATTTCCGCAAGAATCGGGTTGGTTGGCCAACCGGGATACACCATCCTTCACACCAGACCCGGAGCACCCCGATGATCGCCGAAACCGAAACCCATCATTACCGCGCCGTAACAACCGCCATCCGCCATCTTGTCGAGCGCTGGCAGGACCAGCCCTCGCTTGAATCTCTGGCGGAGGTGGCGGGCATGAGCCCCTTTCACTTCCAGCGTCTGTTCACGCATTGGGTCGGCATCAGCCCCAAGCGTTTCGTGCAGTTCTTGACGCTTGACCACGCCAAACGCCTGCTCGCCGAAAACCGCAGCGTGCTAGACACCGCGCTGGACGTCGGCCTGTCCGGTCCCTCCCGGCTGCATGATTTGTTCGTCGTCTGCGAGGCGATGACGCCCGGTGACTACAAGACCCTGGGGGAGGGCTTGGTTATTCGCTGGGGCTTGCATGACTGCCCGTTCGGTCGGGCGCTGGTCGCCACCACCGAACGCGGCGTGTGCTGGCTGGGCTTTGCCGACCGCGATGATGGCGGCGACGCGGTGGAAGAGTTCATCGCCCAATGGCCCGCCGCCCGGCTCATCGAGGATACCGACGCCACACGCCACGCCGCGGCCCGCGCCTTCGGCTGGGGCGGTCATGATTCGGAACCGTTACGGCTGTTGCTGCGCGGCACGAACTTCCAAATCAAAGTATGGGAGGCGTTGTTGCGCATCCCATCCGGCGCCGTGGTGAGCTATGAGGATGTCGCGCGCTCCATCGGCCAACCGACGGCTATGCGCGCGGTTGGCGCGGCGATCGGCCGCAACCCGGTGTGCGTCCTGATCCCCTGCCACCGCGTGATCCAGAAGTCCGGCATCATCCACAACTACCGCTACGGCGTACCGCGCAAACGGGCGCTGCTGGCCTGGGAACAGGCGCGAAATCAGAGCCCCAGCACGTCGCGCATGGAATAAAGGCCCGGTTGCTTGTCGGCGGCCCACAGCGCGGCGCGCACCGCGCCCTTGGCGTAGATCTGGCGACCGGACGCCTTGTGGGTCACTTCGATGCGCTCGCCATCACCGGCGAAAACCACGGTGTGATCACCGATCACATCGCCACCGCGCAAGGTGGCGAAGCCGATCTCACCGTGTGGGCGCACCCCGGTCTGACCGTCGCGCACCTTTTGCCAAACATCTTCCAACGCCACGCCACGCCCCAGCGCCGCCGCCCGGCCAAGACCCAGCGCGGTGCCCGAGGGGGCATCCACCTTGTTGCGGTGATGCATCTCCAGCACATCGATGTCGTAATCCTCGCCCAGCGTGCGCGCCACCTGTTCGACAAGCGCGAACAACAGGTTGACGCCGACGGACATGTTGGGGGCCTGGACGATGGGGGTGTGCGTCGCGGCCATTGTCAGCGCCGCCTGCTGCGCCGGATCAAGACCTGTCGTGCCCAGGATATAGGCGGTCTCGCTCTGCGCGGCCAAGGCCGCGTGCTGCTCGACACTGGCTGGTGAGCTGAAATCGATGACCGCATCGGCGTCCGCGAACAGCACGGCGGGATCATCCACCACCAGGATTCCCAGCGGCTCCAGCCCAGCCACCGCGCCGATGTCCTTGCCGACCATCGCACCACCGGCGCGCTCCGTACCACCAGCCACCGTGCAATTCGGTGTCGCGGTGATCTCACGCACCAGCATCCGCCCCATCCGCCCCGCGCACCCGACAACACCGATTTTCATCTTCTTTTCCCTAATAAACGGCGGAGCGGAATTTAGCATAGGTCACCCGTTAAGACACGCCGCCAAGCTCTTCGCCAGGTTTCGCATCAGCGTAAAGTAGAGGTCTGGCCCTTCGGGGATGGCCGCGCCCTCAGGATCGAGCACGCCTTTACGGGCCTTCGTGCCTTCGATGACGGTGTTGACCAGTTTGGGCTCGAATTCCGGCTCCGCAAAGACGCAAGGAACGTCAAGGTCGCGGATACGATCGCGGATCAGGGTCAACCGCTTGGCTGAAGGCGGACGGTCCGGGCTGACCGTGATCGACCCGGCGGCGTTCAGGTCATAACGCTGCTCGAAATATTGGTAGGCGTCGTGGAAAACGACAAAACGCCGCTGGGTCAAAGACCCGAGACTCGCCTTCAGTTCCCCATCGAGCGCGTCCAGCCGCTTGCTCAACGCCTCGGCGTTGGCCGCGTAGAGGGCGGCGTTGGCTTTGTCGCGGGCGGCCAGCGTCATCGCAACCGTCTTGGCGATCTCTTTGGCGTTGGCCGGGTCCAGCCAGAGGTGGGCGTTGACGCCGCCATGTTCGGTATGATGATTCTCGTGCTCATGGCCATGTTCATGGGCTTCCCAAGCGCCGCCCTTGCGCGCTTCCAGCAGGGTCAACCCGGTCATGTCCATCACTTCGACCGTCTGCGTCTGCTTGGGCAGGGCGCTGAGCGGTTTCACCAGGAACGACTCCAGCCCCTCCCCCACCCAGAAGACGACATCGGCGCCCTGCAACGCCTTGGCGTCCGAAGGCTTGAGCGCGTAGTCGTGCGGTGAGGCGCCACCACGCACCAGCAACACAGGATCACCCACCCCTTGCATGATCGAGGCGATCAGCGAATGCAGCGGCTTGATGGAGACGACGATTTTCGGCGCCTCGGCACAGGCGGGAGTCGTTGACAAACCGAAAAGAAGCGCAAGAGCGGAAAGCGGGTGACGCACGGCGCCGTATTCCTTGGTGGACAGGGGGCTGGTTTGAGCGCATTTAGTTTTGGTCCGCAAATGTGACGTTATAACATAACGTGTCAACTCTTCTGACCCCCCCGCACCAAAATCACCCAAACCGGAATCGCCCGGACCAGAACGGTGGGAACCCGCTTCTGGAAGCGCGCGCGCTGACGGTCACCATGGGTGGTCGACCGGTGTTGAACCGTGTCGGGCTGACGGTGCACGCGGGTGAGATCGTCACGCTCATCGGTCCCAACGGGGCCGGTAAGACAACGCTGGTGCGCGCGGTGCTGGGCTTGACGCCGCCCACGGCGGGTGAGGTCTGGCGCATGCCGGGCTTGCGCGTCGGCTATATGCCGCAACGCCTGAATATCGACGCCACGCTGCCGCTGACCGTACGCCGCTTCCTGAGCCTGTGGCGCCCGGTGACCCCGGACCGGGTGGACATGATGCTGGCCCGCACCGGCGTGGCGCATCTGGCGGACTCCCCCGTGCAAGCGGTCTCCGGCGGTGAATTGCAGCGGGTGCTTTTGGCGCGCGCCCTGCTGAGCGAACCGCATCTGCTGGTGCTGGACGAACCGGACCAGGGCGTGGATGTGCACGGCCAGGCGGAACTGTTCGACCGTATTGAAGAATTGCGCCGTTCACACGGTTGCGGTGTGCTGTTGGTCAGCCACGATCTGCACACGGTGATGGCGCGCGCCGATAAGGTGGTGTGCCTGAACGGGCATGTCTGCTGCTCCGGCCATCCCGAGAACGTCAGCAACCACCCGGAATACCACGCGCTGTTCGGTCGGCACGCCGGCCAGCTCGCCGTTTATCTGCACCATCACGACCACACCCACGCCACCGACGGGAACATCGTGCCGGGTGGGTCCGGGGGATGTTGCGACCATGACCATGATCTCCCATGACGTTGATCCTTATGGATGATTTTGTTCTCCGCGCGCTGGTCGCCGGATGGGGAATCGCCGCGCTGGCCGGGCCTATGGGGTCGTTCATCGTGTGGCGGCGCATGGCTTATTTCGGCGACACGCTGGCGCATTCCGCGCTGCTCGGCGTCACGCTGGGGTTCCTGCTGGGCGTCGACCCGACCATCGGCGTGCTGGCGGTGTGCGTGACGCTGGCCCTGGTGCTGGTCGCCTTGCACCATCACCGCGTGCTGGCCACGGACACGCTGCTGGGTATCTTATCGCATTCGACGCTGTCTTTGGGTCTGGTGGCGGCGGCGTTCCTGGAAACGCTGCGGGTCGATTTGATCGGCTATCTGTTCGGTGACATCTTGTCCGTCACCACCAACGATCTCCTGCGCGTCTACGCCGGCGGAGCGCTGGCGCTGGCGCTGCTGGCGCTGCTGTGGCGTCGGCTGCTGGCGGTGACGGTGGACGAGGATCTGGCGCGGGTCGAGGGCATGCCCGTGGGGGCGCTGCGCCTTGCCTTCATGCTGCTGGTGGCGCTGATGATCGCCGTGGCGATGAAGATCGTCGGTATTCTGCTGATCACCTCGCTGCTGATCATTCCCGCCGCATCCGCCCGCCACTTCGCCCGCACGCCTGAACAGATGGCCCTGTTCGCCGCGCTTTTGGGCATGATGGCGGTGACCGGGGGAATCCTGGCGTCCCTGCGCTGGGACCTGCCCGGCGGCCCCAGCGTGGTGGTCACCGCCTTTGCGCTGTTCCTGGTAAGCCATTTGATGCCGGTGCGCCGTTAGGGCTCTGTCAGCCATGATTTGCGGAGCGCGCGATGGGCCGTTGAGGCCCCGCGGGCTCGTGCCCGCGGAGGCAAGGGCGCGGATGCGCCCGCCCGCCGAGGGAAAAGAAAAAAGCAAATGCTCTATCAGGCGCGGTTTGAAGACCGCGCCTGATAGAGCGCCACACCCTCCGTGCTTGCCGCAATCGGCATCCCTACCGTATCGTGCGCATACTTCACGGAGGATGCATCCAAAATGGGCGAGACGCGCACCGGGCCCCGGGTTGGGCTGTTTGTCACCTGCCTGGTCGATCTGTTCCGGCCAACCGTGGGTTTCGCTGCGGTTAAGCTGCTGGAAGACGCGGGGTGCACCGTCGAAGCGCCGCGCGCCCAGACTTGCTGCGGCCAGCCGGCTTACAATGCCGGGGACCGCAAGACGGCGCAAGACCTCGCCCGCCAGGTGATCGCCGCGTTCGACGGGTTTGATTATGTGGTCACGCCCTCCGGTTCGTGCGGCGGCATGATCAAGAAACATTACCCCACCCTGCTGGCCGATGACCCGGCCTGGGCGCACCGGGCGCAGCGCCTGTCGGCGCGCACCTTTGAATTGGTTTCCTTCCTGGTCGATGTCTTGGGCGTGACTTCCGTGAATGCCCGCTATGACGACACCGTCACCTACCACGACAGTTGTTCGGGCCTGCGCGAATTGGGCGTCAAGGCGCAGCCGCGCCAGCTCCTGGCCTCTGTCCAGGGGGTGACGATCACCCCCTTGCCGGAAGCCGAGGTGTGCTGTGGTTTCGGCGGAACCTTCTGCGTCAAATACCCGGATGTTTCCAACCATATGGTTGAAGACAAGGCCGCCGCCATCCAGGGGACCGGGGCCGGCACGGTGCTGGCCGGGGATGTCGGTTGTTTGCTGAACATCGCCGGCAAGCTGAAACGCCAGGGATCAGCGGTGAAGGTGCGCCATATTGCTGAGGTGCTCGCCGGGTTGACGGATGAAACGCCGCCCATCGGCGACTCTATCAGCAACAGTGCGGGTTGAGGAGGCGAGGCCATGCACCCCACCACCCATTCCTTCCCGGAAAACGCCCGCCGCGCGCTGGACGATGAGACGCTGCAATCCATGCTGCGCAAGTCGAAAACCGGCTTTCAGGAAAAGCGCGCCCGCGCCGCCGAACGCCTGCCCGAGTTTGAAGACCTCCGCGACCGGGGCCGCGATCTCAAGAACCATATTCTGGAAAACCTTGACGTCTATCTGGAGATGTTCGAGGCCAAGGTGACGGGGCAAGGCGGCCAGGTGCACTGGTGCCGCACCGCCGGGGAGGCGCGCGAGGCGATCCTCGCCATCTGCCGCAAGGCCGACGCCAAAACCATCACCAAGGGCAAGTCGATGATCGCCGAGGAAATCGCGATCAACCCTTATCTTGAGGAACATGGCCTTATCCCCATCGAAACGGATCTGGGTGAGTACATCATCCAACTCCGTAAGGAGCCGCCCAGCCACATCATCGCGCCGGCCTTCCACGTATCGAAGGAGCAAGTGGCCGACGCCTTCCGCGCCGCTCACACCGAGCTGCCCGCCGATCGTGTGCTGGAGGAGCCGCAGGCGCTGATAACCGAGGCGCGCCTGATGCTGCGCCGGAAGTTCCAGGAGGCGGACGTTGGCGTCACCGGGGCCAATTTCCTGGTGGCCGAGACCGGCTCCACCATCATCGTCACCAACGAGGGCAATGGCGACCTGACGCAGACGCTGCCCAAGGTGCATGTGGTGATCAGCTCCATCGATAAGGTCGTCCCGACGCTGGAGGACGTCTCGACGCTGCTGCGCCTGCTGGCGCGCTCAGCGACGGGGCAGGAGTTTTCCGCCTACACCACCCTCTCGACCGGCCCGCGCCGGTCGGGTGATCTGGATGGGCCGGAAGAATTCCATGTCGTGCTGCTCGACAACGGGCGGTCGGCGCTTTTGGGCACGGAATTCCAGGATGTGCTGCGCTGCATCCGCTGCGGGGCCTGCATGAATCACTGCCCGGTCTATGGCGCGGTCGGTGGGCACGCCTATGGTTGGGTGTATCCGGGGCCGATCGGCGCGGTGCTCGACCCGGCGCTGATCGGCATTGAGGAAGCCGGGCATCTGCCCAACGCCTCCACCTTCTGCGGGCGGTGCGAGGCGGTGTGCCCGATGCGCATTCCCTTGCCCAAGATGATGCGCCATTGGCGTGAGAAAGAGTTTTCGGCGGCGCTGCAACCCGTGGCCATGCGCCGGGGTCTTGGTCTGTGGGCGTGGTTCGCCAAGCGACCAAAGCTGTATCACGCCGCCACCAGGATGCTGGCCGGCATGCTGCGGCGCTTTTCCGGCGCCTTGCCGTTGTTTCCCATGCTGCGGGGTTGGACCGAACACCGCGATCTGCCTCCGCCCGAGGGACGCACCTTTCAGGATCTCTGGGCGGAGAAGCGCAGGACTGAACGCCGGGGAGGCAAATGAGATGAGCGAAGCCCGTTCCCAGATCCTTGGCGGTATCGCAAAATCACTGGGCCGCACGCCCACCGAGGCGCAGCGCGCCGCCGCGCGCGCGCGCATTGCCGGGCATGCGCGCGGGCTCATCCCCGCCCGCGCCCAGCTTGGGCATGATGAGCAGGTGCAGCTGTTCGAGCGGATGGCGCTGGAGGTCTCGGCCACAGTCCATCATGTGGCGAGTCTGGAGGCCGTTCCCGACGCCGTCGCCGCCTATCTTGCCGCCCATAATCTTCCAGCGGAGCTGCGCGTCGCCCCCGATCCGGCGCTTGGACCCATCCCCTGGGGCCGCCGCCCTACCCTTGCCATCACCAGCGGCCATGCCCGCGACAGCGACGCCGTATCGCTGACCGGCGCCTTTTCCGCCGTGGCGGAGACGGGAACGATAATAATCGTTTCGGGATCAGAACATCCCACCACGCTGAATTTCCTACCCGACACCCACATCGTCGTGCTGAAAAAGGACCAGGTGGTCGGCGCCTATGAAGACGCCTGGGACCATTTGCGCGCGCAAGCCCACCGCTTTGAGGGGGGCATGCCCCGCACCGTGAACATGATCACCGGCCCATCGCGCACCGGTGACATCGAACAGACCATCCAGCTCGGCGCGCATGGTCCGCGGCGGCTGCACATCCTGCTGGTGGAGAAATGAATCGCCGCCGAATCGTTACGTCTGAAGAACGATCCCTATGGATCGCCGCCATTCGTGACGCCAAACCCATGCCTGGCCGTTCGCTCGGCATGGCGCCGGAACCGATAAGCGTTCCGGTGACGCCGGTTGTTCAAACCAAGATACCCGACCCGCCGGCCGTCGCCCTCGTGCGCGCCTCCCGGCGGGTTTACGTGCACATTCCCCCACCACCGCTGAAGCCCGGTCACCACCCCAATGTGGATGGCAACACCGCCGACCGGCTGCGCCGCGGCAAGCTCACCGTTGACGGGCGCATCGATTTGCACGGCATGACCCAAGCGCAGGCGCACACGGCGCTGGCCTCTTTCATTCACCGCGCGTGGCATGAGGGACGGCGTTGCGTGCTGGTGATCACCGGCAAGGGGAATTTCAGCGTCGAGGGCGGCGTGTTGCGCCATTGCGTGCCGCTGTGGCTGGCCGATGCGGCGCTCCGGCCCATGGTGCTGGCCATACAACCCGCCCAACCCAAGGATGGCGGTGACGGGGCGCTGTATGTCCTGGTCAAGCGCCGCCGGACTTATAAAGACGCCGCCCGATGACACCCTTTGGTGAACGAGTCCGCCTGTTGAGGGATGGGAAAGCCATCACCCTCAAGCAGATGGCGGCGGATCTTCACATATCCTCGGCTTATCTCTCGGCGCTGGAGCATGGCAAGCGTGGCCAGCCTTCAGCCCAGCTCGTTCGGCAGATTTGCGCCTATTTCGGCATCATCTGGGACGAGGCGGAGGAGTTGGAGCGCCTGGCGGCGCTGTCGCACCCCCGCGTCACCGTGGACACCGCCGGCCTCAGCCCCAAAGCCACGGAATTCGCCAACCGGCTGGCCGAAAGCATCCACGATTTGAACGACGGCGCCATCGAAGGCCTGCTGGCCCTGTTGGACGCCGTTCCCTGTTCCCCCTGCAAGCGCACGGCACGGCGGCAACGATAGCCGGCGTTCTATAGAATGAACTTCGACAAATCCGTGTTCTTCGCCAGGTTGCTGACCCGGTCACGCACCATGGCGGCGTCTATGGTCACGGTCTGACCGGGGGTGTCGCTGGCGGTAAAGCTGATTTCCTCCAGAAGACGTTCCATCACCGTGTGCAGGCGGCGTGCGCCGATGTTCTCAACCGAGCTGTTGATGTCAGCGGCTAGCCGGGCCAGTTCGTCGATCGAATCGTCGGTGAAGTCCAGCGTCACCTCCTCCGTCAGCAAAAGCGCCTTGTATTGCTTGATCAGACTGGCTTCCGGCTCGGTCAGGATGCGCTTGAAATCTTCCCAGGTCAGCGCCTTCAGCTCAACCCGGATCGGCAGGCGGCCTTGCAGCTCCGGCAACAAATCCGATGGCTTGGTGAGGTGGAAGGCGCCCGAGGCGATGAACAGGATATGATCGGTCTTCACCGTGCCATGCTTGGTGCTGACGTTCGTTCCCTCGATCAGCGGCAGAAGGTCGCGTTGCACGCCTTCGCGGCTGACATCGCCGCCGCCACGGTTTTCGGACCGTGCGGAGATCTTGTCGATCTCATCAAGGAAGACAATACCGTTTTGTTCAACTGATCGGATCGCTTCCGAAACAACTTTTTCCTGATCCAAAAGCTTGTCCGATTCCTCGGCCATCAACACTTCGTGGCTTTCGGCCACGTTCATGCGGCGGGTCTTGGTGCGACCGCCAAGCGCCTTGCCGAAGATGTCGCCGAGGTTGAGCATGCCCATCTGCGCGCCGGGCATGCCGGGAACGTCAAAGGTCGGCAAGGCGCCGGCGCCGCTGTCGGCGACCTGCACTTCGATCTCCTTGTCGTTCAGCTTGCCTTCACGCAGCAGCTTGCGGAACTTCTGGCGTGTTTCGGCGCTGGCGTTCTCGCCGCACAGCACGTCGAGCACCCGTTCTTCAGCGTGCAGCTCGGCCTTGGCGGCGACCTCCTTGCGCAGACGCTCACGAGTCAGCGTGATGGCGATTTCCACCAGATCGCGGACGATCTGCTCCACGTCACGACCGACATAGCCGACTTCGGTGAACTTGGTCGCCTCAACCTTAAGGAACGGGGCTTGGGCCAGCTTGGCCAGACGGCGCGCAATCTCGGTCTTGCCGACGCCGGTCGGGCCGATCATCAAAATGTTCTTGGGCTGCACCTCTTCGCGCAAGCCCTCGGGCAATTGCTGACGGCGCCAGCGGTTGCGCAGCGCGATGGCGACGGCGCGCTTGGCTTCGTGCTGCCCAACAATGTAGCGGTCCAGTTCGGAAACGATCTCGCGCGGGCTGAAAGAGGTCATGGGGCTCACATCTTTTCCAGAGTGACGGTCTGGTTTGTATAAACGCAAATATCGCCGGCGATTTTCATCGCCTTGCGGGCGATGGCCTCGGCGTCCAGGCCATCGATGTCGATCAGCGCGCGCGCCGCGGCCAGCGCGTAAGAGCCGCCGGAGCCGATGCCGATCAACCCATCCTCTGGCTCCAGCACATCGCCGTTGCCGGTCAGCACCAGGCTGACATGCCGGTCGGCCACCGCCATCATGGCTTCAAGCCGGCGCAGATAGCGATCGGTGCGCCAGTCCTTCGCCAGTTCGACGCAGGCGCGGGTGAGCTGGCCGGGGTGTTTTTCCAGCTTGGCTTCCAGACGCTCGAACAAGGTGAAGGCGTCGGCGGTGGCGCCGGCGAAACCGGCCATGACGTCGCCTTCAGCCAGCCGCCGCACCTTGCAGGCGTTGGATTTCATCACTGTCTGGCCAAAGGAGACCTGGCCGTCGCCAGCGATCACCACCTGCGCGCCCTTGCGGACCGACAGGATGGTGGTGCCGTGCCACTGGATGGGATCATGAGCCGTCATTGGGTTCCGAACCAAAAGAGGGGGCCTTCCCCGAAAGGATAGGCCGCACAAGGATGAGGGTCTATGTGGGAGGATGGTTCTGGCCGTCAAGGCCAAGCGTCAAGACCCGGCGCCAGGACTGGGCTTGGGGATTCCATCGTCTGGTGTCTGCCTTCTGGTGTCCGCACGGCATTCCTGTTAAAAAATCAGGCCATGAACAACGGACACTCTCCCAGCGCACGGCCTCCTGAGGCGCGGCGCGCCTCAGTCGAGCGGACCACCAACGAAACCCGTATTCGGGTCGCGGTGAACCTGGACGGCGCCGGCATGTATGATGTGAAGACCGGGATCGGCTTCCTTGACCACATGCTGGAGCAACTCTCCCGCCACAGTCTTATGGATCTGACGGTCCTGGCTGAGGGCGACTTGCACATCGACGGCCACCACACGACCGAGGATTGCGGCATCGCCATCGGTCAAGCCATCGCCAAAGCGCTGGGTGACCGTAAAGGCATCGGTCGCTATGGCCACGCCTATGTGCCGATGGACGAGACGCTGACCCGTGTGGCGCTTGACGTCTCCAACCGGCCCTATCTGGTGTGGAAGGTCGCCTTCAGCCGCGACAAGATCGGCGATATGGACACCGAGCTGTTTCGTGAATGGTTCCAGGCCTTCGCCGGCGCCGCCGGGCTGACGCTGCATGTCGAGACTCTCTACGGTGAGAACAACCATCACATCGTCGAGAGCTGTTACAAGGCCCTGGCCCGCGCGCTGCGTTGCGCCGTCGAAATCGACCCGCGCAAGGCCGACGCCATCCCCTCCACCAAGGGTACACTCGGCGGTTCGCTGTAAGCCCGGCTTTTAGGATATTTCGCCTTGTCCACCGTTGCACTGATCGACTATGGCTCCGGCAATCTGCGCTCCGCCGCCAAGGCGGTTGAACGCGCCGCAGCGGACGCCGGGCTGTCCACCACCGTGCTGGTCACCGCCGACGCCGAGGCGGTGCGCCGGGCGGATCGCATCATTCTGCCCGGCGTCGGGGCTTTTGGCGATTGCAAACGCGGCCTGTCCGACGTTCCCGGCATGCTCGAGGCGCTGGAAGAAGCTGTTATCCGCGGCGGTCGGCCCTTCCTGGGTATCTGCATCGGCATGCAATTGATGGCTGAGCGCGGGCTGGAACACGGCGCTCATCCCGGCCTGGGCTGGATCAAGGGGGAGGTGGTGGCGCTGGAACCCAATGATCCCACGCTCAAGGTCCCGCATATGGGCTGGAACGAGCTGGAGATCATGCGGCCACACCCGGTGTTGGCCGGCCTGGAGACGGGAACGCACGCCTATTTCGTCCATTCCTACCGCTTCGCTTGCGCGGACGCGTCGAACGTCTTGGCCCAGGTCGCGTATGATGGTCCGGTGACTGTGGCGATTGGCCGCGATAACCTGATCGGCACACAGTTCCACCCGGAAAAAAGCCAGGAATCCGGCCTTGCCTTGATTACTAATTTCCTTCTTTGGCGGCCTTGAGAGCATGACCGACACAGACCCGGTCGTGGCGCCGGCAGCGGCTCCGACGGTGAGCGTCGAACGCATCGACGGAAAAGTCCGGGCGGGCGATCTGCATGATCTGTGTGACGCCACCGAAGCGGCCATCCTCGATGGCGGTGGTTTCGGTTGGGTCGTGCCACCGCCCCGCGAAATAATCGAGCGATTCTGGCGCGGTGTTCTGGTCGTGCCCGAGCGCACCCTGTTCGTCGCCCGTCTGGACGGCGTTATCGCCGGCTCGGTTCAGCTTGCCCGCCCATCGCGCAATAATGAGGCGCAGGCGCATGCCTGCCGGCTGACGACCGCCTTTGTCGCCCCCTGGGCGCGCGGCTATGGGGTGGCGCGCACGCTGACGCTCAGAGCGGAACACGAAGCGCGGGGGCTGGGTTTTCACATCTTGAACCTGGAAGTGCGCGGCACGCAGCAGGCGGCGCTCGCCATGTATGAAAGCCTGGGCTTCCGCCACTGGGGCACACACCCCTGCTATGCGTGGGTGCAGGGAAAACCTGTCGCCGGCCATTGTTATTTCAAAGACCTCTCCCGGATCGAACCGCAGCAGGATGAAGCGCCACAATGATCCTTTACCCCGCCATTGACCTCAAAGACGGCGCCTGCGTTCGCTTGGTGCGCGGCGAAATGGAGCAGGCCACGGTGTTCAACACCGACCCCACCCTACCGGCCGCAACCTTCAAGGCGCAGGGCTTTGAATGGTTGCATCTCGTCGACCTGAACGGCGCCTTCGCCGGTCAGCCGGTGAACGGTGCGGTGATCGAACGCATTCTGGCCACCATCGGCGCCATGCCCGCCCAGCTCGGCGGCGGCATCCGCGATCTGAAGACGATCGAGATGTGGCTGACCAAGGGCATCTCCCGCGTCATCCTCGGCACCGCGGCGCTGCGCGAACCCGATTTGGTCCGGCAAGCCTGCCGGGAGTTTCCGGGCAAGATCGCCGTCGGCATCGACGCCCGCGAAGGCTATGTGGCGATCGCCGGCTGGGCTGAGACCTCCACCGTCAAGGCGCTGGATCTGGCGTTGAAGTTCGAAGACAGCGGTGTCGCCGCCATCATCTATACGGACATCAACCGCGACGGCGCCATGGGCGGCGTCAATGTCGAGGCGACGGCTGACCTTGCCTGTCACTTGACGACGCCGGTCATCGCCTCGGGCGGTGTTTCGTCCATCGATGATTTGGCGGCGCTGAAAAAGGAAGAGAAGACCGGTATCGCCGGCGTGATCTGCGGTCGCGCGCTGTATGACGGCCGCATCGATCCGCACGCGGCGCTGACGCTCCTGTCCCAGCCGGCTGAGGAGGCATTCTGAAGTGCTGAAGATGCGCGTCATCCCCTGCCTGGACGTCAAGGATGGCCGGGTGGTCAAGGGCGTCAACTTTGTCGATCTGGTCGACGCCGGCGATCCTGTCGAACAGGCGCGCGTCTACGACCGCGAAGGCGCCGATGAACTGACCTTCCTCGACATCACCGCCAGCCACGAGAATCGTGACACGATTTTCGATGTGGTCCGCCGCACCGCCGAACAGGTGTTCATGCCGCTGACCGTCGGCGGCGGCGTGCGCCGTGTGGAGGACATCCGCAAACTGCTGCTGGCCGGCGCCGATAAGGTATCGATCAACACCGCCGCCGTGCACCGCCCGGAATTCGTGCGTGAAGGGGCGGAGAAGTTCGGCAGCCAATGCATCGTCGTCGCCATTGACGCCAAGCGCACCGGCGATTCCACCTGGGAAGTGTTCACCCATGGTGGCCGCAACGCCACCGGCCTGGACGCCATCGCCTGGGCCCAGCGCATGGCCGCCTATGGCGCCGGTGAGATCCTGCTGACCTCGATGGACCGTGACGGCACCAAAAGTGGTTTCGATCTGGCCCTGACCCGTGCTGTCGCCGATAAACTGCGTATCCCGGTGATCGCATCTGGCGGTGTCGGCACGCTGGACCATTTGGTTGAAGGAATCCGCGACGGCCATGCGACGGCGGTGTTGGCGGCGTCGATCTTCCATTTTGGCGCCTACACCATCGGCCAGGCCAAGGCGGCGCTGGCCGACGCCGGCATTCCCGTACGGCCTGCTGGAAAGAAAGAGGCTGGAAAGAAGGTCAACGCCCATGGCTGAGACCCCCACGGCGGAGATTCTGGACCGCCTCTACCGCACCATCGCGTCGCGCAGAGGCGCCGATCCAGAGAGTTCTTACACCGCAAAACTCTTCGCGCGCGGCACCGGCAAAATCGCCCAGAAGGTTGGCGAGGAAGCGGTGGAAGCGGTCATCGAAGCGGTGCGCGGCGACAAACCCAAACTGATTGGTGAGTCCGCCGATTTGCTCTACCACCTTATGGTGCTGTGGGCTGACGCCGGCATCGAACCGGCTGAGGTCTACGCGCTGCTAGCCGCGCGTGAGGGCGTCAGCGGCGTCGCTGAGAAGGCGTCCAGAAAGACGAAGTGAGAGGATTCGGCATGGCCAAGACGTATGATTCAAACAACGTGTTCGCTCGCATTCTGCGCGGTGAGATCCCGTGCAAAAAGGTCTTCGAGAGCCCACACGCCCTGGCTTTTCACGACATCAACCCCCTGACGCCCACGCATATCCTGGTCATTCCCAAAGGTCCGTACAGCGACATGGACCATTTCACCGCCGAGGCTGCCGACGCCGAAATCACCGGCCTGTTCAAAGCTGTCGGTGAGGTGGCCCGCCAGGCCGGTGCGGTGGAGAGTGGCTATCGCATCCTCGCCAACTGCGGCGCAGACGCTCACCAGGAAGTCCCTCACCTGCACATCCACATCTTCGCCGGTCGCGATCTGGGCGCCATGCTTGGCAGGGCGAAGGATTAGAGCGGATTTCGCTTTCGTCTAAAGTATAATCCACTCTTATCGGGCCAGGATTGGACGGGCGCCATCAGCTTTGGCGCCCGCATCCTTCAGAAATTGGCCATCAATGCGTGCGAGTATCGACCAACGTCCAGTTCGGGCTTTGCGAGCGCGTGTTCCGGCTGAACGTCCAGACATCCACCACCTCGACCGGCTTCTTTGGATCACCGTCGATGATCTCACCCTTGGCGTCGCGCACCACGTTGATCTGGTTGGAGACAAAGGTGACGGTGAGCAGCGCGTTGCCGCCATCGAGGCGCGCCTCGGTCACATCGGTCTCGCGCATACGGTCGATGCTGGTTTCCAGAGTCTCACCAACGGATTCACGGGCGCGGATGGCCTTGACGAAGCTGTCGTAAACATCGTCGGACAGCAGCGGACGCAATGTCGCGGCATCCCCCTTGGCGAACGCCTCGACTATCATCTGAAACGCGCCGCGCGCGCCCTGGATGAAGGCCTTCTCATCGAAGGTCGGGTCGGCGGCGTGGATCTGCGCCAAAGCGGTGGCCAACGACATCGGCTCATCGGGCGAGAATGTTTCCATGGGGACGACCTGCGGCGTCAGTGGCGCGTTGTCGGAGCGGGACGGCGACAAGAAAGGATTTGGTCGCTGTTCCTCCTCCCCGGTGCGGCGACCGAGGACGCTGCGCAAACGGTACACAAGGAATGCCGCGATCATCGCGAAAAAAATGATCTCTATAAACACGAACCCTTCACCCATCACGCCTGTCCTTCAGGGATTGGCCTGGACCCTTCGTCCATCACGCATTAAGTCTTTGATATGACAAACGCGCGCCGGACCGGATCAACCCGGTTGGAGAGCCCCGGTTAGAGAGCCAGGCGATACACCTTCGACTAGATAGGACGCCGGCTGCAAAAGAGCAAGGACGGGCATGAATCCCCTGGTGCTTCTTCTTCTCCTCCCGCTTGTGGAGATCATCGTCTTCATCCAGGTCGGCCAATGGATTGGCGCCGGGCCAACGATCCTGCTGCTTGTTTTGACGACCATCGCCGGCTCCTTGCTGCTGCGCCGGCAGGGTTTGACGGTGCTGCGCAAGGCGCAGGAGATGATCGAGCGCGGGGAAACCCCGGTTGGCGCGGTGTTTGAGGGGTTTTGTGTTGTCATCGGCTCCGCCTTGCTGATCATCCCCGGATTCGTGACGGATTTTTTCGGCATTCTTCTGCTGATACCGTTTCTGCGCAGCATTTTGGGACGCTGGCTGTTGGAAAGGCTGCACCAAAACGGTTCCCTGCATGTCCGAACCGTCTGGACCCGGACGCCCCCACCCAGCGGTGGAGCCCCCAGCGGCGACGTTCCCAACGGCAAAATCATCGATGTCGATTACCACGAAGTAAAACCGGATATGCCCCAGCTTGAGAAATCGCGCTGGAAGTCCGACGCGGAAAACCGTGATGGGCGTTCCTGACCGTCGCCTGCACGCTTGAGGCCCCGCGCCTGTTCGAGGCCCGTTGACGGGGGCCTCTCAACGCGGTTTGGTATGTTTTGGCTTATCGCATATCCTTCAACCAAAGAGGCCGTATCCCGGCCAGGAGTTCGTTCATGTCTGATCAGATCAACGGTCAGGATCAAGGCCCCGGCATGATGCCGATGCATGTGATGGCCCAATACGTGAAGGATTTCTCCTTCGAGAATCCGAACGCCCCGCAAACCCTGATGCCCAACCAGCCGCAGCCGCAGGTGAACATCGGCGTCGATGTGCAGGTTCGCCCGCTCGCGGATGATGTCTATGAGGTGTCGCTTCAGCTCCGTGCGGAGGCGAAGCAGAATGAGACCATCGCTTTCCTGGTCGAGCTGTCTTATGCGGGTCTGTTCCAGCTGCCTGGCCTGCCCCAGGAGCATCTGCGCCCGGTGCTGATGATCGAGGGGCCGCGTCTTCTGTTCCCATTCGCCCGCGCCATCGTGGCTGAGACGACGCGCGATGGCGGCTATCCGCCGTTGTTGCTCAACCCCATCGATTTCGCCGATCTCTACCGCCGCCAGATGAGCGACGATGAGGGTATGGCTCAAGCGTAAGAGACAACCTCAAGGGCTTGTAAACAAAAAACGCGAGGGTTTTTGGCCCTCGCGTTTTTTATGACTTACTCCGCACCGACTCTTTATTGATTCATCGAATCAAAGAAGTCCGAGTTGCTCTTGGTGTATTTCAGCTTATCGACCAGGAATTCGACCGCGTCGGTAATGCCCATGGGCATGAGGATGCGGCGCAGAATCCACATTTTCGACATCGTGCCCTTGTCGACCAACAGTTCTTCCTTGCGCGTACCGGACTTGGACACATCGATGGCCGGGAAGGTGCGCTTGTCGGAGAGCTTCCGATCCAGCACGATTTCCGAGTTGCCGGTGCCCTTGAACTCTTCGAAGATCACCTCGTCCATGCGGCTGCCGGTATCGATCAGCGCGGTGGCGATGATGGTCAGCGAGCCACCTTCCTCTATGTTGCGCGCGGCGCCGAAGAAGCGCTTTGGCCGCTGCAAGGCGTTGGCGTCCACACCGCCGGTCAGCACCTTGCCCGAGCTGGGCACCACCGTGTTGTAGGCCCGCGCCAGACGGGTGATGGAATCCAGCAGGATCACCACGTCGCGCTTGTGCTCGACCAGCCGCTTGGCCTTCTCGATGACCATTTCGGCCACCTGCACATGGCGGGTCGCCGGCTCGTCGAAGGTGGAGCTGATGACTTCACCGCGCACGCTGCGCGCCATGTCCGTCACCTCCTCCGGCCGCTCGTCGATAAGCAGCACGATCAGATAGGCTTCGGGATGGTTGGTGGCGATGGAATGGGCGATGTTTTGCAGCATCACCGTCTTGCCGGTGCGCGGCGGCGCCACGATCAAGCCGCGCTGGCCCTTGCCGAGCGGCGCCACCAGGTCGATAATGCGCCCGGTGTAGTTCTTCTTGGTCGGGTCTTCGACCTCCATCCGCAGGCGCTCGTCGGGATAGAGCGGCGTCAGATTGTCGAAGTTGATGCGATGGCGCACCTTTTCCGGCGCGTCGAAGTTGATCGTGTTGACCTTAAGGAGGGCGAAGTATCGTTCACCGTCCTTGGGAGCGCGGATCTGCCCTTCCACCGTGTCGCCGGTGCGCAGACCAAAGCGGCGCACCTGGCTGGGGCTGACATAGATATCGTCAGGGCCGGGCAGATAGTTCGCTTCGGGCGAACGCAGAAAGCCGAAGCCGTCCTGAAGGACCTCCAGCACCCCGTCGCCATAGATTGCAATGTCGTTTTCCGCCAATTGCTTGAGGATGGCGAACATCATGTCCTGCTTGCGCAGGGTGGAGGCATTCTCGATCTGGAGCTCTTCCGCGAATGCCAGCAACTCGGCGGGGCTCTTGCTCTTCAACTCTTGGAGATTCATCGGAAGCCTATGGGCATATCAGGCAGGGGGAGTTTGGCTGAGAATCCCTTGACCCAACGGCGCTGCGCCGGGTGGGAAACGCGACGGTAAGGAGAGGAGGTTTCCTCGCTTGCCGTGCCCGGCAATAAGGCGGGGGCCGGGGCGTCAGTCAGGTACGGGCAGGTATGAAAACAGGTCCTGCGGAACAAAAGCCCCGCAGTCCCGACATAGGTACCGGATTACAGGGTGCAAGTCAAACAAAAGAGAAACCGTCCGGGTAAAAGGAGGAGTCTAGAATGGTTTGACGACCACAAAAATCACAATGCCAATCATCAGCACGGTCGGCGCTTCGTTGATGATACGAAAAAAGCGCTGCGGGCGGCTGTTGCGATCGGCTTCAAAATCCTTGCGCCAATGGGCCAGCAGCATATGCACCACCGTCAGGCCGACAACAAACAGCAGCTTGGCGTGCAGCCAGCCGCCCTGTCGGAACAGCGACGGGTCCATGGCGATCATGCTGGCGCCGAACACCCAGGCGGCGATCATCGCCGGGTTCATGATGGCGCGCAGCAGGCGGCGTTCCATCACCTTGAAGGTTTCCGACGCCTCGGACCCCGGTTTCACCGCGCTGTGGTAGACATAAAGGCGTGGCAGATACAGCAAACCCGCCATCCAGGCGATGACGCTGATGACGTGCAGCGCCTTGACCCAAAGATAACCCACGCGATCCCTCCTCAACCGATTTGAGTCTTGCCCTTAAACCGTCCGGCTTAAACCATCCGCTGCGGGCAGCCTGAAAAGCCCGAGCTGCACAAACGCCCCTTGGTCTGTGAGCACATGAAGCGGTCACACTCCATGGTCTGGCGGACCAGCCGCGCCAGACCGCCAATGAACGCCGGCTCAACGCCCACCGTCGGCACGCGGGCGAAGTACGGCACACCCAGTTCCGCCGCCATGTGGCGGTATTCGATCTCGATCTCCACCAGCGTCTCGGAATGCTCCGACACGAAGGCGATGGGAACGACGATCAGCGGCGCCTTATCACGACCGGCGCGGCGGATTTCCTCATCGGTCGAGGGTTTTATCCACTCCAGGGGGCCAACACGGCTCTGGTAGCAGTTCAGCCAATCGAGGTCCGGGATGTCGATGGCGTCAGCAATGGCCCGCGCGGTGCGCTCGCACTGCCACTGGTAGGGATCACCGGCGTCGATCACCCGCTTGGGCAGCCCATGCGCGGAAAACAGAACACGCGGTCGGCCATACGGCGTCGCCGCTTCATAGGCCCGCCTGACCAGTTCGGCGTTGGCGATGATGAAACCCGGTTCGGTCGGGTAGCAGCAGACCGCCCGTGTTTCCGCCTCCAGCCCCACGGTTTGCGCCGCCTCATGCCACACCCGCAGGCTGGACGCCGTGGTGGTGACCGACCATTGCGGGTAGAGCGGCAGCAAAATAACCAGGTCCGGCGCGAATTCCTTCACCGCAGCCGCAGTCTCGCTGCTCATTGGATGCCAATAGCGCATGGCGATGAAAGTACGAACCTCTCCCTTGGCCTCCCCCGTGGCGAAGCCATCGGACAGCGCTGCTTCCAGCGCGGCGGCCTGCGCCCGGGTGTTGTCAAGCAACGGCGACTTCCCGCCGATCTGCGCGTAGATCGCCCGCGCCGGCTTCTCACGCCGCCATGCGATGAAGTTCGCCAGAAGAAAGCGCAACGGCGCCGGTAACCCGATGATGGAGGCATCGTTAAACAGGTTGAACAGAAACGGTCGTATAGCATCCGGCGCATCCGGACCGCCGAGGTTGAACAGAACGACAGCGGTGCGGGGCATGTCAGGCATCACGCTCTTTTCTGCTCCAATGCTTTGATTTAAAGAGCCGATTCACGCATCCGGCTTAAAAGCCGGATGCGATCTGCTCTAGCGAACCCGTTCGGGCCAGCTCTTCAGGATTTTGGCCAGTTGACCCACATGCTCCGGCGGAGTCTGCTGGGTGACGCCATGGCCAAGATTGAAGATGAAGGGCCGATCGGCAAGGGCCTCCAGGATCTCTTCCGTCGCCGTGCGCAGGGAGTCGCCACCAGCGATAAGCTGTATCGGGTCGAGATTTCCCTGCACCGGCAGCCGGGTTTGCAGAGTCCGCGCCGCCCAGAGCGGCGGCACGGTGGTGTCGAGCCCCACGGCGTCGACGCCGCTCCCGTTGACGTAATCCTCGTACAGAAGGCCCGCTCCGCGCGGAAAACCGATCACTGGTACGTTTGGATGCTCGGCCTTGACACGATCCACGATGCGGCGCGTCGGCGCTATCACGTAGCGATTAAAGGGGCCTGGCGGCAATACGCCCGCCCAGCTGTCGAACAGCTGCACCACCTCCGCCCCCGCCTCGATCTGGGCGATGAGATAATCGGCGGTGACGTCCACGAGAAGATCGATCAGCGCATCGAAACCTGCGGGGTCGGTGTAGGCCCAGGTCTTGAGGTGAGCGAATTCCTTCGTGCCGCCGCCCTCAACCATGTAGCTGGCGACCGTCCAGGGCGATCCGGCGAAGCCGATCAACGTCACCTCCGGCGGCAACGCTTTGGACAGGAGACGCACGGTTTCATAGACCGGGGCCAGGATCGCGTGGAACCTGTCCTTGGACAACCGCTTCAGCGCGCTGGTGTTGCGCACCGGATCAAGCTTGGGCCCCTCGCCTTCCAGATAATCCAGCTTCTGGCCCAGGGCGTGCGGCACCACCAGGATGTCGGAGAACAGGATCGCCGCATCCATGCCATAGCGCCTGATCGGCTGCAGCGTCACCTCGGCAGCCAGTTCCGGGTTGTAGCAAAGATCAAGGAACGATCCCGCCTTGGCGCGGAGCTCCCGGTATTCAGGAAGGTAACGGCCGGCTTGGCGCATCAACCAGAAGGGGGGGGATTGGCACGTCTCGCCCTTGAGCGCAGCGAGGATCGGCTTACGAAAATCCGGCACCGGAAGCCTTCCTTTTGGAAAGAGGGTTGTTAGCCCACATCTCTATATCACTTAGAATCTTATTGGAAGAAATGTGGAGGTAGTGGATGCCTGTGAAAAGCGTTAATTCAGGCTCAGCCCGTATTTATCCACTGTTTGCACAGGCTGAAAAGACCCTCTTTCTAAAAGTGTGGACGACTCGGGACCCTTTCTTGTTCTTTGGCGTGAATCCTGGCGCTGGAAGCCTGGGAGTTCCGGGGATAAACTCGATGCTCGCACGGACTGTTCCCGGGATTCAAACGGGAGAGGATACTTATCCCGATAGGGACCTTGTCGGGGACGACGAGTCCCGCCAATGGGGATAAAGGACCCTTCACGATTCTGTTCACAGGGTTCAGCCCAGTTCTCCACAGAATGTTGGGGACCATGAAGGAATTTCATCTACATCTAGTTTCGGACGCGACAGGCGAGACCATCAACAGCGTGGCGCGCGCCTGTGTGATTCAGTTCGATCAAGTGCGGCCGGTTGAGCATTTCTGGAACCTGGTGCGCACCGAGCGTCAGCTGGAGCTGGTCCAGGAAGGCATCCGCGCCGCGCCCGGACTGGTGATGTTCACGCTGGTGGCCGAGGGGTTGCGCCGCAAGTTGCAGGACTTCTGCCGTGAAATGCAGGTGCCCTGCATTCCCGTGCTGGATCCCTTGATCAACGCGCTGGCGGCCTATCTTGGCGAGGAATCACAACGCCAACCCGGTCGCCAGCACGCGCTTGACGCCGAGTATTTCGGGCGCATGGACGCCGTGGACTTTGCCCTTTCCCATGACGATGGCCAATCCAGTTGGGATTTGCATGAGGCGGATGTGGTGCTGCTGGGTGTTTCGCGCAGCTCCAAGACGCCGACTTGCATCTATTTGGCGAATCGCGGCATCAAGGCGGCGAACATTCCCCTGGTGCCCGGTTGTCCCTTGCCGCCAGAGCTGATGAAGCTGACGCGCCCGCTGATCGTTGGCCTGACCAAGGACCCGGACCGCCTTATCCAAATCCGCCGCAACCGGCTCAAGCTGCTGAACCAGGCGGAGTCCTCGACCTATGTCGATCCCGAAATTGTCCGGCAGGAAGTGACGGAGGCCCGGCGGTTGTACAGCCGCAATGGCTGGCCGGTAATCGACGTTTCACGCCGCTCCATCGAGGAAACCGCCGCGGAGATTATGATGCTGCTTGCCCGTCGTCAGGTGGGAGCCGTCCCATGAGCACACTTATTCTGGCTTCCGCCTCTCGCACCCGCGCAGCCCTGCTGGAACATGCGGGGGTATCGGTCGTCTGTGATCCTGCCGGCATCGATGAAGAGGCGATCAAGAAACAATGCCGCGACGCCGACGCCACCATCGAGGTCACAGCCGACACGCTGGCGGAGCGCAAAGCGCATGCGGTTTCCTTGCGCCATCCGCATGCGCTGGTGCTGGGCGCCGACCAGATGCTGGACTGTGATGGTCAATGGTTCGACAAACCAAAGGACCGGGCGCAGGCCCTGGGCCAACTCGCTGTCTTGCGTGGGCGCGCGCACCGGTTGATCAGCGCCGCCGTGATGGTGCGCGATGGTCAACGGCTGTGGGATAAGGTGGATACCGCAACACTGACCATGCGTTCGTTCAGCGAGGCATTCCTTGAACAGTATTTAGATATGGCCGGAGAGGATGTGTTGCAATCGGTCGGCGTCTATCATCTGGAAGGTCTGGGAGCGCAGATGTTCGAGCGGATCGAAGGGGATTATTTCACCATTCTCGGTCTGCCGCTGCTGCCGGTGCTCGGATTTCTGCGCAGTCAGGGGATTCTCAAGGAATGATCGTTACGGGAAAAGCCAAGGTGGCCGGAGTCATGGGGTGGCCGGTCGGTCATTCACGCTCGCCACGGGTGCATGGGTTCTGGCTGAACCACTATGGCGTGGATGGCGCCTATGTGCCGCTGTGCGTGCCGCCAGAGCGCGCCGAACAAGCCATTCGCGCCCTGCCCGCTCTGGGCTTGCGCGGGTGCAACGTCACCGTCCCGTATAAAGAAAGAGCGGCGGCGGCTGTCGACCGCCTGGATAAGAGCGCCCAACGAGCCGGTGCGGTGAACACCATCATCGTGCTGGAGGACGGCACGCTGGAGGGGCGCAACACCGATGGTTACGGCTTTCTGGAAAATCTGAAGGCGGGGGCTCCGGGCTGGACAGCCTCGGCTGGGCCGGTGGTGGTGCTGGGCGCCGGGGGCGCGGCGCGGGCGGTTGTCGCTGCGCTGGCTGATGCGGGGGTCCCGGAAATTCGGCTGATCAACCGCACGCGGGAGCGGGCTGAGAGTTTGGCGACGGATATCGGAACCCCCGTGCGCGTCGCCGATTGGGTTTCACGTGAAACATTCCTGGTTGAAGCGTCGCTGGTGGTGAACACCACAACGCAGGGCATGAATGGCCAGCCACCGCTCGATCTCAGCCTCACGAATCTGCCGCCAAGCGCGGTGGTGACGGATATCGTCTACACACCCTTGCTGACGCCCTTGCTGCGCGCCGCGCAGCAGCGCGGCAACCCGGTTGTCGATGGTCTTGGCATGCTGCTGCATCAAGCGCGGCCTGGTTTTGCCGCATGGTTCGGTATCGAGCCCACGGTGACCGAGGACTTGCGACGGTTTGTTCTGGATACTCTCTGATATGGTCATTCTTGGTCTTACCGGCTCTATCGGCATGGGCAAGAGCACGGCTGCCCGTATGCTAAAGGGGATGGGCGTTCCAATCTGCGATTCGGATGCGGTGGTGCATCGGCTGTTGACCAAGGGTGGAGCCGCGGTGGGCGCCATCGAGGCGGCCTTTCCTGGTGTGGTCAAGGACGGCGCTGTGGATCGCCGGGCGCTGGGCGCGGCGGTGTTCGGCAACCCCATGGCGCTGAAACGCCTTGAAGCGATCCTGCATCCGCGCGTTCAGGCGGCCCAGAAGGGCTTCCTCTGGCAAGCGGCCAGACGCGGGGTTAAGACAGTCTGCCTGGATATTCCCTTGCTGTTTGAAACCAGCGGTTACAGGCGGGTTGACCGCAGTGTTGTGGTCACCGCCCCTTTTATCGTGCAAAAAGCCCGTGTTCTGGCGCGACCGGGCATGACGGCGGCGACCTTCGCCGCTATTCTCGCCCGCCAGATGCCCGATGTGGAAAAGCGTCGGCGGGCTGATTTTGTCGTCAACACCGGCGCCGGGCGTTTGGCGACGCGACGGGCGCTGCTGATCATACTCGATAAAGTGAAACGGATGCGTGGGCGGCGTTGGCCACCACGCGGCTTCTATCCCGGAGACAGCACCCATGGCTGAGACCATGCGCGAGATCGTTCTCGACACCGAGACCACCGGCTTCAAGCCGGAGGAAGGCCATCGTCTGGTGGAAATCGGTTGTGTCGAGTTGATCAACCATGTGGCGACGGGCGGTAAGTTTCATGTCCACATCAACCCGATGCGTCCAGTGCCGGCTGAGGCCAGCGCGGTGCACGGCTTGACCGACGCCTTCCTGGCCGATAAGCCCCGCTTCACCGAAGTGGTGGGTGAATTTCTGGAATTTATCGGCGACTCGCCGCTGGTCATCCACAACGCCGCGTTCGATATGGCCTTTCTGAACGCTGAGTTGAAGGGCGCCGGTTTTCCAGCGTTGCAGAATCCGGTGATCGATACGCTGATGAAGGCGCGGCAGCGCTTTCCCGGCTCCCCGGCCTCGCTGGACGCGCTGTGCAAACGCTTCAACATCGATAATTCAAGCCGGGTCTTCCACGGCGCGCTGCTTGACGCCCAGCTTCTGGGCGAGGTGTATCTGGAGTTGATGGGTGGTCGGCAAGCCGGCTTCGCCTTGGCGAGCGGCCCGATCGGCGCAAGCATTGGCCAGGAAGACCGCCCCAACCGCCCCTTCCGAGAGCCAAGACCACACCTGCCCACCCCAGCCGAGCTGGCCGCGCATGCGGAGATGGTCACGAGTCTCAAGAACGCGGTGTGGCAAGAAAAAACCCTGTGATCGCCGTCTTTCGCAACAGGCCGCGCGCGCTGGCGTAAACCAGTGCGCGAGGCCTGTTTTTTTAAGGGATCAACACCGTTGATCCCATTGTTTGCCGGGCTTCCAGGGCTTGGTGCGCCTGCATGGCATCTTGCAACGGCAGGGTCTGCCGCACTTCGATCTTCACGTCGCCGCTATGCACCACCTCAAAAAGATCGGCTGCGCGTGACATCAAATCGTCACGTTTGGCGACATGGGTGAACAGCGTTGGGCGCGTCACGTACAAGGAACCCTTCGTCGACAGCAGTTGCAGATCCAACGGGGGCACTGGCCCGGACGCTGCGCCGAACAGCACCATCAGGCCGCGCGGTTGCAGGCAATCCAGGCTTTTTAAGAAGGTGGTCTGCCCGACGCCGTCATAGACCACCGGCACCCCCTGCCCGTCCGAGATTTCCCGGACCCGCACGCTAAAATCGTCACGGCTGTAGATGATCGGATGGTCGCAGCCATGGGCCTTGGCCAGCTCCGCTTTCTCGTCGCTGCTGATGGCGCCGATGACGGTGGCGCCCAGATGCTTGGCCCATTGGCACAGAATGAGGCCAACGGCGCCGGCTGCCGCGTGCACCAGGATCGTGTCGCCGGGTTGCACCCGGTACGTAGAGCGCAGCAGATACTGGGCCGTCATTCCCTGCAGCATCATGCCGGCGGCCTGCTGCTCACTGATCCAGCTTGGCAGCGGCACCAGGCGTTCGACCGGCAGGACGCGCGCCTGGGTGTAGGCGCCGACCCCCGGCGCATAGGCCACCCGGTCGCCAATTTTCAGCTCGGTGACGTTCGGCCCGAGGGCCTCGACCACGCCAGCGGCGGCGGCGCCAATGATGGCGGGAAGCTGCGGCAGCTTGTAAGCGCCGGTGCGGTGGTAGGTGTCGATGTAGTTCAGGCCAACCGCCGTCTGACGGAGCCGGACTTCACCAGGACCGGGTTCACCGACGGTGACCTCTTCCCAGCGCATCACCTCCGGTCCGCCGTATTCATGAATACGGATTGCATGAACCATGCCGATGATCTCCTTATTGTGTAATGGTTTTTTCTTCGATCTTCTCTTCGACCTGGGGCTTTGCCGGATGGAATCGCCGCTCGTGGCCAAGCAGCCATGCCTTGGTTTCCACCCCGCCAAACCCGGAATAGCCACCGGCTCTTCCACCTCCACCGACCACGCGGTGGCATGGGATGAGGATCGGCAGGGGGTTGCGTCCGCACGCCCCACCCACCGGGCGTGGGGCTGAACCCAGCCGGTGGGCCATGTCACCGTAGGTCAATGTCCCGCCGTAGGGAATGGCGACCATCAAATCCCAAACCCGCTGTTGAAAGGCGGTGCCGGCTGGCCGCATGGGCAGAGCGAACAGGGTGCGCGTGCCGGCGAAATACGCGGCAAGCTGCCGCGCGGCTTCCAACAACACAGCATCGGGCGACCCAGCCTCCGCTGGACCAGCGTCCCAGTTCAGGGCGGTCAGCGCCCCGTTGACGCTGGTGAGATGGAGGGAACCCAGAGGGCTTGGAACGATCAGGCTCGGCATGACTTCATCTCCGGGTCAAAAGGGCGGCAAGCGCCTGCGGATCGGTAACCGGCAGGGAGCACGCCATACCGGCGCAGACATAAGCGGTGGCGGCCTCCCCCAACCGGCCCTTGCCATGCGCGGGGTGCGTTGCCGGCAGGTCGACGCCCGTCGGAATGACGCTCAGCACCCGGTTTGGCAGGGAGCGCTCCAGCACCACCCGCCGCATTGCATAGGTTTGCGCCGCATCGCCAATCAGCACCACCTGCAGAGGATCGTGCAACAGGTCGATCGCGTTGAGCAAGCCTGCCAATGGGAAAATATTACGTGCTGCCTCACCGGCGAAAGCGGCGACAAGCTCATCGGCGCGGCGCCGGTAGGCGTCCTCGCCGGTCAAAAGATACAGGCGAGCCAGCACAGCCACCATGGCGCCGTTGCCGCTGGGCGTGGCGGTGTCATGGGCGTTTTTGATGCGCAGGATCAGCCCGGCAGCGTCATCGGCAGTGAAGAAATAGCCGCCCGCTGTCTCGTCCCAATAATGTCGGTCCAGCACCGTGACCCAGGCCCGTGCTTGCGCCAGCAGGGAATCATCCCCCAGGGCCTCGTACAGCATCAAAGCGGCGCGCGCCATGCTGGCGTAATCATCCAGCGTGGCCATATGCTTGAGCTGTCCAGCCCGCCAGCTATGCCCCAGCCGGTTATCGCCACCATCCTCGGTCATATGGCCGCGCACAAAACGGAAGGCCCGTTCGGCTGCGGTGATCCATGCCGGCTCCTCAAACACCATGCCAGCATTGGCAAGAGCCGCGATCATCAAGCCGTTCCAGTCGGCCAGGATCTTATCATCCCAGCCGGGACGGATTCGGTGGGCGCGGGCTTTGAACAGCACTTGGCGCAGAGCGGCCAGAGAGGCTTCTGTGGCGATGTCGCCCAGCGCCGTTGTGTCCAGTCGGTTGAGGATCGTCGCCCCTTCGAAGTTGCCCTGTGGGGTGACGCTGTACCAGTGCTTGAACAGCGCCGCATCCGACCCGAGCAGCTCATCGATTTCCGCTTCCCGCCAGACATAGAATTTGCCCTCCTCGCCTTCGCTGTCAGCGTCGAGCGTGCTGGCGAAGCCACCCTCTTCCGCGACCATTTCCCGCAACACCCAGGCGGCGGTTTCGCGCACGCGGGCGGCGAACAAAGGGGTGTGGGTATCCTGCCAGACCAGCGTCAGCAGTTCGATAAGCTGGGCGTTGTCGTAGAGCATTTTCTCGAAATGCGGCGTCAGCCACGCCTCGTCAACCGCGTAGCGGGCGAAGCCGCCTCCGAGGTGATCATAGATGCCGCCCTGGCTCATGCGCGTCAGCGTGGTGATCACAGCGTCACGGTAGGGCTGATGGCCGGTGCGCAGCCCGGCTCGCCACAGCAACGTGAAAACGCCGGCTTGCGGAAACTTCGGCGCCCGACCGATACCACCATGCACGGGGTCCATCTCCTGCGCCAGGCGCTCGGCCACATGATCGAGCATCGAAGCGTCGATGTTCTGATTCTGCCTTGCTTGATTCTGGTTAAGCTGACCAAGCGCGTCCTTGAGCATCGTGACATTGTGCTGGATCGTTTCTGGTTCGCGTCGATAGGCCGCCGCGACGCCGCGCAGCACTTCTTCAAACCCTGGGCGGCCATAGCGTGGCGCGGGTGGGAAGTAAGTGCCGCCCCAGAACGGTTCTCTGTCCGGCGTTAGAAACATGGTCAGCGGCCACCCTCCCGATTGCCCTAACAAGGCCAAGGCGTTTTGGTAGATCTGATCGATGTCCGGCCGCTCCTCCCGGTCTACCTTGATGCTGACGAACAGCTCATTCATCACGGCGGCGATCTGTGGGTTTTCAAAGCTCTCATGCGCCATGACGTGGCACCAGTGGCAGGCGGCGTAACCGACGGACAGCAGGATTGGCTTGTTCTGGGCTGTGGCCTGGACGAAGGCGTCGGGTCCCCAGGCCATCCAGTGGACGGGATTGCCCTTATGCTGGAGCAAATAGGGGCTGGTTTCATGACCCAATTGGTTGGCCGATTGGCTGAAAGATGGAGAAACAGACATGGTCGTTCTTTCTGCATCTTGGGGGCCGCGTCTTGAGCAGGCCAGGCACTAAGGATGGCGCGGGCATGGCGTTGCGCCAGGGCGTCCTATCTGTATAGTGGTGGCGCGATCCGGCCTCCGCTGTAGAGGATTAGCTCCATGAAAATTACCGTTGATATTGATTGCACTCCCGAGGAGGCGCGAAGCTTCCTGGGCCTTCCCGATGTGCAGCCCATGCAGAAGGCGTTGATGCGGGAGGTGCAGGAACGCACCCTCGCCGGTCTGAACGCCATGGACCCCGAGGTGATGCTCAAGACATGGATGCCGGCTGGTATCCAAGGGTTCGAGCAGATTCAGAAGATGTTTTGGACCCAGATGACCTCGGCCATGGGCGCCGGAGGGGACGCAAAAAAGTGACCGATCCGACGCTGTATTTCGAAGCCCATATCTTTGCCTGCACGAATCGTCGCCCGGATGGGCACAAGCGCGGGAGCTGCGCTGAAAGGGGATCGGAAGCGCTGCGGGATTATATGAAGGCGCGCTCGAAGGAGCTGGGCCTTGAACCGCGCATCCGTATCAACGCCGCTGGTTGCCTGGACCGCTGCGCCTTGGGACCCGTCATGGTCATTTACCCTGAAGGTGTCTGGTACACATTCCATTCGCCGGCTGACGTGGATGAAATCCTGCAAACCCACATCATCGGGGGGCGCCGCGTTGAGCGGCTCATGCTTCAGCCCGAACAAGGGGAGCTGCGGCCCGAACAAAAGGGCTGACGTATCTCTTCAATGGCCACAACTCAATGACCGCAACGATTTTTGCTCTCGCCACCGCCCCTGGCCGCGCCGGTGTGGCGGTGGTTCGCGTTTCCGGGCCAGAAACGCCCCTGGCCCTTAAGGCGCTTCTTGAAAGCGGGCTGCCACATCCACGGGTCGCCGGTCTGCGCACGTTGCGTGACCCGCGTTCAGGCGAGGTGCTTGATCAGGGACTCGTGCTGTGGTTTCCGGCGCCCCGGAGCTTCACGGGTGAAGATGTGGCGGAACTGCACCTGCATGGTGGCCGCGCCGTCGTCGCCGGGGTGGTTGAGGCGTTGGCTTCCCTGCCCGGTCTGCGCGTCGCTGAACCCGGAGAGTTTACGCGCCGCGCCTTTGAGAACGGCAAGATCGACCTCACCGCCGCGGAGGGGCTTGCCGATTTGGTGGATGCGGAGACCAGCGCACAACGCCGTCAGGCGCTTCGCCAGATGGAAGGGGTGCTTGGTCAACTCTATGAGGGGTGGCGGCAACGGTTGACCCGGACCCTGGCCCATATTGAAGCGGACATTGATTTTCCAGAAGAGGATCTCCCCACCGGGGTTGCCGACGCGGTGCGCCCTGGGTTGGAGCGCCTGGTGGCTGAGATCATGGCGCATCTGCACGATAACAATCGTGGTGAACGCCTGCGGGAGGGGTTGCACATTGCCATCGTTGGCGCCCCCAACGCCGGCAAATCGAGTTTGCTGAACGCGCTTGCCCGGCGTGACGCCGCCATTGTTTCAGCCCGCGCCGGCACCACCCGCGATGTCATCGAGGTCCATTTGGATCTGGGAGGCTTCCCGGTGGTGCTGGCGGACACCGCGGGGCTGCGTGAGGCGGGTGATGACATTGAAGAGGAAGGCATCCGCCGGGCCCTGGATCGCGCCGCCCGCGCCGATGTGAAAATTGCCGTGTTCGACGCCACCCAACCGCTGGATGCCACGACCCGTGGGTTGATCGATGCGAACACCATCGTGGTGCTGAACAAGGCAGACATGGCGGTGATTGGTCTTACCGATGTGGACGGCGTTCCCGCTCATGCGGTGTCGGCACGCACGGGGATTGGCCTGCCCGCTCTGGAGGAGTGCTTGGCGGTGTTTAGCGCCGACCGTATGGCGGGCACGGGGGCCCCTGCTCTCACCCGGGCTCGCCACCGGACGGCGTTGGAGGAATGCTGCGAAGCCCTGACCCGTTCTCTGGCTGCGCCGTTGCCGGAATTGGCGGCGGAGGATGTGCGTCTGGCGAGCCGAGCGCTTGGCCGGATCACCGGGCGCGTCGATGTGGAGGATTTGCTCGATGTGATCTTCCGGGATTTCTGCATCGGCAAGTGATGTTTCACGTGAAACAAGCGGATTGGACCCTTCCCTTCCCTCTCGCCTTTGCCTATGTTTACGCGTATGCGGATATTCGATGTTATAATCGTCGGCGGTGGCCATGCGGGCTGCGAGGCTGCAGCAGCAGCGGCGCGTATGGGTGCACGCACGCTGCTTCTTACCCACAAGATTGAGACGATCGGTGAGATGTCGTGCAACCCAGCCATTGGCGGGTTGGCGAAAGGGCATCTGGTGCGTGAGATTGATGCACTGGACGGGATCATGGCCCGCGCTATCGATCAGGGCGGTATTCAGTTTCGGATCTTGAATCGTTCAAAGGGGCCGGCTGTCCGCGGCCCGCGCGCGCAGGCTGACCGGAAGCTCTACCGTCGGGCCGTACAAGAAATGCTTTTCAGTCAGGAGAATCTGACCATCGAAGCTGGTGGTGCGGAGGATCTGACACTTGATGCAGAAAACCGTGTGAGCGGCGTTGTGACCGCTGCCGGTGAAACGATTCGGGCCGGTGCGGTGGTGTTGACCACCGGCACATTTCTGCGCGGCCTGATCCACATCGGTGAGGAGACCATTCCGGCCGGTCGCGTTGGAGAGGCTCCGGCGCTTGGCCTGTCGGAGACGCTCGCGCGTATCGGTTTCCCTCTTGGTCGGTTGAAGACGGGAACCCCTCCGCGGCTGGATGGTAAAACCATCGACTGGGATGCGTTGGAAAAGCAAACCGGCGACCTGCCTCCCCCGCCCTTTTCCTATCTGACGGATCGCATCGATACGCCGCAACTGGATTGCGCCATCACCTGGACGACACCGGAAACCCACGCGCTGATCCGCAGCAATCTGCACCGGGCGCCGATGTATTCTGGACAAATCCAAGGCACCGGACCACGCTATTGTCCCTCCATCGAGGACAAGGTGGTGCGTTTTGCTGACAAGGAACGTCACCAGATCTTCCTGGAGCCGGAAGGGCTGGACGACGATACGGTCTACCCCAACGGCATCTCGACCTCCCTGCCCCACGATGTGCAACTGGGCATCCTGAAGAGCATGCCTGGCCTGGAGCGGGCGGTAATGCTGCGTCCTGGCTATGCGATCGAGTATGATTTTATCGATCCGCGTGAACTGAAGCCAACGCTGGAAACCCGCCGGGCGCCAGGCCTGTTCTTCGCCGGGCAGATCAACGGCACGACAGGGTATGAGGAAGCCGCGGCACAAGGTTTGATGGCCGGAATCAACGCGGCCATGAGGACGGTGGGTTCGGATGAGGGTTTCGTGCTGGACCGTGCCAACGCCTATATCGGTGTGCTGATCGACGATCTCATCACCCGTGGCACTAACGAGCCCTATCGAATGTTCACGTCGCGCGCTGAATATCGGTTGTTGCTGCGCGCCGACAACGCCGACCAGCGGTTGACACCCAAGGGGCTGGCCATCGGCTGTGTCGGGTCTGTCCGCCGTGAGGCGTTTGCTGTTAAGGAGATGGCGCTTCTTGCCAGCCGCACCCTTGTTCGCTCTCTTCAAGCCACACCGACGGAGCTGGCGCGTCTGGGCGTTGCGGTAAATCAGGATGGGGTGCGCCGTTCGGTTGCCGATCTGCTGCGCTATCCAGACATTGATATTGGTGGGTTGACGCGCATCTGGCCGGAGTTGGGAGAGATTTCCGCCGATGTCGCCGAGCAATTGGAAATCGACGGCAAATACGCCGGCTATCTCGAGCGGCAAGAGGCCGATATTCGCGCGTTCCGCAAGGATGAGCAACTGACCTTGCCGGATGATCTGGACGTCGACAGCATCGGTAGTTTGTCGACTGAAATTTGTATGAAGCTGCAACAAGCCCGCCCGGCCACCCTCGGTGCTGCGGCGCGCATTCCTGGCATGACTCCAGCGGCGCTGATTGCTCTCCTTCGCCATGTGAAGCGTCGGGACGCGAAGGTGGCCTGATGATCGACGCAGCAGAGTTCCAGAAAATCACCCATGTTTCACGTGAAACAATAGCGCGCCTTGCCCTCTATGAGTCCTTGCTGATCAAGTGGCAAAAGACCATCAATCTTGTGGGGCCGAAGACTCTGAAAGATATCTGGGGTCGGCACTTCCTCGATTCGGCCCAGCTCTTTGGGCTGCTGCCCAAGCACACCCGGATCCTCGTGGATCTCGGCAGCGGCGCCGGATTTCCAGGGTTGGTGTTGTCGATCCTTGGTGTGCCGGAAGTTCATCTGATCGAAAGTGACGCAAGGAAAGCGGCCTTTTTGCATGAAGCAGCGCGAATCACCGAATCCTCAGCGATCATCCACAACAAGCGGATCGAGGCGGTTTCAGATCTTCGGGCCGATGTGGTCACCGCTCGCGCCTTGGCGCCGCTTCAGGATTTGTTGAACTGGGCCTTTCCCTTTCTCGATAAACCGGGCGAAGAGCACGGGGTGGCGCTCTTTCTAAAGGGGCAAAATGTAGAAGAGGAATTGACCAATACCACCAATTATTGGAAGATGCAGGCAGAGCGTTTCGAGAGTCTCACCGATCCGACCGGCTCCATCCTCCGCCTGAATGGATTGTCTCGTGTCTGATCCGAAAGCCATCTGAATCATGACTTGTCTGGAGGCCAACGTGACCTCTGCTCGCGTCATCGCCATCGCCAATCAAAAGGGCGGTGTTGGGAAGACGACCACCACCATCAATTTAGCCACAGCCCTCGCTGCCGTTGACAAGCGTGTCCTGGTGATCGACCTCGATCCTCAAGGCAACGCCTCCACCGGCTTGGGTATTCCACGCACCAAGCGTGGGGTTGGAATTTACGATGTGCTGTTTGATGGCTTATCCTTGGATAAGGCCGCAGCCCCATCGGATGTGCCAAGCCTGTCGATCATCACCTCTTCCGTCGAGCTATCGGGGGCGGAGATCGAACTTGTCGACGCAGAGCAGCGCGAGTTTCGCTTGCGCGATGCGGTGGCAAAAAGCGCGCTCGATTATGACTATGTTCTTATCGATTGCCCGCCGGCGCTGGGTCTTTTGACGCTGAACGCGCTGGTGGCGGCCAACGCCGTGCTGGTGCCGTTGCAGTGTGAGTTCTATGCGCTGGAAGGCCTGAGCCATCTGGTGCGAACCATCGAACGGGTAAAGCGCACCTTCAACGCCGACCTGGAAATCCAGGGCGTCGTGTTGACCATGTTCGACAAGCGCAACAATTTGTCGGAGATGGTGGCTGCCGATGTCCGCGGCTTCTTTGGCGAGAAGGTTTACGAAACGGTTATCCCGCGCAATGTCAAGGTTTCCGAAGCGCCGTCGCATGGTCAGCCGGTGCTCATCTATGACATGCGCAGCGCCGGAGCGCAGGCATACATCAACCTGGCGGGCGAAGTGCTGCGCCGAGAGAAGAGGCTGGTGGAGTGATCGAGGAAGCAAAGCGCAACGAAGGCCGCCGCAACCTGGGCCGTGGCCTTTCTGCCCTGTTCGGTGAGGAAACCGAGGATTATTCCGCTCTGGACAAGGTGCGGCTGTCCAAGATGGTTCCTATTGAATATCTGCAGCCTGGCCGTTATCAGCCGCGCCGTCGCTTCGATGAAGAGGCGATCAAGAGTCTGGTCGAGTCGGTGCGGGAAAAAGGTGTGCTCCAGCCCCTGCTGGTTCGCCGTCTTCCCGGTGGCGCCCCTAACCAGTTTGAGATCATCGCGGGTGAGCGCCGTTGGCGCGCGGCGCAGCTTGCTGGCGTTCCCGAAGTGCCGGTGGTGATCCGCGAGCTGGAGGACAGTGAGGCGCTGGAGATCGCGCTGATCGAAAACATCCAGCGCGAAGACCTGACTCCCCTGGAAGAGGCGGAAGGTTTCCGCCGCCTTATGGAGGAGTTCAACCACACCCAGGAGGATCTGGCCAAGGCCGTGGGCAAGAGCCGCAGCCATATCGCCAACATGATGCGTCTCCTTAGCCTGCCCAATGAGGTCAAGCGGATGGTGGACAGCCGCGAGCTCAGCGCCGGGCATGCCCGCGCACTGCTTATGGTCGAGAACCCTGAAGCGATGGCGCGTGACGTGGTCAAGCGCGGCCTCAACGTTCGCCAGACCGAAGATCTGGTTCGCCAGGATACGGCGCAACCCAGGCGCCCAGCCAAGAGCGCTGGCGGTGAGTCCCCCCCAAAAGACATCGACCTGATGAATATTGAGGAGGAGATTTCATCCCGCATCGGGCTGAAAGTGTGCATTAAGCCCCAGGGCAAGCATGGCAGCGTGGTTATTCACTACCAGACCCTGGACCAGCTCGATGATGTGCTGCGCCGCTTGGGCGAAGGCGAATAGCAAGAAAGCTTAACGACAGTGTTTCCTGGATCTCTGCGAAGGTAGGGATCCAGGATCACCGCTTTACGGCGTCACGGTGAACTGGGTGGTGTGAACGTAAAAGCTGCCGAACTCCGTCGGGACTTCAACCTGTATGGGAATGGTGCGGCCATTCATCGGCATGAACCAGATGGTGGCGGAACGCTCCGTGCCTTCGGCAAAAAAGGCGTTTGGCTTTTCACGATCCGTTTGAAAACCAGCGACCGGGTGCATTTGCACCACGCATGTCTGCGCCAACCCAGCCCCCAAACGCCGGGACGACGGTCCCAGCATCTGTGGCGCCTGCGGTTTTGTGACGATGTCATAGCGCCGCCGCCCATCGAAAACCGGGTAGCGGCTGGTGCAGGCTGCCGGGCTGCCGGCGCTTGCTATGATGGCGAGACCCGCGCTCAGCGGATCGATGCTGCCGCGCCTGGCGGTATCGGGAACCAGCGCGGCTTTCTCAGGGCTGAGCGGAGGATCGATGCGGGTGGTGACAGCGCCGCCGTCATAGGTGATCGTCGTGACCTCCCGCTTGTGGCGGGCGTTGCGCTCACCCTGGAAGCGCTCCGGCAGCACGGCTGGAAGATTGAACGAACCCGTGGATTGAGCCGCATAGCGGAATTTGGTGAACAGGTTGATCCACGACGCTCCGCCGGTGTCGACCTGGGCTTCATAGGGCTGGTTTGGCCCGTTGGTGACCAGATGCAGCACCCCATGCGCCAGCGGCACCCCCCCGCCATAGGCTTGAAAAGTCAATTCCCAGCGCTCAGCCTGCGCTGTGCCAGACAGCATCACCAGCAGCGTTCCGAGTATGAAGGGGCGAGCGTGCATGGATTCCTCGGTAAAAACGCCTGCGCCCTGCCCTAACGCCGCGCCAGTGAAGCAATCTGGAACAGCACACGGGCGCAGATGGTCTGATCGGGCATGTGGGTGCGCTTGCAGTCGGCCTCGGCATCGACAAGGCGCTCCAGGGCGGAACGCACCAGACCGGGGTTCCAGCGCCTAGCCTGGCTGACCAAACGCGGGCGCAGCTTGAAGAACACCGGGGGGCGAAGGGAGTCGACGGCGGCTTCCGGTGCTTTGCCGGCGGCAATGTGCGCGCTGATCAGGTGCAGGCGTTGGAAATGGCGCTGGGCGGAGCGCAGAATGGGCACCGGGCTCATGCCTTCGGCGAACAGCCGGCCAAGGGCGCGGTCAAGCGTGGCGAAATCACCGTCAGCCGCCGCCCACACCGGGCCATCCATTTCCAGCGCTGCGGAATCACCAGTGCAGGCCTGTGCGTGCTCCAGCGTGACACGTTTTTCCGTTCCCATGTAAAGCGCCAGCTTTTCCACCTCACCGCGCGCCATCAGGCGGTCACCCACCAGATTGCCGGCCAGGAAATCCAGCGAATCCGCATCAGCCGATAACCCGTGCGCTGACAACAGGCCGGCGATCACCCGCGCCAGTGATGCTTCGTCTTCCACATAGCAGGGGATGGCGGCGCCGATAACAGCGCCTTCAAACACGGTGCGCAGGCGCGAGCGGTTGGACAGGTCACCGGCTTCGATCACCACCAAGGTGTCACCGGGCGGCGGGTTGGCGAAGAAGGCGTTGAAGACTGTGGTCGCAGCGTCTTCGGCGCTGCGGATGCGGATCAAGCGCCGCCCGCCGGTGAAGGCCAAGGCCGCCGTTTCATCGTGAAGGCCTGCAGGATCGTCTACCAGCTTTTTTGGCGAGAGTTCAACGACGCGGAACGGGTCCTTCAAGTCAGGGCAGACCGTCCTGCCGATGGTGTCGGCACGGTCACACACCAGCCCGGCGTCGGGGCCAAACAGCAGCACCGCCCGTATTTTCGGGTCTGGATGCCGCAAGAACGTGTCGATGGCCCTGCCCTGAAGCTTCATGACACCTGTTGCTTATGACCCATGGGCCAAATACATGGCGACGCGGGCGGTGATGTCTTCGGCAATCTCATTCAAGCCGCGGCTATACGCGCTATCCAGCGTCGCCAAGCCGGCGTAGCGCTCCTCTAGCACGTTGTAGGGAATGAGGGAGCGGCTGCGTCCTTGCAACACCATGCGGCCCGTGGTGGTGTCGATCAGGCGAAAGGGCACATTGAGAACAAGCTGCGCCCGTGTCGCCGAGGAATCCTTGCGCAGCGCCAGATTTTGTTCACTGGCCTGGATCTGCGCATCCAGGTGAAAGGCGGTGGTGGCTGACCGATCGCTGATCTGGAAACGATCGATCAGCAAATTGCGCAGAATCTGCCCCTGCCGATCGGGAATGTTGGAGATCGCCACTTGGTTGAGTGTCGCCGACACCCCCCCGTCCTCTCCAGAGCCGCCATAAAGCGGGCGGAACCCGCAGCCGGGCAGCGACACCAGGAGAAGGACAGCCCCAGCCCGCAGCAGGCTTCGCCTAGACGACGACATTGACCACCCGATTTGGCACAACGATGATCTTACGCACCGGCTTACCCTCCAACGCCTTTTGAACGCTGGGGTCGGCCAGGGCCAGTTGTTCGACCATGTCCTTGGCGGCGTCACGAGGCAGCGGCAGCGTGGCGCGCAGCTTGCCGTTCACCTGCACGGCCACCGTCACCACATCGTCGGTGGCCAGAGCGGCGTCGGCCACCGGCCAAGCCTGCTCAACCAGTGGGATAGCGTGGCCGAGCTGCGCCCACAGCTCTTCCGCCAGATGCGGCATCATCGGGGCGGCCAGACGCACCAGCGTTTCATAGCCTTCCCGCAACACCCAAGCGTCACCGGGGCCATCACCGGCGCCCTTCCCGTCCAGCTCGGCCAGCGCGTTGGACAGCTCGCGCACGCGGGCCACCGCCTTGTTGAAGCGGAACTTGTCCAAATCCTCGCTGACGGCGGCGATGACCTTGTGGATGGTGCGCCGCACGTCTTGCGCCTTCTCGCCCAGCACGGCGGGGAGCGGCGCGCCGATGGGGGCCAGCGCCACGGGCGGCTCGATGATCATCCGCCACAGGCGGTTGATGTAGCGCCAGGCGCCGTCGATGCCCGCCTCGGTCCACTCCAGGTCACGCTCGGGTGGGCTGTCGGACAGCATGAAGAGACGGGCGGCGTCGGCGCCATAGGTGTCGATGATGTGCGCCGGATCGACGACATTCTTCTTCGACTTGGACATCTTCTCGACGCGACCGACGATCACCGGCGCGCCTGAATCCGCACGGACCAGGGCCCCCTGCTCGTTCTTCATCAAATCCGTGGGGGCCAGCCAGGCGCCGCTGTCCGCGTCCTTGTAGGTCTCGTGGTTCACCATGCCCTGGGTGAACAGCCCGGCAAAGGGCTCCGCCATGGTCAGATAGCCGCAGTGCGTCAGCGCGCGGCTCCAGAAGCGGGACTAGAGCAGATGCAGCACCGCATGCTCGATGCCGCCGATGTACTGGTCGACCGGCAGCCAATGATCGGCGGCGGAGCGTTCAAACGCCGTGTCCTCGGCCTGCGGGGAGCAGAAGCGGGCGAAATACCAGCTCGACTCGATAAAGGTGTCGAAGGTGTCGGTTTCGCGCAGCGCCGGCTTGCCGCAGGTCGGGCAAGAGGTGTGTTTCCAGGTCGGGTGATGGTCCAGCGGGTTGCCCGGCTTGTCAAAGCCGACATCCTCGGGCAGCACGACGGGAAGTTGATGTTCCGGTACCGAAACGATGCCGTGTTCCGGGCAATGGATGACCGGAATCGGGCAGCCCCAATAGCGCTGGCGTGACACGCCCCAGTCGCGCAGGCGGTACTGTGTGGTGCGCTCCCCTTGCCCTGCCGCTTCCAGGCGCCGCCCCGCTTCCTGCTTGGCGGACTCCACATCCAGGCCATCGAGGAACCGCGAATTGCGCAGCACGCCCGGCCCGGTGTAGGCCTCATCGCCCACGGCGAAGGCGGCGGGATCGGCCTCGGTCGGGATGACCACCGGCGTGACCGGCAGATGGTATTTGCGGGCGAAGTCCAGATCGCGCTGGTCGTGCGCCGGGCAGCCGAAGATGGCCCCCGTGCCGTATTCCATCAGCACGAAATTGGCGACATAGACCGGCAGCGTCAACGCCGGATCAAAGGGATGGATGACCTTCAGCCCGGTATCGAAGCCGCGTTTTTCCGCGGTCTCGATCGCCTCTTCGCTGGTGCCCAGGCGGTTGCATTCGGCGATGAACGCGGCCAGGGCCGGGTTACCCTGGGCCAGTTCCGCAGCCAGCGGGTGGTTCGGCGAAATGGCGGCGAAAGAGGCGCCGAACAGCGTGTCTGGGCGGGTGGTGAAGACCTCCAGCCGATCCGTCCGGTCCTGAATATCGAAGTGGAAGCGCACACCCGTGGATTTGCCGATCCAATTCTCTTGCATCAGGCGCACGCGCTCAGGCCAGCGGTCCAGCGACTCCAGGCCCTTCAGCAAATCATCGGCGAAGGCGGTGATCTTCAAGAACCACTGCGAAAGCTTGCGCTTTTCAACCAGCGCGCCGGTACGCCAGCCACGGCCATCGATCACTTGTTCGTTGGCCAGAACGGTGTTGTCGACCGGGTCCCAGTTGACCCAGGATTCCTTGCGGTAGGCCAAACCGGCCTTGAGGAAATCAAGGAACATCTTCTGCTCGTGGCGGTAATAGCCCACGTCGCAGGTAGCGATCTCCCGGTCCCAATCGATGGACAGGCCCATGGTCTTGAGCTGGTCGCGCATGGTGGCGATGTTCTCGCGCGTCCAGACCGCGGGGTGTGTCTTCTTCTCCAGCGCGGCGTTTTCGGCCGGCAGGCCAAAGGCGTCCCAGCCCATCGGGTGCAGAACGTTGAAGCCCTTGGCGCGCTTGAAACGCGCGATCACGTCGCCGATGGTGTAGTTGCGCACGTGGCCCATGTGGATGCGTCCCGACGGATACGGGAACATTTCAAGCACATAATATTTGGGCCGCGTAGCGTCCTCGGTCGCCTTGAAGCAGGCCCGCCGCTCCCACTCCGCCCGCCATTTTGCCTCGGTCTCTTTTACAATGTAGCGTGACATGGCGGCGGGCGTGTCCTGTTTGGTTCGTCGAGAGGGATTATAAGGCGGCGGCTAGGCGTTATTGCGCCGCTTGGGTCATGCGAAGCTGGCGGGCGCGGGTGAGAATCGCGTCCTCGAGCTGCGAAGCGGCGTCCGGCGCCACCGAGGTGTCACGCCAATCCGCGCCATTGCGCTGTTGCTTGAACACCGAAACACGCACGCCGTCGGCGCGCAGCTGGCGATCCAGAATGTAGAGGTTGACCTTGAAGCGCTCCCCCGGTGTTTCGGCGGGGGTGTACCAGTCGGTCAGGATCACCCCACCGAAGGGATCGGCTGAGGCGATGGGCATGAAGGCCAGCGTGTCGAGTGACGCGCGCCACAGATAGCTGTTGACACCAAGCCCGTTGGGGTCACCGGCGGCGCCTTTCTTCTTGTTGCCCCCAAAAAGATTGAAGCCACCCTCTTCACTCAGCACGCTGCCGGATCTGTAGGAATAATCCCGGCCTGGCTCTTTGTTGGATTCAGCCGATTTCCAGAAGTCGGCGCAGCCGGACACGGCAAGCGACGCGAGGAGGATGGGGGCGGCGAAGGCGGTGTGGATGCGGCGCATGATCTGGGCTTTACGATTGATTTAAGAAATGGCGCCGCGCGCGCGGTTGCACGGCGATGCGGCTGAACAGACCATAAAACGGCGTATGCACGCAATACCGGATGCAGGGTCAGGGGCTTTGGGCGGCGCCCCTTGCGCTCCCGACGTCAAAGCCTTCACCACACCATTCGGTAGGCATCCAAGTGTGTTTTAATGAACACACTGTTCCATCAAAGCAGCATCATAAAGACGTTTCGGCTTGCCGCCTGAGGCTGGTGTGCGTACCACATCGGTAGCCGGGACGAAGAATTCGGCCAAACAATTTTCTGCCAGGATGGAGGCAACATCATGAATCGTTATCTGTTGGCGGGCTGCGCCGCCGTTGCTCTGGTGTTGGGAAGCGGCGCTGCCAATGCCCAGACCAAGTTCGAAGTTAAGGTTGGCGGCGATGTGTTCGCCGAGTGGGGTTATGTCGATCAGGATAAGGACAGCGGTCTGCGTTCGACCGAGATGCGCAACCGCTTCCGCTTCAACCTGATCCCGACCGCCAAGGCCGACAACGGCCTGGAATACGGCGCGCGTATCCGTGTCCGTGCGGACACTGGGACCCCCAACAGCACCGGCGGTCGTACGCTGGCGCAAGACAACGCCTACATCTTCGTGCAGGGTGGCTTCGGTCAGGTCCGCGCCGGTACGGCGCACACCTACAACGACGAGACGGGCATCGTCTCCCGTCCGATCGACTACTTGCCGTTTGGCTTGTACGATCAGGCCGCGTCCTGGATTAATGGTGCTGGCAACAACGGCCTCATCGGTGGTGGCAACGGCTCCACGCTGGCCAACGGTTCGATGCTGTGGCCGACGTTTGGTGATGTCGCGACCCGCATCATGTACATCTCGCCGCGCTTTGCCGGCCTTCAGATCGGCGGCACCTACACGCCTCGGAATGATGACTCGCAGAACAGCATCAACCGTCAGAGCAACGTCGCTGGAACTGGTTTCCTGGGTGGGGTTAGCACCACTACTGGAGGGGTTACCTCTAACGTTGGAGGAGTGGCTTCTTTCCAGGGAAGCATGCAGGACATGTACGAGATTGGCCTCAACTACGACCAGAAGTTTGACGCCTTCGGCGTGAAGCTTGGTGGTGGTTACTACGGCGGTCGCGCGTCCGACAACACGAATGGCGCCAGCTTCAAGAATCTGAACGCTTGGCAAGTGGGCGGGCAGTTCTCGTTTGCCGGCTTTGCTATCGGCGCTTCGTACACCGATTGGGGCAAGAGCGGCTTGACCAAGCTTAGCTCTTACCAGCTTGACTCGAGAGTCGTGACCTCGCCTAGGGCGTCAATCTATAAGAGCGACGCCACGACCTTGAACGTTGGCGCTCAGTACACCACTGGCCCGATCGTGATCGGCGCCGGCTGGATGCGTGGTGAGGATTCAGGTGACCTGAGGGTCTCCGGCAAGCGTCGGGTTGACATGTACGAACTCGGCGCCAGCTACACTGTGGCTCCGGGGCTTGCTGTCCAGGCTCAGTACGACTACTTCGATATCAAGAACGACCAGTCGACGGCGGCTGTTGACCGCGACGACAAGGGCAGCATCGTTATCCTGCGCACCACCTTGGCGTTCTAATCCAGAACATCAGGGCGAAACAGAAAGGCGGCAACTTCGGTTGCCGCCTTTTTTGTTGCCGTGTTCGTGACAAAACATCGTTTGCTTTCAATGAATTTTGGATGTGGCTTTACCGCCACATTGTCCCAGGGATGCCTTCTACCAGGGGGTTTACCCTTGCGCTCACCGCAACCGACGGGTTAATGCACACGCAGCAACGACATCGACTAGGCCTGTTTTGAAGCCGATTGTATAAGGATCGATCATTATGAAGCGTTCTCTCGCCGTTGCGTGCGCCGCCGTCGCGCTGACCAGTGGCTCCGCCTTCGCCCAGACGAAGTACGATGTCACCATCGGCGGCGACGCCTTTTTCCAGGCCGGCTTTGTCGATCAGAAACTGGACGATGGCCTGCGCTCGACCGAGATGCGCAACCGTTTCCGCCTCGTCCTGACGCCGTCGGCGAAGGCCGATAATGGCCTGGAGTATGGCGCCCGTCTGCGCATCCGCGCCGATACCGGTAGTCCCAACACTACTGGTGGACGCAAGCTGACCCAGGATCGCGCCTATATCTTCGCTAAGGGTGGTTTCGGCACCCTGCAGGCAGGCACGATCAACGGCCTGTCGGATGAATACGGCTTTATCGGTCCGAACGTGGAAGGTATTTCCGGCAGCGCCGACAACACCGACGTGGACTTCCTGAATGGCTCGCGGCTTTATGACGGTGTTATCGGTCGTTCGACCAATTTCCGCAATCAGGTCAGCGGCGACGCGGCATCGCGCATCATCTACCTGACACCGACCTTCGCCGGTTTCCAGGGCGGCATTTCCTATATGCCGCGCAACGATGATTCCCAAAACAGCATCAACCGGCAGAAGTACAGCCGGGTTATCGATCCTGGCCAGTTCGCCCCGTCCTTCCAGGATGTCGTCGAATTCGGCGGCCTCTACACGGGCGCCGTTGGTCCTGTCACGCTGGAGGCTTCGGCCTATTACGAGACGGGCTCGCCCACGAAAGAAGCCTTGGCGGGTTTCTCCAACAGCTTCAAGACACTGAACTCTTACAACGTCGCCGCCAACATCGGCTTTGCCGATTTCAAGGTCGGCGCCATGTACCGGGATGCTGGCAAGAGCGGCTATTGCAAGGCTGGCTGTGGTGGTTCGGGGTCGAAGACGTGGATTGTCGGCGCCAACTACACGATGGGTCCGGTTATCCTGGCGATCAACTACCAGAACTACAAGGATGGTGGTGACGATCTGCTCGATCCCGGCAACGCGAACATGGACCTTTATCAGGCCGGCGTCACCTACACGGTCGCCCCCGGCTTCACGACGGGCCTGGAGTACAGCTACTTCAAGGCCAACAACAAGGACAGCCTGGATCGGGTGACCGATAAGGGCAGCATCATTCTGTTCGACACCCGCCTCGCGTTCTAATCGCGGTACGCGGACAAAAAAACGGCAGCGGGGAAACCTGCTGCCGTTTTTTTTTGGTGCGGCGACTCATGCCGCCGCTGTCGCGGCTCTTCCTGGGTCCCCGCTTATCAAGGGGATGACGATAGGAGAGGTTAATGCTACAAAATACCGTCATCCCCGCGAAAGCGGGGACCCAGCAAAAGTTTATTTATTCACTACAAAATCAACTATAGCTTCGCCCCTACAATGGCAGGCCACGGATCATGCGCGGCAGGTCACCGACGACGCCCATGGCGTGGCGCATGAAAAAGCGTTTGAGGGGCGGCAACCGGTTCACCGCCGCCATGCCCAGATCCCGCACCAGCTTGATCGGGCCTATGTTGTTGGAGAACAAATGCACCAACCCATCGCACAAGGCGGCCAGCAGCACGGTATCGAAGCGCCGCCAGCGCTGATAACGCGCCAGCACCGTTTCGCCGCCGACATCCAGCCCCAGCCGATAGGCGTCCACGATCACCTCGGCCAACGCCGCCACATCGCGCAGACCCAGGTTCAGTCCTTGCCCGGCGATGGGATGGATGGCGTGCGCCGACTCGCCAACCAGCGCCAGACGCTGCGCCACGAACGCCTCGGCCAGCAACACCGACAGCGGCCAAGCCTGCCGTTTGGTCAGAAGTTCGATATCACCTAAATAGCCACCCGAGCGCCGCTGCAATTCTTCGACGAAATCCACGTCGGAAAGAGCCAGATACGCCGGCGTCAGGCTGGTCTTCTCGCTCCACACGATGGAGGAACGGTTCTCGGTCATCGGCAGCACGGCGAAGGGGCCGTTGGGCAGGAAATGCTCCACCGCCACGCCGTTGTGCGGCTCGGAATGACGGATGGTGCAGATGATGGCGCTCTGGTCGTAGGCCCAGCGGCGCACAGCGATGCCGGCCCCCTCACGCGCCAGCGATGCGCGGCCATCGGCGCCGACCACCAGGCGGGCCTTGATCACCCGCCCATCGGCCAGCACCACGCGCGCGCCGGTCTGGTCACGCTCCACCGCCACGGCCTGCGCCGGGGCGAGGTGGATCAGGTTGGGCAGTTCCTTCACCCGGCTGAACAGCGCGCGGCGGATGTCCTTGTTGTCGAGAATCCAGCCGAAGGGCTGGTTCTTACCGTCCACCGCCAGTTCGCGATGATCGTAATGGATGAACAAGGGCGAGAACTGGTCGGCGACGCGGATGCTGTGGATCGGTCCGGCGTGCTCATCCATGTGCTTCCACACACCGGCCCCCTCCAGCACCTTCATGGAGGCATAGGCGATGGCGGTGGTGCGGATATCGAAGGCGTCATTCCCTTGT
>JAVBJZ010000011.1:0-99872 GCA_031546725.1 Azospirillum sp.
TGTGGGTGCGCGTTGTGGTGGGGCGTACTATTATCTTGTGGGACCGCCGATTCGTGGGATGGGGCTTGGCGGGGGTGCCCGCGATGACCACTTGGACGGGATTATGGGCGTTATACCCGCGGTTTGGCCCGCCGTGACGCCACATAGGCGGCAAAATCACGCCTTGAGCCGGTATCCCGTCTTGAAGATCCACCGCACCACCGCCAGGCACAGCAGCAAAAAGGCCAGGGTCATGCCCAGGCTGGCGCCGACGCCGACATCGGAGGCCCCAAAGAAGCTCCAGCGGAATCCGTTGATCAGGTAAACGACCGGGTTGAACAGCGTCACGGTTTGCCAGAACGGCGGCAGTATGCTGATGGAGTAGAAGCTGCCGCCCAGAAAAGTCAGGGGCGTGATGATCAGCAGCGGCACGATTTGCAACTTCTCCCACCCATCGGCCCAAACGCCGATGATGAAGCCGAACAAGCTGAAAGTCACCGCCGTCAGCACCAGGAACCCGACCATGACCAGCGGGTGCTGGATCCCGAACGGCACGAACAGCCGGGCGGTGACCAGGATGATCAGGCCCAGGATAACCGATTTGGTGGCGGCGGCGCCGACATAGCCGACCAGGATCTCCGCGGTGGAAATCGGCGCCGAGAGAACCTCGTAGATCGTGCCTGAGTATTTGGGCATGTAGATGCCGAAGGAGGCGTTGGAAATGCTCTCGGTCAACAAGGCCAGCATGATCAAGCCGGGCACGATGAAGGCGCCATAGCTGATCCCGTCGATCTCGGCCATGCGCGGGCCGATGGCCGAACCGAACACCACGAAGTAAAGCGAGGTGGAGATAACCGGCGAGGCGATGCTTTGCAACAGCGTGCGCCAGGCGCGCGCCATCTCGAAGCCATAGATGGCGCGAACGGCATGCATGTTTATGGAGGAATTCATCGCCCTGACCTTACCAGACTGACAAAAATTTCCTCCAGCGAGCTTTGGCTCGTCTGAAGGTCCTTGAAGTCGATACCGTATTCGCCCAGACGCTTCAGCAGGCCGGCGATGCCGGTGTGCTCGCTTTGGGCGTCGAAGGTGTAGACCAGCTCGGTTCCATCCGCCGACAGCGCAAGCTGGTATTCGGCCAGACCGGGGGGAAGATGATCGAGCGGGTTTTGCAGATGCAGGGTCAATTGCTTCTTGCCCAGCTTCTGCATCAAGACGGCCTTGTCCTCCACCAGAATGATCTCACCCTTGCTGATCACCCCGATGCGGTCGGCCATCTCCTCGGCCTCCTCGATATAATGGGTGGTGAGGATGATGGTGACGCCTGAGGCGCGCAGCGTGCGGACCATCTCCCACATGTCACGGCGCAGTTCGACATCGACGCCGGCGGTCGGCTCGTCAAGGAACAGAATGTGCGGCTCGTGCGACAGGGCCTTGGCGATCATCACCCGGCGCTTCATGCCGCCGGAGAGCGTCAGCACCTTGGCGTCCTTCTTGTCCCAAAGCGACAGATCCCGCAGCACTTTTTCAATGCGGGCGGGATCGGGCGGCTTGCCGAACAGGCCGCGGCTGAAGCTGACGGTGGCCCAGACGGTCTCGAAAACATCGGTGGTCAGTTCCTGGGGAACCAGGCCGATCTTCGCGCGCGCCGCGCGGTAATCGCGCACGATGTCATGGCCATCGGCCAGCACCACGCCTTCGCTTGGGTTGACGATGCCGCAGATGATGCTGATCAGCGTCGTCTTCCCCGCCCCGTTGGGCCCCAGCAGAGCAAAGATCTCACCCCGGCGAATCTCCAGATCGATGCCTTTCAACGCCTGGAAGCCGGTCGCATAGGTCTTGCCGAGACGGGACACGGAAATGATCGGCGGGGTGGGCAAGGGTGTCACAGCCGCCGGGATGGACGCTGTGGCGGTGTCGTCGTGAAGAGTCATGGGGGCAATCTGTTCATGGATCTGTCTGTAGACGGGACGATAGCACCCCTGAAAAAAGAAACCAGCCACACAGGGGTAACAGGTTTCTATGTGATACAGGCTTGCCCTACCGCATGGCTCGCAGGTTTTCGACCAACGCTTATACCTATTGCACGTCTAGCCGCGAAGAGGCGGCCCGAATCGCCTCTCTGAGCGGTGCGGGCTCTTGGTGGTCGATCGGACCACCCCGCGGGCGGCGTTGGAGCGCCGACGCAAGCCAACAGGCAATTGCGTTTGACAGTGGGGCATTGCATGCAGGATATGTTTTCGGCGTTCCTGCATAACGCATGGACAGGCCTGAGTACTGCGCAAGGTTGGGTGTACAAGAGATGACTCTGGATTCGCATGTAAAGCCCCTGGAGAGCGCAGCAGCCCGCGAGCCGTTGGATGAGCGGACAGTCCAAGCCACTTCGCTCCAGGATCAAGTGGGTAAGTATAAGGCAGAGGTCAGCGTATACGTGCAGGACATCGCCGCGCGCGATGAAACGATCAACGAACTCAACATCCTCTTAGCGAGCCGGGAGTTGCAAATCCGCAACCTTCTCAACTCGACATCTTGGAAGCTGTCAGCCCCCGTGCGCGCCATCAGCCGTGCCCTTAACATGTTAAAACTTGTCTTCCGCCCTCGCCGTGTACACCGGATGACATTGGAGCCGCTGGGACGCGATTTACAACCCAGACCCGACGGCGGTTACGAGAGCACAGGCGATGACCCGGCCTTCCTGCTGCATTCCAACCATGGGTATCTGCCCAACCGCCGGTGCGTGATCTCGTACAAGGTGGCCCATGCGTCAGCCCCCCTCGTCCCGCTTCTCTATGCCTATGTAAGTCAAGGACAAGGATTCGATGATCACCCCGTAATCCGCCTCCCCGTGAGCGCCTCCGGTGAGGTTAGCTGGTTTGCCCTCCTGCCATGGAATCCGGCAATCCTGCGCTTCGATCCTTCCAACCGGGAGATGTCCTTCGAGATCACAGATTTTACGATCCGTGAGATCAGCCGAATGAGTATTCTGCTCGATTATCTTCGGCAAAACCATCCCATACGGCTTTTGATCTATCTGTGGCGCTACGGTTGGTCAGCGACCAAACAGCGGGTGCTTCAGGAACTGCTGCCGAATCGTGGGGCTACTGATTACAAGGACTGGGTTAAACTGTACGACACGCTCACGCCAGAGGACAAGGCGGCGATCAAGGCGCACACTGCAGAAATGGCTTGGCGCCCGCTGATTTCTGTGGTCATGCCGGTCTACAACACGCCTGAAGCGTATCTGCGCGAAGCTTTGGATTCGGTGCTGGAGCAACTCTATCCCAACTGGGAACTGTGCATCGCCGACGACGCTTCGACCGCGCCGCACATCAGCGCAGTGCTGGCCGAATATCAAGCACGAGACCAGCGGATTAAAGTGGTCCAGCGCAAGCAGAACGGCCATATCTCCGTCGCCAGCAACAGCGCGCTGGAACTGGCGACCGGCGAATTCGTGGCCCTCATGGATCATGATGACCGGCTGCCGCCGCACGCGCTCTATATGGTCGCCGTCGAGCTGAATGGCCATTCCGATGCCGATATCCTCTATTCCGATGAAGACAAGATCGACGTCAGCGGCCAGCGCTACGACCCGCACTTCAAATCAGACTTCAACCTCGACCTGCTGCATGGCCAGAACATGGTCAATCACCTTGGCGTGTTCCGTCGCTCACTGATCGAGCGGATTGGTGGCTTCCGGGTAGGATTCGAGGGCAGCCAGGACTATGATCTGACGTTGCGGGCGATCGAGGCCACCACACCGGAGCGCATCCGTCACATTCCGGCTATTCTTTACCACTGGCGAGTCTTCCCGGAATCCACGGCCTTCTCGACCATCGATCTGCCGCGAGCGACGGCGGCGGCGCACCGGGCTCTGACCGAGCATTTCGAGCGGTGCGGCGTCAAGGCCACCGTCGAAACATCCCCGGCCACCAACCGCTTCACCCGCATCCGCTATGCACTGCCAGACACGCTCCCACGTGTCTCGCTGATCGTACCGACGCGCGACAAGGTCAACCTATTGAAGGGCTGTATAGACGGACTGCTGCAGCACACCGACTATCCGGATCTTGAAATCATCATCGTCGATAATAACAGCAAAGAAGCGGAGACCTTTGCCTACTTTGCTACACTGAAGGATGTGTCGCGAATTCGAATATTACGCTATGAGGCGCCGTTTAACTACTCTTCGATCAACAATTTTGCCGCCGCACAGGCGACAGGTGAGATGATCGGCCTCATCAATAACGACATCAAGGTGATTGAGCCGGGCTGGCTGAAGGAGATGGTCAGCCATGCCCTCCGTCCCGCAGTGGGGGCCGTCGGCGCCAAGCTCTACTACGCCAATAACAACATCCAACACGCTGGCGTCATCACCGGCATCGGTGGTGTGGCTGGCCATGGGCATAAGGGGTTGCCACGCAACGCCTACGGCTATTTCAGCCGAGCGCAGCTCACCCAGAATCTATCCTGTGTCACCGCCGCCTGCCTGATTTTGCGCAAAGCGGTGTTCAACGAGGTCGGTGGCCTGGACGAGCAAAACTTGGCGGTCGCCTTCAACGATGTGGATTTCTGCCTGCGCATCCGTGAGAAGGGCTATCTGGTCGTCTGGACGCCCTTCGCCGAGCTGCACCACCTGGAATCGGCCTCCCGCGGTCCTGATACGGCGCCGGACAAAGCCCTGCGCTTCAGGAGCGAGGTCAACTACATGTATCGGCGATGGGGCGGCACGCTGGAGCAGGATCCCTATTACAACCTCAATCTGACACTGGATTCTGATGATTTCGGGCTGGCCTTTCCGCCGCGCACCACGAAACCCTGGCTCTATTAAGGAAAGCCCCTGATTCATGGACGTCATTCCTCTCGCCATTCCGGATGTGAAGATCATTCGCTCGAAGAAGTTCGGGGACCACCGTGGTTTTTTCTCGGAAACCTACAGCAAGAAGGCCTTTGAAGCGGCGGGGCTGCTGTACGACTTCGTGCAGGACAACCAATCCCTCTCAGCCGAGACCGGCACTGTGCGGGGCCTGCATTTCCAATCGCCGCCCTTTGCTCAGGACAAGCTGGTGCGTGTGGTGAAGGGCGCCATCCTCGATGTGGCCGTGGACATCCGCAAGGGTTCCCCCACCTATGGCCGCCACGTCAGCGCGGTCATCAGCGCGCGGGAGTGGAACCAGATCCTCGTGCCAATCGGCTTTGCGCACGGATTTTGCACGCTGGAACCGGACACGGAAGTCATCTACAAAGTGAGTAACTTCTATTCGGTCGAGCATGACCGTGGTCTGCTGTGGAACGATCCAGACCTGGGGATCGATTGGCCCGTCGCGGCTGACAAGGCCCTGCTCTCGGACAAGGACCGCACGCAACCCCGGCTCACCGAACTGGGCGATTGGTTCCGATAGGGCAGCGGGTGTCTTGATGAAGCGTATTCTCGTTACAGGTGGGGCCGGTTTCATTGGCTCAGCCGTCGTCCGGCAGCTTCTGGCTGAGACAGACGCCTTTGTCATCAACCTGGACGCGCTGACTTACGCGGCCAATTTGTCCTCGCTGCCGGGCGCAGCCGGGAATCCCCGCTACGCCTTTGAGAAGGTGGACATTTGCGACGGCGACGCGCTGCGCCGCGTTTTTGCCGAGCACCGACCGGACGCCATCATGCATCTGGCGGCGGAATCGCATGTGGACCGCTCCATCGACGGGCCGGGAGAGTTCATCCAGACCAACGTGGTCGGAACCTTCCGCCTGCTCGAAGCGGCGCGCGGCTATTGGATGGCTCTGCCGCCGGAACAGCGTGCGGGCTTTCGTTTCCACCACATCTCCACCGATGAGGTGTTCGGTTCGCTGGGGGATGAGGGCTATTTCACCGAGACCACCGCCTACAGCCCGAACTCACCCTATTCGGCCAGCAAGGCGTCCTCGGATCACCTCGTGCGGGCCTGGCATGAGACCTACGGCCTTCCCGTGGTCATGACCAATTGCTCGAACAATTACGGTCCCTATCATTTCCCGGAAAAGCTGATCCCGCTGATGATCCTGAAGGGTCTGCGCGGCGAGTCGCTGCCGGTCTATGGCAAGGGCGACAATGTTCGTGATTGGCTCTATGTCGAGGACCACGCCCGCGCCCTTCGGCTGGTGCTGGAAAAGGGCGCAATCGGTGAGAGCTACAATATCGGCGGTTATAACGAGCGCACCAACCTTGACGTGGTGCACACGCTGTGCGCCTTGCTGGACGAATTGAACCCCACCGGCGCGCCACACGACCGGCTGATCCGCTTCGTCGCCGACCGGCCAGGGCATGACAAGCGCTACGCCATCGACGCCGGCAAGATCACCCGCGACTTGGGGTGGAAGCCGCAGGAAACCTTTGAAACCGGCTTGCGCAAGACGGTTGAATGGTACCTGAGCAACCAATCCTGGTGGGAGGCTATCCTGAATGGCTCCTACCAGGGTGAACGCCTGGGCCTGGACGTGGCATGAAGATCCTCATCCTTGGCGCCAGCGGGCAGGTTGGCGGTGAGCTGATGCGCACCGCTTGGCCAGCGGACGCCATGCTTGTCGGTCTAGCGCGTCCGCAAATCGACATGACCGACCCGGACAGCATCGAAGCGGCGCTGGTGGAGCATCGTCCCGCCCTTGTCGTCAACGCCACCGCCTACACCGCCGTGGACAAGGCCGAGAGTGACCGTAATACGGCCTTTGCCGTCAACCGTGACGGCCCGGCCTCTCTGGCGGCGGCCTGCGCCGCGCGGGGCGCGCCACTGATCCACATCTCCACGGATTACGTGTTCGACGGCTGCAAGCCGACCCCCTACACCGAAGACGACCCGGTCTGCCCGCTTGGGGTTTATGGCGCCAGCAAGGAGGCTGGCGAGGCTGCCGTTCGCGCCGCTTTGCCGCAGCACATCATCCTGCGCACCTCCTGGGTCTACGCCGCGCATGGGAGCAACTTCGTCAAGACCATGCTCCGCTTCGGGCGTGAGCGCGAGGAGATGCGCGTGGTCGCCGACCAGCACGGCGCACCGACGGCGGCGGCGGATATCGCCGCCGCCATCGCGCGCATCGCCGGACAGATCGCCGCCGGTGGCGCCATCCCCTGGGGGGCCTATCATTTCACTGGCGCGGGTGAGACCACTTGGCATGGTTTCGCTGAACGCATCTTCCAGCGGCTGGAAACCACCACTGGACACCGGCCACGGCTGAAGGCCATCACCACAGCCGATTACCCGACCCCCGCCCGCCGCCCGGTCAACTCCCGGCTGGATTGTACGCGGATACAGGCGGCGTTCGGCATCACGGCCCCGCGCTGGGAAGACAGCCTGGACCCTGTGCTGGATGCGTTGCTTTCTTCCCCCCCATCCTCTTGAAGATTCCACGACAGGTGACACGAGCATGAAGGGTATTATTCTCGCTGGCGGGTCTGGCACCCGGCTCTATCCGGTGACGCGGGCGATCAGCAAGCAGCTTTTGCCGATCTACGACAAGCCGATGATCTATTTTCCGCTCAGCACGCTGATGCTGGCGGGTATCCGGGACATCCTGATCATCACCACCCCGCACGAGCAGCCCTTGTTCCAGGCCGTTCTGGGCGATGGCGCGCAATGGGGCGTCTCCTTGACCTATGCGGTGCAGCCCTCGCCCGACGGGCTCGCCCAGGCGTTCATCATCGGTCGCGCCTTCGTCGGCAATGACAGCTGCGCGCTGGTGCTGGGTGACAATATTTTCTACGGCCACGGCCTGACCGATCTCCTGCGGTCGGCTGGGAAGAACACCAGCGGCGCGCGAGTCTTCGCCTACGCCGTCCGTGACCCGGAACGCTATGGCGTGGTCGAGTTCGACAGCCAGGGCCGGGCGCTGAGTATTGAAGAAAAGCCGGTCAAGCCACGCTCCAAATGGGCGGTCACCGGGCTGTATTTCTACGACAACGACGTGCTCGACATCGCCGCCGCCGTAAAGCCGTCGGCACGCGGTGAATTGGAGATCACCTCCGTCAACGCCATCTATCTGGAGCGTGGCGATCTTCAGGTTGAGCAGATGGGCCGTGGCTATGGCTGGTTCGACACCGGCACCCACGACAGTTTGCTGGAAGCGGCGGAGTTCGTCCGCACCATCCAGCACCGCCAGGGCTTGCAAATCGCCTGCCCGGAGGAAATCGCTTACACCTCAGGCTGGATCGACGCCGAGCAGGTGCGCCGCCTCGCCGAGCCGCTTAAGAAGAACGACTATGGGCACTATCTGCTGAGCCTGACCGCATAATGTTTGTCGATAGAGTGGGTTTTTCTTCAGACTGAAGGAAAGCTCACTCCTGAGTCTGTCCATCCGTTATATCGAGCATCTTGGTGGCGAACCGCAGAATACCGTCGGACCAGCCTCCGAGAATATAGGTCCTGTCGTAATATTCAGGCATGATAGTGTCTTCGTAACCGGCCGTCTGGACCAGGAATACCGCGACCTTCGGGTTGACTTGACTGCGGTATCGCTGAATCAGTTTCGGGACATCGATGTTTTGATTCCCTTTGTCATCCGGCCACACAAAGTCGGAATAGCCACCAGTGCCGTACAACCCACCGTGCCCGGCCTGCATGTCCGAGTACACGAAGATGGTGTCATAAACCTCCTTCTTGTGCGTCGCCTCGTCCAGCGCCAACCAGACGCCATGCTCGGTCGCCTGCCCGACCTTGCCGCCAAGCTCCTCTGCTTCCTGCAACTGGTCGAGGATTGATGCTGTCTTGCGGACCGGCAGATACGACAGACGATCACCGAAGACGCCAAGCATGCCGCCGTCCTTCGCGATCATGGCGGTCAGGATGCCCATAAGGTTGCCGATCGTCGCTATCTTTACAGTGCCCATCGACGATGTTGTCGTGTTCTGGGCCGAGCCGGAATTGTCGGCCAACGCCAGCGTACGGCCCGGAAGGACCGGCAAATTGCCCAGGGACAGACGCATGGCTTGCTCAATAGCATCCAGCACGCGCGCCTCATCGCTTATTTTCTTCACGGCCTGGAAGGCCGAGAAGTAGCGGAACGGCAACTGCTTTCCTTCCAACGCGCCAGAGACGAATTTGTCGAGATACAGACTCGAATCAACCTTGTTCTCGATCAAATTGCGCAGGTTGCGCAGAAGCGCCATGTGGCCCATGACCTCGACCGCCTGCTCCCAGGAACCGCCCGACGAGCGGATTGACTCCCAGGTTTCCACCTCATCGCCAAGGCGCAGGTCACCCTTGACCAGACTGTCGATGACCGCCGAATGAGCGTGCGAGAGGTTGACGACATCAACCGTCTTCACTTTGCGGCTATCCAGACGGTACTTGGCCAGCTGGTATTCATTGCGTGAAGACAAGAAGTCCGCCCACGCGCGCTTCAGGCCATTGGGGATTGCTTTACGGCCATAGGCCTCCAGCGTGTAGGCCATTTGCGTCGCCGGTTCGTCGCCGCGCCGCATGACCAGACCGGCGTATTTGCGGATCAGGCCAGAGCCCTTGGCCGCCTTATGATACGCCGCGCGCACCACGATGACCTGCGGCGTCACGCGGATGTTGTCTTGGCGACGCAAGTCAACAGCCAGGCGCAGCGTCCCTTCGAGATCATGCTCCAGCGCACTATCTATCGCCGCTTCCAGCGCTTTGGCCGGGGTCAAATCTGCCCAAACACTTACATCCGCACCGCCCAGCGTCATCAGCAAGTGACGAATGGCGTCATCCGATAAGCGGCGGAATGACGACACCGTGCTGAACGAGCGCTTGCGCTTGGTCCGCTCGCTGGATTTGTAATACTGCGGCTCACCAAAGAAGCAAGATGCGGCCATGGCGCGCAGGCGCACCAACGGATCGTTGATGTCGAAAGAACGCCCGCCCATGAAGTTTACGTGGGCATCATCATCCATGCGGGCCTGCTGGCGCTCGTCGTGCAGTGAGCCGGTACGCTTCTGATTCAAATACGACATGACTCACCCTTGCCGAGACGAAAACCCTTAACCTCATCAGATGGACGGGGCGTTCCCCGTCACAGGGTGCGCAAGACGCTACTGACGCCAGAAAAAAGGCTTTCCAGAGAGAAAATGGCCTACAGGTGATGCTCTACCAAGCTGAGCTACACCCCACTTATGAAGTGGCATGGCTGGATTCGAACCAACGACACTCTAGAAGTACCCCGTAGAATCGCTGCTCTGGAAACTGGGAAGCCTCAGAGAAAACAAACGCGCAAGCGTCATTCACCGCTCTGAGGCGGATTAATGGCAAGAAACACTTCAACGTTTCTTGGATACGTAAAGCGACGAGAGAAAATGTTGTTAGGGTGTTTTTCACACAGAAGGAAGTAACCCTAACAGTCGCTGCTCGCCACCTTACGTATCCAAGGAATTAAGCAAATACCCACCGTTCTAATGCGGTCATTGTTATGCGGCTTGACCGCCGAACAGTCAAGCTCGCACTTTCCAGGAATACAAAGAATCCGATCACTGCGACATTCTGTTTCAGGGGGAAATCCTGATGTGTTGATTCACCCCTTACACGTGGAAGCTCTCTCCGCAGCCGCAGCGGCCCTTTTCGTTGGGGTTGGTGAAGCGAAAGCCGGTCTCGAACGTGTCGTCGACATAGTCCATCTCGCTGCCGATCAGAAACATCACGGCTGCCGGATCAATGAGGATGGTGACGCCCTTGTCTTCGACGACTTCATCAAACTTCATCTTTTCCTTGGCGTATTGGATGTCGTAGCTCATGCCCGAGCAGCCGCGCGTCTTCACGCCGATGCGCAGGCCGACGATGTCATCCGGCGCCTTCGTCATCAGGGATTTCACACGCTCCGCCGCAGCGGCGGTCAAGGTGATGGGGCTTGGCAGAGGCATCGGCGTCGTTCCCTCAGAACATATCCAATTGGATTTTTGCGATATCCGACATCATGTCCGGGCGCCATGGCGGCTCCCACACCAGATCGATCTTGCATGTGGTGACGCCTTCGGCGTTTTGAACCGCGGCCTGCACCTGCAAGGGCAATTCACCGGCCACCGGGCACATCGGGCTGGTCAGCGTCATATCGATTTCGGCCTCACCGGCCTCGTTCACGTCGATGCGGTAGATCAGACCCAGCTCCCAGATATCCACGGGGATCTCCGGGTCGTAGCAGGTCTTGATCGCCTCGATGATCCGCTCCGTCAGCGCGATCTTCGCCGCTCCCCCGTCTGGCGGGGCGCAGACAGGGCCAGGAAACGGGGCGGAAACGGATAGGGCTTCGTTGCTGTTGGCCATCTCTTCGTCTCTCACTCGCTCGATGCCTTTTCATCGCCCTGGATGGCCGCGTTCATCGCGTGCCAAGCCAGCGTGGCGCATTTCACCCGCACGGGAAACTGACGAACCCCGGACAACACCATCAGCTTCTCCATGGCCTCTTCATCGACGACGCCATGATTCCCGTGCTCGTGGTCATCCTTGGTGCACAAATCGTGGAAGGTCTCGAACAGGGATTTGGCCTCCTGCTCGGTCTTGCCCTTGACCACTTCGGTCATCATCGAGGCGCTGGCGGTGGAGATGGCGCAGCCGCGTCCCTCGAACGCCACATCCTCGATAATGCGCTGGTCGTTCAGTTTCACATACACAGTGAATTTATCACCGCACATGGGATTTTCACCCCGCGCCTCATGATTGGCGTCCGGGGGATGGCGGAGGTTCCGTGGATTCTTGCCGTGGTCCAGAATCACTTCCTGGTACAGCTCGCGCAGCTCGTCCATCATGCTCCAAAGAACTCCTTGACCGCCTTGACCGCCGCGACGAGAGCGTCCGCCTCAGCCCTGGTGTTGTAAAGCGCAAAGGACGCGCGCGCCGTCGAGCCGACGCCCAGCCGCTCCATCAGCGGCTCGGCGCAGTGCTGGCCAACGCGCACGGCCACGCCGTGCTGATCCACCACGGTGCCGAGGTCATGCGGGTGCACGCCATCCACCGTGAAGGAAATGATCGCCGCCTTGTCTGGCGCGGTCCCGATGATGCGCACCCCCTCGACGGCGGACAGGCGCTGCGTGGCGTAGGTGAGCACATCATGTTCATGCGCCGCAATGGCCGCCCGCCCGATGCTTTCCACATAGTCGATGGCGGCCGCCAGCCCGACCGCCTCGACGATCGGCGGCGTGCCGGCCTCAAAACGCATCGGCGGCTCTTTGAAGGTGGTTCCGGCGAAGCTGACGGATTGGATCATGTCGCCACCCCCCTGGTAGGGCGGCATTTTCTTCAACAGATCCATCGTCCCGTACAGCACGCCGATGCCGGTCGGGCCATACAGCTTATGGCCGGTGAAGACATAGAAGTCAGCGCCGATGTCCTGCACGTCCACCAGGCCATGCACCACCGCCTGGCTGCCGTCCAGCAGCACCGGCACGCCGTGTTCATGGGCGATGCGCGTGATTTGCCGGGCCGGGTTCACCGTGCCCAGCACGTTCGAGCAATGCGTTATCGCCACCAGGCGCGTGCGGGGACCGAACAGCGTGGCGTAGGCATCCAGGTCGAGCACGCCGTTGTCGTCCATCGGCACGATTTTGAGCACCAGCCCCTTGGCCATCTGCGCCATCTGCCAGGGGACGATGTTGGCGTGATGCTCCATGACGGAGAGGATGATCTCGTCACCCGGTTCCAGGAAGGTGCGGGCGTAGCTCGATGCCACGAGGTTGATGGCCTCGGTGGCGCTGCGGGTGAAGACGATGTTGTCCGGCGCGGGGGCGTTGAGGAACGCCGCCACCGTGCGGCGCGCCGCCTCGAAACGGTCGGTCGCCCGCTGCGACAGGAAATGCACGCCGCGGTGGATGTTGGCGTAATCCTCTTCGAGGAACCGCGTCATCGCGTCGATCACCCGGCGCGGTTTCTGGGCGCTGGCGCCGCTGTCCAGATAGACCAGCGGCGGCCCGCGCTTGCCCTTGCGGTCATGCACGCTGCGCGACAGGATCGGAAAATCGGCGCGCACCCGCTCTACATCGAAAAGCGCGGTCGGCCTGCCTCCAATGGATCTGTCCCCCATGGATCTGTCCAGCGTATGGGCAATGTCGCTCATGGCTTTCTCCTCACCGCTGGCTCAGCCAGCCGGACACATGCGCCTTGAACGCATCACGGATTGGCGCTTCAGAGATTTCATCCAGCGCTTCCGACAGGAAAGCGGCGATCAGCAGGCCGCGCGCCTCATCCTTGGGAATGCCACGCGCGCGCAGATAGAACAGCGCCTCATCCGCCAGCTCACCGACCGTGGCGCCATGGCTGCACTTCACGTCATCGGCGTGAATCTCCAGCTCCGGCTTGGCGTCGACCCCCGCCGTGTCCGACAAAAGCAGCGCGCGGTTGATCTGATGCCCGTCGGTCTTCTGGGCGTTGGGGTGCACGATGATCTTGCCTTGGAAGACGCCGCGCGCATCGCCGTCAATGGCGCCCTTGTAGACCTCACGCGATGTGCCGTGCGGCTCGCGGTGCTCGATCACCGTGGTGGTATCGCAGTGCTGGTTGCCGCCGATCATGTAAGCGCCGTTGAGGTGGCCGGTGGCTCCCCCGCCCAGTGTCACATGCACCTCGTTGCGCGCCAGCCGGGCGCCGGTGGTCAGGATGAAATTGTCGTAGCAGGCGTCCTTGCCCACCGTCACCGTGGTGTTCGACAGGTGGAAGGCTTCCGCGCCCTCACGTTGCAGCTTGTAGTGGCGCAGGGTCGCGCCTTCACCGACGAACACTTCAGCGGCATGGTTGGCGAAGGTCGCGCCGCTGCCCAGACTCACATGATGCTCGACCACCACCACCTTGCTTTGCGGTTCAGCGATCAGCAGCGTGCGCGGGTGAAAGGCCGTCGGCTCCGTGTCCGAGCCCAGCGACACGAAGACCAACGCGATGGGCTCCGGCGCGGTGACCCCGCGTGCGACGCGCACCACGGCGCCATCGGCCAGGAAAGCGGTGTTGAGCGCGACGAAGCGCTGCTCATCCGACAGGGCGAGTTGGCCCAGATGCTCGCTCACCAGATCGGCGCGGGCCAGGCCGGCGTGGGCGCCCAGCGCCTCAGCCAGGCCAAGCAGCTCGACTCCGGCGGGCAGATGATCCCGAGACGACAGATCGGCGCGGAAGAAGCCATCGACGAACACCAGCCGTGGGCCGGAGCCGGTATGCGGCAGCAGGTCGAAATGAACATCCGCCGCCGCCGGCTTGGCCGGCTGGAAGGCGATCCGCTCCAGCGGCGTCAAATTGGTGTATTTCCACGCCTCCACCTTGCGGGTTGGGAAACCCAGTTCGGCGAAGCGGTTGCGGCCCTGCTCACGCAGATCACGCACCCAGGACAGCGCGACGCCGGGCAAATGCGCCTTCAGACGGTCGTACTGCTCCAGATACGGCTTGGCCGGCGCCGGATCGCCGGTGCGGGAGGAATGGGTGGTGGTCATCGTCACGAAGCCTCGCTGACGCCGAAGTCCTTGTAGCCGTGCTTTTCCAGCTCCAGGGCCAATTCCTTGCCGCCGGAACGCTGGATCTTGCCCTGCGCCAGCACATGCACGTGATCGGGCACGATGTAGTCCAGCAAGCGCTGGTAATGGGTGATGATCAGCATCGAGCGTTCAGGCGCGCGCAGGGCGTTCACGCCATCGGCGACGATCTTCAACGCGTCGATGTCGAGACCGGAGTCGGTCTCGTCAAGGATGGCGAACTTCGGCTCCAGCACGGCCATCTGCAACGTCTCGTTGCGCTTTTTCTCGCCGCCGGAGAAGCCGACATTCACCGCGCGCTTCAGCATCTCATCGGTCATGCCAAGCTGCGTAGTCTTGGCGCGGATGTGCTTGAGGAACTGCATGGCGTCCAGCTCACCCTCGCCGCGCCGTCGGCGCATGGCGTTGATGGCGGATTTCAAGAAGGTGGTGTTGGCGACGCCGGGGATTTCCACCGGGTATTGAAAGGCCAGGAACACGCCCTCGGCGGCGCGCTCCTCCGGCTCCAGCGCCAGAAGATCGAGGCCATAATAGGTCACCGACCCCTTGGTGATCTCATACCCTTCACGGCCCGCCAGCACATAGCTGAGCGTGCTCTTGCCCGAGCCGTTCGGCCCCATGATGGCGTGCACTTCACCCGGTCGGATCGTCAGGTTGATGCCCTTGAGGATCTCCTTGCCGTCCACCTTGGCGTGCAGGTTCTTGATTTCGATCATGACATTCCTTTTTATCCGCACGGGATGGTGTTCTTTTTCTCTTCCTTATCCCCGCGAAAGCGGGGCGGGGCGCGCCCTCGCTCTTACCCCACGCTGCCCTCCAGCGACAGGCCCACCAGTTTCTGCGCTTCCACAGCAAACTCCATGGGCAGCTCCTTCAGCACTTCCTTGCAAAAGCCGTTGACGATCAGCGACACCGCATCCTCTTGCGACAGGCCACGCTGGCGGCAGTAGAAGAGCTGGTCTTCGCTGATCTTCGCCGTGGTCGCCTCGTGCTCGACACGGGCGGTGCGGTTGCGGCTCTCGATATAGGGCACGGTGTGGGCGCCGCAGGTGTCGCCGATCAGCAGGCTGTCGCACTGCGTGTGGTTGCGCGCGCCTTCGGCCTTCGGCAAAATCTTCACCAGTCCACGGTAGGTCTGCTGCGCCTTGCCGGCGGAAATGCCCTTGGAGACGATCGTCGAGCGGGTGTTCTTCCCGATATGGATCATCTTGGTGCCGGTGTCGGCCTGCTGGCGGTTGTTGGTGATGGCGACCGAATAGAACTCACCCACCGAATTGTCGCCTTGCAGAATGCAGCTCGGGTATTTCCAGGTGATGGCGGAGCCGGTCTCCACCTGCGTCCACGAGATCTTCGCGTTGACGCCGCGGCACGCGCCGCGCTTGGTCACGAAGTTGTAGATGCCGCCGACGCCGTTCACATCGCCGGGATACCAGTTCTGCACCGTCGAATATTTGATGGTGGCGTTGTCCAGCGCCACCAGCTCGACCACGGCGGCGTGCAGTTGGTTCTCATCGCGCTGCGGCGCCGTGCAGCCTTCAAGATAGGAGACGTAACTGCCCGCGTCGGCGATGATCAGCGTACGCTCGAACTGGCCGGTGTTGGCTTGGTTGATGCGGAAATAGGTCGACAGCTCCATCGGGCAGCGCACGCCCTTGGGGATGTAGACGAACGACCCATCCGTGAACACCGCCGAGTTCAGCGTCGCGAAGAAATTATCGGTGTACGGCACCACCGAGCCCAGGTATTTCCGCACCAAGTCGGGGCACTTATGCACGGCCTCGGAAATGGCGCAGAAGATGATGCCCTTTTCCTCCAGCTTGGCCTTGTAGGTGGTCGCCACCGACACGCTGTCGAACACCGCGTCCACCGCCACCGCCGGCGCCTGATCCTCGGTCCCCTCGACGCCGGCCAGGATCGCCTGCTCCTTCAGCGGGATGCCCAGCTTGGCGTAAGCCTTCAAAAGCTCCGGGTCCACCTCGTCCAGCGACTTTGGCTTTCCCTTCGTCTTGGGCGCGGCGTAGTAGTGCGCGTCCTGATAGTCGATGGGCCCATAGGTCAGCGCCGGCCAGTGCGGTTCCTCCATGCCCTTCCAGGCGGTGAAGGCGCGCAGACGCCATTCCAGCAGCCACTCCGGCTCCTCCTTCTTGGCGGAGATGAAGCGGATGATGTCTTCGTTCAGGCCCTTGGGCGCGAGTTCCGTCTCAATATCCGTGGAGAAGCCATATTTGTACTTCTGCTCGGCGAGCGCGCGGACCTTCTCGGCGGTGTCGGTGCTGGCGGACATCTTTCTTTCAAACTCCCTGGGCGTTTCCTGGCCAGATTTTTTCCCGGGCGGTCACCGTGGCCGGTTCGGAAACCGGCGGCGTCCACACGGGGGCCATCATGTCGGCGAGCGTCACCTGCTCCAGCGCGGAGCGGATCGCCCGGTTGATCTTGTCCCAGCCACCGCGCATCGGACAGAGACTTTCCACACCGCATTCCTCACCAGCCCCTTCGACGCAGGCGGTCAGCGCGATGGGGCCGTCCAGAGCGACGACGATGTCGGCAACCGTGATGGCCGCAGCCGGGCGGGACAGCGCGTAACCACCGCTGGCCCCGCGGTGCGAAATCGTCAGGCCAGCCGGAGTCAGGTTCTTCATCAGCTTGGCCACCGTCGGCGCGGGCACGCCCGTGCGGTCAGCCAACTGGGCCACGGTGTGCACCGCGCCGATGTGGCGCGCCATCTCGCTCATCACGACGATGGCGTAATCGGTAAGTCTGCTGAGCTTGATCATGGCCACGCTTAATCAGGACCAAAACGGTACTGATTAATTGGTCAAACACAGGAGGATGTCAAGGCGATCGATAGAGGGTCGACGCCGGGGGTTTCAACCGTAAACGCTGCGGGAATATACCAGACTCCAGCAGTGTGGTATAAATTGCGACAATTTGCCGCGCAATCCAAACAGGCAAAAAAATACGACGGCCCATCAACAGGGCCGTCGCAGAGGGGGAGGATCGATGGCCTTACGTCGGGTGATTGATTTTTTCCTCCGCCGCTTTGGTGGCGGCCTGGCCAATCTCGGACGCCTGAGCGGTGGCGCGGTCGAGGGCGTCTTGCGCGGCCTTTTTGGTCTTGTCGGTGACCTGGCTGGCGTAATCGCCAACCCATTCTTCTTCATAGCGGGTGGACGGAATGCTGGCGCCGATAGCCGCCCCCAGCGCCGCCCCCATGATGCCGGCGACGAAGGGGTGATCGTCCACCAATTCCCAAAAACCGCTGGTGGCGCGCTCGACTCGACGGCCCAGGGGGTGGCTGGACAAGCGGGCGCCACCCATGCTGTCGCTCACGCTGCCCATGGCGTCGCTTATCCGTTCCGAGGCGTGCTCGGCGGCGTTGCCGGCGCGTTCGTACAAATGACTGGCGGTGTCGCGGACGCTGTCGGTGGCGTCACGAGCGCGATCGGTGGCGCTGTGAAGGGCGTCGCGCGCGTAGCGGGCGGTGGAGCCGGCGCCCTCGCGCACCCGGTCCATCGTCTGGCTGCGCGTGAAGCGCTGGTCCATACCGCTGCGCGACAGCAGGATCCAGCCAATCCCCATGCTGATCATGGCGAGAGGAATGGGGTTTCCACGCATCTTGTCCCCTATCGACGATACACCGCTGCTCATGTTTCTGGTCATCCGGTTCATGGTTTTCTCCCAGGAGTCATCGGTTGAGTTGGTCGCTGGCCCAACGCTTATCTTCACGCAAGGTTTCAAGCGTGCGGCTGGGTTGCAGGCTCTTTGGTTGTAACCGACCGCGGCCCATCAGGATCAACACGACGCCGACAACCGCCGTCGCCGCCCCGACGATCAAGGCCGCCAGCCATGGAGCCACCACCTGTGACAGCGCCAGCACCGCACAAACCAGCAGCACCAGCACGCCGGCGAAGGTCACGCCACCCCCGACGGCGATGAGGATCATGCCGCCGGCGGCTTGTCCGATTTTTTGCCGAATCTCGGCCTTGCCCATCTCCACCTCGGTGCGGACAAGACCCATCATGTCACGCGCCAGATCGGCGAACAGGCCGGTGATCGATCGGTTGGCCCGTGGGTCGTACCGCCCATAATCCTGGTCTTCAGCGGTGCTCATAACTTGGATTCCTGGGGCTTGAATTCCCGATGCTTGAATTCCTGAGGCTTGGATTCCTGATTTTTCGATTCCGGGGTCTTGAATTCCTGAGTTTTGGCGCCGGCGATGGGCCGTGCATCCGTCGCGTAAGGGGTTGCGGCAGGGTGATGCTTCAGATCAGCCAGCCGGGTGCGGTCGCTGGAACTTTTGACGAAGCGGGAAAACAGGAACCCAAGACCGAACGCTCCCCCCAGAAAGAGTTCAGGTTGGCGGCGGGCGTAGCTCTCGACCCGCGCGACGAGATCGTCGATGTTCGAATGGCGGAGCGTGTCCGCCAGTTGTTCGACGCGATGCGCCGCCATCCCGGTGTAGTGGGCCGCCGTCCCGTTGTTTTCCGTATCAAGCCGCTGAGCCGCCGAATGCAAGGCTTGAGCGACGTTGTCGATCTGGTCGGCGGCGCGATGGCTTTGCTGTTCAAAGGCCATGCGTATCCGATTCTGTGTGGCGCCGGCGGCCTGTCTGCCGGCATCCATGGCCCCTTCCTGCGCCCGACCAAGCGGCCCGGTCGCTTTCGGTTCTGCACCGCCCTGCCCCAGCGGGTCATTCATTGCCATCATAGGTTCTCCCCGAAAAATCGTTCATATGCCGTGGCGGGAATCCCTCTTTAAACAAAGAGTGCAAGTTAGGGTTCCATGATTGACTGTCACTAAAATGACCTATTATTTGTCACACTTGCCTATACTTCCCTGTAATGTGCCCGTAAAATCTCAGAAAAATACGATTGATAATTTGCAAAAAAGGGGTATTACCCTAAATTTAACTAAACGTTAACCATTAACAATTAACCATTTGCGCACCGAATGAAGAGGATGCGGGTAATGGACACACGGGACCTCCGCGAATTCAACCAGGATATCTTGATCGGGGCGGGATCATGACCATCCCCTGGAATGGCATGGTTGGCGGTGGGTTTCCACGTTACGGGGCAAGCCTTTTGCTTGCGGTCTTGCTGCTGGGCGGGTGTCCGGGGATGGCCGTCACTCCGGCTATGCAAACGATCCCGCCTCAGGCGTCCACGGGTGAACCCGCTGTCGCCAAGGCCATTCCGGTTGCATTCAACCCAGATCCGTTGATGGGGTTAGACCAGCCGCAGACCAGGCGTCTTCTCGGAAATCCCGTGGCTATCGAGGACAAGACCCCCGCCACACTGTGGCGTTACGCCAACGAGTCCTGCTCCATAACGTTGTTTTTCTTCATGGATATGTCCTCCCAGGACTTCCGCACCCTGTTTTACGACGTGCAGAGCAACGATCCACTCCCAGACGCCGACCGTCGCTACGCCGGTCAACGATGCTTCACCCAACTGCTTGCCCAAACCGGGGAGAGTCGCCATGAGTAACACGCCCTTGGCGCGGATTGCGCTTGTCGATGACGATGATTTGTTCCGGGAATCGCTTGGCCTCAACCTCAGCGACGAAGGCTATGAGGTGATCTCCTTCGATCGCGGCGAACCGGCGCTCACTTTCCTCGCCACGGACGGGCGGATCGACATCGTGCTGCTTGACTGGCGCATGCCGAAAATGGACGGCATCGACGTTCTGCGCCAGATGCGCGCCCGCGGCATCGACGTGCCGGTGATCTTTCTCACGGTCCTCTCCGACCAGATTTATGAAGAAGCGGCGTTGTCCGGCGGCGCTCTGGACTTTGTCGAGAAGTCGCGCAGCCTGCCGATCCTCTTGAAGCGCATGCGCCTGATCATCGAGGGCGCCAAGACCGGCCCCGAGGGAGAGACCGGTGACGCCGCCTTCGACGGCGTGCACCGCCTCGGCAAGCTGGAGCTGCGCCTCGACAACAGCCGCGCGCTGTGGGACGGCTCCCGCATCGATCTGACCCTGACCGAATTCAACATCGTCAAATTGATGGCGACACGACCGGACGAGGATGTTTCCTACCGCGAGATTTATGATCTCGTGCACGGCAAGGGCTTCATGGCCGGCTATGGCCCCTCGGGATACCGCGCCAATGTGCGCGCCTTCATCAAGCGCATTCGCCAAAAATTCCGCGCCGTCGATAACGAATTCGACAGCATCGGCAACTACCCCGGCTTTGGTTACCGCTGGGGCGAGAATATTGGGCAGCGCGTGGACAATAATGAGGATGCGGATGTCGGCCTATCCAATGACGCTGCCGCTGCCGCGGAATAGCGCCGTCAGAACCCCTTGGCTATGGCGTTCGCTGGCGACCCGGCTGGCCCTTCTGGCTCTGGTCTTCCTGGCCGTGCCGGTGCTGATCTATGAGCAGTTCCGGCGCGCCGACGAGGTCAGCCAAACCCTGTTGCTGCAAAGCGCGCGGCAGCAGGGGCAATTGATCGCCAAGGCCATCGAGCCCGATCTCAAGCCCACCGACCATACCGCCCTGGCGCAGGTGGCGGAGGTGCTTGCGCGTTTCGCCGACGATCACACGCGCCTGCGCCTGCTGGTCCGGCCACGGGCAATCTCCGGCAGCGACGGGTTTTTCTATGTGGGCCCGGCGGCAGCCGCCTCCAACGCCGACCTCGACACCGAGCGACGCCGCCTCATCGAGCAGGGCGTGCTCGACCGGCTGGAGCTGAGCTGCGACGGCGACATACCGCTGGCCTTGCGGGTGCCGCGCACGTCGGGCGCTGAGGAGTTGTTGACCTCCATCACGCCGATGAACACGGCTTTCGGGTGCTGGGCGCTGGTCACCAGCAGTGATACGGAGGCCTTGCTGGGATCTTCTCTTGGGCGGCCCTACTGGCGCACCACCACGGTGCAGGCCGCGGCCCTTATCTATATCGCCATGGCCGGGCTGGTGATGGCCGTGCTGTTTGGCGTGCTGCGCAACCTGCGCCGATTCCGCGACCTTGCCCGCGGCATGGTCAGCGGTGAGGCGCCCGGTGAAAGCTTCGCCAGGCGCAACACCGTGCCGGAGCTGGCGGGCGTGGCCGAAGCCTTCGACACGCTGGTGGAAACCTTGCACCAATCCGCCGTTTCGCTGCGGCGCGCGGCGGAGGACAACGCGCACGCCTTCAAGACGCCGATCGCGGTGATCCGTCAGTCCACCGAGCCGCTGCGCCGCGCCGTGCCCGGCGAGGATCTCCGCTGCCGACGCGCGCTGGCGATGATCGAGACGTCGCTCGACAAGCTCGATGGTCTCGTCTCCTTTTCACGCCGCATGGATGAAGCCACCGCCGACCTGCTGGAGCCGCCGCGCAAAAAGGTGAACCTGTCCGCGCTGGTGGAGCGCATGGCCAACAGCTACGCCGGCTTGCTGGCCGAGCGGGCTGTGCATCTGCGCTCGAACATCCAGCCGGGCATGGTGGTGCGCGCCAGCGAGGATATTCTGGAAACGGTGGTCGAGAACATCGTCGAGAATGCCGTCAGCTTCTCTCCCCCCGGCGCCACGGTCAGCGTCAGTCTAGCCCGGCAGGGCGGCGCCGTCGAACTGGCGGTGAAGGATGAAGGCCCCGGCGTCGATCCCGGCAATTTGCCGCGCATCTTCGAGCGCTACTTCTCGCAGCGCGAGACGGGCCAAACAGCGCCCACCGACCAAACGGCGCAGGGCACGCATTTCGGCATCGGCCTGTGGATCGTGCGCCGCAACGTCGAAGCGGTCGGCGGGCGGGTTCTGGCTGAAAACCGTGAGCCCCACGGCTTTTGCCTGCGGATCGTGCTGCCGCTGGCGGGGTGAGTGACGGCTGATCGAAGGCATCCCCGGCCTTGTTATCGCCATAACCCACGGCTACGGTCACGGCGGTCGAAAAAAGGCGGTGAAGGGGACCATGCACGAGATCGCCACATATATTCTCGGTGTGTCTGGACTGCTGGTCCTGGTCAGCGCCTTGCCGCCGTTGGCGGCGCGTCTCAATGTGCCCTACACGGTGCTGCTGGCGGCGGCGGGCATCACCTTGGGAGGACTGATTCGCAGCGTCACCGCCTTGGATGGGCTGGCCGGGCCGGTCGGTGACTTTTTCAAGTCCCTGGCGGAGCTGGAGCTTTCCTCGGACACGCTGCTGCACCTCTTCCTGCCCGTTTTGCTGTTCGAGACGGCGCTGGCCATCGATGTGCGCCGGTTGATGGATGACATCGCCCCCATCCTGCTGCTGGCGGTGATCGCGGTGTTTGTCTGCACCTTCGCCGTGGGTTACGCGCTGTGGGCGGTGTCTCCCATGGGGCTGGTTCCGTGCCTGCTGCTTGGCTCCATCGTCGCCACCACCGACCCGGCGGCGGTGGTCGGCATCTTCCGTGACCTCGGCGCGCCACGACGCCTGACCGTCCTGGTTGAGGGCGAAAGCCTGCTGAACGACGCGGCGGCCATCGCGGTGTTCTCGCTGTTGCTGGGGATGTTGACCCGGCGCAGCGCGGGCGGCGCCATGGAGGTCACCGTGGATTTCCTCAGAAGCTTCGGCGGCGGCGCGCTGGTTGGGATGGTCTGCGGACGGGTGGCCTGCATCCTGGTGACCCCCATGCACAACCAGCCCATGGCGGAGATCACGCTGACGGTGGCGCTCGCCTACCTCAGCTATTTGCTGGCCGATCATTACCTGAACGTGTCGGGTGTGGTGGCGGTGGTGATGGCGGCGCTGGTGGTCAGCTCGGTCGGGCGCACGCGCATTTCGCCGGACACCTGGAAAGCGCTGGAACACATATGGAAGCAGTTGGGGTTCTGGGCCAATTCGCTGATTTTCCTGCTCATCGCCCTGGTGATTCCCAGCATCGTCGATCGCGTCACCTGGCATGATGTGGGTTATTTGCTGGTCGCCATCCTCGCGGCGCTGATGGCGCGGGCGGCGGTTCTCTTCGGTCTGTTGCCGGCGCTCTCAGCGCTGGGGTTGGCGCAGCGCATCGGGCACGCCACCAAGGCGGTGATGCTGTGGGGCGGCTTGCGCGGCGCGGTGTCGCTTACCCTGGCCATGGCGGTCACCGAGAACAGCCATGTGCCCGGCGATGTGCAGACCTTCGTCGCCGTGCTGGCGACCGGCTTCGTGTTCTTTACGCTGTTCGTCAACGGCACAACGCTGCGTCCGGTCATCCATCTGCTGAAGCTGCACAAGCTGACGCCGGTGGAAAACGCCATGCGCAACCGTGCGCTGGCGCTGTCGCAGGCCGGCATCCGCGAAAAGGTCGCCGACTTCGCGCGCACTTATGAATTCGCCCAGACCGCCACCGACAGCTTGCTTGACCATTATGCGGAGCGTCTGGCCACCATCGACCGCCAGCGCCAGGAGGAAGCGCCGCTATCGCAAACCGAGCGCGTCACCATTGGCCTCGCCATTCTGGTCAACCGCGAACAGGAGCTGTACTTCTCCCGTTTCCAAAAAGGCATCATATCCCGCTCGGTGGTCGAATATCTGGTCAACCGTGTCGGCCGCTCACGGGATGCGGTAAAGACACACGGCGGCAAGGGGTATATGGACAGCGCCGCTGGCGTCATCGGCTTTTCCTTGCAAATGAGCGTGGCGGGCTGGCTGCACCGGCGCTTTGGCATCCAGGGACCGTTGTCACGGCGCATGGTGATGCGCTTTGAGGTGCTGATGGCGATCCGCATGGTGCTGCGCGAGCTGGTCGCGTTCAACCAGCGCCGTTTGGCCCAGGTGCTGGGCCAGGACATCGCCGCTGAACTGAAAGACTTGCTGACGACGCGCCTGGACACCACCGAGACGGCGTTGACGGCCCTGCGCCTGCAATACCCGGACTATGCCGTCGTCCTGCAAAACCAGTATCTCGGTCGGGCCGCGCTGCGGCTGGAGGAGGCGGACTACCACGCGCTCCATGCTGAATCGGTGATCACCCAGGAGGTGCTGAACGACCTCGAACGTGACCTGCTGCGCCGCCGGGCCGCCCTGGAGCGTGCGCCCAAGCTTGACCTGCAATTGGAGCTGAACGCGCTGGTGCGCCGGGTGCCGATCTTCGCCGGCCTTGCGCCGGAGCGGGCGGCGGGCATCGTCACGCTACTGAAGCCGCGCCTGGTGCTGCCCGGCGAAACCATCATGCGGCGTGGCGACCATGGTGACTGCATGTTCTTCATCGCCTCGGGCGCGGTGGAAGTGCTGGCGCCAAGGCTTGAGACGCCGGTCAAATTGGGCAGCGGCGACTTCTTTGGAGAGATGGCGTTGCTCAACCGCCAACCGCGCAACGCCGACGTGCGGGCGCTGGGCTATTGCCAGATGCTGGCGCTGGAAGAGAAGGATTTCTGGCGTCTGGTGCGCAGCGACGCCACTTTGCATTCTCATATCGAGAGCGTCGCCACCAAACGCCGCATTCTCATCCCCCTGCCGCAGCCGCTGGCGGCGGGGGAGTAACAATAAGCCTACAGCAGATAGGGGAAAGCGTCAGGCGGAGGTTGATGGGGGAAAGAAACAAAGGTGGCCTATAACCTGGGGTGCGTGTATTAATTCCTGATGAACGGGACCGGGGAAAACAGGATCGGTCCGATGACCATCGGCAGGGACGCCATGAAGACTTTATCGCTTGAAGACAGCCAGACCCTTCAGGCCATCGGCATTCTGGCCGATATTCTGGAGGGCGCCTCCAGCCCCGGCGGACTGAGCACCGTGCTGGTGTCCAAAGCGCTTCGCCAAGCGGTGGCGACCAAGTCAAAACCGGCTTTCGAGTTCGCCACCCGCGCTTTCGACTCCCTGGACCCGGAAATCCGCAGCAGGGTGGCTAAGGATGCCGACATGGCCGCGCATGACGCGGTCGAACTGCGCAGCCGCGTGGCTGGCTATCTCAACACCGCCCCCCGCAAGGAGCACGCCCCCACCGGCCTGCTCTCCGCCCTTAACCTGCGCAACAAACGCCCCAAGACGGAAGAGTAAAGCACGCGCATCTCGGAGCGCCTGACAATTGCGCTGTTGGGAGAGGCATGGCCGCTTCCACTCGTTTGCGGCGCTCTGGGGGCGCAGGCCGACAAGAGGGTGCGGTTTCACCTTCCGCCGCCTCGCCGTTCACCCACATCGCCGCCAGCTCCATCATCGAAAAACGATAGTTCTGTCAGGTGCTCTTAACAATGCTCGATGCACCAGAGCGAAGCGTAAGTGTTGTTTATAATGAATACCAACCGACATAAGCTAGATATATTACAGGTATTCAGAGGACTTGCGGCCATTGCAGTTGTTTTTCACCATGCATCCATATCTATTAATGCATTTTCTAATGAAAAAATCCCACACCTCATTCATGATATATTTAAAAATGGTTACTTAGGCGTCGATTTTTTCTTTGTTCTATCAGGATTTATTATCCTTAATAGTCATTATAATGACAAACAAACGCTATCAAACGCAAAAACCTATTTAGTAAAGAGAATTGTTAGAATATTTCCGCCGTATTTACCTATAGTATTTTTGTTCATGCTTATTTATTTAATTTTTCCAAAAATAAGTCTAGGGGACAGGCATGAAATAAGCATAATTTCCTCAATATTTCTTTTTCCAAGCAATTACCCTCCTGTGTTATCAGTGGCATGGACTCTGATCCATGAAATGGTCTTTTATACGATATTTTTGATATTTTTTATAAACAAGCGTCTATTCGCCAAAGCAATTTTTATCTGGGTGATTTTTATATTTTATTTGGATAGTTCAACCTATTCATGGGGTAGCTACGCATATCCAAAAGTCTTATTCAGTTCTATTAATATAGAATTTGTATGCGGTCTGTTGAGCGCTTATATCTGGAGGAGTGTTAATACAAATAGCGCTATGGGGCTTGGATTGCTTTTTGTTGGAATTATCGGGACCATAACTATGGCGAGTCAAAATATTGAAAATTATCGCTATTTATATGGCATTCCATTTTCGCTCATTGTTCTCGGCGGCGCAATTTTAGAAAAAGATTCTAATATTAATTTTCCAAAAATCTTTGTTCTATTTGGTGATGCCAGTTATTCTATTTACCTGATCCATAATCCGCTCATATCGGTGATTTCAAGAATTATGAAAATCATCGACTCACATGGATATTGGGAAAATATGCTTGTTAGCAACATATGCGCCAGTATTTTTTGTGGTATTTTATACCATAAACTATGCGAACAATGGATGTTGAATAAACTTAAGAAAACAGTTTTTTGGCGTGAAGCGAAGTGGAGCCCGCGAACTCTACCAAATTAAAACAGAAAGCACAGCGATAATTTTTTATTTGTACCCTCAAGAAGTCTTGATGCAGAAAAAGCATCAAGACCTCATCGGCATCAGCCCAATATCACAGCTGATCGATGCCCGCCAGGAAGTGTTCGACCTTGCTTCCTAGCATTTTAGCCTGTCTGGACAAGCCCTCGGATGCTTCCAGGACCTCGGCTGAAGCGCCCCCTGTTTTCAGCGCGGCGTCTTTTACCGCGACGATGCTGTGGCTTACCTCGCCGGTGCCCTTTGCCGCTTGAGTGACGTTCCGAGCGATCGTGGCCGTCGCCACACTTTGCTGTTCAACACCCGCCGCTACCGCGCCAGCAAGCGTGCTCATCTGGCGGATCGTATCGCCGATGCTGCGGATCGTCACCGCCGCCTCGTCGCATACCGCATGCATGCTGGCAATTTCTTGAGTGATGTCTTCGGTTGCTTTGGCTGTCTGGCTGGCAAGGTTTTTGACCTCACCGGCCACCACCACGAAACCCTTGCCCGCTTCACCGGCGCGCGCCGCCTCGATCGTGGCGTTCAGCGCCAGCAGATTAGTCTGTTCGGTGATTTTCCTGATGAGGTCGACCACCTTGCCAACGCGGTGGGCGGTTTCAACCAGATTGCCGACGGTGCCATTGGTGCGATTCGCCTCTTCAACCGCCTGGCTAGCGATCCGCTGCGATTCCTCCACCTGCACGGTGATGCCACCGATGGTGTCGGCCAATTCTTTTGACGCCGACACCACCGACTGCACATTGCCCGACGCTTGCTCGGCCGCCACCGCGACAGAGGACGCCTGACGGGTGCCTTCACTGGCTGACGCCGACATCGTCTGCGCCACCGTGTTCATGCGCGCCGTCGCCGTCTGCACGGTGCTCAGCATGCCGGTGACGTCCTGCTCGAAGCCTTGGATCATGCATTGCAGCGCTTCGGCCCGGCGCTCCTTGGCCTTGTGCTCGGCTTGCTGTTCGGTTTCCAGGCGGGTGCGTTCCGTGGCGTTTTCCTTGAAGACCTGGACCGCCTTGGCCATTTCACCGACTTCATCCCGGCGATCCAGCGCTGGGATGGTCATGGCCAAATCACCATCGGCCAGTTTGTGCATGGCGTGGTTGAGGCTGGTCAGCGGGCCGGAGATGCCGCGGATGGCTTTGAAACTCATCAACACCGTCGCCAACAGCAAAAACACCGCCATCGCGGTATCCATCGTGAATGTGGACAACGCCCCTTTACGGATATCCTCGACGCGGCGCTGCAGTGTGGCGTTCACCTGCTCTTCAACCTTCTTCAGCAGATCGATGCGGGTGGTGGCGGTGGCGAACCACTGATCGCCGGGGATCCCCCCCAGTTCACCCGACAGACCACCGCTGAAGACAGCCTTGCGCATGGCCTCAACCCGCTCCACCGCCTCTCCTGAGAGAGTCCGTGTGAACAAGGCCTTCAAATCATCCGGCGCGTAGGTGACAAAGCTGTCGAAATAGGCTTGCTGCTGCGCGATCAGCGCCAGGAAGCGCTGGTACAGCACCAGATCGAATTTACCCGCGCCGAACCCTGTGCCGCCGGTGGCGCGTTCTTGCCCGGCGCGTTCTTTGCCGTACATCAGGCTGTTGTAAGCGTTGAGCAGGCCGGAGACGGAGGCGGCGCTGTCGGAGCGCGAGACCTCGCCGGCGATATCCAGCAGTCGTTGGATGGCGGTGGAGTAATAAGCCGCGGACTCCGGGCCGGGCAGAGTCAGGGCGGAGATGGCGTTGCGCCGAGCCGTCAACGGCTCCAACGCGACTCTGGCGGCGTCCAGACGGGTGATGAACACCGGATCCGGTATTTCCGACCGGAAGCGTTCAACGGTGCGGCGATAGATCTCCGCCGTTTTGTCGGTAAGAGAGCGTTGTTCAGGCAGCGCTTGCGCCATCTTGGCGCCACGGCTGGAAAGAAACACCGCGGAGGTCCCGCGTTCCTTTTGCAGCTCATGCACCAGCGCGCTGACGTCGGTCACCAGCCCGGTCATCGACTCCAGCCGTTCCATGGCCGTAAAGACCCGCCAGCTTTCCCGCATCGCGTTGGTGGAAAAGCCGAGCATACCCAAGACCGGCAACACCACAACCAGCACGAAGCGATGGTGAATCCGCAGACCTCGGGAAAAATTCAGCATAAGAGCCTCTTGTCCGTTCCACACGAGCTGGCGTTAAGCAATATTAATATACCGCTTTTTACCGATAACGCCTTTGATCGAAATCAAGATAATCGCGCAGTGGATAACACCGGCTGTGCGATCACAGACCCAGGGGCGGTTCGGCGTCCCAATAGGGTTCAGGCCCGAACCGGGTCGCCAGGAAAGTGACGAAGGCGCGCACCTTGGACGACAGGTGGCGGTTTTGCGGATAGACGGCGTACACCGCCGATTCCAGCCCATAGCCCTTGATGGGCACGGCCTGCAACGCACCGGACGCCAGCGCCTTGCCGCAGATGAAACTCGGCAACGCGACGACGCCATGTCCAGCGATGGCGGCGGCCAGCAAGATGTCGCCGTTGTTGGCGCGGAGATTGCCCGACACACGCACCGAGCGGACCGCGCCGTCGATCCGAAACTGCCATTGCTCGGGTGTCGTCAGATTGGTGTAGAGCAGGCAATTGTGCTGCGCCAGCTCCTCTGGCGCCGTGGGGACGCCATGCTTTTCCAGATAGGCGGGGCTGGCGCACAGCACCAGGCGGTTTGGCGCCAGGCGCCGGGCGACCAGCGAACTATCGCGCAGCCGACCGATGCGAACGGCCACATCATAGCCTTCGTCGATCAGGTCCACATAGCGGTCGTTCAGATCGATAGCGACGTCGATGGCGGGGAAACGCTGCATGAAAGCGGCGGTCGCCGGCGCCAGATGCAGCAACCCAAAGGACAGTGGCGCGTTTACCCGCAGCCGCCCGCGCGGCGCCGCGTGCAAATCGACCACCGCGCGTTCCGCCTCATCCAGATCGGAAAGGATGCGGGTGCAGCGGTCGTAGAAGGCCTGGCCGACCTCGGTAAGACTGAGCGTGCGGGTGGTGCGGTTGAGCAACCGGGCCCCCAAGCGGTTTTCCAGTGCGGAGATGCGGCGTGAAATCACGGATTTGGACAGGTTCAGCCGCTCCGCCGCCGTGGTGAAGCTTTTGCTGTCCACCACCTTTATGAAGGCGAGCATATCGTCGAGGCGATCCATCCTATTGTTCTATACTGCACAACGATTAATTGCCAGGGTGGTGGATACTCCCAGAGGTTTTGATGGTTTATGTATGGATGACCGGGCGTGGTTCGTCCGCTCTTCACAATCAAGGAAAACCGCGATGGCCAAGGTTTTGGTTCTTTATTACAGCAGTTACGGGCATATTGCACAGATGGCGCAAGCGGCGGTAGAAGGGGCGCGCGCCGTAGCCGGTACCGAAGTGACGCTGAAGCGCGTGCCGGAAACCATGCCGGAAGAGGCGCGCCGCGCCGCGCATTTCAAGGAAGAGCCGAACATCCCGTTAGCATCCCCGGACGAGTTGGCGAACTATGACGCCATTCTCTTTGGCGTGCCGACCCGCTTTGGCAACATGCCCGGCCAGATGAAGAATTTCCTCGACCAGACCGGCGGCTTGTGGATGAAGGGGGCGCTTGTCGGCAAGGTGGGCAGCGTCTTCTCATCCTCCGCCACCCAGCATGGCGGCCAGGAAAGCACCATCTTGACCACGCACACCGTGCTGCTGCACCAGGGCATGATCATTGTTGGCCTGCCGTACTCCTTCCAGGGGCAGATGGGCGTCAGTGAAGTGATGGGCAATTCGCCCTACGGCGCCAGCACCATCGCCGGTGGCGACGGCTCCCGCCAGCCCAGCGCGATTGAGCTGGAAGGCATGCGATTCCAGGCCCGGCATGTGGCGGAAATCGCCAGGAAGCTGCACGGGTAGACCAGGACGGCCCGGTTGACAGGGGCCCGGTTAAGGGGGGGATTGCGATGGGTTTGCTCATTGATGGACATTGGACCGACCGCTGGTACGACACAAAGACCACCGGCGGCGCTTTCGTTCGGCCAGAAGCGCAGTTTCGCGCCTGGATTGAAGCCGACGGCTCTACCCCCTATCGACCGGAGCCCGGTCGCTACCATCTGTATGTGTCGCACGCCTGCCCCTGGGCCCACCGGACCATGCTGTTCCGCACGCTCAAGGGGTTGGAGGAGGTGATCTCCGTCTCGGTGGTCGATCCGTTGATGCTGGAGAAGGGATGGGAGTTGCCGCCGGGGGCCGATCCGGTCAATGACGCCCGCTGCCTTTATGAAGTCTATACCAAGGCCGAGCCCGACTATTCCGGTCGCGTCACCGTGCCGGTGCTGTGGGACCGGCAAACCAGCAGCATCGTGAACAATGAATCAGCCGAGATCATCCGCATGTTCAATCACGCGTTCGATGAGTTCGGCGACGCCTCACGCGATTTCTACCCGGAGGCGCTGCGGGAGGAGATCAACCACGTCAACGCCTTCGTCTACGACAACATCAACAACGGCGTTTACAAGGCCGGCTTCGCCACCGCACAGGATCGCTATGAGCACGCCTTCGACGCGCTGTTCGAGGCGCTTGACGAACTGGATGCGCGGCTTGGCGCGCAGCGCTGGCTGGTCGGCAACCGCTTGACCGAGGCAGACTGGCGCTTGTTCACCACCCTCGTGCGTTTCGATGCGGTTTATGTCGGCCATTTCAAATGCAACAAGCGGCGCATCGCCGATTATCTGCACCTGTCCGGCTATGTGCGCGACCTCTACCAGACGCCCGGCGTGGCGGCGACGGTGCATTTCGATCACATCAAGCGGCATTATTACGCAAGCCATCGGGCGATCAACCCAACGGAAATCATCGCCAAGGGGCCAGAGCTTGACCTTGACGCGCCGCACGGACGAGAAGGGTTGGGGCCGGGCCTGGAACCGGGTAAGAATCAGGCCGGAGACGTTGCCGTCGAATCATAAGGCGAGGGGAAGCATGAGGGGGGCATGGGGAGTCATCGGGCGGGTGTGGCTGATGTTCGCCGGGATCAACGCCGGGCTGGCGGTGGCGGCTGGCGCTTACGCCAACCATGCCCTGGCCGCGCCTGGTCAGGAGAAAGCCCAGGAGTGGCTGCGGACCGCCAGCTCCTATCAACTCTGGCACGCGCTGGCGCTGCTCGCGGTGCTGATGCTGGTGACGCGCGCCGAGCGGGCGGCGCGGCTGGCTGTGACGCTGGCCGGCTGGCTGTTCCTCGCAGGCATGGTGCTGTTCTGCGGGACACTCTATGCCCTGGCCCTCTGCGGGCCGCTGCCCGTTTCCAACACAGCGCCACTGGGTGGCGGCGCCTTTATGCTGGGCTGGGCGGTGCTGGCCCTGTCAGCCGTTCTGCCGGGCTGGAAGACAGGAGCAGTCTGATGGCTCGGCATGAATTGAACGCAAAAGGATTGCTGTGCCCGCTTCCCGTTCTGCGCGCGCGCAAGGCCCTGAAGGCGCTTGCCTCCGGGGATGTGTTGGCGGTGGAAGCGACGGATCCCAGCGCGCCTAAGGATTTCGCAGCGTTTTGCCAGACCACCGGCAACCGGTTGCTGCGCAGCACCGAAAAAGATGGCGTCTTTTGTGTTGAGATCGAACGAGGCGAGATCGAACGGAGGGAATAGAAGATGGTCACGACCCTTTTCACCCATCCCGCCTGTCTTGAGCATGACACCGGCCCTACCCATCCGGAGTGCGCCGAACGCCTGAAAGCCGTGCTGGCCGCGCTGGACGCGGAGGAATTCAGCCTCCTCGAACGAATCGAAGCACCACGCGCCGAAAGCGGACAGCTCGCCCTCGCCCACACACAATCCTACATTGACCGTGTCATGAGCGCGGTTCCACAAAACGGTTGCGTTGAAATCGCCGCCGACACCCTGCTATCGTCGCAGTCCGGTGAGGCGGCGTTGCGCGCGGCGGGGGCGGTGGTCGCGGCGGTCGACCAGGTGATGACGGGGCGTTCGCGCAACGCCTTTTGCGCGGTGCGCCCACCCGGCCATCACGCCGAACGCGCCGAGGCCATGGGTTTTTGCCTGTTCAACAACGCCGCCATCGGCGCGCTGCACGCACGGGTGGCGCACGGGGCGCGGCGCGTTGCGGTGATGGACTTCGACGTGCACCACGGCAACGGCACGCAGGCTATCTTCCAGGACGATCCCACCCTGCTGTACTGCTCGATCCATCAGTCCCGGCTCTATCCCGACACCGGGGATGCGGGCGAGACAGGAAAATATGGCAATTGCGTGAACGCGCCGCTGCCCGCCATGGCCGGCGGTTCAGAATTCCGCCACGCCATGACGCGGATCATCGCGCCCGCCATCGATCGTTTCAAACCGGATCTGCTGTTGATCTCGGCCGGCTTCGACGCGCACGCCCGCGACCCCCTGGCCAACCTGCAGCTGATGGATGAGGACTTCGCCTGGGCGACCCGCACGCTGGGTGCTCTGGCGCGCGCGCATTGCAGCGCGCGCATTGTGTCCGTGCTGGAAGGCGGTTACAACATGACGGCGCTTGCCTCGGCGTGCGCGGCGCATGTACGCGAACTGATGGCGGCCTGACCCTTTTGGATCTTTGGCCGGTCATGGTTTTAAAGAACGGTTCCACCAGCGGTCACATTATGCCCGAACTTCCTCCGACCTCGCCGGCCCCAATCCCGCCCGATATCGCGGCCATGAGTTTTGAAGACGCCCTGTCCGAGATGGAGCGCATCGTGCGCCATCTTGAGGATGGGCGCGGCAAGCTCGACGACGCCATCTCCTCTTACGAGCGCGGTACGGCGCTCAAGCGCCACTGCGAAGCCAAATTGCGGGAGGCCCAGGCGAAGGTCGACCATATCACAGTGGCTGCCGACGGTACCATCGGCAGCGAACCCGCACGGATCGACTGACGTGACACCAGATTTGACGGCCGCCATGGCCTTATCCGCGCAGGAAGTCGAGCAGGCGATCGCTCACCTGCTGCCCTCGACCAGCCAACCCGAAAACCAGCTGCCGGAAAACCGGCTGTACGAGGCGATGCGCTACGGCAGCCTGGGCGGCGGCAAGCGGCTGCGACCGTTCCTGGTGCTGAATTCCGCCGATCTGTTCGGGGTCAATCCCGATTGCGCGCTGCGTGTCGCCGCAGCGGTCGAACTCGTGCACTGCTATTCGTTGATCCACGATGATTTGCCGGCGATGGATGATGGCGATCTGCGCCGTGGCCAGCCGACCGTGCACCGCCAATTCGACGAGGCGGTGGCCATTCTGGCCGGCGATGGTCTGCTGACCTTCGCCTTTGACGTGCTGGCCGATCCGGCCACCCATGAAGACCCGCATGTGCGCTGCCAGCTTGTGACCGCCCTCGCCAAAGCGGCGGGGCCGCACGGCATGGTGGGCGGGCAGATGCTCGACCTGATCGCCGAGCACGAGACCTTCGACATCGGTACAGTCACCCGCCTTCAGCGCCTGAAGACGGGCGCTCTCATCGCCTTTTCCTGCGAGGCGGGCGCCATTCTGGGCAAAGCCCCCCCACCCCTGCGCCATGCGCTGCACGCTTATGCGCACGACCTTGGCCTTGCCTTCCAGATCGTCGACGACCTTCTGGACATTGAAGGCACGGAGGCGGAGACGGGCAAATCGGTCGGGCGCGACGCGGTGGCCGGCAAGGCGACCTTCGTCTCGATCCTTGGACGTGAGCGCGCCCGCAACCAAGCGGAAATACTGGCCCGCCAATGCGCTTCGCACCTGGAAATCTTTGAAGGGCGGGCCGACATGCTGAAATCTGTCGCCGAGTATGTCGTGACCCGGCGCGCGTGAGAGAGGGTGTGTGAGAGAGTGACCATATCCAGCAAAACGCCGCTCCTCGACCAGGTTCGCGAACCGGCTGATCTGCGCGCCCTCAGGCCGGAGCTGCTCCGCCAGTTCGCCGACGAATTGCGCATCGAGACCATCGACGCCGTATCCGTGACCGGCGGCCATCTTGGGGCCGGGCTTGGCGTGGTCGAGTTGGCGGTGGCGCTGCATTATGTCTTTCTCACACCCGAAGACCGGCTGATCTGGGACGTGGGGCACCAGTGCTACCCCCACAAGATCCTCACCGGGCGACGTGATCGCATCCGCACGCTGCGTATGGGCGGGGGCTTGAGCGGCTTCACCAACCGCTCGGAAAGCGTTTACGACCCGTTTGGCGCGGGCCACAGCTCCACCTCGATCTCCGCCGGGCTGGGCATGGCGGTTGGGCGCGACCTCAAGGGCCGCCACAACAATGTTGTCTGCGTCATCGGTGACGGCGCCATGAGCGCTGGCATGGCCTATGAGGCGATGAACAACGCCGGCTCGACCGACAGCCGCCTGATCGTCGTCCTTAACGACAACGACATGTCCATCGCCCCACCGGTGGGGGCGATGAGCGCTTATTTATCGCGCGTCGTCTCATCGAAACCGTATCTGTCGCTGCGCCACTTCGCCAAGGATATCGCCGACCACATGCCGCGCTCGTTGCGCGACGCCGCCCGCAAGGCGGAGGAATACGCGCGTGGTTTCGTCACCGGCGGCACCTTGTTCGAAGAGCTTGGCTTTTATTACGTCGGGCCTATCGACGGGCACAATCTCGACCATTTGCTGCCCGTGCTGCAAAATGTTCGCGACGCCGAAAGCGACAAGCCCGTTCTCGTGCATGTCGTCACCAAGAAAGGCAAAGGCTATGGCCCCGCCGAGGCCAGCGCCGACAAGCTGCACGCGGTCGCCAAATTCGATGTCATCACCGGGGCTCAGGCCAAGCCGAAGGCCGGCGCCCCGACCTACACCCGGGTTTTCGCCGACGCGCTGATCGCCGAGGCGGAGGCTGACCCGGATGTGGTGGCGATCACGGCGGCCATGCCTTCGGGCACCGGCCTGGACCTGTTCGGCAAGCGCTTTCCCAAGCGTTGCTTCGACGTGGGCATCGCCGAGCAGCACGCCGTGACCTTCGCCGCCGGCCTGGCGACGGAGGGGGTGAAGCCGTTCTGCGCCATCTACTCCACCTTTTTGCAGCGCGCCTATGATCAGGTGGTGCACGATGTGGTGCTTCAGCATTTGCCCGTGCGCTTCGCGCTTGACCGCGCCGGTCTGGTGGGCGCGGACGGCGCCACGCACGCTGGGGCCTTCGACGTGGCCTATCTCGGCTGCCTGCCGGACATTGTGCTGATGGCGGCGGCGGATGAGTTGGACCTCATGCACATGGTCGCCACCCAGGTGAGCATCGGCGACCGCGCCAGCGCCCTGCGCTACCCGCGTGGCGAGGGGGTGGGGCTTACCCTGCCGGATCGCGGCTCGGTGCTGCCGATCGGGAAGGGGCGGATCATCCAGGAAGGCGGCAAGGTCGCCATTCTCAGCTACGGCGCCCGTTTGGAGGAATGCCGCAAGGCGGCGCAGGAGTTGGCGGCGCGTGGCCTGTCCACCACGGTGGCCGACGCCCGCTTCGCCAAGCCGCTGGACCACGACCTCGTCCGTCAATTGGCCGTGCATCATGAGGTGCTGATCACCATCGAGGAAGGGGCGGTCGGTGGCTTCGGCAGCTTTGTGCTGCACTTCCTGGCGACCGCCGGGCTGCTGGATAATGGGTTGAAGATCCGCCCGATGGTGTTGCCTGATCGTTTTCTTGACCACAACGCCTCACCCAAGCAATACGAGGAAGCAAGGCTTAACGCCGCCTCCATCGTCGCCACCGCGCTGACGGCGCTGGGCCTCGACGCGCTGGCGGAGGTGCGGGCATAGGAAACCCTGTCTGCATCAGAACGGGGGCGGGGATTTCGTGACGACCGCGATGATCGGTCCGAGAGGAAACAGCCCGTCATGGCGCTTGATCTCCGGCGCGTAAAGGCTTGAGATCGTGCCATCGAGGAAAACTGCGTTGGGACAGTTCAACCTGTCCTTGAACAGCGTGGCGAAATCATAAAAGCGCACCGGCGTTTTGGAGATGGCGAAGATCACCGCGCCAAAACCCGTCACCCCAACGCCATTGCGGATTTTCAGGCTGTCGCTGTCCGGTCGGAAGAGCGGGTGAAGCGCGCCGTCGATCACCAGCATCGGTCCTGATTGTGTGGCGAAGCGCGGTTTGATGCCGGCGTTCTTATACGCCGCCGTCGCCATCACCCCGGCCTTGCCAGCCGCGACATAAAAGACCCCGTTCGGCAGCAGATGGAAATTGCCCGGACCGGAGTTTGTGTTGAGCGGGTGGCGCTCCACCCCTTCCTCGACATAGAGACCGACCGGAGAAAGGTCACTCTGGTACATACCGCCGTTCATGGCGAAGACCAGGGATTCGTCGTGACGCCGCAACGCCAACGACAGGGTGCGGAAGGACGCAAAAGGCTTCCCTGCCTGATCCTTGTTGTAGAGTCGGATATCGTCCCGCGCCGGATCGGCGCCGCATATGGTGTAGGTTTGTTTGAGGTGGCTTACATCATGACAATCGGCAAGCGCAGGCTTGGCGAACAGAAGCCCGGCGCACAGAACGATAGCGGCGTGTTTCGCTCTGAGAAGCATCAAGCACCGCCCAAAGGGACTGTCAGAAATTTCATATATGAACAAGCGAATGATTGGCCATAACCTGACTGAGGTGGAGCCCAAAGAGGACGACTAACTGCATCTTGGTTAGCACCACTCACGTGCCAACATGATCCGCTCTCAGTTCAGCTCAAAACCAAAAAAGCAACTTCATCGCCACCTCATCAGTCAAGAAGCATCGCCCTTGATTTATGCTGAAAGCCAAAACTGACCAGTCACCACCGATTATCCGACGATCTTTACCTCCTACCAAAAATGATGGCTATGGTCAAGAAAGCTAATGAAGTATTGCATCTAGATAGAAAGCACACAACACCATTGCATTCACCTTGTAGGAAAATTATTTTCAGCCTGAAATAAGCAATCGCCTTCCATCGCATAAGTCTAATACTGTAAGTTAGATTTCAAGCTAGGCTTGGGGGATGTGATGGCAGGTTCTGAGAGTAATGGCTGCGTGCAGAGCATGGCCATTTGGTTTCCTATCAAGCAAGAAAAACCCACCTCCGTTGACCATACCGTCCAAGAAAAACCTACCTCTGTCGACCCTACCGTCGATCTTCATTTTAACCTTTGGCGGATGACCCATCCTGGAAAAAGAATTAAGGAGAAGCATCAAGATTTTTTGGATGTTGGTATAATGATATCAAACCCATATTCATTACACTCAATCTGTTTTTTTCTTCCAATGATTATTGGTCGCGATAATATTAAGGATCTTGGACCAAAATTTGCTGATCCACGCCTAGCAACAGCTATATTCAATGAAAAATTAGCGGTTACAAATGATAGTTCTGGAAAACCTATTATACTAGCAAAGGAATCTGATAATAGCATATATTGTAGGGTTATTAATTTACCTATATCAGGTAATGATATCGAAGAATCAGCGATGGAAATCGAAAAAAAAATTGACGGTACACAGATAACTATCACGGAAAATACATTAGAAGAAGCCTGCAAGGTAATTGATAAAGACCACAAGCTTTATATCAGGTTCAGGATCTACCTGCCAGAAGGTAAAAAAAATACCTTCGTCAGCTCACACCGCCCAAATGACTGGTGGTTTGCCAGCGGGTTTGACGTCATCGAGTGTCTTGACGTGCGCCTGAATGAAGCACGCAACCTACCTGATCGTATACTTCAGAAGAAAGCGGTTACCGAGTCGCAGAAGACTGTTAAGATTAAACGCCTCGACTTCCTATTGGTTGCCGGTGTAACCGCTGATTTTATCGGTGGACACCGTACTTTTCATAAATGTCGCCTTCTCGAGAAAGGTATTTGGGAAAATTATATTGATGAGAGAAAACTCCTCACTGGAATGGTAATTTATCACTGGAAGGAACCATCTTCTCCACTAAAGCTCTTGATGCCAAAATTACAAACTGTTTCCACGATTGAAGGGTTAGAAGATTTTAACGCATTTGTAAAGCTTCGCTTGCGATTTAGCGGGAAATTAACTAAATTATTGTACGTGTTACTTGCATTATTAATTGGCGCAACTGGTGGAGTGGTGGGAAATGCTTTATGGGAAACCTTTAAAGAGCAAATGCAGAAGCCGGCATTGATTACCACTGTTGCCCCTACCAACGCCGCACCTTCTGGAAAGCATAGGACTTCGGACGATAGGCCGACTCAGGCATCAAACAGTGGAAAAGATGATTCAGCTACGCTAGATAAGAGCGACTCGGCAGAGGCTCAGCCAATGGAACGAGGGACGGCACCGACTGGCTCCAAGGCAGACGGGAGGACATAAGATGAAAACGGCACAGGCAATAGCGGATCATTATCTGCGTAGCACGGATCATTTTTTGACCCCCGCCGAACGGGAAGCCCTCGCATTCATCCTACCGCTGTCCCCGGATTACCCTGGCATCAAGACTTGGTTTGTCAATAAAGTCGTTCCAGGCCTACACTGTGGTTCAAGGCACCTCGTGCGCATTGAACGCCAAGGCCAGATCGCCGCACTGGGCATAGCTAAGGCTGAGGGTGGCGAGTCCAAGATTTGTACTGTCCGTATTGCCCCCGAGCTCCAAGGCCGAGGCCTGGGTATCCGCGTCTTTGACGAACTGATGAGCTGGCTGGGCACCGATCGACCGTTGGCTACAGTGAGTGAGACAAAGCTCGCCGATTTTCAGAGGATATTCGACCACTATGGCTATCGCCTAACGTCGGTTTGTACCGGCCTTTATGTGTCTGGACGCGCCGAGTACCTGTTCAATGAACCCTTGTCACCTTGGGGGCTGCCGGTCTCAAACAGATGAAAGATCTTTGATCTGAATCCTTGAGTGTCGAGGCTATCTACAATTACAAAAGGGATGCTGATAGCTCGGGCTAACTCCTTAGCCCAACTAATCTCAGCATCTTGAGAGCGGTCGATTTCATTTTCTGTGACGGCTGGGCGCTTCCGGGCCTTATCCATTTTGAGCCGCAAGAGTATGTCCCGGGGACGACCGGTCACTACCACAATAGCTCTCGGCCTCAGCTCGGCTACCGCTTCCAAAGGCACCTTATTCCCATCGACAATTACGTGACCATCCACCAAACTCGCTCCTTCCCCAAACTGTGCAGCCGCATGGATATGGGTGGCCAGAGCCTTCTGGTTGCCCGCCTGCGAGCTACCTACGAACCTACTGGCAATGAGGTGGTTAATGCCGCACTCGGCGGAGGCTAAACTCTGGCATAGGGTTGTCTTGCCCACGCCAGAAACGCCTACCACTAGGATAATGCCTTTCTCCATTAGACCATCCCTTGCATAAACGCAAACTCCTCGGACTTTACCCACCGCCACGATAGGGGAGGAGTGAAGCCTACCGACCTCCGCAGCTGATCGAGAGGAATGGGACTGGGTAACCGAATAGGAGCGTTGAGATACAAAGCGACAGCCTCGTTACTCCTATCGAAATAGGCCCAATACTGCTCTTCAGTCACGCAAGCCCCACTCGATACAAGCGGCCACAACGTGTTGGGAGGTAGGGTTACAGTACGTTCAATATGAACTACACCGACCATCGCCATCACCGGTTTAGATGAGTACAGTAGAATCGTGCCTCTCTCTGAAGATTTCGTGAAGCGCCGGCGCAGCTCAACGGTCTTCTGACCTGATAATATGAGTTCAGCCCAAAGAGGCTTGATGCTTAAAACTATTTTTTGCACTCTGTCTAGCATCTAAAAAACATCCTCAGCGTTATATCCAGTAGTGCTTAAAATAAACATTTTACTATATGAAATGGCAATTTTTTCGTAAATTATCTTTGGTTAAAGGCTATAAATTAGCATATATAGATTAAGGTCAATGGTGGTTTAATAAATGCATTAAGCATCTGAAATTTCATCATAAGACTCTCCCAGTACCCATTATAAGTATGCGTACACACTCTTGATTTTCTACTTTTACTATGCTTATTCATACGTAATGAGAACCGTTCATACTGACGATCGGTAAAGGTTAATTTCATGCTCGCCAGATTTCGGGGCAATCAGCCACGTCGGCGTGACGACCCCCGGATAATCAGTTTTGGAAGAAAAATGTGCTCCGGCTGCGCCGCTCGGGCCAATGATTTACGGGTTGGGGGCATTTCCAGGCGCTTGCGCAGCGTATCCACGCACGCCTGCGCAATCTCTTGCACGGGCAGCGACAGCGCCGTCAGGCCCCCATCAAGCAGCGTGCACCATTCTGAATCGCCATAACCGACCAGGGAAACATCGGCGGGAATGCGGATGTTGTCCTGCCGGGCCGCCAGCAGAACCCCAAGAGCGAAGGATTGGCTGCCCAGGACGATAGCGCTCGGCGGCTCGCTCATGGCGAGCAAGCGTCGGAAGGCGTCAGCAGCGAATGATTTTTTCGGCGGGCCGATCTGAATGCGCGCACCGGCTTCGTCCCGGCTCTCAGGGGAAGCGGAAAATCGGTCGAGAAACCCCTGGAGACGCTCACGTCCGGTGGTCACTGCGGTCGGGGCGCCGATATAGCCAATCCTCTCATGCCCCAACGCTTGCAGATGCTCGGTCGCGGCGCTGATTCCATAACGATCCGCAAGGGTGATCGCCGGGGATTCGATTCTCGGATGATGGCGAAGCAGTTGCACCACGCGCAGCCGCTTGATCATGGCGAGCGTCTCGGGTTCAGGCGCCGCGGTGGGAACGATGATGACGCCTTCCGCTTGCGCCTTAAGCAAGCTTTCGATGGCGTGGGCTTCCCGGCCCGGCTGATCTTCCGTGATCGCCAGAACCAGTTGCCAGGATTGATCGGCGGCGGCGGTTGCAATGGTTTTCGCCACGGTGGCGTAAAAGGCGTTTTGAATGTCGGGGACCACCAGCCCGATGGTGTGACTGCGCGCCGTCTTCAGGCTCTGCGCCGCGCTGTTGGGAACGTAACCCGCCTTCGCCGCCGCCTCGGCGATGCGTTTTTTGGTCGCTTCGCTGATCGCCGGGTGCCCGTTCAAGGCGCGCGACACCGTCGAATGCGCCAGACCGAGCATCTGGGCGAGTTGTTTGATGGTTATTGGTTCGTCAAGCATTTCAGATCATAGCGCTGCGAGCGATTCATTGACAATCCGCAAACCAGCACGTTACGCTTATGCACACGTGTGCATAAGCAGTTAACGTCTCTTGCACGGGTGGGTTCACATTAACCAAGACAGCGGAGGCAAGTTTCCAATGGAAAATGGATTTACCGACCTATCCAATGGAGGCGCAGCATTACGCACTGTCTTGTTGAGGATGGGACTCATTACCCTGCAACAAAACTTTACTGTGCAAACGCTTACCGGGGGCGTCTCTTCAAATGTGTTGAAGATTATCTCCGACGATCGAACCTTCTGTCTCAAACAAGCGCTCCCTAAACTGAAGGTCGCCAAGGAATGGCATGCACCGATCGAGCGCGTTTTTGGGGAAATCGACTGGTTGACCACGGTCGGCGCCATCGCGCCCGACGCTGTGCCAGCGATCCTTGGCGTTGACCGGGAAACCGGCTGCTTCGCCATGGAGTTCTTTCCAGAATCAGAGTTTCCCCTTTGGAAAACCCTGCTGTTGGCTGGGCAGATCGATACCGCGCTTGCCGGGCTTGTCGGCAAGACCCTGGGCGTCATCCACGCCAAGACAGCGAACAATCCGGTTTTAGCGAAGAAATTCGCTCATGACGCCAATTTTTACGCCATTCGCCTCGAACCCTACCTCGCCGAGACGGCGCGCAATCACCCGGCGCTGTCGGACACGATCCTGGCGGTTCTCGACCGCACGGCGTCGACCCGGCTCGCCCTGGTTCATGGCGACATCAGCCCAAAGAACATCCTGGTCGGTCGCAAGGGCCCGGTTTTCCTGGATGCGGAGTGCGCCTGGTACGGCGACCCCACCTTCGACCTGGCCTTCTGCCTCAATCACCTGCTTCTCAAGGCCGCGCACGATCCCGCGCGGGCGGATAGCTTTTTGTCGGCCTTCACCAGCCTCAGCGACGCCTATCTCGCTCACGTCGATTGGGAGCCGAGGCAGGATTTTGAAAGCCGGGCCGCCATGCTGCTGGGATGCCTGATGCTGGCGCGCGTCGATGGAAAGTCACCGGCTGAATATCTTTCGGAACAACAGCGCGCTCTGGTGCGCAAAATCGCCGTCGAGCGGATCAGGCAGCCCTTGCCCACGCTTGGCGGCGTCGCCATCAAAATCGTCAAGGATATCACCACGTGAGCACGATCAAGAAAATCCAAGGCCGTCGTGTCTGGGATTCACGAGGCTGGCCGACCGTCGAAGTCGAGGTTACGCTTGAAAACGGTAAGACCGGCCGTGGCATTGCGCCGGCTGGCGCTTCACGAGGCATGCATGAAGCCGTGGAGCTTCGCGATGGCGCCGCCGCCGTGTTCGGCAAAGATGTGCGCAAAGCCCTGGCCGGCATAGAGCAGGAAATCGCCCCGGCCCTGGTTGGGAAGAACGTTGCCGATCAGGCGCTGATCGACCAAACGATGATCGCGATCGACGGGACGGCGAATCGTTCCCGTCTTGGCGGCAATGCCATCGTCGCGACGTCGATGGCGGTGCTCTACGCCGCCGCAGCCGACGCCGGAAAGCCCTTGTGGCGCTATCTGGCGGGGGATGCGGCGGTGCGTCTGCCGCTGCCGCAGATTCAGATCTTCGGCGGGGGCGCTCACGCCGGTCGCCGCATCGACATCCAGGACCTTATGGTGATCGCCACCAGCGCCACCTCCTTCGGGCAGGCTCTGGAAATGACCGCTGAAGTCTATCACCACGCCGGTCGGATCATGAGCGAGCGCGGGCTTCTGCGGGGCGTGGCCGACGAAGGCGGCTGGTGGCCGGCCTTCGACAGCAACGAGCAGGCGCTCGACACCCTGCTCCGCGCCATTGAGCGCGCCGGCTTTGCGCCCGGCGAGGATATCGGCATCGCCCTCGACATCGCGGCGTCGGAATTCGGCAAGAACGGGCGTTATCGCCTTGCCCTGGAAGAAACCGAGTATGATTCCGACGGCTTGTGCGCCTTGCTGCTAGGATGGCTTGACCGCTACCCGATCATCTCCATCGAAGATCCGTTGGCCGAGGATGATGAGGCGGGGCTGATCGCCTTCACGCGCGCCGCCGGTTCCCGTGTGCAGATCATCGGCGATGATTTTCTTGTCACCAACGCGGCCCGCGTTGACGCCGCCGTGGCGAAAGGCGCCTGCAACGCGGTCCTTCTGAAGCCCAACCAGGCCGGCACCGTCACGGAGACACGCGCGGCCTTGTCGGCGGCCAAGGCGGCTGGTTGGGGCACGATCGTTTCCGCGCGCTCTGGTGAGACGGAGGATACGATCATCGTGCATCTCGCCACCGGCTGGAACGCCGGGCAACTGAAAGTCGGGTCCTTCGCCCGGTCCGAGCGAATGGCCAAGTGGAACGAGGCTGTTCGTATCGAATCGGATGGTCTACCTTTCGCCGGACGATCTGCATTAAACCGCGCCCGGTCCTAGCACAATATTCAAGACATGGTGAAAGAATATGTCCGCAGTTATCAGCGTTATTCCTGCAAGCCAAGGGGATATGGAGGGAACATACAAAAAGGTTCTTTTCCGTCTGATTCCCTATATTTTCATCTGTTATCTTTTCAACTATCTTGATCGGGTTAATGTCGGGTTCGCCAAGCTGCAAATGCTCGATGATTTGCATCTGAGCGAGACTGTGTACGGGTTCGGAGCTGGGATCTTCTTTCTTGGTTACGTTCTCTGCGGCGTGCCCAGCAATTTGATGCTGCGCAAGATCGGCGCCCGGCGCTGGATCGCCACCATCATGGTGCTGTGGGGGCTTTTGTCGACCAGCCTGCTGTTCGTCCACTCGGCGGAATCCTTTTATGCCCTGCGTCTGCTGACCGGCGCCGCAGAGGCCGGCTTCTTTCCCGGCATCGTCTTGTACCTGACCAGCTGGTTCCCCTCGGCCCGGCGTGGCCGCGTCATGGCGCTGTTCATGTCGGCCATCCCCATCTCCGGCGTGCTGGGCGGCCCGTTCAGCGGCTGGATTCTCAGCCATTTCTCGTCTGGTATCGGCGGGATCGCCGCCTGGCAGTGGCTGTTCCTGCTGCAAGGCCTGCCGACGGTTTTTCTCGGAATCGGCATCCTGTTCCTGCTCAGCGACGGCGTCGCCCAAGCGGCATGGCTGACTGAAGAGGAACGCAGCAATCTGCAAAACGCCCTCATCGAGGATGAAAAGAATAAGCCGGAAGGCGTCAGTGAATCCTTGGCCGACGCGTTGCGCAACCCAAGCGTCTGGATTTTGGGCGCGATCTACTTCTGCATTCAGAGCGGCGTCTACGCCATCGGTTTCTGGCTGCCTTCGATCATCAAGAGCAGCGGTCTTTCCGACCCAAGTCTCATCGGTTGGCTGAGCGCTATTCCGTATCTGGCGGCAAGCTTCTTCATGATCGCGGTTGGTCGCTCAGCCGATTCGCAGCGTGAACGCCGCTGGCATCTGGCCGTTCCGATGCTGATGGGCGTCGCCGGCCTGATTATCGCCGCGAATTTCGGCACAAACCCGACGGTTGCTCTCATCGGCCTGACCCTGGCGACCATGGGCGTCCTGACCGGCTTGCCGATGTTCTGGCCGCTCTCCGGTGGATTTTTGAGCGCGGCGGCGGCGGCGGCTGGTCTGGCGCTGATCAATTCAATGGGCCAGATGGCCGGATTCCTCAGCCCCTATCTGGTCGGCTGGATCAAGGACGCAACGAAGAGCACCGATCTGGCGCTGTACATTCTGGCGGGCGTGATGCTGCTGGGTGTGGTGTTGGTGCTGCGCATTCCGGCAAAGACCGTCAACCGCTAAAGGCTTTCAGCGGCTCTTTGAGCCGCCTGCCGCCAGCGCAAGAACAAATTCCCGTTGATGGGTCACGCCCATCAACGGGATCTGCTCGGAACTGCTCTTTTCGACCGTTTAGTCTGCGGTGACCTTTGCTGCGCCTGTGGGCGCAAGCTTGTTCGACGTCCACTGTCCCAGCATCAAGGCGATGATGGCGAAGGCGAGAAGGTCGAAGACCGACAAGCACACGAACAGCGGCTCGTAACCGATGGTGGTGGCGAGCTGGCCGATGATCAGCGAGAAGATCGTGCCGCCAAGATAGCCGGCCATACCGCCAAAGCCGGTCGCGGTGGCGACATTCTGCTTCTCGAAAGTGTCCGTGACCAGGGCGTAAAGCAGGCTGGACAGCATCTGGTGGGCGAAGGCTCCCACCGAGAACAGAAGGATCACGGCGATCGGGCTGGAGACCAGGCTGATAAGCGCCGGGCCGATCATGCACACCGCGCCAAGACCCACGCCGGCAATGCGAGAGTTGACCAGATTCATCCGGTAGCGCTTGACCAGGAACGGGGACAGGTAACCGGACAGGATGCAGCCGATATCGCCGAACAGGAACGGTAGCCAGGCGAACAGGGCGAACTGCTTGATGTCCATGCCGCGCGTGGAGACCATATAGAGCGGGATCCAGAAGGTGAAGGTCTGCCACGCCGGTTCGGTCAGGAAGCGGGCGGCGGCGATCCCCCAGAACTTGCGCTCGGCCAGCACTTCCTTCATCGACGGCTTCGGAAGTTCGACATACTCCTGTCCATCCAGAATGTAGGTATGTTCCTCTGCGGACAGGCGGGGATGGTTTTCGGGGTTCTGATACAGCGTCAGCCAAAGCAGCGAGACACCAACAGCCAGCAGACCGGTGACGATGAAGGCGATCTGCCAGCCCCAGGTCAAGGACAGCCAGACGACCAGCGGCGGGGTGATCATCGCGCCGATCGAGCTTCCGGTGTTGAACCAGCCCGTGGCGATGGAGCGTTCCTTTGCTGGAAACCAGATGGCGGAGGTCTTGGCGCCCGAGGGCATGGAGGCCGCCTCGCTGACGCCCAGCAGGCCGCGGAAGAACGCCATCGACTGCCAACTGCCGGCGAGCGCATGCAGCGCCGCGGCTGAACCCCACAACAGAACAAACATGGAGTAGCCGATCTTCAGCCCGACCAAGTCAGTGATGTAGCCGGCCAATGGCTGCATCAAACTGTAGCAAATCTGGAAGGCGCTGACGATGAAGGAATACTGCTCTGTTGTAAAATGCAGCTCTTCCTTGAGTATTGGGGCCAAAACACCGAGCGTGTTGCGGTCAATGTAGTTGACAATAGTGCCTAACATAATCAATGCAAGGATTTGCCAACGCAATCCACGAATTTTCTTCATGTTTTCCTCACTAGGCTGTCGTTCGACAACGCTACAGTGTTCACCCCTACGCCCATCACAGGCATTCCAGCGATGGCTCCGCGCCTCCTTGATAGCGCTGCGATCCCCGCAGTTCCGGTTATACTAATATATCAGTCAAAGAGGCAAGCGTGATTTTTGGGTAACCCAATTCTCTGCCAAAATGCCGCACGGGATAGCCGGAGGAAAAAATCGACTTCGCAGGTGCAGCATAATCATGGCGGCTACGTGCGCCAGGATTATGCGCTGGATTATTTGCTGCAATGCAGCATGGTTGTTGTCAGGTGGCGGCCCAGTCACTTCCGCCACAAAGAAATCACTTAAAAGAAACCTTGGAGAGACCCATAAATGAAAAAGGGCCGCTCCGAAGAGCGGCCCTTTTTCTACCCGGCAGGCGCTTACTTGCTGGGCTTGGCGGCAGCCTTGGCCACCTTCGTCTCGGCCATGACGGACCGCACTTCATCCAGGCTCGCCGACACGCGCTTGGCCAGCACATCGGCGGCCTCGCTGTTCGACTTGGCGACCATTTCCGCCAGTTCCCGGATGTTCGAGAGCGACTTCTCAAACGTGACCTTCAGCAGCTCGGCATGCTTGGCGGCCTTTTCCTCCGGCGTGCTGGCGGAGATCACTTCGGTTGCGGCGTTGCCGGCCTCTTCCATCGACTGGCGCAGGATTTCAGCCTGGCGGCGCAACACAGCCTGCAAACCTTCAACAGCAAGCTGATTCGCGGCGGTTACCGCCTCGATATTCTTACGCTGAGTGGCCAGAATCGCATCCAAGTCGAAGCCGGGCATCTTCATATCGCCCAAAACCTTCGTGACATCGAAACCGGGGACCTTCATGTCACCGAGGATCTTCGAGAAGTCCACATCGAAAAACGGATTGCCGGTAGTCTTGGTCGCCATAGCTTGCTTCCCCACGTTGATTTGTACCGACTACGCATTAGCGTGTCGGGGCGCGTTGTCAAGAGTGCGCACACCATAATCAACGAATTGCTGCAACGCAACAAAGAATACGCCGCGCCATGCCCCCCTCAACCGGCCGAGGCGCCCATGGGTTCCCGATCGCTCGCCGTTTTTCGATGGGACCGGCAACACGTGTTGATCCAGGATTCAGCGCGCCGTAATTCCGCATCCAACGCCGCCATGGTGCGCGCGTGATCGACGGTGTCATCTCTGAGAAAAGTGAGCATTACCCGTGCGTGCACAGCGCTTAGACCAACCACCAGGGCGATACCGCCGGGTCTGTCCGGGTCCACTTTCGCCGCCCGCAGCATCCATGCCATCGAGCGCGCATAGGTGGTGGAAAAGGCCAAGGCGGTGAGCGGTTCGCGGGGTAAATCCCGCATGACGGCGGCCAATCCGCTGCGGTAGGGAGATAATGCGTCAAAACGCCGCATCATCACGTCAAAGACCCGGTCACGGGCGCTTTCGCTCTCATCCGGCGGCTGACCGGCCAGCGCTGCGTTATTCGCTTGCTTGGCGATGCCGACCAAAAGGGCCACGCGCGTGGGGAAACGCTGGTGCACTTCCGCCAGCGGCAGTCCGCTTCTTTTTGCTACCTCGGCGAGCCCGGTGCGCCGCCAGCCACGCTCAGCGGCAAGGTCCATGGCGTAGCCAAGGATGATGTGTGAATATTCGTCCATGAAGTGAGAATGTGCGATCGCGCCGCGATGAAGACAAGGCCACTCCCGGCGCCCTCATTTTTGCCGCACGCCGAATCACATTCTCTTTCGATGGCCTCATCCCACTGAAAAAAGGGGGAGGTCGTTTTGCTTCAGGCTTTCTTCACCGCAGCGACTCGACCGCTGGTCATGCTGACCAGTTGGTCAGGGGTAAGGCGGAAGACGGCGTTGGGGGCGCCGGCGGCGGCCCAGATGCTGTCCAGGGCCATAAGATCTTCGTCGATCAGCACCAAAGGCGGCGTCGCATGGCCAAGCGGTGGAACGCCGCCAATGGCGAATCCGCTGCTGGCGCGCACGAAGACGGCGTCGGCGCGCTCGATCTTCTCGCCGATGAGCGCCGCCACCGCCTTCTCATCGACTCGGTTGGCGCCGCTGGCGACGATCAGCACAGGGACGCCGGACGTCTTGGCGCGAAAGATAAGCGACTTGGCGATCTGCGGCACCGAACAGCCCACCGCCTGCGCCGCTTCATCGCAGGTCCGGGTGCTGACCGCGTGCTCGATCACCGTGTGGCCAAGCCCGACGGCGTCCAGCATGTGCTGGACGCGCGCGGCGGATGGGCTGAGCATGGCCGGCATCTCTTCGCCTGGTCTCAGGCGAAGAGGCTGGAGACCGAACGCTCTTCGCTGATGCGCATGATCGCCTCGGCGATCAGCGGGGCGATGGTGAGCTGGCGGATGTTGCGACTAACCCGCATCGCCTCGGTCGCCTGGATGCTGTCGGTGGAAACCAGCATCTCGATGGGAGCCACGGCGATGCGGGAAACGGCCCCGCCCGACAGAACGCCATGCGTGACATAGGCGCAAACGGCCTTGGCCCCGGCCTCCATCAGCGCGACGGCGGCGTTGCACAGCGTGCCGCCCGAATCGATGATATCGTCGACCAGGATGCAGCGCGTTCCCTGCACGTCACCGATGATGTTCATCACCTCCGACACGCCGGCGCGTTCCCGGCGCTTGTCGATGATGGCGAGGTCGGCGTCCAGCCGTTTGGCCAGCGACCGCGCCCGCAGCACGCCACCCACGTCGGGCGACACGATGGTCAACTCTTCCTTCTCACCGAAAGCGGTGCGGATGTCTTTTTCAAACACCGGAGCCGCCATCAGATTGTCGAGCGGAATGTCGAAAAAGCCCTGGATCTGTCCAGCGTGCAAATCCATGGTCAGCACGCGGTTGGCGCCGGCCTGGGTGATCAGATTGGCCACCAGCTTGGCCGAAATCGGCGTGCGCGGCCCGGTCTTGCGGTCCTGGCGGGCATAGCCGTAATACGGGATCACCGCCGTGATTCGCCGGGCCGAGCCGCGCTTCAGCGCGTCGATGGTGACCAGCAGCTCCATCAAATTGTCGTTTGCTGGAAACGACGTTGATTGGATCACGAAGACGTCTTCGCCACGGACGTTCTCCAGAATCTCGACGAACACTTCCATGTCGGAAAACCGTCGGACACTCGCCTTGGTGAGAGGAACACCCAGACAGGTGGAAATCGCTTCGGCCAGCGGACGGTTGCTGTTGCCGGCAAGCACCTTCATCGCAATCGGCTCTCTGTTATAAGGAAGTCGTACCGGGCGCCGTGGTCGAAACTCTTGGCCCTGATAGGCGCCCCCGAAAACGGGCGGGACCATAACAAAGGGTTATTCCGCTGTAAATGTTCTAAACGGAGTCCGGCCAGTTTGAGCCGGACTCCGCTCGTTATGGGTGAATTCTGAGGAAGGCCGCTCCTTCGTAGACGCGCACCGCGTTCCCCCGTTCAAGACCGTTGTGCTGGTCCCAGCGCCCTCGCCTGGCCATGGTCTCGGCGACCCGGTCGCGCTGGGCCAACTTCACCGCAAGACGAGCCAGCGCCAGCGACCGATTGCGGTGCTGGCTCCGTTCCTCCTGGGCGAAGACCACGATCCCGCTGGGGCGGTGAACCGCCCGCACGGCGCTGTCGGTCTTGTTCACATGCTGACCGCCCGCGCCGGACGCCCGGCATGTCGAGAACACGACATCGCTGACGCGCAAAGAGGAGGACGGCGGCGGTGGCTCCAGAAGATCCACCCCGACAAACCACCGTTTGCGGCCATGCGTTGGTCGCAGCGGGCTTTTGCAAACCCAGGCGATGGCCCCGACCCAGCTCGCCGCGAAGCGGTCGGCGCCGTCCCCCTGCAAGGCGACCAGGGCGGAAACCGGGCCATGCGGCGCATCTTCCGCCTCCAACACTGCGGCGGTCAGCCCCAGGCCTTCCGCTTCCGCCGCCAGCGCCTTCAAGAATCCAGCCAGGGCGATCCGGCATTCCGCAGGGCCGCGCCCCACGGTCAGGTGCAGCCATGTCATCGGTTGCTCCTTTCCTTGGCGGCGCGTGCGGCGTGCCGCTCCGCTTTCCAGTTCGACCGCCCACGATGCCCCGTCCGCCCGGCTTCAGAGGATTTGAACGTGACGATCGGTCGTAAAACGGCGATCAGCCGGACCAACCCGGCGGCGACCAGGGCATCGACCACGTCATCGATGTCCTTGTACGCCTCCGGGGCTTCTTCGTAGGCGATCAGGTCATTCTCGATCACCACGCGCCCACCCCAGGGATTCCGCCGCAAATCATCGCGGCGGATGCGCTCCTTAAGCTTGGACCGGGCCTCGTGGCGCGCCAGCTTCCGGCCAGCGCCGTGCGCGAGCGACCACAACGCCCCATCCTCGCCAAGAACCGGCGCGACAAGATACGTGACCGCTCCCCGGCTGCCGGGAATCGCCACCACCCCACGGTCAGCCGGCGCCGCCCCCTTGCGGTGCAGCCACAAGCCCGCCTCCGTGCGGGTGACGGTGTTGTGAGCGGTGTCGCTCACCTTCTCCCCATCCCGCCCGAGCGCATCGAGCACGCGGTGGGCGACCAGCGCCCGATTGGCCTCGGCCCAGCGGGCGGCGCGATCATGCGCCGCCAGATAGGAATCCGCCTCGGGAGAGCCGATAGTCACCCCGGCGGCGCCGAGGTTTGCGGCGTGCGCCCGCCACAGCGCCTCGCCAACGCCGCGTGAGCCCGTGTGCACAAGCAGCGCCGCACGGTCACGCTCAAGGCCCAACGCCTCGGCGGCTGGGCGGTCGAGGATTCGCTCAACCGCCTGCACCTCGACGAAGTGGTTGCCCGCCCCCGTGGTCCCAAGAGCGGCCTCGTGCCCCGTCGGCTCCAGGCCGAATCCGGCCAGCCACGCCCCCGTATCGCCGTCCCACGGGCTGTCGACGCCGTCCAAACGGGCGGCGATGCGCTGAGGGTCGGCCTTGCGCAAGGCCAAGTCGGTGCGCCACAGCGCCACACCACAGCCCACGTCACCGCCGACCAGGGACGGGTACACGACACCGTCCGACAAGAAGGCCGCCCCAACCGGCGAGCCTTTTCCGGGATGCAAATCGGGGAGCCCGACCGCACGCACCATACCCGGTAGTTTTGAAACCTCTTCAAGCTGGCGCAGCGCTTCGCCTTCCAGCCACACAGCGTCCGAGGCCACGACACGCACACGCGAATCGTCGGCCCGGCTCTGGGAATTGCCCATGATGTCCTTCTCCGATGGGGCAACGCCATGCCAACGACCCGGCAAAAAGGCCGGTCGTCAGCAAAACCGAATGGCGTCCCTCCTGCGTCTCGCAGGATCGGACTACCAGCGCCCCGTCAGCGTGCGGGGCAAGTGACGTCGAGCAGTCATGCTTGCCTCCCGAAGGAAAAGAGAAAGGAAATTACGCATATTCCGCCGCCCGGCCGGGCGCAAGAGCCGCAACGCGCCCGGTCACGGATCTCTCACCCCATGTGTCTATCCAGCAACAGCGTCTCTTTTGCGCCGCAGAGTATCACGGCAGCAAGGCGATGGCCGACAAGCCACGGCCATAGTCCGCCTCACCGCGCAGGCAGGAACGGCGGTAGCTGAAGAATTGGGCTTCCTCGGTCACCGTGTCATTGGAACCGCGCGCCACCATCGTGACCCCCGCGTTGGTCAGCCGGAAAGCAACATAGCCGGGGAGGTCGAACATGAAATGCCCGGCACGCTTGGCCGGCATGAAGAAAGCGCGCGTGCGCTCATCCTCGGCCAGGAACGGCGCCGGGAATTCCGGCCCCACCTCGTAGGAACGCTGGGCGATGCAGGGGCCGATGGCGGCGACAACGCCGTCAAGCGTGGCCCCCAGTTCGACCATGCGGGCGAGGGTGGCTTCAAGAACGCCGCCCTTGGCGCCCTTCCAGCCGGCATGCGCGGCGCCGATGACACGAGCGTGTTCATCGGCGAACAGCACCGGCACGCAGTCGGCGGTAAGAATGCCCAGCGCCACGCCCGGCGTCCGCGTGGCCATGGCGTCGGCCTGCGGGCGCACATCCGGCCCCCAGGGCTCTTCCACCAGCAGGCAGGTCGGGCTGTGGATCTGGTAGCAGGTGAGCAGCCGACCGGCGGCGACACCCATACGCTCCGCCGCGCGCGCCCGATTCTCGGTCACCGCCGCCGGGTCGTCGCTCGAACCGAGGCCGCAGTTGAGCGATGCGTACAGCCCCGTGGACACGCCCCCTGCGCGGGTGAAGAAGGCGTGGCGGATGCCGGTCACTTTGTTCAGCGCATCAAGGGTGATCACGGGAAGGGTGCTCCTGAAAATAAAGGGGGTGGATCAGGCGGGGCAATCGAGCGAAAGGGTTAATATTCCTTATTAGGAGTGCCGTCATCCCCGCGAAAGCGGGGACCCAGGCTTTACAGCAAAGGAAATTCTTGAAAATACTGGGTCCCCGCTTTCGCGGGGATGACGAATATATTAGAATACAGAAAGTCTTAGATCTTTTTCTAGGAATATTTACCTTTATTCGCCTGTGCGGTGGATCAGGGCTCGAACCCCGCCGGCGGGCCGAAGCCCGGCGACGTCAGCGCCAGCCCTTTGAACAGCGTGCCCATAGCCTGCGCGCCGATCAAGCGTTCCAGCGCAGCGTCGATGTCCACCGCCTGCTTGGGCGTCGCCGAACGCTTGAGCGCCTGCGCGCGCTGGACGACGCCAAGCCGTGTCAGCAGTTCACCCTGGGTGACCGGCCCATGGCTCTGCGCCCCACCCGCCCGCGCGGCGGCGGCCAGCGCGGCGAAGTCCACATGCGCGGTTATGTCGGCGTCACCGGGGGATTCCAGCACCGGGGCGAAGGCATGCTTGCGCAACGCCTGCAACGTGTCGCCCACCACCGGCCCGCCGTCGTAGCCGTAATCGATGATGAGCGCCGCCCCTCCCTGCGCCGCCAGCCGTGCGCCCAGCAGACGGGCCACGGCCTGCGACGCGGGTGATTGCTCGATGATGCTGTCCACCGGCGAATCGCGCAAGGATTCAGGGACCAGCGTGCGCCCAGGGCCGCCGCCCCGTTCCAAGACGAAGCGGAAGCGCGGCGCATCCTCGCCTGAGTCCGGGTCCAGATCGACCAACCGTTCCGACCAGCCCTGCACCGTGCGTTGCGCCTGACGGATCGGTAGCGCGTCGAAAAATTCGTTGGCGATGATCAGGCTGGGGCCCGGCGGAATATCGTCCAGGCTGTTGTGCCAGAGCGGTTGCGCCAGAAGGGGCGTGAGAGCAACGCGCTGGCGCTCGCGCAAAACCGGACTGGTCTCGACCAGATGCACCCGCACGGCGGCGCGCAGCGCGGGGAGGACGCTTGCGGCGCGCAGCGCGTCGGCCATCAGCGTGCCCCGCCCAGGCCCCAGCTCGATGAGGTGAACCGTCTCGGGCATGCCCAGGCGCTGCCAGGCATCGGCGCACCACAGGCCGATCAATTCACCGAACATCTGGCTGATTTCCGGCGCGGTGGTGAAATCACCCGCCGTACCGAACGGGTCCTGCTTCATGTAATAGCCGTGGCGCGGATGCCCCAGCGCCTCGGCCATGAAGGCGCTCACCGTCAACGGCCCTTCCAGCGTGATGCGGCGGGCCAGCGCATGGGCGAGCGTGTCGGTGTTCACTCTGGATCCTCAGGCCGTTACGGGCCGCCGCACGCGCAGGATCAGCCACCCGCCGATCACCAGCATGGGCAGCGACAGCAATTGCCCCATGGTCGCCCCACCCCACAAGAAGCCAAGCTGGCGGTCCGGCGTGCGGAAGAACTCGGCGATGATGCGGCTCAGGCCATAACCCACCAGGAAGATTCCCGACGCCATACCCGGTCGCCCGCGCACCGCCGGGAGGCGGATGATGAACGCCATCACGATGAACAGCACCAACCCCTCCAGCGCCGCCTCATAGATCTGGCTGGGATGGCGCGGCAGCAGATCGCGAAGCGGGTCATCGGCAAGCAACGGGTTGGGGCGAAAGACCACCGCCCAGGGCACATCCGGCGCGATGCGGCCATACAACTCGCCGTTGATGAAATTGGCGATGCGGCCAAAGAACAGGCCAATGGGCGCGGCGGCGCAGATCAGATCAGCGAAGGCGAAGGGCGACAGGCCGCGCCGCCGGCTGAACAGCAAGATCGCCGCCACAACGCCAAGCGCGCCGCCGTGAAACGACATGCCGCCACGCCAGACCGCCAGAATCTGCAACGGTTCTTGCAGGTAAGAGGACAAATTGTAGAACAGCACATAGCCGATCCGCCCCCCGAGAATGACACCCAGCACCGCCCAGGTCAGGAAATCGTCATAATCCTCGGGCGAAGGGCCGTTGCGGTTGTCCTTGGCCAGCGCCAGACAATAGCGCCAGCCAAGGATAAACCCCGCCAGATACGCCAGGGCGTACCAGCGGATGGCAATCGGCCCGATGGACACGGCGACCGGATCGATGGCGGGAAAGGGGATGGCGAGCATGAAGTGTCCCTGCCGTGTCAAACGTACGGGTCGGGCTGGGACAGGTGGTCCTGCACGTAACGGCGCACCCCCTCCTCCAGCTCGGTGAAGGGGGCGGTATAGCCGGCGGCGCGCAGACGGTCGATGCTGGCCTGGGTGAAATACTGGTACTTATCGCGCAGCGTCTCGGGCATATCGACATAGGTGATGCGCGGGGCCTGACCAAGCGCGGCGAAGGACGCCTGCGCCAGATCCTTGAAGCTGCGCGCCTTGCCCGTTCCGACGTTGAACAGCCCGGATGCCTGGGGATGGTCGAGCAGCCACAGCATCACGTCCACACAGTCGCCAACCCAGATGAAGTCACGCCGCTGCCCGCCATCGTCGATTCCCGCACGGTGCGATTTGAACAACCGCGCCGGCTCACCGGCTAGAAGCGTGGGGTGCAGCTTGGCGACGACGCTCATCATGTCGCCCTTGTGCGCTTCGTTGGGCCCGTAGACGTTGAAGAATTTCAGGCCCGCCCATTGCGGCGGCGTCACCTCGCCGTCCCGCACGGCGCGCGCCACGCGGCGGTCGAACAGATGCTTGGACCAGCCATACGCATTGAGCGGCCGCAAGCCCGCCAACCCTTCCACCGAGCCATCGTCATCGAAACCCTGCGCCCCGTCGCCATAGGTGGCGGCTGAGGATGCGTAGATGAACCGCGCCCCCCGCCACGCGCACCAGGACCACAGATCCATGGACAACGCCACGTTGTTGGCGACGATCTTGTCCACATCGCGCTCGGTGGTGGCGGAGATGGCGCCCATGTGCAAGACCGCCTCCACCTCGGCGGCGTGGCGGTCGAGGAAGGCCATGACCTCCTCCGGTCGGACCAGCGCCTTGACCTCGCGCTTGGCGAGGTTCCGCCATTTGTCACCGTCGCGAAAACGGTCGACCACGGCGATATCGGTGACGCCGCGCGCGGCCAAGCCGGCCACGAGATTCGATCCGATGAATCCGGCTCCGCCGGTGACGACGATCATGCGCTTGGCCCATATCCTGAATCACGCCCCACCGCCTTGATCGGGGGACCGCCGGTTTATATTGTGTGTTCAGTCCACCCGCAAGGAGACCGCCCGCAAGGAGACCACCCATCGGCGTCCTTCGCCAGCCAAAGGCCTTCTTCGGGCTCGACAGCGCGCGTGTCGGCGCTTATCAGATACGCATTGCTCTATCTAGCCGGATACGGAAAACACGACAATGCAAGTCGACAACAAAATTCTGGACGACCTTGCCCGCGTGGCCGGCGGCGCGCTCGGCGCGCTCTCCAATTTGCGCGAAGAGGCGGAAGGGCATATGCGCCAGCAGTTCGAGCGCATCCTGTCGCGCATGGACATGGTCTCGCGTGAGGAATTCGACGCCGTGCGCGCCATGGCCGCCAAGGCCCGTGACGAGCAGGAAGCGCTAACCGATCGCGTCGCCACGCTGGAAGCCCGCCTCGCGGCCTTGCTGGCCAAGCTTCCGGGTGAGACCGCCCCTTAAAGGGGGTCGCCGAATCCTGTTGCGCCCGCCCTCCCCTTTTGGCACGGTGCCGTTCGTCGTACCCTTGCCGCAGGCTGACCTGCGGCAAGGCTGTGTCTTTTATCACCCGACGTCGGGTGCCGGTACCGTCCACCGCGCCTTTACAGGAGGACGCTGATTATGTCGGCCGTTGCCGTCGACACCCCCCTACAAATCCACAACCCCCTAGACGTGGTCGAGGAGATCGTTACGGCCAATGAATGGCCGTTTGAGCGCGCCGGGGAGGATGAGCTGGTCGTCGAAATCGGGGGACGGTGGTGTGACTACCGGCTCTATTTCGTCTGGCAGCCGGATGTCTGCGCGATGCAGTTCTCTTGCCAGTTCGATATGAAGGTGCAGCCCGGTCGCCGCACCGTCGTGGGCGAACTGCTGGCCGAAGTGAACACGCGCCTGTGGCTTGGTCATTTTGACGTGTGCAGCGAGGAGCACACGCCGATGTTCCGCCAGACCACCTTGCTGCGCGGCTCCCGCGGGGCCACGGTGGAACAGTTGGAAGATTTGGTGGAGATCGCCTTGTCGGAATGTGAACGCTTCTACCCCGCCTTCCAGTTCGTTATCTGGGGTGGCAAATCTGCGGCGGAAGCGGTGTCGGCCGCCATTCTCGACACGATGGGCGAAGCCTGATGGTGAATACCCCTACGCTGTTGCTGGTCGGTTGCGGCAAGATGGGCGGCGCCCTGCTGGACGGCTGGCTGAAGACCGGCGGCGCCGGGCGGATCGTTGTCGTCGAGCCGCACGGACTGCCGGAAGGCTTGGCGACCACTCCAGTGGTTAGCTTGGTCACCGGCCCGGATCGCCTCCCCGTCGGTTTCATCCCGGATGTAGTGGTGCTGGCGGTAAAGCCGCAGGCGATGGAAGGGGTTTTGCCGGGCTATGCCGCCCTGGCCGGCCCGCAGACCGTTTTCTTATCGATCGCCGCCGGCAAGACCATCGCCGGTTTGCACAGCCTGTTGAGCGCGGGCGCTCAGGGCCCAGGTGCTCGGGGCAAGGACGCGGCTATCGTACGGGCCATGCCCAACACCCCGGCGGCTGTTGGCCGTGGCATCACCGTCGCCATCCCCAACGCCGCCGTCACCGCCACCCAGCGCACGCTTTGCGAAGCCCTGCTGCGCGCCGTGGGTGACGTGGCCTGGGTGGATGAGGAATCACAGATGGATGCGGTCACCGCCGTATCGGGCAGCGGGCCGGCCTATGTCTTCCACCTCGTCGAAGCGCTGGCTGCGGCGGGCGAGGCGGCGGGGCTGCCGCCCGACCTAGCCCAGCGGTTGGCCCGCGCCACCGTGGCGGGCGCGGGTGAACTGCTGCACCAATCCCCCGCCTCCGCCTCACAGCTGCGCGAGGCCGTCACCAGCCCCGGCGGCACCACCCGCGCGGCGCTGGACGTGTTGATGGCGTCCGATGATGGGCTAACCGCCTTGATGATCCGGGCGGCGTCCGCCGCCGCCAGGCGATCCAAGGAATTGGCGCAGGGATAGCCTTATCCTGCAAGGCTAAGGCGCGTTGTTGCCGCTTGACGCCTATCCCCGCGCCACGTAAACACCGCAATTCACGCGCCCGCACCCCTGGAGGCGGACGCCTTTTTCGTTTGAGGAGCACAGTATGACTCAGGTTATCGCGCTTACTGCCCAGGCGCGCGGCCGGGCCGGCAAGGGGACCGCCCGCCAGACCCGCCGCGAAGGCCGCGTTCCCGCCGTGATCTATGGCGACAAGCAGCCCCCCATCATGATTTCCCTGGAGCAGAAGGCCTTTGTCCGCGTTCTGCACCAGCCAGGTTTCTTCACCCACCTCGTGGATGTGACTCTTGACGGCGCGACGCATCTTGCGTTGGCGCGCGACGTGCAGTTCCATCCGGTGACCGATGTTCCCCTGCATGTGGATTTCCTGCGCGTCAGCGCCGACACCCGCATCACGGTGATGGTGCCGGTTGAATTCGTCAACCAGGACAAGTCCGCCGGTCTGAAGCGCGGTGGCGTGCTAAACGTCGTTCGCCACGAGGTCGAAGTGACCGTCGCCGCCAACAGCATCCCTGAGCACATCACCGTTTCGTGTGAAGGCTTTGAAGTTGGCGATTCGATCCACATCTCGTCGGTGACGTTGCCGGAAGGCGTGAAGCCGCTCATCGATCGCGACTTCACCATCGCCACCATCGCCGCCCCGTCGGGACTGCGGTCCGAAGCGGCTGATGAGACCGCTGCTTGATAAAGGAACCGGGTGAGGGGGCGATCTTCCTCACCCTCCCCTTCTCATCCCAGGAGAAGGGGAAAGGGAAAAGATACGGTACGCTTTTATGTTGTTGCTGATTGGACTGGGCAATCCCGGCGCGGAGTATGCGCACAACCGGCACAACATCGGTTTCATGGCGGTTGATGACATTGCCCGCCGCCACGGTTTTTCACCCTGGAAAAAGCGCTTCCAGGGGCAGGTCGCCGAAGGCGCTGTCGCCGGCGACAAGATTTTGGCGCTTGAGCCGCACACCTTCATGAACCTATCCGGGCAGGCGGTCGTCGCCGCGCTGCAATTCTTCAAGCTGAAGCCCGAACAGCTTGTCGTCTTTCATGATGAGCTGGATCTGCCGCCCGGCAAGATCCGCGTCAAAAAGGGCGGTGGGCACGGCGGGCACAATGGTTTGCGCTCCATCGACGCGCACATCGGCAAGGATTATTGGCGGGTGCGTCTGGGCATCGGCCATCCGGGCGACAAGAATATCGTCTCCAACTATGTGCTGCACGACTTCGCCAAGGCCGACAAAATCTGGCTGGAGCCGCTGATCGACGCCTGCACCGCCGCCTTTCCCTTGCTGGTCCAAGGGCAACCGGAAGCTTTCATGAACAAGGTCACGCTGGCGACGCAGCCAGCGAAAGAGGGGCCAACGAAATAGGTGGCCTTACCGTGTCACACTGTGATGCAGATGCCACATCGCTCTCTCAAGATGACCAATGCGGGGAGGGGCAGGGGATAGCGCTTGCACCGCGGCACGTCGGCAGGCAGACATCAGCAAAGATGTATGGGCCTGTTTTCCCCATAGCTCTGTTCCCTGTATGTTTATCGATGTGTGGGATGCTTCAGACATGCTGAACACTCTTCGCGCCTGTGCTGGTTCCTGGTTGCGGACGGGGATGGTCGTTGGCCTCCTCTCTGGCGTGCTGGCGTCCTCCGCCAGCGCTGGAGAGGCCAATGCGGCCCGTGACCTCGTCCATTCCTGGGTTACCCGACTCGACCAGCGGGCTGCGGAATTGGAAGCGGCTCCGCCGATGAAAGCCACGCGAATCGGCGCCGGAGCGGTCATGAAGAAGGACGATGGGACGACCGTCGCGGCGGCCATCGCGGCAGCCGTCGTCCCCGACCCACTCAAACCCACGGTTCAGCCCTCCGTCCAGCTTCCAGTCCAGCCTGCGGCCCAGGAAAACGAGCCCCCTTCCCTCGCCACACCGGCGTTGGAGTCGGCTTCACCGGTCGCCATGACGGCTGAGCCGAGTCCTTCACTGGCGCCGCCAGCGGCGGCTTCGCCCGTGCGGCCTCGCAGCGCCGAGCGGGTCGGTCGCTTGGCGCGCCGCCTCATCGAGCTTGGCTATCTCACGCCTGAACAATGGACGGACAGCTTCGACGACACGATCGAGGCGGCGGTGCGCGCCTTCCAGACGGCTGAAGGGCTGATGCCCGACGGCAAGGTTGGCGAGTCCACCCGCCAGGCCCTCGACCGCACGCCCATGCAGGCGGCGGCCTTGATGCGCAACGCCGGGACCGCGTTGCGGGCCTTCCAACCCTCGATTCCCAATACGGTGATCCTCGTCAATCTGCCGAGCCAAACGGTGAGTTACGTCGAACGTGGCAAGCTGATGTTCACCATGCGTGCGGTGGTCGGGCGTCCGTCACGGCAGACGCCACTGTTGCAGGACAAGGTGGTCAGCGTCACCATCAACCCCACCTGGACCGTCCCGCCAACCGTGCTGACCGAAGACAAGCTGCCGGTGCTGCGCAAGAAGGGAAGCAGCGGCATCAAGGACGCCATCGTCTATCTCGACGGGGCGGAGGTGACGCCGGAGCGGGTCAATTGGTGGGCGGTCACACCAGAGCGCATCAAGATCGTCCAACGACCGGGGGACAACAACGCGCTGGGCCGTTTCCGCTTCAACCTGACGAACGGCGAAGGAATTTTCCTGCACGGCACCAATGACTCGAGGCTGTTCGACCGCGACCAGCGGGCCGCCAGCTCGGGCTGCGTGCGGCTTGAGAACGCGCGGTGGATGGGTGAGACGCTGCTGCACGCAACGAAGATGAACGCAAGCGCCATCGACCATCAGCTTGAAAGCGGACAGACCAAGACCATCGCCCTGCCGAAGGCGGTCCCCGTCCGTTTCGTGTATTGGACGGCCACCGTGGAAGCGGGTGGAACGGTGCGCGTGCACCCCGGCATCTACGACGAGTCGCCGGCGCCCAAAGAGTCACCCGCGTCCAAACGGGTCGAACCGAAGACAGCGCACTCGGTCCTGCCAACGCCCCCGGCATTGCCGACACCGCCTTCTCGAACCTCCCAGATGCTCACCCCTCCAAGCCATGCGCAGCTCGTCAACGCCTCGATGTGATCAATCGGGAACCGCCAGCACATCCGTATGCCCAAGGATGAGGCGCCCGGTCGCCGCAGCGGAATGGCGGAAGGCGCGCCAGCGGTCGATCGCGGCAGCCGGCGCGGAGCCTAATTCCAGTGCGGCGGAGGCCATAGTGTCAGCGATGCTGTGTTGAAGCGCGGCGTGCGCCGGTCCGGCATGCCAGGGGCTGGAAGCAATCTCCACGCGGTAGCCCCACCCGGTCAAGAGCCCGGCGAGACAGCCGGTCGCCGCTGGTCCCAGCGCGGGACCAAGCCCCTTATCCCCGCGCTGGTGGGTGTTCATGGCCAGGCGCAGTGGTTCATCCAAGCGATGAGCGGGCATCCATTCGATGCGCCCGTCATAGGTGAGCGCCGCGTAGAGCGGCAACCGCAGCGCCGCCAGCCGCTCCGCCAGCCGTCCCAGCCACGCCTCGGACGCCAAATCGAAAAGAGCGGACGCGGTCACCAGATGGGCGTCGTCAAACGGTAGCGCGTCCACGACGCTGAGATCGGCGGGGAAGAGCTGCACCACCCCTGGCGCTCCCGCTGCGCGCGCTCGACGCTGGGCTTCAGCCAGCAACCCCCGGTCCCCATCGACCAGCCGCCAGCGCTGGCCGGGCTCCAGCCAAGGCGCCAGCGCCCGTCCGTTGGAACCCGCCCCACAACCAAGATCAACCAGCACGGGTTCGGGATGCTGCTTCAGCAGGGCGGCGACCTGATGCAGCAAGCCCGGATCACGCGCCGCGTGGTCAAGCGGTTCGCGCAACGCCAGCCATGCGGAGTCAAAGCCGCCCATACCCGCCGCCTCCTTCGCTTCCCTACCGATACCACAAGACAAGGGGACCGCCGCAGCGCAGGGGGGGCAAGCCGAACGGCCTCTGCGCTGCACTTTTGCGAGGAGAAGCGCTCTACCATCATCCGGTGCGCAAGGATGGAATCCTTTACCGGATGCTTTGATCGGCGCCTGGGTAGCGTCTAGCCGCCGCCAGGCGGATAACCCTGTCGGTCTCATCCCAAGGAACAAGAGCCACCGCTTCATCCACGCCCGCCCAACGCACCTCCTGCGCGTCGTCCATGGCGACCGCCTCACCAGCGGCCCATTGCGCCGTCACCTCGATCAGCGTGTAGTGATAATGCACCGCGCCGGCTGCATCGTGAGAAATGGCGTCGATCACGGTGAGCGCCTCGATAGGGATGACGGTCAGGCCGGTCTCTTCCAGCACCTCGCGCGCCGCCGCCTCGAACACCGTCTCGCCGAGGTTCTGGGCGCCGCCGGGCAAACTCCATTGGCCCATTCGCGGCGCTCGTCCACGACGGATCAGCAGCAACTGGTCGCCACGCCAGACGATCACCCCGACGCCCACCCAGGGACGGTCGGGGTATTCCCGTGCTGGCCGGTCAAGAATTGTCTCGGGCATGGCGTTGCGCGGCTGTTGCTTCCAGAAGAGGGGGTCCGTATGAAGGACGGCCCTCCCCGGATTCCTTGCACGCGAGCATGGACGAAGGGCGTTGCAAACCCAAAGCTTATTCCACACGACCAACGGACAAACACCATGTCGGACCTCCACAAACGAGCCATGGAAGCGGTGCTTCAGGTGGCCGATCTCGATATCAAGGCCACCCTTCACGAACGCGACATCACCGACAGCCACAGCGAGGATGCGGATGAAGCCGTTCTCGACGTGGCGATCCTCCACGCATGGCGTATCTTCGTGCGCATCTGCGAACAGCGCGGCCTGTCGGTCGACGCCGTCCAATTCGCCGAAATGGCCAGCGAACTGGCCGACGAGATGGCGCAAGATCAGGATTACGACTGATTCCAGCGGGGCTGGACCACGAAAAAAGGATAACGGACATGAGCAGCAGCGCGCCCGGCTGGCGTACGCCGGCAGTCACCATCACCTGCGGCTGCCTGATCGCCATGCTGTCCTTCGGGCCACGCTCCACCATGGGTCTGTTCATCGAACCGCTGTCGGCGGCGCACGGTTGGGGACGGGATGTCTTCGCCCTCGCCATCGCCATCCAGAATATCCTGTGGGGGGTCGGCGGACCGTTCGCCGGTGCGCTGGCCGACCGCTACGGGTCGGGGCCGGTGCTGGCCGGCGGCGGTGTGCTGTACGCGCTGGGCTTGTGGGTGATGTCGGTGGCCGACACCCAGCTCATGCTGCATCTCGGTGGTGGCGTGCTGATCGGCTTGGGCTTGGCGGGCGCGTCGTTCGGCATCGTCATCGCTGGTTTCAGCCGCATGGTGCCGGCGGAGAAACGGTCGTGGTCCATGGGCATCGCCACCGCCGCCGGATCGATGGGTCAGTTCCTGTTCGCCCCCATGGGGAATGCCTTCATCGCCGCTTATGGCTGGCAGACGGCGCTGGCGCTGCTCGGTGGTTTCATGCTGCTGGTCCCGGTGCTGGCCGGCAGCTTTCCCCGCTCGGATGGCATGAAGGGCAGCGTGATCACCGGCGCCGACATCGGCTTCATGGAAGCGATCCGGCAGGCGTTCCGGCACCGCAGCTATGTTCTGCTGGTCATGGGCTTCTTCGTCTGCGGGTTTCATCTCGCCTTCATCACCACCCATCTTCCCCCCTATCTGAAGGACGCCGGCATCAGCCCAAGCCTGGCGGCCTGGGCCTTGGCGCTGATCGGGTTGTTCAACGTCGTCGGTTCCTACAGCGCCGGCGTGCTGGGTGGCCGGATGAGCAAGCGTTACCTGCTGGTCGCCAATTATCTTTTGCGGGGCGCATCGACCGCGGCGTTCGTCCTGTTGCCGATTTCACCCGTGACGGTGATCCTCTATGCGGCGACCATGGGGCTGTTGTGGCTGTCCACCGTGCCGCCGACCTCGGGCCTTGTGGCGCTGATGTTCGGAACACGCTATCTGGGCATGCTCTATGGCTTTGCCTTTTTGAGCCATCAGGTGGGCAGTTTCTTCGGCGTCTGGCTGGGCGGCGTGCTGTACGAACGCCTGGGTTCCTATGATGTGGTCTGGTGGCTCAGCGTCGCGCTGGCGATGTTCGCCGCCATCGTACACTGGCCGATCGAGGAAAAGCCGGCGGTGGACCTGACGGCTGCCGAAGCAAAAATATGATCCGGCGGGGCAAGCCATGAGCAACGCACCCACACCATCGGCGGGACTCGGCCACGGCTACGCCCTTGCTTTTGCGGGTGTGGTGCTGCTCGTCTGGCTGGGGGTGATGGGGGTGTCGCTGCGGCAGGCGGCGCTGCCGGAGGAGACGTCCGGCTTGATGCTCGCCGTTTTCCCACCGGGCACGTCAGACAACGCGGCCTTCACCGCCATGGTGAACGCCGGTGGAGAGCCGGTGCGCTCGACCTGGCTTGGCTTCGCCTGGGTGGCGCGCGGTCGGGAGAGTGGATTCGTTGGCCGTCTCAAGCGCGCTGGAGCGCTGGCGGCCTATGGTGAGCTTCCCGTCGGCCCGATGCTGGGTGGCTGCGCGGTGGTGTCGGTTGATGACAAACAGCGTGGCCTCCACACGCTGCAACCGTGACGGTCAGGGCATCCACTCCGGCAGCCAGGCGGGGGTCATATCCAAGAGCCAGAGGCAAAGCGCCGTCAGGCCGGCCACCACAACCAACCCGAAGATAACACGCGCCTGACGATGCCTGGCGTTCCGGCGTTCGGCCTTGCGCCGCATCCTGAGGAGATGTTGCTGCTCGGGGCTCAGGAAGCCTTCGCCGATGGGAAAGCTCCTCGCCCTTTTTTTGTTTCGCCAGACGTTTTGTTGTGCCTTGGATGCCATTATGCCCGCCATGCCCGGAATGGGTCGAACACGATCGAACGCTCTCCTCCGGGAGTAAAGGCCGAAAGACATACCGCGCCCAGCCCGCCGCGTCAGCCCATTGCTGACTCGGGGCGCAGAAAATTACAGCGGATTTCGCAGCGGAATGAAAGGATGAGGCAATGCGCGCAGCTTGGTACACGAAGAACGGCGAAGCGCGGGACGTGCTCATCGTCGGCGACATGCCGACGCCGGAGCCCGGACCGGGGGAGGTGCGGGTCCGTCTGCATGCCTCAGGCGTCAACCCGTCCGACGTCAAGAGCCGGCGAGGACGTCCCCTGCCCGGCGAACGGGTCATCCCGCACAGCGACGGCGCCGGGATCATCGACATGGTTGGCGCCGGGGTGGACACCGCCCGTGTGGGTGAGCGCGTCTGGGTGTGGAATGGCCAGTGGGGGCGCCTGTTCGGCACCGCCGCCGACTTCATCACCCTGCCGACCGCACAGGCCGTGCGGCTGCCGGACGGCGTGGATTTCGCCGCCGGCGCCTGTCTTGGCATCCCCGCGCTGACGGCGTTCCAGGCGGTGCGGTTGCTGGGGTTGAAACCCGGTCAGACGCTTTTGGTGATCGGCGCTTCGTCGGCGGTCGGTCATTACGCGGCGCAGATCGCCGCGCATCAGGGCGTCACGGTGATCGGCACGGTGGGCTCGGCCACAAAGGCGGAGCACGCGCGCGCCGCCGGCGCCAGCGCCACCATCAATTACAAGACCGAGGATGTCGCCGGCCGCATCAAGGAGCTGACCCAGGGGCGGGGGGTGGACGGCGTCATCGACATGGACTTTTCCTCGACGGTGGCGCTTCTCCCGGCTGGTGCGCTGAAGCCGCACGGGACTGTGGTCAGCTATGGCTCGAATGCTATGGACGGCGTGCCGGTCCCCTTCCGCGAGCTGCTGTTCCACAGCCTGACGCTGCGGTTCTTCCTGGTCTATGAGCTGCTGCCGGAAGACCGAGCGGTGGCCCTGCGGGGTATAAACGCCATGCTGGAAGCCGGCCAGCTGGCGCACAGCATCGGCGCGCGGTTTGCGCTTGGCGATATTATCGCCGCCCATGAAACGGTTGAGGGCGGCGCGGTGCTGGGCAACACCGTCATCGCGCTTGCGTAAAGGCCGCGGTCAGCGACAACCGTTCAACCTCGACCCGGACGCCGCACACCTTCGGCTGCTTCAAGCAGAGGGTGGCGGCGCGTTCGGCCAAATCGTGCATATCCGTGGGTCTCTGGTCGGCGCACAAGAGGCGAAGGTCCTGAACGATGGGCTCGTATGACATCACGGCGGTGATGTCGTCCGGGAAAGCGGGACCGGGATGGGTGACGGTCAGCCGCAGATTGAAACGCGCGGGCTGCCCCTGCGTCTCACCGTGCAGCGTCACGGTGGCGCTGAAATCGTGCAAGAAGATCGTATAGGTGGGGGCGTGAGCCAGGGGAAGACCGCCGTGGGCGGTGGATTGCGCAAACAGGGGGTTGATCAAAAAACGAATCTCCCGGACGTGACCGTCCGCCAATATGCTTTGGTAATCAGCCAAGGCGCCGCGTCGTCGTTGTGTTTGTGACTATAGCGGAGGCCAACGGGAAATCCACGCCTTCGGCCTTGGTGCGGGGCCGCCGCACGCTTAGTGAGGAAGTATGTTTATCACAATTTTAACCCTGGGATATGGCTGGACTTGATACGACATCTCAGCATATGCAAAGATATTGTATCAAAAGTGAGCGACTTGATTTGCCCTGCCAGGGGCACGTTAAGGACGTAAACAATAAATTTTGAAGGAGCACACCGTTATGACGATTGGTACGCGTATCGCGTTCGGTTTCGCGGCTGTGCTGCTGTTAACTGTCGCTGTCGCGTTCGTCGGCTGGAGTGGCCTTGGCACCTACGCCGATCGGGTGGATCTCGCCTCCCGCACCACTGACCTAAACACGCGGCTGAAAAACGTTCGATTGGAAGAGGCCCGCTTCGTCACCGAGCGTGAAAGCCAGGTCGCCGCCGGCATTCCCGGTATGCTCGACACGCTGCGCAAAGAGGCGCAAGACACCCGCGCCGCGCTGGCCGGCGCCGATAACACCCGGCTGGTCGACGACATTTTGAGTGGTATCGAGGGATATCGCACCGCCTTCGCCAATTTTGTGGCCCAGGACGCCGAAGCCGCCCAACGCACCCGGACGATGGCTGACCGCGCCAAGCAACTGCGCACGATCGCCGAGACCCTCGGCCAGGAGCAGTCGGAGCGCTACACCCACAACATGGACAGCTACAACGAAGCTGCCCACGCCGCTTCCCATAGCCGCGAGATGGCCGCCCGCGCGACCGGGATGATCGAACAGCTTCTGGAAGCGCGTCTGCGGCAGAGCGTGTTTTTCCGCGCCCGCACCCAGGCCTCGGCCAACGACACCCTTCAGGCGCTGAACAGCCTTCTGGAATCCGCCGAGATCTTGAAGAACAACGTGACCGGCACTGAGGATGAGGATTTGGGCAACCGCATCGCCACTGCGGTGCGCGCCTATCATGACGCTATCGCCACGCAAACCCGCCAGTCCAGCACACGCCCCATTGCAACCGATGACGAAGACGAGGCCTTCCAGGCCCGCATTCAGGCGCTGGAAAAACAGGCCGAGCAGGTGCAGGCGCTGATCCACGAGATGCAGGAAAACCAGTCCACCACCTCCAGCGCCTTGGGAGAGGCCGCCAATTTCGCCCAGAGCGAAGTGAACGAGGCGGTCTTGCTGCGCGGCATCTCTTCGCGCCTAACCCAAAGTGTGCTCGCCGCCATGCTGGCTGAACGCGACTTTCGGCTGAAGAGCGATGATGAGACCCGCGGCGTCGTGCCAAAGGCCCTTAAGGACACGCTGGCCCTTGCCAACGAGGCTGAAAAGCTGCTGGTGGACGCCACCGGCAAGGAGATGATCGCCTCGGCCAAGGCGGCGGCCACGGCGTTCGGCACGGAATTCGCCGCGCTGGCCACCGCCATCGATAATCAACGCACGGCGCGGATCGCCATGGCCAAGGCCGCCAACACGGTCAGCGACCACGCCTCTCGTCTGGTTTCCATCCAGCATGAGGAACACGAGAGAGGGCGCGCCAACGCCACGCTGTTCATCGCCGTCGGCTTGGGCGTGGCCCTGGCTCTGGGCGTGGTGCTGGCTTGGTTCATCAACCGCGCGATCACCGTACCGCTGCACGCCATGACCGACGCGATGGACAAGCTGGCCAAGGGCGAGCTGTCGGTGGAAATTCCCGGCTCCGAACGCAAGGATGAGTTGCGCCACATCGCCCTCGCGCTCGGCGTGTTCAAGAAGAACGCGCTGGAGATGCGGCACATGGAGGAGGAGCGCGAGACCCTGCGCAAGCAGGGCGAAGCCGACCGCCGCCGCACCATGGATGAGTTCGCCAGCAGCTTTGAACAAGCGGTCTCCGGCGTTGTGACCACGCTGAGCACGGCGGCCGGCAATCTTGGCCGCGACGCGCAGCAGATGTCATCGGATGCGGCGTTGACCACCGCCAAATCCACCGCCGTGGCCACCGCCTCACAACTGGCCGCGACCAACGTGCAGACCGTCGCCACGGCGGCTGAGGATCTGTCATCCTCCATCGCCAGGATCTCGCAGCAGCTCACCGCCTCCTCGCAGGTGGCCATGGACGCCGCCGGGAAGGCGGAACAGACCAACGGCGCCGTGCAGGGCCTGTCCAGCGCGGCTCAACGCATCGGTGACGTGGTCGTTCTGATCCAGGACATCGCTTCGCAGACCAACCTTCTGGCCTTGAACGCCACCATCGAGGCGGCGCGGGCCGGCGAGATGGGCAAGGGCTTCGCCGTCGTCGCCACCGAGGTGAAAAACCTCGCTGGTCAGACCGCCAAGGCCACGGAGGAAATCGCCGCCCAGGTGTCGGAAATGCAGGCGGCGACCAGCGGCGCGGTGGAGTCCATTCGCACCATCTCCGACGCGGTCACCACCATCAGCCAGACGGTGACCGGCATTGCTGAAGCGATGCAGCAACAGGGCTCCGCCACCCGCGATATCGCGCAGAACGTTCACCACGCCGCCCAAGGCACGCAGGACGTCATGCGCAACATCACCGAGGTGACGGCGGCGGCGGACAAGACTGGCGGCACCGCCGACGCGGTGCTCACCGCATCGCGCGAACTGGGCCGCCAGGCCGAGAAACTGCACAACGAGGTTGCGACCTTCCTCAACAGGGTGCGCGCCGCGTAACCAAACCGGGCTTTGGCCTCAATCCCGTTGATGGGGCTTCATCAACGGGATTTGGGCAACAGGATTTAGGATGGAAGCACCCCCTTATTTTACATCCCGCTTCGGCAGCAAGGTTCCATCGGCGCGGAGAATGTCGGTGGGTTTGATGCTGCCGTGGTTGATGACGCCGGTGACAGTCACCGTATCGCCTTCCTTCAAGACGTCGAACATGAATTCCTTGCTGGTGACGTCCACCGTCTGCTGACCGTCGCTCAAGGCGAAGTACCTGGACCCGACGCGCTTGACGACGCCAGTGACCGTTCCTTCGCCCAGCATCAGCACATCCACCACCCGCATCGGCGGCCTCTTGGCTTCTTGCGCCTCGACACCGCTGCAGACCAGCGCGGCGAGGGCGACAACCAAACGAATCGTCTTCATAACGGGTTAGCTCCATTGGCGGCCGCAAGGGCGCATCATACCGTCTGTCACCACACCACTCCAGGGCTGAAGATCCAAGGCTGAGGGCTTTGAGGGGAACCCGGACGCCCTCCGGACGGTTCCACTGCCAGCCCTTTTCCCGAAGCGTTTCAGGAGTGGCGCGATGCAACTTAAGGTGCTTGCCCTTGTCCTTGCCGGCGGCAAGGGAACGCGGTTGATGCCGCTGACCCAGGAACGCGCCAAGCCCGCCGTTCCTTTCGGCGGCAAGTACCGCATCATCGACTTCGTGCTGTCGAATTTGGTGAATTCCGGCGTTCACTCGATCTATGTGATGACCCAGTTCAAGAGCCAGTCGCTGATCCAGCATCTGCGTGACGGGTGGCAGTTCGGCGGCATGCTGAAGAACCAGTTCATCATTCCCGTCCCCGCCCAGATGCGCTCAGCCGGTGAGGAATGGTACCGTGGCACCGCCGACGCGGTTTATCAGAACGCCAATTTGCTTGAGCAGTCCGAACCCGACCTCGTCCTGCTGTTCGGCGCCGATCACATCTACCGCATGAATGTGCTGGCGATGATCGAATATCACCTCCAAAAACGCGCCGACGTGACCATTTCCGCCCTGCCGGTGGAAAAGAAATACGCCAAGGATTTCGGCGTTCTGGAAATCGATGAGAACCACCGCATCACCGGCTTCATAGAAAAGAAAACGGACGCTCCAACCATCCCCGGCAATCCCGACTGTGTGCTGGCGTCCATGGGCAACTACATCTTCTCGCGCAATTGCCTGCTGGACATGGTCTACAAGGACGCCGCGCGGACCGACAGCAGCCATGATTTCGGCAAGGATATCCTGCCGCGCCTGATCGGCGCCTCAGCCATGTATGCGTATGACTTCAAGACCAACCACATCCCCGGCCAGATCGAGCAGCAGAAACCTTACTGGCGCGATGTCGGCACGCTGGACGCCTACTACGAAGCAAATATGGACATGCGCGCCATCGATCCCCCCCTCAACATCTACAACCGCGCCTGGCCGCTGCGCACCGCCGGCTATTCCGATCCGCCCGTCAAATTCGCCTTCGACGATGAGGGGCGGCGTGGAATGGCCATGGACTCCATTCTGGCGGGCGGCTGCATCGTCTCCGGCGGGACCATCCGCCGCTCGGTGCTCGGGCGCTTCGTGCGGGTGCATTCCTACGCGGAGGTGGAGGACAGCATCATCTTCGACAATGTCATCATCGAGCGTGGCTGCAAAATCCGCCGCGCCATCATTGAAAAGCATGTGCGTATTCCGCCCGACACCATCATCGGCCATGACCCGGTGGAGGACGCCAGGCGCTACCACCGGACCGAAAGCGGCATCACCGTTGTCGAGGGGCCGCGTTCGCCGGTCAGCCTGACCGTCATAACCGTGTAGGCTTCCGTCATACCGGCGGCGCGCAATCACTTTCCTTGAGCGCCGCCGAGGCCATGAGGGCGCGGCGAAACCAATCCTTGTCCAAGGTTTCCCTTTCGATTATGTCTGTAATGCTGTCAAATTATTATCTCCAACACTCGATCACATCGCCATGTCCGATATAAAAGCAGGTGTAAACCAACTGTTCTTGCGCGAAGAAGAACTCCGCACGGGCATGGAGTTGCTCTTCTACGCCTACCGTGAATTCACCTCTGAACCAGACGAGATCCTGGCTCAGTTCAGCTTGGCCCGGATGCACCACCGCGTTGTCTACTTCGTCGGTCGCCATCCACGCATCACCGTGTCCGATCTGCTGGCGATCTTACGGATCACCAAGCAGAGCCTGTCGCGTGTGCTCGGCGAATTGGTGCGGCAAGGTTTCATCGTGCAAACCACCGGCCTGCGCGACCGCCGCCAACGCCTTCTGGAGTTGACGGAAAAGGGCGTGGAGCTGGAACGCCAGCTCTCTGAAACGCAGCGCCACCGCATCGCCCGCGCCTATCGTATGGCGGGGGCCGAGGCCGTGCAGGGCTTCCGCAAGGTGATGCTGGGCATGCTGGATGAAAAGGATCGCCGCCAATTCGCTTCACCGGCTGAGACGCGGCTTGCGGGAATGAAGCGGTAAAGCGCCTATTCGTCCCTGAAGCCCCGCGCTATAGTTGTGGCCATGACCGAGGAAGATGTCGACTCTCTGCCCCATGTCCTGGTCGTCGATGACGACACGCGGCTGCGTGAGTTGCTGCGCAAATATATGGCCAGCAACGGCTTTCTGGTGTCCACCGCGAAGGACGCGGCGGACGCCCGGGCCAAGCTGGAGGCTCTGGCGTTCGACCTGATTGTGCTGGACATCATGATGCCCGGCGAAAGCGGGCTGGAGCTGACCCAGTCGCTGCGCCGCGACAACGCCATCCCGATTTTGCTGCTCACCGCCCGCGACGAGCCAGACGACCGCATCGCCGGCCTGGAGGCCGGAGCCGACGATTACCTGGCGAAGCCGTTCCAGCCCCGTGAGCTGCTGCTGCGCGTCACCTCCATCCTGCGCCGTCAGGCCGTCAGGCCGCCCGATCCCCCTGCCCCCCCACCCGTGCGCCTGGGGCCGCTTTTGTACCTGCCGGACCGCGATGAACTGCGCAATGGCGAGGAGGTCATCCGCCTGACGACCGCCGAAGCCAGCCTGCTGCGCATTCTCGCCGCCTCCCCCGGCGTCACCTTCTCACGCGAGGAATTGACCGAACGCTCCAAGGTGGCCGGCAACGCCCGCACCATCGACGTGCAAGTCACCCGCTTGCGCCGCAAGATCGAACTGGACCCGCGTGAGCCACGCTACCTCCACACCGTGCGCGGCGAAGGCTATGTGTTGAGGCCCGACGGATGACCGCGCCCGGCCATGCGCCTCTTCCCGCGCCCCGTCCTAATTTTTCGCTTCTGCGCTTGAAGAGCGTGCTGCCGCGCACGCTGTTCGCGCGGTCGTTGCTGATCATCGTGACGCCGGTCATCCTGGCGCAGGCGGTGGCCACCTGGATCTTTTATGACCGGCACTGGGAAAGCGTGACCAGCCGGCTGGCCAGCGCGGTGGCCGGCGATATCGCCATGGTGACCGAGATGCTGGAACGCGATCCCTCGCCCGAGGGACGGCAGCGCATCATCGCCATGGCGGCGCGCAGCAGCGAGTTGATGGTCACCCTGGAGCCTGGCGCGACCTTGGCGGCGCCGGCCCGCAAACTGCGCGGTCTGCTGGAGACGGCGCTGGGCCGGGCGCTGGATGACCGTGTCCACCGCCCCTTCATCATCAACACCGAAGTGCTGCGGGAATGGTACGAAATCCAGGTGCAGACGTCTGACGGCGTCCTCTCGGTCATGTCGCCGGAACGACGGCTGTTCAGCCCGACCAGCTACATCTTCATTCTCTGGATGGTCGGTTCGGCCCTGGTGCTGTTCGCCATCGCCATCATCTTCATGCGCAACCAGATCCGCCCGATCCGCCGCCTTGCCGCCGCCGCCGACAGCTTTGGCAAAGGACGCGACGTGCCCAACTTCAAGCCGGAAGGGGCGCTGGAGGTGCGGCAGGCAGCCAGCGCCTTTCTCAAGATGCGCGAACGCATCCAACGCCAGATCACCCAGCGCACCGAGATGCTGGCCGGCGTCAGCCACGATTTGCGCACGCCGCTCACCCGCATGAAGCTGGCGCTGGACATGCTGGGTGAAGGGTCCGAGATTGAAGAGCTGATGACCGACGTCAGCGAGATGGAGACGATGATCGAAGGCTATCTCGCCTTCGCCCGCGGTGAGGGAACGGAAACCACGCAACCGACCGACCTCATGCGCCTGCTCAACGAGGTGGTCGCCGGCGTGCGACGCGAAGGCGCGACGGTCCGTCTAGAGATGTCGGAAGACGTGTTGATGTTGCCGCTCAAACCCAACGCCTTCCGGCGCTGCTTGATGAATCTGTTGGCGAACGCCCGCCGCCACGCCGACGGCATCTGGGTGAGCGTGCAACGCCGCCGCAACCTGATCGAGATCATCATCGACGATGACGGTCCCGGAATCCCGGCCCAGGCGCGCGAAGAGGTGTTCAAGCCCTTCGTTCGCCTGGAGACCTCGCGCAACAAAGCGACTGGCGGCGCCGGCCTGGGGTTGAGTATCGCCCGCGACGTGATGCACGGCCACGGCGGTGACATCATCCTGTCCGACAGCCCCCAGGGCGGCTTGCGCGCCCTGGTCCGCCTGCCGCTTTAGAGCAAGGCTATAATAGCGGATTATTTTGTGGCGAGGATGAACAAGCGCCGAAATGGAAACAGTGTTTTCCCGCTGGGAAGGCGTGGATAGGCTTTCTCGACACGCCGGGCGTAATCATCTTCAAAAGCCACGCGGTCCTCGTCGTCCATAGTATCAAGCAATTGCTTGAGCCACGTCCCTTTCGTCCATTCTTTTACCGGATTTTCTCCATCAAGAACCTGAAGATATTCAGTTTCCCAGATATCGACGCTGGTGGAATGCGCAACGATGAGATCATAGTAAAAATGTGGTTCAGCAACCGGCAACGGACGCAGCCGGTGCTCCAGCTTTGAACGCCAGCGATCGCTGAGTATGGTCTGCGTGATCAGGGTGTGCGAGGGAGCGCTGAAATTCCTGGGCATTTGGACAGCCAGAACACCGCCGGGGGCGAGACAACCCATCAATTTGGGAAAAAGAATGTCATGACCGGAAAGCCAATGCAGCGCCGCATTGGAAAAAATTAAATCAGCGGGTTCTTCCGGTTCCCATTCAGCGATGCTGCTCTGTCGCCATGTGATATCACCATCACCCTCCATGGCCTTATCAAGCATTTCTGGAGAACTGTCAATCCCCGTTACTTTTGCTTTTTCCCATCTGGCCGCCAATAATTTTGTAACATTACCAGCGCCACATCCAAGATCGTAGATTGTCTTTGGGTCTTCCTTCTCCACACGCGCTAACAAATCTTGCGCCGGGCGAAAACGGGGTTGAGCAAACTTCAGATATTGATGGGGATTCCAGGCCATGAATGACTCCTGAGATGGCGAACAGCGCCGGATAACGGAGGCTGGGAAGAACACACGAGACGACGAAGGCGCCCTGTGTCAAGCCCTCCCAAGCGAAGGCGTGCTATGCCATCCGCTGGCGGCGCGGGCGTTGGCTGAGGCGGTCGACGCGGTCCATCAATTCCCCGACCCCAAGGGCGTCATCCAGATGACCATAGCGCGCCAGCGTCCGGGCATGGGTAGCCAGCGCGCCGATGACAGCCCGCTCATCGGTCACGCCATACGCCGGCCTGCCAGACCGATCGATGATCAAAACGCCAAGCGCCGCCAACGCCTCCGCCACATCCGTGACAGCCTGGATAAGCACGGCGTCATCATCATCATCCGCCGCGATCAGGACCGGCTCCAGAACGTCGGCAAGCGCGGCGCCATCGGTGGGCCAGGGATTGCTGCTCATGATCATGCGCTCCAGAGGCTTCCCAACTGGATAGGAACAGTCCAGAGCAATGATCCATCCCCACCTATCCGAAAGAACGGCGCGGATCGCCGCGACACGCTTTGCGTGCATGGCTGCCCTGGAGCCCACAAAACCGGCAAGGCCAAATCAGCCTCAGGCACGGCCCTCCGTTCAATTAACTTCATTTAAGTTAATCGATGCAGGGCGCCTCTTCGCCCTTTCTTCGGCCATCGGGGGAATTGCGTTACATCAATGCTGGCCTTGGTAGGACCACTTACAAATTATGAGTAAGAAAATTGCGGACAATTAAACGCGAACGCTCTGCTGGAGGATGCTCGATGTTCCAGGTCCGTTTCCACGGACGTGGAGGGCAAGGCGTGGTCACCGCCGCCGAAATGCTCTCCGTGGCCGCCTTTAAGGAAGGCAAGCACGCCCAAGCCTTTCCGAGCTTTGGTTCCGAACGCATGGGGGCGCCGGTCGTCTCCTTCTGTCGCATCGACAACAAGGAAATCCGGCTGCGCGAGCCGATCCTCGAGCCCAACGCGCTGATCATCCAAGACCCGACGCTGCTGCACAGCGTGGATGTCTTCCAGGGCCTGCCCGACGATGGGTATGTTCTGATCAACTCGGCGCGCGGCTTCGCCGATTTGCACATAGCCGAGCGTATCGCCCGCCTGCCCAAAGGCCACGCCCTATGCGTGCCGGCCAGCGAGATGGCGAAGCAGCATGTCGGTCGGCCACTGCCGAACGCGGCGCTGCTGGGCGGTTTCGCCGCAATCACCGGGCGGATCAAGCTGGACTCGGTGCTTGCCGCCATCCGCGAGACCTTCCCCGGCAAGATCGGCGAAGCGAACGCCGCTGCAGCATCCGCTGCGTATGAACACTGCCGCGTCTGAACGCCGCCGTCCGATCCGGGAGGAAACACCCAATGCTGAAGCAGGTCGAAGGCAGCCACGCCATGGCGGAAGCCATCGCGCTGTGCCGTCCCGAAGTCATCTGCGCCTACCCCATCACCCCCCAGACGCACATCGTCGAAGGTCTGGCGGAGATGGCGCGCACCGGTCACCTCACCAACTGCGAATACATCAACGTCGAGTCCGAGTTTGCGGCGCTGTCCGTCGCCATCGGTTCTTCGGCGGCGGGGGCGCGCACCTACACCGCCACCGCCTCGCAAGGGCTGCTGTATATGATGGAGGCGGTCTACAACGCCTCCGGCCTCGGTCTGCCGATCGTCATGACGCTGGGCAACCGCGCCATCGGGGCCCCCATCAACATCTGGAACGACCATTCCGACGCCATGTCGGTGCGCGACGCCGGCTGGATCATGCTGTTCGCCGAAACCAACCAGGAAGCTGTCGATCTGCACATCCAGGCCTTCCGGCTGGCCGAAGCGCTGTCCTGCCCGGTGATGGTCAATGTCGATGGTTTCATTCTGACCCACGCAGTCGAGCGGGTGGATATCCCCAGCCAGGAACAGGTCGACGCCTTCCTGCCGGCCTTCGAGCCGCAGCAGGTGCTGGACACCGCCGAGCCGGTCTCCATGGGCGCCATGGTCGGTCCCGAAGCCTTCACCGAGGTGCGCTATCTGGCTCATCACAAGCAGATGGAGGCTCTGGACCTCATTCCCGCCATCGCCGACGAATTCAAAGCCATCTTTGGCCGGGATTCCGGCGGTCTGGTGCGCGCATACCGCGCACAAGACGCCGAGACCATCGTCGTCGCCATGGGCTCGGTGATGGGCACCATCAAGGACAGCATCGACGAGATGCGCGAACAGGGCGAGAAGATCGGCGCCCTCTACATCGGTGCGTTCCGTCCCTTCCCGCTGGAACAGGTCCGTGATGCGCTGCTGGGCGCCAAGCGGGTGGTGGTGGTGGAAAAGAACCTCGCCGTCGGCATGGGCGGCGTGCTCGCCTCGCATATCCGCATGGCGTTGCGTGGCCATCACAGCCGTGTCTACACGCTGATCGCCGGCCTGGGCGGCCGCCCGATCACCCGCGCGTCGTTGAAGGAGTTCCTTACCAATGTGAGGAACGAGCCCCACTACGATCTGCACTTCCTCGACCTCAAGCGCGAGGTGGTGGATGCGGAGATCGCCCGCATCGGCAAGACGCGCCGTTCCGGCCCGATCGCTGAAAACATCCTGCGCCATGTCGGCGCCCAAAACGTGCTGTGATTCCGCATCCTACCGGATCGCGTATGAGGGGGTTCCCATGACCCAGACCGATGCCCAGCCAAATACCTTGGCCGACACCCAGACCGTCAAATTCTACCAAACCGGCACATTGACCGTTGGCAACCGCCTGCTCGACCCGGAGACGCGCACCGTCCAATCCTCCGAGGACCGCTCCAACGCCATCACCTGCGGCCATCGCGCCTGCCAGGGTTGCGGCGAGGCGCTGGGCGCGCGCTACGCCATTGACGCCGCCATGCGCGCCACCAACGGCAAGCTGATCTGCGTCAACGCCACCGGCTGCCTGGAGGTGTTCACCACCCCTTACCCGGAAACCTCCTGGCAGGTTCCCTGGATTCATTCGCTGTTCGGCAACGCCGCGGCGGTGGCGACCGGCGTGGCGGCGGCCATGCGGGTGAAGGGCAAGGATAAGGTCCGGGTCATCGCCCAGGGCGGCGACGGCGGCACCACCGACATCGGCTTCGGCTGTCTGTCCGGCATGTTCGAGCGCAACGATGATGTGCTGTACATCTGCTACGACAACGAAGCCTATATGAACACCGGCGTGCAACGTTCCTCGGCGACCCCGCCGGCGGCGCGCACCGCCACCACGCCGGCGATGGGCGATGAGCCCGGCAATGTCTTCGGCACGGGCAAGAACGTGCCGCTCATCGCCATGGCGCACAACATTCCCTATGTCGCGACAGCGACGGTGGCCGATTTGCACGATCTGGAGCGCAAAATCATCAAGGCCATGTCGATTCGCGGCGCGCGCTATATCCACATCATGGTGCCCTGCCCGCTGGGCTGGGGCACGCTCAGCCACGACACCATCAAGCTGGCGCGCCTGGCCTCTGAAAGCGGCCTGTTCCCCTTGTTCGAGGCGGAGCACGGCGTGGTCACCGCGTCCAAGCCGATTCGCCGCAAGGTACCGGTCATCGATTATTTGAAGCCGCAGCGGCGCTTCGCCCATCTGTTCAAAGCGGATAACCCACACGCCGCCGCATCCCTGGCCCGCATGCAGGCGATGGCCGACGAGAACTGCCGCCGCTTCAACCTGCTGCGCACTCCTGAAACCGTTGGGGAGACCGCGTGATGACCACACACCGTCCCTTCGCCATCACGCTTGACGTCGGCTCCTCGCTGGTGAACCACACGGGTTCCTGGCGCACGGTGAAGCCCGTCTACAACGACCATTTGCCACCCTGCAACAAGCAATGCCCAGCCGGCGAGAACATCCAGGGCTGGCTGTTCCACGCGGAGGAAGGCAACTACCGCGCCGCTTGGGAAACGCTGATGGCCGACAACCCGCTGCCCGCCATCATGGGCCGCGCCTGCTATCACACCTGCGAGAGCGCCTGCAACCGCGCCCAGATCGATAAATCCGTAAGCATCCACTCCGTGGAGCGCTTCCTGGGCGACCTCGCCATCCGCGAGGGGTGGACGATCGCCCCCGGTCCCGCCAGCGGCAAGAAGGTGCTGGTGATCGGCGCCGGCCCATCGGGTCTGTCGGCGGCTTACCACCTCGCGCGCCTGGGGCATGCGGTGGTCATCGCCGAGGCCGGTCCCAAGGCCGGCGGCATGATGCGCTTCGGCATCCCCAGCTACCGCGTGCCGCGCGATGTGCTGGACGCGGAGGTGCAGCGCATCGTCGACATGGGCGTCACGCTGCAGCTCAACACCACCATCGACGACATTCCCGCCGCCATGAAGGCCGGGGGCTATGATTCCTGCTTCGCGGCGGTGGGGGCCCATCTCGCCAAGCGCACGGATATCCCCGCCGGCGGCGCCGCCCAGGTCCTTGACGCCGTCAGCGTGCTGCGCGGTATGGAGGCGGGGGCTGAACCGCCGAAGCTCGGTCGGCGCGTGGTGGTTTATGGCGGCGGCAACACCGCCATCGACGTGGCCCGCACCGCCAAGCGCCTGGGGGCGGAAGAAGCGCTGATCGTTTACCGCCGCACCCGCGAAATGATGCCGGCGCACGACTTCGAGGTCGAAGAGGCCCTGGAGGAAGGCGTCACCATGCACTGGCTGCGCACCATCAAGCGGATGGATGAGGGTGAACTGCTTGTCGAGACGATGGCCCTCGATGAAAAGGGCTGGCCACAAGCGACTGGCGTCTTTGAGAAATTGGAGGGGGACACGCTGATCCTCGCCTTGGGTCAGGATGTGGACACCACGGTCATCGAGCAGGTTCCCGGCGTTGAGATCAACAAGGACCGCACCATCAAGGTCGGTCCCGATCTGCAGACCGGCTATCCTGGCTTGTTCTGTGGCGGCGACATGGTGCCTTCGGAACGCACGGTGACGGTGGCCGTCGGCCACGGCAAGAAGGCGGCCCGCCACATCGATGCGTATCTGCGCGGCGCGACCTATGAGCCGGCGGCCAAGCGCTCGACCGCTGACTTCGATCGTCTCAACCCGTGGTATTACACCGACGCCCCGCAAACGGTTCAGCCAACCCTGGACCTTCTGCGCCGCCAGACCAGCTTCGACGAGGTCAAGGGCGGGCTGGACGAAAGCACCGCGCTGTTCGAGGCGCGCCGTTGCCTGTCGTGCGGGAATTGCTTTGAATGCGACAATTGCTTCGGCGTGTGTCCCGACAACGCGGTGATCAAGCTGGGGCCAGGCAAGGGGTTCCAGTTCAACTACGACTTCTGCAAGGGCTGCGGCATCTGCGCCACCGAATGCCCATGCGGCGCCATCGATATGGTGATGCAAGAGGCCTGATACGGCCACCCCACAGCGGATTCCGGTTCAAATCAAACCGGAATCCGCTGTATCTTTTGATCTGTTCTATAACTCCTGCTCCACGCACGGGAATGTTCGCCGATGATCGGGGCTTGGCATTGGTTGGTGGCGGCGGTGTTGCTGGCGGCGGTGGAGGTCGTGGCCCCCGGCGCCGCCTTCTTGTGGCTTGGAAGCGCGGCGGCCTTGGTCGGCGTGGTCATGCTGGCGCTGCCGGACCTCGGCTGGGAATGGCAGTTGCTGCTTTTCGCCGTGCTGTCCATCGCCACGATCATCGGCGGTCGGACGCTCTACCGCCGCCTTGGCCTGCATGCCCCCCCACTGCGCCGTCTCAACCCCAGCCTTAATCGTCGCGCGGAGCAGTACATCGGCACGGTGCACACGCTGGAAACCGCCATCGTCAACAACCGCGGCCGCGCGCTGGTCGGCGATTCCTCATGGACGGTCGAAGGCCCTGACCTGCCGGCGGGCGCCAGCGTCTGCGTCGTCGCCGTTGACGGCGTGATCCTCAAGGTGCGTCAGGCGTAGGTCATCCCTCCGCCAGGGCGTGGGCAAACACCGCCAATTCCTGTCCTCCCTTCTCCGAGAGCTGGTAGGTGGCGAAGGCCTGGCGTTGAAACCAGCCATAGACATCGCGCTGGAGTATCGCCGCCACATCCCTGGGGGCGCCGGCAAGACGCAACGCTTTCAGCGTCATCGGCCCGTGTTCGTGCAGCAGCCGGGCGCAGCGTAGCGCGTCCTGGCGGTAGGCCGTGACGATGGGAACGCGCGTTGAGCCACCCCGGTTGGGATCGCCAACGCGGCGGGCGTACTCACCCAAAAGACGGGTGGCGCGCTTGCGGTCCTTGCGCGGGGCGTAGGGGATGGGATCGAGCAGAACATCCACCTGATGCCCTGCCGCACGCGCGGGATCGACAATCAGCAAGCCAAGACCAAGACGGCGGCAGAGCTTCTTGACACCGGAGTCGTACGGCGACGCCCCCGAGGCGCGGCGGCCAGGTTGCGGCACGGCGAGGTAGACAAGATCGGTGAGGCCCAACCGATCCACGCCCTGAAGCAGCAAATCCAGCGTAAAGCGCTTCTTCAGCTCGACGATCACCGGCTGTTCAGCGCCACGGACGGCGACAAGATCGCAGCCGTGAATCTCCGCCTTTACGGTGAATCCCTGCGTTTCCAGGAACGCCTTGACCGGGGCGTAGAGGTCGGTTTCGGCAAGGATGGCCAAGGGCGAAGCAGGGGGCGACAAAACGGTGGGCGACAAAGCGCAGACGCTCCTTTGCTGGCGTGCCGGAATTGGCGGAGGGATATTGGCGGGTGGCGCCCTATCATCGATGCGGACATTTTCGGATGGCCTGCTCTATAATTCCCGCCCCCGGCGTTTTGGCCGCGATGTTCTGGAAGAATCGTTCACCATGCCGTTCGATCCGCATTTGTTGCAGCTTTACTTTGTGGCCGCCACCGTGTTGGTGCTGGCGCCGGGTCCCGACTCGCTGCTCGTCCTTTCGCGTGGGTTGACCGAGGGCCGCCGAGCCGGCCTCGTGGCGACCGCCGGGATCACGGTGGGCAATGTGATGCAGGCGTTCTTGACCGCCCTGGGCGTGTCAGCGCTGATCGCCGCCTCACCGGCGCTGTTCGGTATTCTGCGCTATGCTGGCGCAGCCTATCTGGCGTGGATCGGCAGCCGGGCTTTATGGAGCGTCATCAAGGCGTACCGCACCGGCAGCAGCGCGGCGCTGGAATCGCCGCCGGCGGCGCCGGCGCGGCGCGTGTTCATCAACGCGCTGCTGACGAATCTGCTGAATCCCAAGATTATCCTGTTCAACATGGCCTTTTTGCCACAATTCGTAGCCCCGGAGCGCGGCATGGTCGCGCTGCAAACCTTCCTGCTGAGCCTGATCAACACGACCATGGGCTGCGTATACCTTGCCGGCGTGGCGGTTTTGAGCGCCGGGGCGGCGCGCGCCTTCCTCACCAGCCGGCACACGCGCACCATGCTGGATGGCATTGCCGGCGTGATTTTCCTGGGGTTTGCGCTGCGTCTTCTCCTGACGGAACGCCGCTTCGCCTGCATTATTTTCAACTGAATCGTCGCTGCCTATCCTGTCATAGAAAGCCAAGCATTGAGGTGGACGGGCGTTCACCAGGATGTCATAGTGCTCACCATTCGGAAGCTCCCCTTTTCCAGGGTGCGCTCCTCCTTCTTACAACGGCCCGATCACGACGATGAGCGAAAAGATATCCCTCATTACCTGGATGGCCAATGTCCAGATCCGGTTTTTCACGTGGCGCCATGGCGAGGTGGTCGGGACCGACCGTTTCGGCAACACGTATTACCGGGATAAGAAGAGCCCCCGCAGCATGCGCGAGCGCCGTTGGGTGATGTACAACGGTGAGCCGGAAGCCTCCAAGGTCCCGGCGGAGTGGCATTCCTGGCTTCATCACTCAGCCAAGGAACCGCTGCCGGAAGCGCAGGGTTCTGCGAACTGGAAGGCCAATCCATCGGGTTCGGCGCAGGCGTACCGCCCACCAGGACATGCGTTCAAGGGTGGCGTGCGGGCGCCCGCAACCGGCGACTACGAGCCCTGGACGCCAAAGTAAGTTCCCGGCCAAGTTTTTAGGAATCATCATGCGCCGGAACGTCATCGAGACCGTGCTGGGTGGCGTCGTGCTTGTCGTTGCCGCCTTCTTTGTCATCTTCGCCTACCGCAGTGCGGATCTGCGCAAGGTCCAGGGGTATCCGGTGGTTGCTGGCTTCAGCAGCATCGCCGGGCTGGCGGCGGGGGCCGATGTGCGCATCAGCGGCGTCAAGGTTGGCTCGGTGGAAAGCCTGACGCTTGACCCCAAGACCTTCCAGGCCCTTGTGCACATGCAGATCGATAACGCGGTCAAATTGCCCAAGGACACCGCCGCCATCGTGGCGAGCGAGAGTCTGCTGGGCGGCAAATTCCTGTCGCTTGAGCCCGGCGGGGAGGGCGAGGTGATCGCTGCGGGTGGCCGTATCGAATACACGCAGAGCACCCCCGGCATCGAGCAGCTTCTGGGACAGGTTATCTTCAGTCTGCAGAGCATGAACAAGGGGGACGGCCCCAAGGACCAACCGAGCGGGCCGGGCGCTAAAATGTAAGAGCGTTTTGTTCGGTCAAGATTTCGCCGATTGACGTTTTGAAGGGCTGCACGCGCGTGCGGCCTTTTCTTTTTGACGGGAACCATTCTCATTCCCCTCCGTTTCTCCGGCACGGTACACGTTGACCGGGTATAAAAGAATAAGGAGAGGCGTATGAAGACGATTCGTTTCTTATCCCTCCTCATCTTCAGCATCATCCTCACGGCATGCGGCGCCAACACAGAGGAAAAGGCGGCCACCGGCGGCTTGGGCGGCGCGGCGGCGGGGGCGGTGGTTGGCGGCCCGGTGGGGGCGGTGGTCGGGGCTGGCCTTGGCGCCGGGGCTGGGGCTGGCGCGCAGGAGTTGGAAGATCGCAATAAACGCTCCGGTCAGTCCTGGACCGACAGCGCCCCGCGAACCAGCAGCGGCAGCGCCCAATAATCCGACCAATCCTGCATCGGCGCTATGTCCAACTGGACGTGCGTCAGGCTTGCGCTATAAAGGCATGGGTAAGTCACCAGCCTTTGGGAGCGTGTTGGACGTGAGGATGCCCTTTGCTGTGCGTGCGGCCTTGATGACCGCGCTTCTGGCGTTGCCGGGTGCGGCTGCGTCTGCCCCGGCCCCCACGCAAATGCTGGAGCGCCCGATGGCCCGTGTTCAGAGCCTCGACAAGGTCACCGCACGGGTTTCGACCTTTGACATCGCCGTCGGTGACACGAAGAGCTTCGGCCCCCTCAGCATCACGCTGCGCGCCTGCAAGGAGAATCCACCGATGGAACCTCCTGAATCCGCAGCCTTCCTCGAAGTGGTCGAGAATAAAGCGGATTCAACCAAGCCGACAATCTTCAGCGGCTGGATGTTCTCCTCCAGCCCGGCTTTGTCAGCGATGGAACACCCGATCTATGATTTGTGGGTGCTGTCCTGCGTGGCGAAACAGCCATAGTCCCCCTCACCCCCCAACAGCTGCGCCATCGCCTGCCTCTGGGACAGGTTCGTGAATTCCCCATGTCCCTTTATCGCCTGAGCCAGGCGGCGGTGATAGTCCGCGCGTGGAATAGCAACAGCACCGAAGCGGCTTAAATGTTCGGTTACGAACTGCGTATCCAGCAGCGTGAAACCTCCGGCCCGTAGGCGGGCCACCAGATGCACCAACGCCACCTTGCTGGCGTCCGTCTCGTGGCTGAACATGCTCTCGCCGAAGAAGGCGCTGCCCAGCGACACGCCGTACAGCCCCCCAACCAGCTTTCCAGCACGCCAAGTTTCGACCGAATGGGCGAAACCTTGTTCATGCAGTTCGCTGTAGAGCCGAACGATGTCCGCGTTGATCCAGGTCGTCGGCCGCTCCGCCGTGGACTGAGCGCAGGTTTCGACAATTGTGCGAAAGGCGCTGTCGAATCGTATTTCAAAGGGAGTGGTGCGCAGCGTGCGTTTCAGGCGTTTGGGCAGGTGAAACCCATCCAGCGGCAGAATGCCCCGTGGTTCCGGGTCAAACCAGGAAAGTTCCTGCGAATCCGCGCTTTCCGCCATGGGGAAGATACCGACGGCGTAAGCCCGCAGCAGAAGCTGTGCGTCCAATTCGATCATTCTCTACAGTATGGCCACATAAGGGCGCCTGTAAAGCTGTAGACAATAATGACCAAAGGCCGGTCGTGCGACCGGCCCTTAGCCATTTCTTACGTGTTACAACAGAGTCTTTCGATCCGCTCTACTTCTTGGCGCCAGTCAGCTCCGGCACTTTCTTGGCGGCCTTGGCGATATCGCTTTCCGTCCAAAGCCGGTTGTCTGAGGTGATCGGCCAGATAGAATGCCGGCGCGCCAGCTTTTCCTTATACCAAGCCTGGTAATCGGCCACCGCCATGACCTCGATCTCCTCATGGTCCTCTTCCAGACCAAGGGTGTGGTAAACATCAAGGTTCCGCAAATCTGGAATTGGCAGCCGTCCTTGCTGATAATCCTCCTGCATTTGCGCATACAGCCCCTCGAGCTTGCGCGTAAGCTGCTCCGTATCGAAGAGCGTGCTCGAGTCGCGCGCTGCGTTGAGCCGGTCCCTGTAGGGCTGAAGCAGTTTCGGGTCATTGCCGAAGGCGACGGCGCGTTCCACATACTCGTCAAGCGAGTTGCACACCAGATCCGGCAGACCGGCGGAGCGTATCAGGCTGCCGCACACCCGTGAGGCGAAGCCCCGCCCGGACATCGTCAAGACCGGAACACCACACCAAAGCGCGTCGGACGCCGTCGTATGCGCCCCGTAAGGGGAGGTGTCCAAGAACAAATCGGCAAGCGGATAGCGGGCAAGGTGGTAGGGGTTGGCCAAGCCATGGCCAAAGATCAGACGATCCCGCGACACCCCGTTTTGCTCGGCGAAGTCCTTGAGGGTCTCGACCACAAGCCCCGAGGTGTCCAGCATCCATAGGACGCTGTTTGGCGTCCGCTTCAGGATTTCCATCCAGCGTTGGAAGGTGAAGCGATTGACCTTCTGCACACCGTTGAAGCAACAAAAGACAAACGCATCCTCAGGAAGATTCGCATCCTTGCGTGATGGCCGCTGCGCGGCAATGACGCGCTTGCGGTCATTCGGCTGATAGCAGGGTAGGCGGAGCACTTTTTCCGAGAAGTAGACCTCATGCTCTTCGGGGATGACCCAGTCGTCGGCAATGACGTAGTGGTGATAGGGGCTGCCCATGCTGCCCGGATAGCCCAGCCAATTCACGATGACTGGGGCCGGTCGCATGGCGAAGACCTTCGCCCGCGCCTCTTTCGTATAGCCGTTCAGATCGACGAGGATGTCGATGCCATCGGCGGCGATCCGACGCGCCGCAGTCTCATCGTCCATCGGGCGAATATCTGTCCAATGCTCGACAGCGGCCTTTATCCTGGCCTGCAACGGATCGTCCTTGGGGACCCCGCAGTAGTAGGCGAACACCTCCACTTTGTTCCGGTCATGCAATTCAAAGAGGTTCGCCGTCAAATAGCCGACCGCGTGTTCGCGAAGATCGGACGACACATAACCGATGCGCAGCCGGCCAGGACGGCGCGGCCCCTGCTGTTCGGCTTGCAGATTAAGAGCGGGGTAGCCGACCAGATTCTTGCTGTAATAGTGGGAGGTGGCCAACTGAAGGAGGGGGTCATCCGTGTAGGCGGGCATGGACAAGGGGTCGATGCCCATCATCAGCCGTTTGCGTGAAACGCCGTCCCAGGGAACAATCGTTGGCCATTTGCACTGTGAAAGCCGCTGCCCAATGAAATGCGCAATGACTTCATCCTGGTTGGGATCAATATCAAGGCATTGCTGGAGGATGGCTTCAGCATTCCCAAGCCGGCGGTGATCCTCGAGGACACGGCCAATCTGCTTCAGCGCGCCGGTCTTATAGCGAATATTTTGGCCACTGATCTGCGCAAGCTTGTTGACGACAACCGACCATTGGGTAATGCCTTGATCCGGGGCTCCAAGCTTTTCCAGCACCCCACCAATATTGATGTAGGGCGGGAAAAAATCTGGATTGATGGCGATCGCCTTCTCCAGGCTCTCTTTTGCTCCGGCCAAGTCATTGGCGGTGTTTTGTAAGGCTGCAAGGTTGAAGTAAGCAACATAGACCAGCTTCTCTTCAGGATTGAATTGAAGCCATAATTTATAAAGCTGAATAGAAAGCTCAACAGAACCTACACCTTTTAAAGAATCACTGGTCGTCAGCAATTCCACAAGAGGAAAGTTCTTCTCGGTGATCTTCTTTACCGCAGACAGGAATATAGAATTTGTCATTTCATCAGGCCCATAGCATTAGCTGTAGAGGGAGAGAGTTCAGCGGATTTCGCTCCCATTGCTGTATCTACCTGGAGCAAAATACGATCCGCTTTAGAGAAAAAGCACACCGATCAACCTCAGTCGATCGGTGTGCCTTATTCCTCGATACTATTTCCTACGATTGGCTGTGATAACAACGCCCTCGTTTTCTCAGGCGCTGCTATCACATGTTCTCAAGATTTAAGTGGGAAGCTTGGCCAGAACCGCTGTCTTAACGTCTGAGGCCATTGCGTCCAACTGTCCAGACTGAAACCCTGCAACTTGAGTAGAGCTCATCAGACCAATCTGGGTCGTCGTAAGACCAGGCATCTGGGTTACAGCAAGCCCCGTGATCTGAGTCGCCTTCAGACCTTTAACCTCATCGGCAGTCATCGCCTTGATGGCGCTTGAGCTCAAGGCAGCGAGCTGAGTATTCGCAAGACCCAGGAACTGATCAGCACTCAGTTCACCCACATCCGTGGTGCTTAGATCCTTGATCTGAGTGGTAGTCAGACCCTGGAGCTGAGTTCCCGCCAGTTGCGACACTTGCGCGGTGGTCAGCGCCGAGAGATTGGGCCCAGACAGATCCGTGATCTGGCCGGAGGTCAGCCCCTTAATCGCCGCCGTGCTCAGCGCTCCGATATTGGTGGTGGTCAACCCATTGAGCTGAGCGCTCGTTAGTTCCTTCACTTGCGCGTCGCTCAGCGCCCCGATATTGCTGGTGCCCAAGGCGTTGAGCTGAGCGGACGACAGAAGCTTGATCTGGGTGGGGGTCAACTCACCCAGATCGGAAGTCTTCAGGCCCTTGAGCTGGGTGGAGGTCAGGCCCTTGAGCTGCTCGGCGTCCAGCTTCTGCATCTGCGCGGTGGTGAGCGCCGACAAATTGGTCGTCGTCAGGCCACCGAGCTGATCGGAGGTCAGCCCATCCATCACATCCACGGTCAGCTTCATCATGTTGGTGGTGGTCAACGCGTTGAGCTGAGCACCCGTCACCGTCACAAGCTGAGCGGAGGTCAACGCCCCCACCTGAGCAGCGGTCAGCTTCCCGATGTTGGTCGTCGTCAAGCCACCGAGCTGAGTGGAGGTCAGCCCCGACACTTGAACGCCGCTCAACGCCGCAATATTGGCCGTTCCCAAGGCGTTGATCTGCGTGGACGTCAGAAGCTTGAGCTGGTCGCTGGTCAGTTCACCCATATCGGCGGTCTTCAGGCCCTTGAGCTGGGTGGTGGTCAGGCCCTTGAGCTGGTCGTCGCCCAGCTTCTGCATCTGCGTGGAGCTCAGCGCCGACAAATTGGTCGCCGTCAAGCCACCGAGCTGGGTGGAGGTCAGCCCCGCCATCACGTCCTCGGTCAGCTTCGCGATGTTGGTGGTGGTCAACGCGCTGAGCTGCGTGGCCGTCACCGTCTTAAGCTGGGCGGAGGTCAGCGCCCCCACCTGATCGGAGGTCAGCTTCGCGATGTTGGTCGTCGTCAAGCCACCGAGCTGGGTGGAGGTTAGTTTCTTCACTTGATCGTCGTTCAACGCCGCAATGTTGGCCGTGCCCAAGGCGTTGAGCTGCGTGGCCGTCAGCGTCTTGATCTGGTCGCTGCTCAACTCACTCATATCGGCCGTGCTCAGGCCCTTGAGCTGGGTGGTGGTCAGGCCCTTGAGCTGGTCGTCGCCCAGCTTTTGCATCTGCACGGTGCTCAGCGCCGACAAATTGGTCGCCGTCAAGCCACCGAGCTGGGTGGAGGTCAGCCCCGCCATCACGTCCGAGGTCAGCTTCCCGATACTGGCGGAGCCCAATGCGTTGAGCTGCGTGCCCGTCACCGTCTTAAGCTGGGCGGAGGTCAGCGCCCCCACCTGATCATTGGTCAGCTTCGTGATAGTGGTCGTCGTCAAGCCACCGAGCTGGGTGGACGTCAGCCCCTTGATCGTCTCTGGGTCCAGCGCCGCAATATTGGCCGTACCCAAGGCGTTGATCTGCGTGGCCGTCAGCGTCTTGATCTGAGTGCTGGTGAACTCACCCATACTCTCAACACCCAGGCCCTTGAGCTGGGTGGTGGTCAGGCCCTTGAGCTGGTCGTCGCCCAGCTTCTGCATCTGTTCGGTGGTCAGGTTCGCGAGGCTGGTCGCCGTCAAGCGAGTGATCTGAGCGGAGCTCAGCCCCCCGATCACGTCCGAGCTCAGCTTCACGATGCTGTCAGCGCTCAACGCGTTGAGCTGCGTGCCCGTCACCGTCTTAAGCTGGGCGGAGGTCAGCGCCCCCACCTGCTCAGCGGTTAGCTTGGCGATGTTGGTCGTCGTCAAGCCGCCGAGCTGAGCAGACGTCAGCCCCTTCACTTGCGTGCTGGTCAACACCGCAATGTTGGCTGTGCCCAAGGCGTTGATCTGCGTGGCCGTCAGCGTCTTGATCTGGTCGCTGGTCAACTCACCCATATCCTCAACGCCCAGGCCCTTGAGCTGGACGGTGGTCAGACCCTTGAGTTGAGTACTGCCCAGCACCCCCATCTGATCGGAGGTCAGCTTCGCGATGTTGGTCGCCGTCAAGCCACCGAGCTGGGTAGCCGTCAGCCCCCCGATGGCCGCTGACGTCAGCTTCGCGAGGTTGTCGGCGCCCAACGCGTTGAGTTGGGCGGCCTTCAGGGTTTTGATCTGGGTGGAGGTCAGCGCCCCCACCTGCTCAGCGGTCATCTGGGTGATGTTGGTCGTCGTCAGCCCGCTGAGCTGAGTGGACGTCAGCCCCTTCACTTGCGCGCTGGTCAACGTCGCGATATTGGCCGTGCCCAAAGCGTTGAGCTGAGCGGCCGACAGCCCCCCGAGCTGGGCGCTGCTCAGCTCCCCCATATCGTCAGCGTTCAGGCTCTTGAGCTGGAGGGTGGTCAGGCCCTTGAGCTGGGCGTTGCTCAGCACCCCCATCTGCGTGGTGTTGAGCGCCGACAAGTTGGTCGTCGTCAGGCCCTTGAGCTGGGCGGGGGCCAGCCCCGAGATCGCTGTCGATGTCAGTTGCGCGAGGTTGTCGGCGCCCAACGCATTGAGCTGGACAGTGCTCAGATTCTTGAGCTGAGCGCTGCTCAGCACCCCCATCTGCGCGGAGGTGAGCGCCGACAGGTTGGTCGTCGTCAGGCTCTTGATCTGAGCGGTCGTCAGCCCCTGAACCACAGCTGTACCCAACAGCGCGAGGTTCTCGGCGCCCAACGCGTTAAGCTGGGGGGCCTTCAGGGTCTTGATCTGGTCGGAGGTCAGCAGCTTCACCTGATTGGCGCTAAGCGCCGACAGGTTGGTCGTCGTCAGGCCGCTGATCTGGGTGGAGGTCAGCGCCTTCACTTGGTCGGTGCTAAGCTGCTGGACATTGTCAGCGCTCAGCCCGTTGAGCTGACTGGCGGACAGGCTCTTGATCTGGTCAGCGCTCAATTCACCGACATCGGCGGCGGTCAGGCCCTTCATCTGGGTGACGGTCAGGCCCTTGATCTTGTCAGGGGTCAGCGCTTTCACCTGATCGGCGCTTAGCGCCGAGAAGCTGTCTGCCGACAGCCCACCGAGCTGAGTGCGGGACAGCAGCCCGATCTGGTCAGGGCTCAGCGCGCCAATATCATCAGCGTTAACGCCTTTAAGCTGCGCGGCGTTGAGAACGGATAATTGGTCCCCAGTGAAGCTGAATTGCGTCGCGGACAGGTAACCAATCTGAGTGGCGGAAAACCCCTTTACCGCGGCGGTCGACAACGCCTGGACCTGCGCACTATCCAGGGCCCGGACAGCCTCCTCGCTGAGCGCGCCGACTTGCGCCGCGCTCAAGGCGCCCATGTCATCCGTCGTCAGCTGCTTGATATCGTCACCTGACAGCGTCTTGAACAGCGACGCCGATATTCTCTTGATATCCGCTACGGTGTGGTCGGGAGAAATTGATACCATGGTGTTTTACCTTTCTTTGTATCCAAAGCTAAAGCTTTAGCCCCGCTTCCGGCCTCACAGACAAGGAACCAGCCCAGGAGGCGCCAAAGGCCTGACTTTTCAAACGGTTGGCAGGCCTACCCCACAAAAGTGAGCTAGACCTAATACCACAGGATTAGAGTTCTACTACATTCGTACCCTCGGCGCAAGCCGCCTGAGCGGCGCGCGGACAAGACTCCTAACCCCTGGAGCAAAGCCAAGTCACCACCAGGCATGACCTTGCCAAAAATTCATAATTTATTAGCTATTGCTCGAACCGTCTTGGCAGTGATTCACCAGGAAACTCTTCATACACCCTTTGCCAGGACACAAATTAATACGACCAGATACTTCCGACAAGGCAAGCGCCGATTCGCCTCCAGCCAAACATCACCCGAAGAGCAAGGTCATCACCACAAGAGGAATCAGCAGCAAGTCATTATTGGTATTGAACCACATCGGATTTTCCTGTGGCTGTTCGATTTGAGAGACACCGCGCGCCCTGCTTCTTGACCCGGCGCTTCTGACAGCAGGCCACAGCTCTGGCGATATCGTGACCCGCATGAGGGGAGTTCGGACATCAAGAGAGAATCGACAGGGAAACGACGCCCGCACCGCCTTGGTGGAAGCGTTCGGGCGTCGTGGACTTTCCCTTTACCGGAAGCCGGCCTCGATCAAGCCAAAAAACGCTGCCGGAAATAGTGGATCGTCCGCTCCAGACCGTCGCGCAACGGCACCCGCGGCTCCCAGTCGAGCAAAGCCTTGGCCTTGGTGATGTCCGGGCGGCGTTGCTTGGGATCATCTTGCGGCAGCGGGCGGCGTTCGATGGTCGAGCGCGAGCCGGTCAACGCGATCACCAGCTCGGCCAATTCCAGGATGGTGAACTCACCGGGGTTGCCGATGTTGATGGGGCCGGTAACCTCCGGTGGCGAATCCATCAGGCGGAGCATGCCCTCGATCAAATCATCCACATAGCAAAAGGCGCGCGTCTGCGCCCCGTCACCATAAACGGTGATCGGTTCGTTCTTCAGCGCCTGCATGATAAAGTTGGAGACCACACGGCCATCATTGGGGTGCATGCGCGGCCCGTAGGTGTTGAAGATGCGCATCACTTTGATCGGCAATTTGTGCTGGCGATAATAATCGAAGAACAATGTCTCCGCGCAGCGCTTGCCTTCATCATAGCATGAACGCGGCCCGATCGTGTTCACGTTGCCCCAATATTCCTCCGGCTGCGGGTGAACGCTGGGATCGCCATAGACCTCGCTGGTCGACGCCTGAAGAACGCGGGCGCCCAGCCGTTTGGCCAGACCCAATACATTGATGGCGCCGTGCACGCTGGTCTTGGTCGTCTGCACGGGGTCGTGCTGATAGTGGACCGGAGACGCCGGACAGGCCAAGTTGAAGATACGGTCAACTTCCACATAAATCGGGAAGGTGACGTCATGCCTAATCGCCTCGAAATTTGGATTATTCATCAAATGCGCGATGTTGCTTCGCGATCCCGTGAAGTAGTTGTCGGCGCAAACCACTTCATTGCCGCTTTCGATCAGGCGTTCGCACAGGTGCGATCCAAGAAAGCCTGCGCCGCCTGTCACCAGGACACGTTGATTGTAGCTACGAATTCCGGACATGAGGTCTCTCTAAAGCAACAGGAAGGGATTTTAAGTCCAGATGACCGCAAACCAGGATTTTTGGCAAGAGGTTATGGTTCTTGAAAAACAGCGGCGATTTCCACCTGGGAAACCCGCTTTCCTGGAAACCAGCTTTATCGTTCCCGCGCAAAAGTGGTAGAACTCGGTGTATTCAAGCAATGCGCCGCGCGCATCGACGGACCCTGGGGCTTGATGTGACCAAGGGCCGATGAGCCGGCAAGCGTTCTGCCTTGCCTGGGCTATGGAGCACATCTTTGCCGAGGTATTCGAGGCCAGAGTATTTGGGGCGGAAATATTTGAGAAAGGCCTGCATGTTATGAAGCTTTCGCGCATGGGAATCGGCCTTGGCGTGGTCGTGGCGCTCCTGGCCAGCACCATCGAGGTCCAGGCGATCTGGCAGCCCTTCAGCCCCCCCTGGAAAGGTCAATCGCGCCCGGTCGACGTGGATTTGACCCAGCCCGACGCCCTGATCGACAGCGAGAGCTTATCCAGCCTACCGCGCGACATGCTGCGCGTGCCGTTGCTGCACGATGTCCTGACCCAGGATTTCGTCACCTATTATGAGAACAACGAGGGCCGGTTGTCCGTGGCCGGCGCGGTGCGGCGCATCGCTTTCGAGCATGATCTGGACTGGAGCGATACGCTGTTGCGCCGTGTGTTCGATGAGCCAGCCCGCGTGCTGCTGTGGCGCGGCCCGGACGGCGCGTTGCGTTACTGGGCGCTGGCGATGGAGCGCAACGGGCTGGCGAAGATCCTGCAAACCCTGGCCTCGATCGCACCGGGTGACGCCCAGCTCGCCAAGGCCGGCGAAATTGACGGCGCGCCTCTGTACGCCTGGCGCATTGGCCCGACGCGCACCGTGCTGCTGGTTGGCAAGGGCGACCGGCTGGTGGCGCTGTCCGATCCCGGCATGCTGCTGGACGCTGAAGGCGGGGTGATCGAGACCCGTGGCGCGGTGGTGACCGGGTTGCTGTCGCAGGATGCCGGCGCACGGGCGGCGGCGCTGAAAGCCTTCGCGCCCGATACCGATCCGATCCCTGCCGATCCGATCCCTGCCGATCCGCTCCCTGCCGGGCATCGCGTGGTGGTCGGCGCCGATTACCTCTCCTTCGGCTACCAGACCTTCTTCCCGGCCATCAAGGCGCTGCGCTTCGACTTTGCCGGTGATGCCGGCGTCACCAAAGACTGGCGCACCGCGGCGTTGCTCGACGGCGCCGCTCTGCCGCAACGCTGGGATAGCGCCGCGCTGTGGCAGGCGTTGCCGACCGCGCCAGCCGCCTGCGCCACATTGCCGATCGACTGGTCATCCATAAGCGCGGCGCTGCCGGAAATCGGCGACGCCTTCGATGGCCCGGCGGCGGTGTGCTGGTACGGCAAATCCTCTCTGGTGACGCCGCTGTTCGCCGCCCGCATCCGTTCGGCAGAAGCGGCCACGGCCTTGCGGCCCGTGCTGGCCACGCTGTTCGCGCGGATGATCGGATCGCACGAACCCAAGGCGAACGGCGAGTCGGGCCTCTACACCCGCTTGCCCGTTCAAGAGGATGAGACCCAGGAAAATGAAAACGCGACCGTGCGGTGGATGCGGCCGGTCAGTTCACCCTATGGTGTGCGCACGGCGAAGGACTCGGGCTTTGCCGACCGCTTGTCGGCCAAACGCTATTTCCCGGTCACGCTGGCGTTGACGCGGCAGACGGTGCTGTTCTCCCCCGACGCCACGCTGATCGATGACGCGCTTGCCGTGCAGGCCAAACGCTACCCCGCCGTGGCCGATGGCATGCCCTCCGGTATGGCGGCCCGCACCGTTCTCACCATCACCCCATCCTCTCTGGCGTCGTTGGTGCGCCAGGAGGCGCTGGCCGCCTTGCCGCCCGATCAGGAGGCGTTGTTCCTGAACGCCGCGCGCGTCCATCTACTGCCGAAGCTGAAAGCGCTGGGGACCTATCCGACCCTGTCGCTGGTGCTACCGGACAGCCTGCCTGCAAAATCCGGCTGGGTCACGGTGGAGTGGCGTCAGGACGCCGCCTCACCCATGGCGGAGGAACCGGAACCAGCCGAAGAAGCCCCCATCACCGAGCCTTTCGCCAACGACCCCTCCACCGACGGGGCTAAGAAGTGAATGGCCCCAATCCCTTGCGGCGCCGGCTGATGATGGCGCTGGCTGTCGGCGGAGCGTTCGCATGGCCCGGACCGGCCTTGGCGCTGTCCGGTTCGCCGGATGAGGCGGATGAGGCCATTCGCTTCGACCCGACCCAATCCGCCGCCTTCCGCGCCTGGTTCGTGCGAATCGTCGATGAACAGGTGCGGCAAGGCCCCACTCCCCGCTGGGGCCAACGCGACTGCGCCGGTCTGGTCCGCTTTGCTGTAGCTGAAGCGCTGCGCCAGCACGACGCCCGTTGGTTGCGCGCCAACGGCATGCGGGACGAAGCCTCCGCACAGCGCTTGCCGCCGGAGGTGGAGCTTACCACTGCGCAGCGCGCGCTGGGCCAGCGCTGGACCCGAAGCGACGGCAGCACCGGCGCTTATGCGTCGGCGCTGGCGCTGGTGCAGCACAACAGCCGCTTCATCAGCCGCGATATCAACCTGGCGCAGCCCGGCGACCTGCTGTTCTTCGACCAGGGCGATGATCAGCATTTGATGATCTGGATGGGGGAGTCGGTGACCTATCACACCGGCACGGTGACCAGCGATGACACCGGCTTGCGCGCGGTGTCCCTTTCCCGGCTGATGCACTGGGATGACACGCGCTGGCAGCCCCACAGCGGCAATCCGAATTTTATCGGCGTGTTCCGTTTTGCTTTCTTGTCGAGGTGAAGACGATGTCCGGCGTCCCTTTTTATGTCCATTTGTTGCGCTACCGCCTGGTTCAATGCCTGGCCATCGCTCTTCTTCTAATCGGCTTACCCGCGCAGGCTGCCGATAACCGCACGCTCGACACGGTCCCGCCCAGTGGTTACAGGGAGTTCTGGGGGCAACCTTTCTTCCTGCTGTCCGACGCCAGCTTCGGCAGTGACCAAATCGCGCAAGTACGGCTGGAGGCGCCGGGACGCGGCTACAAATCCGCGCTGCAACGCTACGGCGGGGCCGACATGCTGGTCTACCGGGTGGCTGATCCGCTCACCTTCTTGAAGACGCAACGCAACCTGCACCGCATCGACATCAAGGCCAACCACCGGGGCGAAGGATTGGCCAACACGTTGTCTTACCTATGGGACCGCTGGAACAAAGAGGCGCGCCGCTCCTGGCAGCGCGTGCTGTCGTTCACCACCCGCCAGGAGGCGGTGACCGCGACGCCGCGTTTCAGCATGGGCAATCAAATCAGCGTCCGGACACATTTTGAAAACAACCCACAGTATGAACCCCTCAAGGGTTATGAGCTGGTGGCGCGATTCCGCTATCCGATCTGGGACGCCAAGGGGATTGAACCGCCCAAAACCGTCAAGCTGGAAGGCAGCAGCAGCGAATTCCTATCACCCGTCGCCGGCAATGTGATGGTGCCGCTCGGTCGGCTGAAGCCGGGCCTGTACATTGTCGAAGGCATCATCGGCGGTTACCGCGCCCATACCCTGTTGTTCGTCTCCGACACCGTCGCGGTCACGAAAAACACCAGCGGCGGCATGCTGGTCTGGACCGCCGACCGCAACACCGGGAAGCCGGTGACCGGCGCCCGGCTGGCCTGGACGGATGGCGTGGGTGTGCTGCAAAGCGCCACGACCGGCCCCGACGGCGTGGCTGAACTCGCCCATGACAGCCCGGAAAAAAGCTATCTGCTGGGCGTGGATCAGAATGGCGGCTCCTTCATCTCGGAAAATTTCTATTACGACAGCGAGATCTACAACACCAAGCTGTATGCCTTCACCGACCGCCCGCTGTACCGGCCCGGCGATGAGGTGCGCGTCAAATTCATCGGCCGCAGCTTCCGCAACGCCACCGATTCCACACCCGTCGCCGGTGGTCCGCTCCGCTTGAACGTGCTCGATCCCAGCGGCGGGCCGGTGCTGAAGAGGACCACCACCCTCACCCCGGACAGCGGCGCCGACATACGCTTCACCCTGCCGGCCAACGCGATGGCCGGGGGCTATACGCTGCGTTTCGACTATGGCGACGACAGCTATGGCGGGGCCTTCCGCGTGGCTGAGTACATCAAGCCGCATTTCGACATAAGCCTGGCGCTGGACAAGACCGGCTACGCCACCGACGAGGCGGTTACCGGCAAGATCCAACTGCGTTACCCGGACGGCACGCCGGTGAAGGACGCCCACGTCTCGATCAGTCTGCGCGCGCAGCGGGTGAGCATGGTCGAGGGTGAGTTGCAGTATGCGGGGCTGTTCCCGATCAAATTGGAACAGCAGGAACTGCGCACCGACGGCAAGGGCGACGCCGCTCTGCTGCTGCCAGCGGCGGCGGAGCCAAGCCGCTATGTGGTGACAGCGTTCGCCAGCGATGGCGCGGCTTACCGGGTCAAGGCCACGCGCGAATTACTGATCGCGCGCGGCGCCACGCCGTACAAGATGACCGCCCCCGCTCACTTCACCAACCCGGGCCAGAGCGTGGACTTCACGCTGCAAACGCTGGATGACGGCCTAGCCGTGCAAAAGCAAAAGCCGAGCAGATGGGAGTTGCTGCGGCTCGAATCACGGACTCGCACCGAAGGCGCGCTGTCGCCAGCCGATGGTGACGCCGACCGGCTGCGGGTGCTGCCGATCACCTTCAACCAGCCGGGCTCCTACGTCCTGTCCGTGCGCGACGACGCCGGCGCTTTGCTCGCCGCCACCAATCACTGGGTGGCCGGGGATGGCCTGCAGACCATACCGGGCAACATCGAGATCGTGTTCGACCACGACCATTACCGCACCGGCGACACCGCGCAGGCCCTGATCACCTTTCCAGAGCCGGTCGATGACGCGCTGCTGACGCTTGAGCGCGACAAGGTGGAGCAGCATGGCCTGCTGTCCACCGGCGGGGCCTGGCTTTCGCTGGAAAAAGTGGCGGCCACCCAATGGCGCGCCCGCATCAAGGTCGGTGACGATTTCAGCCCCAACATGACCTTCTCGGTCCTGTATGTGAAGAACGGCGACTGGGTGTTCCAGAACGCCGGCGTCACCGTACGGCAACCCACCCTCGACCTGACGGTGAAGAGCAACAAAGCGGTCTTCGCGCCAGGGGAGACAGTCACGCTCGACCTCGACAGCGCCTTCGACGGCAAACCCATGCCGGCCAGTTTGACGGTCAGCGTGGTCGATGAAATGGTCTATGTGCTGCAACCGGAAATCGCGCCGAGCATCGTCGATTTCTTCTACCACCCGCGCCGCAACAACGTGCGCACCACCTCCAGCCTCAGCTTCATTGGTTATGATTTGGCCACATCCGCCCAAGCTGGCGGGGAAGGGGCGGCGCGCGGGCGTTACAACGAACGCGGCGTGAAGATGCTGGAACGCCCACGCCGCGACGACAAGGACACGGCGGCGTGGGAAGCCACTCTGCGCACCGACGCCAACGGACACGCGCGCATGACCTTCACCATGCCGGAGTCGCTCACACGCTGGCGGGTCACGGTCCGCGCGATCGCAGAAAACGGGCCAGGGGGCGGGCCAGGGAACGGGCCAGGGAACGGAATGGTCGGCCAGCGCACCGCCAGCATCCGCTCGGATAAGAGTTTGTATTTGAAATGGGCTGGACCGCAGCGCTACCGCGCTGAAGACCAGCCACGCATCGACATGATCGCCTTCAATCAAAGCGATAAGGAAATCACGGCTGATCTGGTGGTGAAAGGCGCCGGCTTCGAGGTGAAGCAAAGCGTGACGCTGAAACAAGGCGCAAATCACCTGCGCCTGCCGATGCAGAGGCTTCAATCCGGCGAAATCTCCGCTGAACTGAAGCGGCAAGGCAAGAGCATCGACCGCTTGCAGACCACGCTGTCGGTGGCCCCCGCCGGCTGGCTGTCACCCCATGAACTGAGCATGGCCATCAGCGGCGCCGCCTTGCCCCTGCCGTTGCCAGAAGACGCGCAGGATATCCGCCTGCGCTTTGTCGATAACGTCGCCGCCCAGTTCGCCCGCGTGGCCGGCGATCTGATCGATTATCCCTATGGATGCGCCGAACAGACTGCAAGCCGTCTCATCCCGCTGGCGTTGGCGCGGCGTGGGTTGGCCAGCCGCGATCGGGATGGCGCGCTGGACACGCTGCTGCGCGCCCAACGCCAACGGCTGGCGCTGTTGGCCGGCGTCAACGGTCGCTTCGGATGGTGGGGCGGTGACCAGGGCAGCGGCGCGCTGCTGACCGCCTATGCTTATTACGCCGACTGGCTGGCGTCTCGCGTGATTGGCCTCACCCTGCCGCCGGAACATTGGCGGCGCACGCTCGATGCGTACAAGGAATCGAGCAAAGAGCCGGTGCTGCACCGGGCGCTGGCGCTGTGGTTCATCAACGAAATGGGCCTGCCGGTGGCCACGCCCTTGTCCGGCGTGGCGGCGGAACTATCCGGCGTGGCGACAGAACCCTGGGCATCCAGCAAAGTGAAGACCGGCGCGTCAGACGCCCCGCCGTCGATCACCACGCAAAGCCTGGTCTTTTCAGCCCCGGATTCGCCGCAAGGCCGCCGGGTGGCGACCGTGCTGGCCGCGCAGCTTTATCGCCAGACCGGGCAGCCGCTTCCCAAAGAGCTGGACAGCGCCGCAAACGCCGCCCGCCAAGCCTTGTCAACCGACTCGTCCGTCCTGGCGCGGAGTCTGTTGCTGATGGCCGATCAAGGCTCTTCCAGTGAAGCTCAAGCCTTGCTGGCCCAAACCAGCGCGGCGATGCCGACCATCGACCGGGCGTTGGCGCTGGTCTGGCTCGACAAGAGCCTGGGCGGCTCGTTGAACAAGGGGACGAAGCAAAGCACGGCGACCCCGCAAGGCGACTGGAAGCCGGTGCGCAATCCGTTGGGCTTGTCCGAATGGCGCTGGACAGGTCAGCGACCGCCGCAAAAGATGGCGGTGGCGTCACCGGATGCAATCAGCAACGCGGTGTTCAGCTACCACAGCCGGGCGCAGGAAACCGCTGATCTGCCGATCACCATCGAACGCCGGCTCTACCGTCTGTCGCCAATGGTCGAACCTCGGAAAGACGCCGATGCCGAGGACATCACGGACCCCGCCAAGATCACCTTCTCCGCCAAGCCGCTGACGACCGGCCAAACACTCGACAGCAACACCCTGTATGTCGATGAAATCATGTTGAGCCCGCGCCAGGGCGCCG
>JAVBJZ010000051.1:0-79154 GCA_031546725.1 Azospirillum sp.
TTGCTCTGGCCTGGCATTTACCCACAACCCCGGTCGCGGCCAAATCGGGGCCGACCCCCTGGTTGCACCCCTGGGCTCTCGGCGACCCAAATTAAGAGTCGCGTCTTCAAGCAGCCGTGGGGAAATACGCCGCCAGATTGGCCCGGATGCGCTCGAGCACCGGCTGTGTGGACGCGGGAACCGGGAAACTCTGGCCGGTGATCCTTTCATAGGCGTCGATGTAGACAGCCGCAGTGTTCAATACCAGCTCATCGGGGATGGGTGGAATCGGGTCTTTGTAAGGGTCACACCGCTGGCTGACCCAGGCGCGCACGAAATCCTTGTCGAAGCTCTCTGGCCGCTGGCCAGCCTCGAGGCGCTCCGGGTAGCTGGACGCCATCCAATAGCGGCTGCTGTCGGGGGTGTGGATCTCGTCCGCCAACATCACGGCGCCGGTCTCGTCCACGCCAAATTCATATTTGGTGTCAGCCAGGATCAGGCCATGGTCAGCCGCGATCGCGCGCCCACGGGCGAAGAGCTTGAGCGCGATGTCCGACACCTGCTCCCACTGCGCCTTGGGCAGGATGCCGCGCTCGATGATTTCCCGCGCCGAGAGCGGTTCGTCATGGCTGCCAAGATCAGCCTTGGTGGTGGGGGTGATGATCGTCTGCGGCAGCTTTTGATGCTCGTGCATGCCGTCTGGCATCGTAATGCCATACAGGGAGCGGTTGCCGGCCTTGTACATCGACCATACCGAGGTGGAGGTCGTGCCGGTCAGGTAATCGCGCACCACGACCTCGACGGGGAGGATCTTCAGGCGTTTGCAGACCACGACATTGGGATCGGGATAGGCGATGACATGGTTGGCGATGATGTCAGCCGTTTGCTCGAACCAGAACCGGGCCGTCTGGGTCAGAACCTGTCCCTTGAAGGGGATGTTGGTAAGGATAATGTCAAAGGCGCTGAGCCGGTCACTGGCGATGATGACGCGGCGACCATCCGGCAGGTCATAGTTATGACGCACCTTGCCGCGGTAGTGATTTGGCAATTCAGGAATGGTGGCGTCCGTCAGCGCATTGTGCAGAAACGGAGCCAAAGCCTTGCTGTCGATCATGAGAAACCACACCGGATAAGGGGTCGGGCCGGCTGGCATGTAGCATAAGACCCGTTCGCCGAACAGCGAAGATCGTGTTCAGTGCGCCTCCAACCCCATCAACGACTTGGCGAAAGCGTCGGCGTCGAAGGGGCGCAGGTCGTAGACACCTTCGCCAACACCTATGGCGTGAACCGGCAGCTTGAACTTCTCCGCCAGCGACACGAGCACGCCACCGCGGGCTGAGCCATCCAGCTTGGTGAGGATCAGGCCCGACACATTGACCATATCCCGGAACACCTCGACCTGGCTGTGCGCGTTCTGGCCGGTGGTGGCGTCGAGCGTCAGCAGCGTGGTGTGCGGCGCCGTCTCATCCACCTTCTTGATGACGCGCACGATCTTGCGCAGCTCATCCATCAGGCCGGTCTTGTTTTGCAGGCGCCCGGCGGTGTCGATCAGCAGAACATCCACCCCCTCCGCCCGCGCGCGCTCCAGCGCGTCATAGGCGAGGCCGGCGGCGTCGGCCCCGGTCTCGCGGGAGATGACGGCGGCGCAGCCCGTGCGCTCACCCCAGATCTTGAGCTGGCTGACCGCCGCGGCGCGGAAGGTGTCGCCGGCGGCCAGCATCACCGATTTGCCCTCATCCCGAAACTGGCGGGCCAGCTTGCCGATGGTCGTTGTCTTGCCGGTTCCATTGACGCCCACCAGCAAGATGACATGCGGCTTGAGCGTCATGTCGATGGTCAGCGGCTGGGCGATGGGGGCGACGATCTTCGTCACCTCGGCGGCCAGAGCGCTTTTGACCTCGTCGGGGGTGATCTCCTTGCCGAAACGGGTGCGGGCCAGCTCGGCGGTCATCTTCGCGGCGGTGACGGGGCCGAGATCGGCGGCGATCAGCAACTCCTCCAACGCCTCCAGCGCCTCATCGTCGAGCTTGCGCTTGGTGAAGATGTCGGCGATGCCATCGGTCAACCGGGACGAGGATTTGGACAGCCCCTCCTTCAAGCGGGCCAGCCAACCCTTCTTCGGAGGCTCCGCCTCAGGCGCGGCTGTGACCAGCGGGGAGGCGACCAGCGAAGAGGGGGCCAGCGGGGGCTGTTCTTCGGGGATGTCCACGCGGGTATCCGGCGCGGTGTCCACGACCACCGGCGCTTGCCCGGTCTTGAGCGTTTCGTCTTCGGGCTTCTTGCGGCTGAACCAACGCGCGATCATGAGATGTCTGAAGCCTCCACAGGGGCGCCGCGCAATTGCCCGCCCTCAACGCCGGTCACCACGGCGCGAATCAGCGTGCCGGGCGGGTAGGGGCGGCCGAGACGGATCTCGGCAAAATGTTCGGTACGGCCCAGATCGTCCTTCTCCACCAGCACGGTGGCGGTGTGGCCGATCTGGGAGATGAGATAAGTGGCGACAGCCGCGTCGCCGATGGCGCGCAGGCGGGCGGCGCGTTCCTTGCGGGTGTGCGCGTTGTCCTGCGGCATGCGGGCTGCGGGGGTGCCGGGCCGGGGTGAGTAGGGGAAGACATGCAGCCACGTCAGCCCGCACTCCTCGACAAGGCGCAGCGTGTTCTCGAACATCGCCGCATCCTCGGTCGGGAAGCCGGCGATGAAGTCGGCGCCGAAGACGATATCCGGTCGCCGCTCACGGACCTTGGCGCAGAACGCCACGGCGTCGGCGCGGCTGTGCCGGCGCTTCATGCGCTTGAGAATCAGATCGTCGCCCGCCTGAAGGGACAGGTGCAGATGCGGCATCAGGCGCGGTTCGCTGCCGATCAGACGCCAGAGGTCATCGTCCATCTCGACACAGTCCAGAGATGACAGGCGCAGGCGCGGCAGTTCGGGCACGCAGGCCAGCAGGCGGCGCACCATCTGCCCCAACGTCGGGTGACCGGGCAAATCGTCGCCGTAGCTGGTGATATCGACGCCGGACAGCACCACTTCGGTATAGCCGGCAAGGACAAGGGCCCGCGCCTGTTCCACCACCGCACCGATGGGGACCGAGCGTGAAGGGCCGCGCCCATAGGGGATGATGCAGAAGGTGCAGCGGTGGTCACAGCCTTGCTGCACCTGGACGAAGGCCCGCGCCCGTTCCTCGAAGCCGCTGACCAGATGACCGGCGGTCTCCTTCACCGACATGATGTCGTTGACCAGTATTCTTTCGGTTGGCGCCAGCCCCCAGCTTTCGGGTTGCAGCTTTTCCTGGTTGCCGAGAACCTGGTCGACCTCGGGCATCTGCGCGTATGTGGCCGGCGCGATTTGCGCGGCGCAGCCGGTGACGACGATGCGCGCGTCGGGATTCTCGCGGCGCAGCTTGCGAATCGCCTGACGCGCCTGCCGTTCGGCCTCGGAGGTGACCGCGCAGGTGTTGACGATCACCAGATTTTCCAGGCCGGCGTTGCGGGCGTGGGTGCGCATCACCTCGGATTCATAGGTGTTCAGGCGGCATCCGAAGGTGATGATCTCCGGGCCGGGTGTGGTGATCTTCACCTCATCCGGCATGGTGACGGAATTCCATACGGTTCAACGCATTGTTCATGTGGGCGCCAGAGAGGCTGATAGGCGTCCGGTGAAACTGACGGCGACGGGGCCGGTCATCAGGACACGGCCGTCATCAAGCCACTCGATGGTCAGCGTCCCACCATCCAGAACGACATCGGCCTTCCGGTCGGTCAGGCCACGGCGCGCTGCGGCCACCAGCGTGGCGCAAGCGCCCGTGCCACACGCCCGCGTGACGCCCGCACCGCGTTCCCACACGCGCATGCGGATGCGGGTCGGGCTTTCGATGCTGGCGAATTCCACGTTGGCGCGCTCGGGGAACAAGGGGTGATGTTCCAGGCCGGGGCCGATCTCGGCGATCGGGACGGCGTCGGCGTCGGGCACGAAGAACACGGCGTGCGGGTTGCCCATGTTCACCGCCACGGGGTCCGACACGCCACCCTGGGAAATGGGTAGATGCAGGGTGTCCACCGGCTGCGCCAGAGGGATGGCGGTCCATTCCAGACGGGCCGGGCCCATGTCCACGGTGATGAGATCCCGGCTGGCGCGACGCGCTTCCAGGAGGCCGGCGACGGTCTCGAAAACGATGCTTTCCTTGCCGGTTTCCTCCAGCAGCAGCCAGCCGACGCAACGCGATGCGTTGCCGCAGGCCTCCACCTCGCCGCCATCGGCGTTGTGGATACGCATGAAGGCATGGGCGTCGGGGCTCTTCGCCGGCTCGATCAGGATGAATTGGTCGCAGCCCACGCCGGTCTTGCGGTCGGCGATGGAGCGCACCTCCGCTTCGGTCGGGGCATAGGGCTGGGTCCGGGCGTCGATCACCACGAAGTCGTTGCCAAGCCCGTGCATTTTCAAAAAATCGCGCATCATGACCGCCGTTATATGGCGAGCGTGGGGCGCGAGTCCATGGGTTGCCCCGCCCTTATCTCCATTACGCCTCTTTGAAGACCAGGCGTTTGGACGCAGCGAAGTTGAAGAACATGCCGGCCAGCGACCCCGCAGCCACCGCCAGGACGGGGTGCGTCGCCACGAAATCGATACCAGCCACCAGCGCCACCGAGACGGCGTAATTCACCACCCCGCCCACAGCGTTGGTGGCGAGGAAGGTCGCCCATTCACGGATGAGCGGCCGACGCAGGCTGGTGCGGAAGGTGAAAGAGCGGTTGAGCGCCCAGGTAGCCGTGGCTGCACACAAGAAGGCGGGGATACGCGCCACGAAAAATTTCAGCCCCAGCGGCAGCAGCGCATAGACCACCGCCGTGTCCACCACGAGCCCAACCACGCCGACCAAACCGAACTTGCCGAACTGCACGGCCAACAGCCCGTACCGGCTGCTGATCCTGGTTGTCATCACCCCTCACCGAACGGCGAAGCTGAGTTGGGCGCCGGAATGGAGAGGTAATGCAGTCGCTTCATCTCGCGGCGGCCATGGGTGACGGTGTCGAGGATCAGGCCGCAGGCAAGGCTGAGGAAGGCCAGCATCATGGTGCCGGTGGCCAGCACGGCGGTGGGCAGGCGCGGCACCAAGCCGGAGCTGAAATAAGTCAGGATGATCGGCATGGCCAACACCAGTGCCAGCACCGTCAGGAAGGCGAAGAGTGAAACGAAGAACGGCAAGGGCCGCTCCTCCTTCACCAGCATCATGATGGTTTTCAGAATACGAAAGCCGTCGTGATACGTGCGCAGCTTGCTTACCGAGCCTTCGGGCCGGTCCTTATAGGGGGTCTTTACTTCGGCGATCGGCATGCGCAGTTCCAGCGCGTGCACGGTCAGTTCCGTCTCCGTCTCAAAGCCCGCGGCCAACGCCGGGAAGCTTTTGACGAAGCGGCGCGAGAACACCCGATAGCCGGACAGCATGTCCTGGATGCGGCGACCGAAGACCTCCGCCACCAAACCGGTCAGCAGCCGGTTGCCCAGGCGATGGCCGGGGCGGTAGGCGGCGGCGATATCGGTGACGCGCGCGGCGTTGACCATATCAAGCTGTTCGTCCCACAGCCGCTGGACCATGATCGGGGCGCTGGGGGCGTGATAAGTATCGTCACCATCGACCAGCACATAGACATCCGCTTCGATGTCCGAAAACATCCGGCGCATGACGTTGCCTTTGCCTTGCAACGGCTCGGTGCGGACCACGGCGCCAGCGGCCCTGGCCACCTCGACGGTGCGGTCGGACGAGTTGTTGTCGTAGACATAGACGGTGGCGTCGGGCAGCGCCGCGCGGAAGTCTTGCACCACCATCCCGATCGCCGCTTCCTCGTTGTAACAAGGGATCAGGACGGCGACGCTGTAGGGAACCGGCGCGGGCTTCATTCGCTGCGATGCGGCGGCGGCCTGGGAGTGGGTGAGGGTCGTGGTTGACATGACCTGAGACGGCTGCGGTTGGGTTATGGGAATAAACACTAAAGAGGCACCGCTATTCCACACTAAATTCCACATCGCATGGAACAAAGCTTGACGCCAGGCCGCTTCAATGACCAAGGGGCATCCTGATCTTGTTTAGCGCTGCACCCGGCAGAGGTTAAGCGGTTCCCCCAAATTGTTGGGGATGCTGTGGCATCCCTGGGCGTCCAGCGTCAGGCCAAGCAGCGCCGCTGCTTTGGCGGCGCCGGGGGTGTCGGGGATGGTGCTCAGCATCAAGAAGGAGCCATCGTGTTCGGCCACACGCCGCTTCACGATGGCCAGGAAGCCATTACCCACCGAGTCCGGCTGCAAGAAATTGGACTGGATGCGCACCACCGGCATCTGCGGGGGGAACTGGGGCGTGACGTGTGAGATCGCCCAGTATCCCGCCATCAGCAGCATGGTGTGGTCGGGATCCAGGATCGATGGCGCCTCAGCTTGCACCCATTGGCGGCTCCAGGGAACGCGGCCCCAGTTGGCTGGTTGCATAGTCGCTTGGATGCCGATCAACAGCGCCGCCGTCAGTATTATCCGCGCCCTGGCTGGAACCGGTAACAATCCCACCGCCAGGACGATGGCCAGGGGGGCCAGCATCTCCATCGGCACTAAATAGCGGTAGATGCAGAACATATAGACCCACAGCGCGTAGGTCACCGCCAGGGCCGTCAGCAGATAGCGCGTCGTTTGTGGGTGTGCGATGGGTGAATCACTAACCGTCAGCGCTGAGCGGCGCAACCGGGCGGCCAGCGCGGCCAGCGCCGCCAGCGGCGCCAGTACGAACAACACGGGGATGCGGAGATCGAACCACGCCACTTCCCCGACCTTGAGCGGCGCCCATACGAAATAGAAGGGGAAGAACAGCCGCTCCACCGGGTCGGTCGGCAGGAAGGAATAATTGCGATAATCGGAAATCGCGGCGAAGGGTGATTTGAACAAATGGTTCATGTGCGGGAAGATCGGGTTCCCATATTCCTGCCAGAGATGCACCATCCAGAAGCCGCCGGTCGCCGCCAGCCCGACCAGCACGCCCAGCCCGAAGAAGAAGGCCAGGCTCAGCCGCCGCCAGGGAGGCGCCGTCAGCGCCAGGAAGGCAAGGCACAGGCCAACGGCGTAGATGACCGTCGGGTTCTTGGCCCCCATCGCCGCCCCGGCCAGCACCCCAGCCATCGCTACGCGCGCAAGGGCATGCTTGAGCGGCGCGGTGGTCAGGTCCGGCAGCCCGGCCAGCACCACCAGCGCGGCGCCCAGTATCCCCAGGCTGACCACATTGTCCTGGAATGTCGTTCCCAGCAGACCCAGCGTGCCGCCGCCCAGCCCGCCCATGCTGGCCAGCCCGATCGCCAGCAGGGTGCGCCGCCATTCCGTGCCGGCGCGCAGGCTGACCATGGCGACGCCAAACAGCAGCGACAGGTTGACGCCCTGGATGGCGCTCCACACGAAGCCCGCTGCCGGCGCTGGCCAAGCCTTCGCCATAAGGTAGAAGGGGATGTCGAGAATCGGGTTGTAGAAGCTTGGCATCTGCGCGGGCAGCAGATCGAAGCCCAGGCGACCGGTCAGGAACGCATAGGCGTTGTACCAGTGGTAGTTCCGCAGATCCCAGTTGGCGTCCATGCCCAGCGCCAGCGCCAGCAACCCGTAAGCCAGGGGGGCAAGCCACAAGAACGCAAGGGCCAGGGTTCGCGCGCGGCGGTCGGTGAGGGGCAGCATCGGCATGGGATCGGGGGATGATAGGGGACGGGATCACGCTGTTGGTACGCGACCCGCTGGCGCGCATCAAGCGGCCTTTGGCCTGAGAGTCTTGGCCTGAGAGCCTTGGTGGATGACAGCGCGTTCAGTCTCGCTCATATTTTTGGCTCCAAAGCGAAAGACCCGCTTAAAATAATGGATTGCCCCATGCCCACCACGCACCGTTCCAAGGTCCTGATCATCGGCGCTGGTCCTGCCGGCTACACGGCGGCGATCTACGCCGCGCGCGCCAACCTTGCCCCCATCGTCGTCCAGGGCATGCAGCCCGGCGGTCAATTGACGATCACCACGGAGGTGGAGAATTATCCCGGCTTCGCCGAACCGATCCAGGGGCCCTGGCTCATGGATCAGATGGCCAAGCAGGCCGAGCATGTCGGCGCCACGCTCCTGTTCGACGTGATCACCGATGTCGATTTCAGCGCGCATCCGTACCGCTGCACAGCCGATTCCGGTGATGTCTTCATCGCCGACACCCTGATCATCGCCACCGGCGCGCAAGCCCGCTGGCTGGGCATCCCCAGCGAGGAGCCCTATCGCGGTTTCGGCTTGAGCGCGTGCGCGACCTGCGATGGCTTCTTTTTCCGTGGCAAGGAGGTCGCCGTGATCGGCGGCGGCAATTCAGCGGTTGAAGAGGCGCTGTATCTCACCAACCACGCAGCCAAGGTCACGGTCATCCATCGCCGTGATCAGTTCCGGGCCGAGAAGATCCTCCAGGATCGCCTCTTCGCCAACCCCAAGATCGCGGTGATTTGGGACTCGGCTGTGGATGAAATCCTTGGCAAGGACACGATGCCGCGGGAAGTCACCGGCCTGCGGTTGCGCAACATGAAGACCGGGAGCCTGTCCGAGTTTCCGGTTGCAGGCGCGTTCGTCGCCATAGGACACGATCCGGCGACCTCCCTGTTCCGCGGCAAGCTGGATCTCGACGAGAGCGGCTATATCCGCATCGCTCCGTGGTCGACCCAGACGTCCCAGACGGCGGTGTTTGCGGCTGGCGATGTGGCCGATCCTAAATACCGCCAGGCGGTGACGGCGGCGGGCATGGGCTGCATGGCCGCCCTGGAGGCCGAAAAATGGCTGGCGGAGCATTCGGCTGGACCCTTGAAGTCTCTTGTGCTGGCTTAAGCTGGAAACTCCAGCGTCGATGTTCCTTCCCCCTTAGGGAAAAGCTGGCTAGATTGCGGCCCTATGTTCACCGGCATCATCACCGACGTCGGCCGTGTGCGCGCGATTGAGCGCCAGGGCGACACCCGCTTCGTCATCGAAACCGCCTTCGCCATGGAGACGGTCCCCATCGGTGCGTCCATCGCCAACAATGGCGTTTGCCTGACCGTTGTCGACAAAGGGGCCATCGACAACGGGCCGGACTGGTTCGCCGTGCAGGCGTCGGGCGAAACCTTGTCCAAAACGACGCTCGGCGGCTGGCGGGAGGGAACCCGCGTCAACCTGGAGCGCGCCTTGAAGCTCGGCGACGAGCTTGGCGGGCACATCGTCTCCGGCCACGTCGATGGGGTGGCCGTGGTGGTCGATGCGCGTTTGGACGGTGAATCCGTGCGGTTCACCTTCGAGGCGCCTGACGCCCTTGCCAAATACATCGCCCCCAAGGGGTCGGTGGCGCTGGACGGCGTATCCTTGACGGTGAACGAGGTGGATGGCGGGCGTTTCGGCGTGAACATCATTCCGCACACGCAGACCGCCACCAGTTTTGGCGCGCTCAAGCCGGGTGACCGGGTGAATCTGGAAATCGACATGCTGGCGCGCTATGTGGCGCGCTTGGTGGGGCACGAAGGGGTGGGACGCGAATGACCTCCGAATACCATTCCTATCTGTCGCCAACCGAAGAGATCCTTGGCGAGGCCCGCAAGGGCCGGATGTTCATTCTGATCGACGATGAGGATCGGGAGAACGAAGGCGATCTGGTGATTCCGGCGCAGAGCGCGACGCCCGAAGCCATCAATTTCATGGCCAAGCATGGGCGTGGCCTCATCTGTCTGGCCATGGACCACGCGCATATCGAGCGCCTGCGGCTGCCGTTGATGGCGCAGCAGAACGGCACGCGCCACCAGACCGCCTTCACCGTGTCGATCGAGGCGCGGGAGGGAGTGACCACCGGCATTTCGGCGGCTGACCGCGCCCGCACCATCCAAGCCGCCATCGACCCAACCAAGGGGCCGGAGGACATCACCACGCCCGGGCACGTCTTTCCCCTGCTGGCGCGTGAGGGTGGCGTGCTGGTGCGCGCCGGGCACACCGAAGCGGCGGTGGACCTCGCCCGCATGGTCGGGCAGACGCCCGCTGGCGTCATCTGTGAGATCATGAACGACGACGGCACCATGGCCCGCCTGCCGGATCTGGTGAAGTTCGCGCAGTTCCACGGCCTGAAGGTCGGCACCATCGCCGACCTCATCGCCTACCGCCGCCGCACCGAGACCATCGTCGAACAGCGCATCGCCGGGACGCTGGACAGCCGTTATGGCGGGCGTTTTCAGACGTATATTTATGTCAACAAGGTGGCGCACGCCGAGCATGTGGCGCTGGTGCGCGGCGACATCTCCGGCGATGAGCCGGTCATGGTGCGCATGCACGCGCTCAATGTCCTCGAGGATGTGCTGGGCGATACGGCGGCGGGGCGCGACGGCGAATTGCACGCCAGCATGGAGATGATCGCCCGCGAGGGCCGTGGGGTCATCGTGCTGCTGCGCGAATCCCGACCGGCCAATCTCTCGGCTGTGCTGACGGCGCGTTCGGACGGGAAGGGCGGCGAGGCCGGAACCGAGCTGCGCGACTATGGCGTCGGGGCGCAAATCCTGCTGGATCTGGGCGTGCGGCGCATGGTCTTGCTGACCAACCGCAAGAAGACGATCATCAGCCTTGAAGGGTATGGGCTTACCGTTGTCGGCTCGCTGCCGATTCCGGTGCCCGGAAACAAGGATTAAGGAGTAAGAGGCGATGGCGGATACGCCACACATCATGATCGTCGAGGCGCGCTTTTATGAAGACCTCGCTGATGAGCTGGCGAAAGGCGCTGTCGCCGAGATCGAGAAGGCTGGCGCCACCTACCAGCGCTTCGCCGTGCCCGGCTGCCTGGAGATCCCGACGGCGATCAAATACGCCGTGCGCTCCATGGATTTTTATTCCGGGCGCAAACGCTTCGATGGCTATGTGGGCCTGGGGTGCGTTATTCGTGGTGAGACAACCCATTACGACATCGTCTGCAACGAAAGCGCGCGCGGTCTGCAGGATTTGGCGCTGCGTTATACTCTGGCCGTCGGCAATGGAATCCTCACGGTCGAAAACCGTGAACAGGCATGGATTCGGGCGGGCGTCGGCAACAAAAATAAAGGAGGCTTCGCGGCGCACGCCTGCCTTGACATGATCAACCTGAAACGCCAATTCCGCCTCTTTCCGCGCTGACACGCATTTTTTTGAAAGCCAACAGAGCACTATGAGCAACGACGAGGCGCCGTCGCGCACAAAACCACGGCGCAGCCCCCGCAAGACTGGCCCCCATAAGACCGGCGCCGGCACTGGCTCGGCCAAGGCGCGGCGTAAAGCCGCCCGCCTTGCCGCCGTGCAGGCCCTCTACCAAATCGACATGTCCGGCGTCGGGGTTGAAGCGGTGATCGGTGAGTTCATCAAGCATCGTTTCAGCGAGGATGTGGACGGCGCGCAGTTTGTCCTGGCCGACCAAGAGCTTTTTGGCGGCATCATGCGCGGCGTCAGTGACCGCCGCGACGTGGTGGACGGCATCGTCTCCAGCGCGCTGGACCCGAAGTTCCCGCTTGAGCGCCTGGAGATGCTGCTGCGCGCGATCCTGCGCGCCGGCGCCTATGAGATCTTCGTCCATAATGACGTGCACCCGCGCATCATCATCAGCGAATATGTGGATGTGGCGCATGCCTTTTTCGCCGGGCGTGAGCCGGGCATGGTGAACGGCGTGCTCGATCACGTCGCCCGTAAAATCCGTCCTGACGATCTGGCCCAACCAGCGCCGGGGCAAGAAGGATAGGAGTCTTGGCGCAGCCATGACGGGCCAGTCCGTGCGCGGCGAATTTGGCCGTATCGACCGCTTTTTCAAGCCTCTGGCCGCCGGTTTCGCCGGCGCGCGGGGGCTGGCGGATGATGCGGCGGTGTTTGGCGCGCCCGAAGGGTGGGAACTTGTGGTCACCACCGACGCCATGGTGGCGGGGGTGCATTTCCTGGAATCCGATCCACCCGGCGACATCGCCGCCAAGCTGCTGCGCGTCAATCTCTCCGACCTCGCGGCGATGGGGGCGGAGCCGTTGGCTTACACGCTGGTCACCGCGCTTCCCAAAACGGTGGGGGAGGATTGGCTGGCCGCGTTCGTCGCCGGGCTGGCCGAGGATCAGGCGCGTTTCGGCATCCATCTCGCCGGTGGGGATTCCGTTTCCACCCCCGGACCTATTCTGCTGTCCGTCACCGCCTTCGGGCTGACGCCGTGTGGGCAGGCCTTGCCGCGCCGCAGCGAACGCATCGGCGATCCGGTGTTCGTCACCGGCTGTATCGGGGGCGCGGCGCTTGGGCTTCAGACCGTGCTCGGCACGCTGATAACCCCAGAAGCCGAGTCGCTGGTGCACAGGCTGCGCCGACCGGAGCCGCGCGTGAGCATCGGCCCCCGGTTGCGTGGATTGGCGCTGTCCTGCATCGACGTGTCGGATGGGCTGGTCGCCGATTTGGCGCATCTCGCCGAGGAATCAGGCGCGGCTGCGGTGCTGTACGCCGACCGGGTTCCGATTCCCGCGCTCGCCAGGGGCAAGCCGGAACTGCTCGCCTGCGCGTTGACGGGTGGCGACGATTATGAATTGCTGTTCACCGCGCCGGAGGAGGCGCGCGACGCCTTGGCCGCTCTCGCCCGCGCCACCGGCGTGCCGATCACGGAGATTGGCCGCATCATCGAGGGCCGGGTGGGGCAGGTTACGGTGCTGGATGCGGCTGGGGCGCCGCTGGACCTGCCGCGACAGGGTTGGGATCATTTCGCGGCTTAACGGCCCATAAACATTCCTCCTCTACTGTCCCGCTCTCAATGAAGAGGGCGGACCGAACCTATGAAAGCTTTGAAATTCTTATTCATCCTGCTGATGCTGGGCGGGATGGGCTTTGGTGGTTGGTTCGCCTACAACAAATACATCAACCCCTCGGATGGGACGGCCAAGGAAGCGGAGAAGCCACCGCCGCCACCGATCGTTCAGGTGCGCATGGCCCCCATCTCCGTGTCGGTGATCGGTACGGATCGGGCTGAGCAGACCGTCAGCATTCTTGTTTCCTTGGAAACGGAAGCCCCTCAGCAAGCGATGGTCAAAGCGAACATGCCGCGGCTGTCCGATGCGTTCCTTTCCACCATGTACATCGGGGTGAACAACCGGCAGATCGTCAGGAAAGACGGGCTTATCAACATCTCCGCGGTGAAGGAAAAGCTCGGCGTCGCCGCGGATAGGGTGCTTGGTCCTGGCGTGGTGAAGAATATTCTGGTCCAGAGCGCCACACAGCACGCTCTTGAACCACGTCAGTAAGGCGCCATCAGGGAAGGTTTGGTCTTACCGCCCCCGAAACACCGGCTTGCGCTTTTCCAGGAACGCGCGGTAACCCTCGCGGTAGTCATCGGTGGCGAAGCAGGCATAGCATTCGGTGATTTCCGCCTCGCTCAGCGGCGCGGGGTTGGCGGCGCGCCGAATGAACTGCTTGTGCCAGCGCGCCGCCAGCGGAGCGCCGTTGACGATGCGCTGGCTGGTCGCCGCCACTTCGGCGTCAAGCCCGTCATCGGGCGTCACGCGGTTGACCAGCCGCATCGTATGGGCGAGGCCGGCGTCGAAGATGCGCCCCTCCAGCAGGATCTCCAGCGCGAAGGCGCGGCCCACGGCGTCGAACAATAGCTTCAATTCCGGCAACGCCATGGAAATGCCAAGCCGGCTGACCGGCACGCCAAAGCGGCTGGACTCGGTGCAGATGCGCAGGTCGCAGGTCAGCGCCACCGCCAGCCCGATGCCGGTGCACGGGCCATCGATGGCCGCCACCGTCGGGTGCGGGCAATCCTGGATCATCGCCATGACGTCGTCCATCAGCACGCCATAGGCTTGCGCCTGTTCCGGGCTGGTGCGCTCACGGTCGAATTCCGAAATATCCGCGCCGGGGCTGAACGCCTTGCCCGCCCCGCGCAGCACCACCACGCGCACCGATTCATCCGCCGAAAGCGCCGTAATAGCAGCCTTCAAGGAAAGCCATTGCGGCTTGTCGAAGGCGTTCAGCCGGGCGGGGTTGTTCAACAGGACGGTGGCGACATCGTCGTCACGCTCCACAATCACGGCGCCAACCATGCGATATTTCTCCTCGGGCGATCAGGGGCGCGGCGATGGTCGGATGCGCCGCCTGAACGGTCAAGGGCTTTGACCTGCGCGGCTCCGCTCCCCATAGTTGAAAGGCGAAAAGAAAGAGGGGGGTCATGCCACACCATCCGGCCACATGCCTGTTCGCGGCGCTCATGCTTGCGGCTGGCTTGTTCCTGCCGCCATCCCCCGCCGAGGCGGCGCACGACACGCTGACCATCGGGCTCAGCCAGTTCCCGGCCAATTGGCACCCCTCCATCGATGCGATGGCGGCCAAGCATTATATCCTCGCCATGGCGCGGCGGCCTTTCACCACCTATGACACCGCATGGACGCCACTCTGCATGCTGTGCACGGAACTGCCCGCCGTGGACAAGGGCACGGCGGTGCTGGAGACGCGGCCTGATGGCAAACAGGGCTACGCCGTCACCTACACCATCCAACCCAACGCCGCCTGGGGCGACGGCGCGCCGATCACCACCGAGGATGTGCTGTTCACCTGGGAGGTGGGGCGGCACCCGCAGAGCGGCTTTTCCAACTTTGATCTTTACAGCCGCGACATCGTGGACATCACGGTCAAGGACAAGAAGACCTTCACCCTTCACCGGGACAAGCCGATTTGCAGCTACGCGGAGATCGATGATTTCAACCTGTTGCCGGCGCATCTGGAAAAGCCGGTGTTCGACGCCGACCCAGCCGCTTACCGCCAGCGTTCCAAATACGAGACGGACACCACCAACCCAGGGCTGTGGTACGGACCCTATAAGATAACGGCGGTGGAACCGGGATCCTATGTGGTGCTTGAGGTAAACCCCACGTGGTGGGGCGCTCCGCCGCCTTTCAAGCGCGTGGTGGTCAAGACCATCGAGAACACCGCGGCGCTGGAAGTCGATTTGCTTTCCGGCGGCATCGACATGATCCCTGGCGAGGCCGGCCTGCCCTTGGAACAGGCGCTGGCTTTCGAGAAGAAGCACGCTGGCGCGTACAGCATAATTTACAAACCAGGATTGTCCTACGAACACATCGACCTCAACCTCGACACGCCGGCGCTGGCGGATGCCCGAATCCGGCAGGCGTTGCTGCTGTCGGTCGACCGGGCGGCGATTTCCAAGCAGCTTTTTGAAGGGCGGCAGCCGGTGGCCGACAACCAGGTCAACCCGCTGGACCGCGTCTACAGCCAGGACTTCCCCCGCTATGCCTATGATCCCAAGGCAGCATCCGCGCTGCTGGACGCGGCGGGGTGGAGCGGGCGGCGTGGCGGCGTCCGGGTGAACGCCAAGGGGGAGGCGCTGTCGCTGGAAATCATGACAACCGCCGGCAACCGCTCCCGCGAGCTGGTGCAGCAGGTGCTGCAATCGCAGTGGAAGCAGGCCGGGATCGAGGTGCGCATCGTCAACCAGCCGGCGCGCGTCATGTTCGGTCAAACCCTGCGGGAGCGCCGGAACAAGGGAATGGCGCTGTTCGCCTGGATTTCCTCACCCGAAAACATCCCGCGCACGACCTTGCATTCCAGCATGATCCCCGTCGCGGCGAACGGCTGGGCCGGGCAGAACTTCACCGGCTTCAAGAACGCGGAGATGGACAGGATCATCGACGATCTCGAGACGGTGTGCGAGCCGACGGCGAATCAGCGTTTGTGGACGCGCCTGCAACAGATCTACGCCGGGGAATTGCCGGCCCTGCCGCTGTTCTTCCGCGCCGACCCCCATATTCTGCCGAAATGGCTGGGGGGTGTCGCGCCGACCGGGCACCAGGCGGCGACCACGCTGTGGATCGAGACCTGGACGGTGACTCCCTGAGATGATGCGCTTTCTTGCCTCCCGTCTGGTGCAGGCGCTGGCTGTTCTGGCGTTGATGAGCGTGCTGGTGACGGTGCTCATCGGCTTGATGCCGGGTGATCCCGTGGATTTGATGATCGCCGGCAACCCGCACGCCACCCCAGCCGATGCGGCGCGGCTGAAAGCGCTCTATGGCCTCGACCGGCCACTGTGGGAACGCTATGTCCACTGGCTGTTCGCGGCGTTGAGCGGCGATTTCGGCTATTCCCGCCTGTCCTCACAGCCGGTGCTGACGGTGCTGCTGCCGCGCCTGCTCAACACGATGCTGCTGCTGGGGGTGGCCTTCACGCTGACCATCGCGCTGGCGCTGCCGCTTGGCGTTTATGCGGCTCGGCGCCAGCATTCGCTGGTGGACAATGGGGTGAATCTGCTCAGCTTCGCCGGGATCTCCGTGCCGGCGTTCTGGCTGGGGCTGCTGCTGAAGCTGCTGTTCGCGGTGATGCTCGGCTGGTTGCCGGCGTCCGGCATGGGGCCGATCGGAGAAAGCGGCGTGGCGGCGCGGCTGCCGTATTTTGTGCTGCCAGTGCTGACGCTGGTGCTGGCGAATGTCGGGGCGCACACCCGCTACGCGCGCGCCGCCACGCTGGTGGAACTGCGGCAGGATTATGTGCGAACCGCCCGCGCCAAGGGCCTGACGGAAAATCAGGTGATGTGGCGGCACACGCTGCGCAACGCCTGCATTCCCATCGTCACCATCGCCGCGCTGGAATTCGGCGCGCTGTTTTCCGGCGCGCTGGTGACCGAAATCATCTTCGCTTGGCCGGGCATGGGCCGGCTGATTTACGACTCGATCATGGGCAATGATGCGAATGTGGCGCTGGTGGCGCTGCTGCTGGCGACCGCCACCACGCTGGTCGGCAGCCTGCTGGCTGATGTGGCCTACGCCCTGCTGGACCCGCGCATCAGCTTCAAGGACAAGCCGTCGTAATGGTGAGCCTGCGCCGCTTCCTGCGCAGCTTTGCCCGGCATCGCCTGGCGACCGCCAGCGCCATCTTGCTGCTGGGGCTGGCGTTGGTTGCATTGGCCGCGCCCTGGGTCGAGGCGGCGTTGGGGGTGGACCAGTTCACCAGTGATCTGTTCAACCGCTTCGCCTTCCCCTCATTCAACCATCCGCTGGGCACGGACGAGCTTGGCCGGGATTTGCTGGTGCGGTTGCTCTATGGCGGGCGGGTGTCGCTGTTCGTCGGCGTGGCGGCGGCGCTGGCCGCGACGCTGATCGGCACGGCGCTTGGGCTTTGGGCCGGGTATTTCGGCGGGTGGGTGGATGACGCGCTGATGCGCCTGACCGACACCATGATCGCGCTGCCGCTGCTGCCGCTGCTGATCGTGCTGGCGGGCGTCGACCCGACCCGTTTGGGCGTGTCCGCCGCCTGGGCGTCGTCGGAACACGCCAGCCTCGGGCGCATCGTCGTGTTGGTGGCGCTGTTCGGCTGGACCACGGTGGCGCGGCTGGTGCGCGGCGCGACGCTGTCGGCGCGCCGACGCGACTATGTGCTGGCGGCAATCGCCTTGGGGGCGGGCGGCGGGCGCATCATGCTGACGCATATTCTGCCCAACGTCGCCGCGCCCGCGGTGGTGGCGGTGACGCTGACGATCGGTAACGTGATCCTGCTGGAGTCGGTGCTGAGCTTCTTGGGCTTGGGCATCCAGCCGCCGCTGCCGTCCTGGGGCAACATGCTGACCAACGCGCAGGAAATGATGTCCATGGCCCCCATGCTGGCGGTGTGGCCGGGGCTGTGCATCTTCATCACCGTCATCGCCGTCAACCTGCTGGGGGACGGGTTGCAGGACGCGCTGGACCCGCGCAGCGGCGGGGTGCAAAGATAGTTCCCTGCGGGAGATTTTCACATTGCTTCAGTTTCAACCGAGGCATTGCACCAGGGAAGGCATTCCATGACCGTCATCGGCAACTCGGCCGCCAGCCGCGACAAAGCGCATTTTCTGCACCCTTACACCAATCTCAAGGCCCATGAGACGACGGGGCCGCTGATCATCGAGCGCGGCAAGGGCGTGTACGTCTATGACGACTCGGGCAAGGAATACATCGAGGGCCTGGCCAGCCTGTGGTGCGTGTCGCTGGGTTTTGACAACGAACGTCTGGTCGAGGCGGCGGCGCGGCAGATGCGCAAACTGCCGACCTACCATGTGTTCGGCTCCAAATCACACGACCCCGGCATCGATCTGGCCGAGGCGCTGATCAAGCGCGCGCCGGTCCCGATGTCGAAGGTGTTCTTCGCCAACTCCGGCTCCGAGGCGAACGACACGGCGGTCAAGCTGGTCTGGTACTACAACAACGCGCTGGGCAGGCCGGAGAAGAAAAAGATCCTCTCCCGCAACAAGGCTTACCATGGCGTCACCGTGGCGACCGCCAGCCTGACCGGGCTGGCCAACAACCACCGTGACTTTGATTTGCCGATCGCGCGCATCCTGCACGCCGATTGCCCGCACCATTACCGCTTCGCCCAGGAGGGCGAGAGCGAGGAAGCTTTCGCCACGCGCTTGGCGGAAAGCCTGGAAGCCCTGATCCTGGCCGAAGGGCCGGAGACCATCGCAGCCATGTTCGCCGAGCCGGTCATGGGCGCCGGCGGCGTCATCGTGCCGCCGGCGACGTATTTCCAGAAGATCCAGCCGGTCTTGAAGAAGTACGATATTTTGCTGATCGCCGATGAGGTGATCTGCGGCTTCATGCGCACCGGCAATGTCTGGGGCACGCAGACCTTTGGCATGCAGCCGGATATCCTGACCTGCGCCAAGGCGCTGTCGTCGGGCTATTTGCCCATTTCGGCGGTCATGGTGTCCGAGGCCATCTATCAGGCCTGCGTCACTGAAAGCGAGAAGATCGGCACCTTCGGCCATGGCTACACCTATTCGGCTCACCCCGTCCCGGCGGCTGTGGCGCTGGAAACGCTGAAGATCTATGACGAGCGTGACATTCTCGGCCATGTCCGCGCGGTGACGCCGCTGTTCCAACGCCGGCTCAAGGCGTTGGCCGACCACCCGCTGGTGGGGGAAGCGCGCGGCGTCGGCTTGATCGGCGCTATCGAGGTGGTGGCTGACAAGGCGACAAAGGCGTCCTTTGAGCCGGTGGGCGCGGCTGGCGCCAAGATCAACGCGTTGTGCCATGAAAATGGCCTGATTTCCCGCGCCATGGGCGACACCCTGGCGCTGTGCCCGCCGTTGATCATCACGGAAGCGGAGATCGGGGTCATGTTCGACCGCCTGGAAAAGGCGCTGGACATGGCCGTGCCGGTGCTGCGGGGATAAGATTTGCTGTGCGGAGAAGCCCGTTCCTAAGATTAATTTCTTAGAACGCTGTAATAATTGGTCTTGTGCCCCCGCCGTCACGGGAACGACGATAGTAGAGGTTAGCGTCAACCAATACCGTCATTTTCTTGATAAGCGGGGTCGCAGGAAATGTGGCAGAGAATAACTCGTAAGTCCTGTATTTCTGCATCCCTTTGAATAACGATCATTATAAAAGTGATCATTTTATTGGGGAATTATATTTTCAAACAAGTCCCTTCGCTGTTGCCCGCGCGATGGTTGACCTCGGTCAATGCTTTGTGATGAAGTGGCCGCCATTATGCCGCGTCGGTGATGGCGACCCCCGAGCACTGTGAACGGATTGCGCGCGATGGACTATGAGAGCTTCTTCAAGAGCCAGATTGAAACTCTGAAGCACGAGGGACGCTACCGCGTGTTCGCCGACCTTGCGCGACACGCCGGGAACTTCCCGCGGGCGACCTACCGCGACGCCGCCGGCAAGCCGTGCGCCGTTACGGTGTGGTGTTCCAACGACTATCTCGGCATGGGCCAGAACGCCGTGGTGCTCGAGGCCATGCACAAGGCCCTGGACGAAGTGGGCGCCGGAGCCGGTGGGACGCGCAACATTTCCGGGACAAACGTCTACCACGTGCGGCTTGAGCGCGAATTGGCCGATCTGCACGGCAAGGAAGCGGCGCTGCTGTTCACGTCGGGCTATGTGTCGAATGACGCGACGCTGGGCACGCTGGGCAAGCTGCTGCCGAACTGCATCATTTACTCCGACGCGCTGAACCACAATTCGATGATCACCGGCATCCGCAACTCGGGCGCCGACAAGCGGGTCTTCCGTCACAACGACGTCCAGCACCTCGATGAGATTTTGAGCGCGGATGATCCCCAGCGGCCAAAGCTGGTGGCGTTTGAATCCGTCTATTCCATGGATGGCGACATCGCGCCGCTCCATGCGCTTTGTGATGTCGCGCAAAAGCACGGTGCGATGACCTATCTTGATGAGGTGCACGCGGTGGGCATGTACGGCCCGCGCGGCGCCGGCGTGGCCGAGCGCGACGGGGCCATGGGCCGCTTCGACATCATCGAAGGGACCTTGGGCAAGGCTTATGGCGTGCAGGGCGGCTATGTCACGGGATCGGCGGCGCTGATCGATTGCGTGCGCAGCTTCGCCAACGGCTTCATCTTCTCGACCTCGCTGGCGCCGGTGCTGGCGGCTGGCGCGCTCGCGTCGATCCGCCACCTGAAGACCAGCCAGACCGAGCGCACCCGCCACCAGGAGCGCGCGGCGACGCTGAAGCGCCTGCTGACCGACGCCGGCCTGCCGGTGATGCCGTCGGCGTCGCACATCGTTCCGGTGATGGTCGGCGACGCCAAGCGCTGCAAGCGGGCGTCGGATCTGCTGATGGAGCGCCATAATATTTATGTGCAGCCGATCAACTACCCGACCGTGCCGCGCGGCGCGGAACGGCTGCGCTTCACGCCGACGCCGCTGCATGACGACGCCATGATGGCGGAGCTGGTCGAAGCGCTGCGGGATGTCTGGGCTGTGCTGGAGCTGAAGCTGGCGGCGTAAAGCGGCGCTGTTTTTCTGCTTCGTCGTCGACAGCCCGCCTCTGGCGCGCTACATCCCAGGGATGACTGATGCTTTGCTCGCCGCTCGTGCCGTCGCGCTGGATATCCTGCGCGACGTGCTGCGAAAATCCATCCCGCTGGATGATTCTCTCGACACGCACCCGGATCTGAATGCTCTGGAGCCACGGGACCGTGGCTTCGTGCGCCTGCTCACCGCCACGGTGCTGCGCCGTCTGGGGCAAATCGACGCCCTGATCGACGGCGCTCTCACCAACCCCGGCCTGCTGCCCAAGGCGGTTGTGCATGATGTGCTGCGCCTGGGCGTGGCGCAGCTCGCCTTTCTCGGCACGCCGCCCCACGCCGCCGTCGACACCTCTGTGGGATTGGTGGAAGCCAACGGGAACGCGCCATACAAGGGGCTGATCAACGCGGTGCTGCGCCGCGTGTCGCGTGAGGGCGCCGCCCTGATCAAAACACAGGACGCCGGACGGCTGAACACGCCGGATTGGCTGTGGTTGTCCTGGCGGCACGCCTATGGCACCGCCCGCGCCCGTGGAATCGTCGAGGCGCATCTGCAAGAAGCGCCGCTGGACTTCACCGTCAAGGCCGACCCGCAGGGCTGGGCGGAAAAGCTGGAGGCGACGCTTCTCCCCACCGGCACGCTGCGCCGGTCCGCCGGTGGTTTGGTGACCGAATTGCCGGGCTTCGCTGAAGGGGCCTGGTGGGTGCAGGATCTGGCGGCCTCGCTTCCGGTTAAGCTGATCGGCGCTGTTCAGGCGAAGCGCGTCTATGATCTTTGCGCCGCCCCTGGCGGCAAGACGGCTCAGCTCTGTGTGGCGGGGGCGGATGTGGTTGCGGTGGACCGTTCGGCCAAGCGGCTGGAACGGGTGTCGGAAAACCTCACGCGCTTGGGCCTGAAGGCCGAATTGGTGACCGCCGACGCCGCTTCCTGGACTCCCGACGTCTTGGCTGACGCCGTTTTGTTGGATGCCCCCTGCACCGCCACGGGGGCCATCCGCCGCCATCCCGATGTGTTGCGGTTGAAGAGTGGCGAAGACGTGGCGAAGCTCGCCAGGGCGCAAGGGCGCTTGCTGGCGCATGCCGTGGATCTGGTGAAACCCGGTGGGACTCTCGTCTACTGCACCTGCTCCATTCAACCCGAAGAAGGTGAAGCGCAAATCGAGCGGTTGCTGGTGAAGGATTCACGGGTCGAACGCGCGCCGATCACCCCCGATGAACTGGCCCCCGATGAACCGGATAGGGTAGCGGAGTTGATCAATGAACGCGGTGAAGTACGCTCCCTGCCGGGTATGCTGGCTGGGCTGGGTGGTATTGACGGGTTCTTTGTGGCAAGGCTGAGACGGTTGGAATAAACAATGAGAGAGGGGCGTGAGCAGCAAAAGGACGCTGCTTCGTGAATCCCCGTGTTGAATCAAAGGCCTACGGCGAAATTCCCGTTCGAATCGAACGGGGTGCGCCCTAACGCTCTCTTGCGGGCGGCGCGGCGAATTGATACGACTCGGCTCATGTTGCTGACCAACCGACACCACACAGCGAAATCCAGACTGGCCAGCTCTGCTCGCCACACGCTGAGGTAGGGTCATGGCCGCCCCGCGCGACACGTTTGGTCGGCTCCGCGACGGCGTCGTACAGATTGCCTACGGCAATCCAATTTACCAGCTTACCCTCGGTGGACGGGCGCCGACCATGCTGTCGGTCGTGCCGCCCGACCCCTGGCCCGGTGACGCCGGAAAAGGCGCGGCGTTGCTGGCGGGAATCCACCGCTTTGCCGGCCAGACCCTGAACATCGATCCAAACGGCGCGATGCCGTGGCGTCCACAAGGGGCAAGCCCGGCGTGGCTGGAGGCGCTGCACAAGTTTGAATGGATGCGCGACCTTCGCGCCATCGGTGGCGACGCGGCGCGCCGCCGGGCGCGGGCGCTGGTGCTGTCCTGGATGGACCGCAACGGGTCCTGGAACGCGCAGAGCTGGGCGCCCGATGTTCTGGGGACGCGGGTGTCCACCTGGATCGGTCTGCATGATTTTTATTGCGCCTCGGCGGATGACGAGTTCCGCGCGCGGGTCTTCGACAGCCTGGCCCGCCAAACCCGCCATTTGGCGCGCGTCACCCCAGGCGCGGGCGCCGACCTCATCGCCGCCATCAAGGGGCTGATCTACGGCGGCCTCTGTCTGCCAGGCAGCGAGCGCGTGGTCGATGATGCGCTACGCCTGCTGGACCGCGAGTTGGCGAGTCAAATTCTGCCCGATGGCGGCCATGTGGAACGCAGCCCATCGGCGTTGCTCCATACGTTGCGTGACCTCGTCGATGTGCGGGCCGTGCTCCGCGCGGCGCGGGTCGACACGCCGGAAACCCTTCAGCAGGCCATCGACCGCATGGTCCCGGCGTTGCGCTTCTTCCGTCATGGGGATGGGGGGGTGGCGTTGTTCAACGGCAGCCGGGAGGATGAGCCGGGGCTGGTCGACATGGTCCTGGCGCAGGCCGACGTCCGTAGCCGCCCCCTCAAAAGCGCGCCGCACACCGGCTTTGAGCGGCTGATCGCTGGGCGCACCCTGGTTTTGATGGACACCGGGGCCCCTCCGCCCCCTGGCGTCGATCGGCACGCGCATGCCGGCGCCTTGTCGCTGGAGATGTCGGTCGGGAAGGAGCGGCTGATCGTCAACTGCGGCGCCTCCGTGGTGTCGTCCGGCGCGTGGCGCACGGCGCTGGCGGGCACGGCGGCGCATTCGACGGTGGTCATCGCCGACACCAACTCGGCCGAGGTGCTGGACCGCGGCGGCTTGGGCCGCCGGCCCAGCCATGTGTCCTGTGAGCGGCAGGAAGTGGGCGGCGCCATGCTGGTGGTGGCGACGCACAACGGCTATGCGCGCAACTTCGGCTATCTGCACCGCCGCCGCATCTATCTGGCCGAAAACGGCGAGGATTTGCGCGGTGAGGACACGCTGGAGCCGGTCTTGGGCTCCAACCCCGCCCCGCAACCCTTCACCGCGCGCTTCCATCTGCACCCTTCCGTGCGGGCGTTGCAGATCCATGACGGTCAACAGGTGCAGCTGCACCTGCCAAGCGGTGGCGTCTGGCGCCTGAACGCCTCGGGCGCCCTGCTGGAACTGGCGGAGAGCATCTATCTGGCGTCTGGCGATGAGCCGCGTCAGGCCCTGCAAATCATCCTGAACGGCCATACCACCGCTGAGGGCGCCACCGTCAAATGGGCCTTGCGCCGCGAACGCAAGGGGGCGTAAATCCGGCGAAATTCCACGGCTCCCTCCGTTCCAACCTGAAACGAAGGCGGGGGCCTTCGCTTCAGGAGCCGCCGTTATGACTGCCGACACCGTCCGCATCACCCGCGCGTTGATTTCCGTATCCGACAAGACCGGCCTCGTCGCCCTTGGCCAGTCCTTGGCCGCGCATGGCGTGGAAATCCTGTCAACGGGCGGCTCGGCCCACCGTCTGGCGGAAGCCAGCGTGCCGGTGAAAGAGGTCTCGGACCACACCGGCTTTCCTGAGATCATGGATGGCCGCGTCAAGACGCTGCACCCGCGTATCCACGGCGGCATCCTGGCGCGCCGCGACACGCATGCGGCTGAAATGGTCCAGCACGACATCCCGCCCATCGATCTGGTGGTGGTCAACCTCTACCCCTTCGAGGCGACGGTGGCCAAGGGCGGGAGTTTTGAGGACTGTGTCGAGAACATCGACATCGGCGGGCCGGGGATGATTCGCGCGGCGGCGAAGAATCACGACTTCGTCACCGTGCTCACCGATCCTGAGGATTATGAGGAACTGCTGGTGGAGTTGGCCCGCCACAACGGCCAGACCACGCTGGCGTTCCGCCGCCGCTTGGCGCAGCGCGCCTACGCGCGCACGGCGGCCTATGACGCCGCCATTTCCGCCTGGTTCGCCGGCCAGTTGGATGAGCGTTTTCCGCCGCGCCAGACCTTGTCGGGAAAGCTCAGCCAGACCCTGCGCTATGGCGAGAATCCGCACCAGCAAGCGGCCTTCTATGTCACGGCGGAGCAGCGTCCCGGTGTCGCCAGCGCCATCCAGATCCAAGGTAAGGAGCTGTCGTACAACAATCTGAACGACACCGACGCCGCTTTCGAGCTGGTGGCCGAGTTCGAGCGCCCGGCTGTCGCCATCATCAAGCACGCCAACCCCTGCGGCGTGGCCGAGGCCGCCACTTTGCTGGACGCCTACGCCCTGGCGCTTCGCTGCGATCCCGTCAGCGCTTTTGGCGGCATCATCGCCGTGAACCGGTCCCTGGACGCGGCGACCGCTGAGGAGATCGCCAAGCTCTTCGCCGAGGTGGTGATCGCCCCCGACGCCGACGACGCCGCGCGCGCGGTGCTGGCGTCGAAGAAAAACCTGCGCGTCCTGCTGACCAGGGATATGCCCGACCCGGCAGCCCCCGGCATGATGATCAAGGCGCTGTCCGGCGGTTTTCTCGTGCAGAATCGCGATTCGGGTCGGGTTGGTCCGGCGGAGCTGACGGTGGTCACGAAGCGCGCCCCCACCGCGCAGGAAATGAGCGACCTGCTGTTCGCTTTCCGTGTCGCCAAGCATGTGAAGTCAAACGCCATCGTCTACGCCAAGGACGGCGCGACCGCCGGCATCGGCGCCGGTCAGATGAGCCGTGTGGACAGCGCCCGCATCGCCGCCATCAAAGCCGCCGAGGCATCCAAGGCAGCCGGCCTTGCGCAGCCGCTGACCAAGGGCTCTGTTGTGGCGTCGGATGCCTTCTTCCCCTTTGCCGATGGCTTGCTGGCCGCAGCAGAGGCGGGGGTTACGGCGGTGATTCAGCCCGGCGGCTCGATTCGCGACAATGACGTCATCGCCGCCGCCGATGAAAAAGGGCTGGCGATGGTCTTTACCGGCATGCGCCATTTCCGGCATTAAAAAAAGAGCGGTTTCCGCTTCAGTTGCGAAGCGGAAACCGCTCTCGTTCTTTGATTTGACGAGCTGATTTATGCACCCGGCCTTTTGAGGACGAAGGCGATCCGCTCTTAGCGGCGGGGATTACAGTTCAGTTTAGAGTTTGTCTGATTTAGATAGAAGCATAACCGGCGTGCCGGATGTATGCGGCGCATTCGTCTGGTTGGAAGTGATCGAGGAGGGCTCCGATGCGTCGCCAGGTGGCCTCGATCGTCCTTTCCTCGGCTTTGCGGACGAGGGTCTTGAGCTTGGCGAACAGCATCTCGATGGGATTGAGGTCGGGGCTGTAGGCCGGCAGGAAGAGAAGATGGGCGCCGACCGCTCGGATGGCCTTGCGCACGGCGGCTCCTTTGTGGCTGCCCAGGTTGTCGAGGATGACGACGTCGCCCGGCGCCAAGGTCGGCAGTAGGAACTGCTCGACCCAAGCCGCAAACATGGTTCCGTTGATCGGGCCATCCAGGACCAGGGGGGCCACGATCCGGTCATGGCGCAGACCAGCCAGGAAGGTGAGCGTCTTCCAGTGGCCATGGGGGACCTTGGCCAGATAAGGCTGGCCGCGCGGACACCAGCCGCGGGTGCGGGTCATGTTGGTCTTCACCCAGGTCTCGTCGCTGAAGACCAGCCGCCGCGGATCAAGCCGACCCTGATGGGCCTTCCAGCGGGTCCGGAACCGCGCCAGCTTCGCCCCATCCTGCTCCTTGACCAGCAGTGTTTTTTTTAAAGCTCAGGCCCAACCGGCGCACGCACCGCCACACGGTGTCCGGCGTGACCACCGTGCCGCGGTCCGCCAACTCCGCTGTCAGCGCCCGGATCGTCAGGTCGCCCTTCTCAGCCAAGCGTTCACGCAGCCAGTCGATCGTCTCCGCTCCCAGCAGGAACGGCCGATGCCCGCCGATCTTGCCTGGGTGAAGCCCCTGGCCGTTCCGCTGCTTCTGACCGAGGCGAACCGCCGTCGCAACCGAAACGTCGAAACGCTTTGCCGCGGCCCGGGTCGTCAGGCCTTCCTCCAACGCCGCCGCAATGCGCTCGCGAAGATCCAGAGATAAGGGACGCGCCATGACAACTGGCCTCCTATCCAGCCAACCGTTTGAATCACATCCCAACCCCAATGGGAATCCCCCGCGCGGTTCCAATTCAATCAGACAGACTCTAGACGGCTCTAGCCGGCAGTAAGGACCTCAGAGAGCCGCTTCTGTCGGCCTTCATGGTCAAGCCTGTTCTTCCAGCCAAGCTCCTTGCTCACGAAGGAGTCGGGCTCATCTGTAGTGGTGAAGGCCGTATTGGCATCGCCAAGCGTCAGAAAATTGACTATCTGTACCTTCTTCTTCTCTGGAAATTTGCTTATCAAGGTGCGCATTTCGCAGTCTAGAAGCCATAAGATAGCATGATCCGGTGCAACGGCCAGCGACAGTATGAACTTCTCCTCGTAACTGCCGATACGGCCAACTGGGTAGTCTGACGTTACCAAGCGTCTCTCGGCCAGCTTTACTTCCAGCGGAAAGCACCGCAGCAGTGCGTTGGTGAATCCGTCATCTCCGAACTGAGAATCCAGTTTCACGTATAGAGTCGTACCCAGCGGTCCAGTGCCGCGCTTCCCTTTGGCCGAAATATTTTTGAGACAATCGAGCCAGGGGGCAAAGTTATGGTCGGGAATGCCGCCAAGATTGCTTTCCAACCCCTGCATCTTGTCCATTGTCTTTGGATTCCGCGCTTCCATGCATATCACGTAGTTGGCTAGCGTGAACCGGTCTTTCTCGTCCAGGCTATCAAGACCAGAGGTTCGCAGTTTCTTAATGACAACTGCCCCTGGAGCGTCGAGGCTCTCGTTCATCACGCTGCTTTCGAAGTTGACGGTGTTGATGCCGTCGGAGAGAACGTACAGTTCATTCTCGGAAGCGCAGTGGACGATAGAGACGCCTTTTCGGAACTCAACCTTGCCGGTGTGGGCAATCCGCCGATAGCGGTTGGTTTTTTTGCCGTCATCGACGGACCAAGCACTAAGGAAGTGCTGTGGCACATAGTGGTGGTTCCGTGGCTCCATATTCTCTCCTATTGCCATTTAATGCAGTGAGAATGCCAACGTCCTCTAAAACGGATTCCGGTTCGATGTGAACCGGAATCCGCGTGCTGTCCTACAGGCGATTCATGCGGTTATCGACCAGTTCGCTGACTACGGTCGGGTCGGCCAAGGTCGAGGTGTCGCCAAGCGCTTCATACTCGTTCGCGGCGATCTTGCGCAGAATGCGGCGCATGATCTTGCCTGAACGGGTCTTCGGCAGGCTGGGCGCCCATTGGATCAAATCGGGCGAGGCGATCGGCCCGATTTCCTTGCGGACCCAGTTCGACAACTCCTTGCGCAGTTCCTCCGTCGGGTTTTCTCCGGCGTTGAGCGTGACATAGGCATAGATGCCCTGCCCCTTGAGGTCGTGCGGATAGCCAACGACAGCCGCCTCGGCGACCTTCGGGTGGGCCACCAGCGCGCTCTCGACCTCGGCGGTGCCCATGCGATGGCCGGATACGTTGATCACGTCGTCAACGCGGCCTGTAATCCAGTAATAACCGTCGGCGTCGCGGCGGCAGCCGTCGCCGGTGAAGTAATAACCGGCAAAAGTCGAGAAATACGTCTGGATAAAACGCTCGTGGTCGCCGTACACCGTCCGCATCATGCCGGGCCAAGCGTCGGCGATGCAGAGATTACCCTCGGTCTCACCTTCCTGCGGCGTGCCTTCATTGTCCACGACCACCGGCTTGACGCCGAAGAACGGCTTGGTGGCTGAACCCGGCTTCTGACCGATGGCGCCAATCAGCGGGGAGATCAAAATACCGCCGGTTTCCGTCTGCCACCATGTGTCGACAATCGGGCAGCGGCCTTCGCCAACCACGTTGTAATACCACAGCCACGCCTCGGGGTTGATCGGCTCACCCACCGAGCCCAGGACCCGCAACGAGGCGCGCGATGTCTTCTTCACCGGGCCCTCACCCTCGCGCATCAGCGAACGGATGGCGGTGGGGGCGGTGTAGAAGATGTTGACCTTGTGCTTGTCGATGACCTGCCAGAAGCGCGAGACGTCCGGATAGCTTGGCACGCCCTCGAACATCAGCGTGGTGGCGCCGTTGGCCAGCGGGCCATAAACGATGTAGCTGTGTCCGGTGACCCAGCCCACATCGGCGGTGCACCAATAGACATCGCCGTCGCGGTAGTCGAAGACGTATTGATGCGTCATCGACACATAAACCAGATAACCGCCGGTGGTGTGCAGCACGCCCTTCGGCTTGCCGGTCGATCCCGAGGTGTAGAGGATGAACAGCGGGTCTTCGGCGCTCATTTCCTCTGGGGGGCAGTCGGCGGACGCCAGCGCTGTTTCCTCGTGGTACCAGAGGTCGCGCTCAGGGGTCCAGGCGATGGAGCCGCCGGTGTGCTTGACCACCAGCACGTTCTTGACGTTCGGCGCCGAAACCAGGGCCTTGTCGACGTTGGCCTTCAGCGGCACCTTCTTGCCGCCGCGCAATCCCTCGTCCGAGGTGATGACGAAGTGGCTGTCGCAATCGACGACGCGGTCCTTCACGCTGTCCGGCGAGAAGCCGCCGAACACGATCGAATGGACGGCGCCGATGCGCGCGCAAGCCAGCATGGCGTAGGCCGCTTCCGGAATCATCGGCAAATAGATGGTGACGCGGTCGCCCTTCTTGACGCCGTGTTTCTTCAGAACATTGGCGAGGCGGCAAACCTGTTCGTGCAGTTGCTTGTAGGTGATGTTCTTGGAAACATCGGGGCTGTCGCCTTCAAAAATGATGGCGGTCTGGTCGCCGCGCGTGGCCAGGTGGCGGTCGATGCAATTGGCCGAGACGTTCAGCGTTCCATCATGGAACCACTTGATATGCACATCGCCGGTGAAGCTCACATCCTTCACTTTGGTGTACGGCTTGATCCAGTCGACCCGTTTGCCATGCTCGGCCCAAAAAGCTTCGGGGTCCTGGGTTGATTGCTCATACATCGCCTTATACTTGGCTTCGTCGATCCAAGCAGCCTTAGCGACGTCGGGCTTCACAGGAAAGTACATCTGTCCGGTCATTGTTTTGCGTTTCCCCGCTCTCTTCTGGTTTTGTCCTAAGGACATTATGAGGTGGTGCAACGCCACCCCGTTTGGTGACCATTATCCACACTTGGTATGCCCTCGACAAGATTTGATGGCTGCAAAAGCAAGCTCTATCCTGTTTTTCCGATATATTGTTTTTGGCGGGGTACTGTTTTCATACGCCGCAGTCTATCCCTGTCGCCATCGCTCTATGGCCAGGCATAGGTCATAGAGCCGGCATGGCGCGACCCTATGCCGCGCCCCTTATCCATAAGGCTTTCCTTGCGCCCCAAGCCTCTTGCCGCACCTGTTTAACGCGGCCTTAAGTCAGCCTGGATCAGTCTGTGCGAAGAGTGTGGATTTGAAGGCGGGCAGGGGTTTCATGAGCAGCAACGTCAGTACAGGCGACGCAGGCGGAAGCGATATCATCGGGCGGGTCAGCCGGATGAGCAACCGCACCAATCTGATGGTGATCGACGCCACGCTGCATGCCTTGCCTGAAAATGGTGAGAGCTACGCCAAGGCGGCGGATGAGATCCGCGCTCTATCGGGCCGTATGATACAGGCCGTAAAAGAGTTCCAGGCCACCCTCGGGCTGATGGCGGTCGAATCGGTCGATGACGGTTTATCCCCCCCGGAGGAAACGGGCGGGAATGATTAAGCGGAAATCCCGGCCAGCGCGCACACCCGCACCCATTGCGCATCGGTCACCGGGCACACGGACAGGCGTGACTGGCGAATCAGCGCCATCTCCTCCAGCAGCGGATCGGCCTTCATCTGCTTCAAGGTGACCGGGGTTTGCGTCGGCATGACCGGCTTTACATCCACCATGCCGAAGCGCCCGGCAGCGTCGGATGGGTCGGGGTAATAATCCCGCACCACCTCGACCACGCCGACCACGTTCAAGCCTTCGTTGGAATGATAGAAGAAAGCGCGGTCACCGATTCGCATGGCTTTGAGATTGTTCGCCGCCTGGTGATTGCGCACCCCGTCCCAGTGTGTGACGCCGTCGGCGACCATGCGGTCCCACGAATATTTGGCGGGTTCGGATTTCACAAGCCAATAGGCCATCGTGCGGTATCTTTTCTCAGGACTTGCGCGGTCGCTTCATTTTTTCTTGATCGCTGGTCAGATATTCCCGACGCCGCCATCAACAAGCAATTCGGAGCCGACAATAAAGCCTGACTCGTCAGACGCAAGGAATACCGCAGCCTTTGCAAGCTCCCACACTGTCCCCAGGCGACCGATTGGCACGAGACCACGGATTTCCTGGCGCAACGCATCTTCCTCGGCTTGCGGCAACCCCAGCTTCTTCAGCGCTGGCGTTTCCGTTGGGCCGGGGACAAGACCGTTGACGCGAATTCCACGCCCGATCAACTCACCCGACAAGGTGCGCGCCAAGGAAAGAAGGCCTGCCTTGCTGGCGGCATAGGCGCTGCTTTGCGGCAAGCCGATATATGTGCTGACCGATCCGCACAAGATGACCGATGAGGGATTCGCCAACAGGGGCAACAAGGTCTGGATCAGAAAGAACGGACCTTTCATGTTGGTCGCCATGAGTCGATCGTAGGCGGCCTCATCCCAGTCCTGAATTGGTCGATGCGTCACATCGCCAGCATTGATGTAAAGCACATCAAGACGAGGCCAGTGCTGCTCCAACGCCGCTCCGAGCCTGCGTTGAGCGGCAATGTCGCCGGCGTCGCTTTGTATCAACAGGACCGACCCACCGAGCTCACGCCCTGCGGCGTCCAGCCCGTCCTGGTTTCGACCGGTTATCGCCACCGTCGCGCCTTCCGCCAGAAATTGGCGCGCGGTTTCCAATCCTATGCCGCTCGTTGCTCCGGTGATGAGCGCGTATTTGCCGTTCATGCGTGACATATGCTTGCCTTTCTCCACTGTGGAAAAGGGTTTGCCATCATTAGTACCGTATGTATAGTAGGCACCAAATTGATACTAAAGGAAAAATTCGTTATGGACGCTTCGGTCCTTCCGCGTAGAAAAAGCGCGGCGGCTGCGTCGGTTCAACCGTGCCCGATGGTCGATTTTGTCAATCTCGTCTCTGGAAAATGGGCCATCCCCATCTTGTACAGGCTCATCCTGACCGATGGCCCGATACGCTTTGGGGATCTGCAGCGCGCTGTCGCGCCGATCACGCAAAAGGAACTGACGCGGCAGCTCCGCTTGTTCGAGCAGCGTGGCTTGGTCGTGCGAACGATCTATCCGGAGATGCCGCCTCGCGTGGAGTATGAGGTGACGGACCTCGGAATGACGCTGCGCACCACCTTGGACTCCCTGGCCCAGTGGATGCTCACAAGCGGGGCCCGCTTGAAAGCAGGAGGGTGACGCCGGTCTTGTCATGACCGGCGTCATGCCATCGCGAACATCAGGACTTTGGAAAGACCCGGCGCCACGCGCGGATTTCGACCGACTGGAACAGGCCGGCCTTGGCGTAGGGATCGCCATCGGCAAAGGCCTTGGCCGCCGCCATGTCGGCGCATTCGATAAGCAGCAGGCTGCCGACCATAGAGCTTCCATCATCGCCCAGCAGTGGGCCGGCCACGAAAATACGGTCCTTGTGGGCTTCAAGATAATCGAGATGCGCGCTGCGATTGGCGGGGCGCAGCTCGGAAGAACCGGGCTTGTCGGTGCAATGGAGCATGAACAGCATGGTGAAACCCTTCCGTCTTTTTTTGTGATTCAACACTGACCGTAGCGCAAGCCGGACCGGGTCGGAAGGGGGTTACGCCGCTTCCCCACGGAAGGGGCGCGACAGCAATCCCCTGATCGTATCATCCACGCTGACGCCGTGGTTGAGGATGGCGTCCACCGCAGCGCAAACCGGCATCTCGACGTCCAGCCGTGCGGCCAGCGCCACGACGGCGCGGGCGGTGTAGACGCCCTCCGCCACCGAGCGACGCTCACCCAACACCTCATCCAGCGTCCGCCCTTCCCCCAGCGCCGCCCCCAGCGACATGTTGCGCGACTGCAAGCTGGAACAGGTGAGCGTCAAATCGCCCAGGCCCGACAGGCCCATCAAGGTCTCCGGCCGTCCCCCCAGCCGCAACCCCAGGCGGGTGATCTCCGCCAGGCCGCGGGTGATCAGCGCGGCGCGGGCGTTGTCGCCGAACGCGCGCCCCGCCACCACGCCGCAGGCGATCGCCAGCACGTTCTTCACCGCCCCGCCGATCTGCGCGCCGATCACATCATCGGTGAGGTAGGGGCGAAAGGTCAGGCTGCCCAAGGACTCGATCAGCGCCGCGCCGCTGGCGGCGTCCCGGCAGGCGAGCGTCACCGCCGTGGGAAGGCCGCGGGCTACTTCCGCCGCGAAGGTTGGGCCGGAAAGGATGGCGAGCGGCGTGCCCGGCGGCAGAGCGGCCTCAGCCGCTTCGGCCATCAGCGCCTGGGTTTCGATTTCGATCCCCTTGGCGCAGATGACGGCGGGCGTCCCTGGCTTGAGATGCGGCGCCAGCGTGGCGCAGACCGAGCGCAGGTGTTGCGCCGGGGTGACCAGCAGCACGGCGTCGCAGGCCCCGATCCGGGCCAGAGCGGTGGTGGCCAGCAATTCCTCGGGCAGGGTCACGCCCGGCAGATAATCACGATTTTCGTGCGTGGTGTTGATGGCGTCCACCACCGCCGGCTCCCGCGCCCACAACAGCGTCGTCCGCCCGGCGCGCAACGCCGCCAGCGCTAGGGCGGTGCCCCAGGCGCCGCCGCCGATAACGCCGATGGTGTGGAAAGATTTGGCCTTGCTTGCCATGAGCCCGCTCCCTGATCCGACCTTGATCCCTGACCTTAACCCTCAACCTTAAACCAAGGTCAGCTTCATTCCCACATGGCTGGCGGCGAAGCCCAACCGTGCATAGAAACGCTGCGCGTCGGTGCGGATCGTCTGGGTTGTCAGCTGCATGAGATCGGCTCCCTCGGCCCGCGCCAGCATCATGGCGTGGCGCATCATCGCCGTGCCGATTCCACGGCTGCGCGCCGCCTCATCGACCCGCAGGGCCTCCACCTGGGCGCGTGGCGCGCCACGGCGCGACAGACCGTGGATGATGGTAAGCTGAAGGCAGCCGATGATGCGCCCGTCCAACTCCGCCAGAAGGATACGGTTCCCGCTCTGCGCGCTCATCCGGTCGAAGGCGGCGCCATAAACCTCCGCCAGCGCCTCCGTCCAGGCATCCTTCCCTTTGGCCAGCGGGTCGTTCGCCAGCAGGCGCACCACAAAGGGCAGGTCGGCGCGTATGGCGAAGCGGAAGGCCAAGCCCTTCATGCCTTGACCCCGGAACCCACATCCGGTCGACCAATGGCCGGCTTGGCGGTGGGATCGAGAGGCCAGCGCGGGCGCGGGGCGAAGTCCAGCGCGTCGCTCTGGCCAAGCCTCCGGCGTTCGATCCCCGCCCAGGCGATCATCGCCGCGTTATCGGTGCACAGCCGTGGCGGCGGCGCGACGAAGGGCATGCCTTCCTGCGCCGCAAGGCCGGACAGGCGCGCGCGCAACACCGTATTGGCCGCGACACCACCGGCCACCACCAGCGCGCCGCCCTGCGGGTGGGCTTCCTTGAACTGGCGGATGGCGCGCTTGCCGCGGTCGACCAGCACATCGGCCACGGTGTGCTGAAACGCGGCGGCGAGGTCGGCCTGATCCTGCCCGGACAGCGGCTTGGGCAACGCCTCGACGGCGCGCCGCACCGCCGCTTTCAGGCCAGAGAAGGAGAAATCGCAGCCCGGTCGGCCAAGCATCGGGCGTGGCAGCTCAAAGCGACCGGGATTGGTCGCCAAGGCGGCGGTCTTCTCCACCAGCGGTCCACCCGGATAGCCGAGGCCCAGAAGCTTGGCGGTCTTATCAAAAGCCTCCCCCACCGCGTCGTCGATGGTGGTGCCAAGACGGCGGTACTGACCCACCCCCTCGACCATCAGCAATTGGCAGTGCCCGCCGGAAACCAGCAGCAGCAGATAGGGAAACGCCACATCATCGGTAAGCCGCGCCGTAAGCGCGTGCCCTTCCAGATGATTGACGGCGACGAAGGGCAGTGCGCGCGCGGCGGCGATGGCCTTGGCGGTCATGACGCCGACGATGACGCCGCCGATCAGGCCTGGCCCGCCGGTGGCGGCGATGGCGTCGAGGTCGGATAAACCCACGCCGGCCTCATCCAGAGCGCGGCGGATCAGGCCGTCCAGATGCTCCAGATGGGCGCGGGCCGCCACCTCCGGCACCACGCCGCCATAGGGGGTGTGGTCGGCGATCTGGGACAGCACGACATCGGCGCGGATCTCCCGCGCGTCGGTGACGACAGCCGCTGCCGTTTCGTCACAGCTGGTTTCAATTCCAAGAACGATCATAACCGCTAACCTAGCCGCTTGCGCTTGCCTGGGATAGAGTCTTGCCATGAACAAAGATGTTCCTGACGACGACGTTTGCATCCGCTGCTATGACGGCGACTACCCATCGCTGGAGATCGGTGAGACGAGCGCCTTTGCCGTGGTGCAGCTGGAGCGCCTGGGTATCCTTGGCGACGTCAGTTTCTATAAGGAACTGGCGGGGCGGGTGGGTGGCCCCGTACTGGAGATTGGCAGCGGCACCGGACGCCTGACCATTCCGCTCGCCCGCCTGGGGCTGGAGGTGTGGGCGGTGGATGTGTCGACGGGCATGCTGGACCAGCTTCGCGCCAAGCTCGCCCGCGAGAGCGTGGCGGTGCGGGCGCGCGTCCATATCGTGCAACAGGACGCCACGACGCTAGACCTGCCCGAGCGGAATTTCGCGCTGGCGCTGCTGCCGTTCAATATGCTGATGCTGATCTCCGCCTTCGATGAGGGGCGGCTGGCGCTGCCCCGGCTGGCGGCGCATCTCGTGGACAGTGGCTGTCTGGCGCTTGATGTGATGAATCCGCTGACGCTGCCCCAGGGCGCCGACCGCAACCCGGCGCCGTCGGAGCCGCGAATCAACCCGCACACCGGCCACCCCTATGTGCGCTACGCCATGAACACCGCGCTGGACCACCGCCAGCGCCAACGCATCTGCGGCTGGTACGACGAACTGCTACCGGACGGCTCGGTGCAGACCAGCGACTATGCCTTCCTCTGGCGGATGATCGTCCGCGAGGAGGTGGAGGCAATGCAGCGTGAGGCCGGTTTCGTCATTGACCGCGTCGCCGGTGATTTTGAGGACGCCCCGTGGACACCCGACAGCCGGCGGATCGTAACCATCGCCCGGCGGCGCTGAAGGCGGTGCTCGATGGAGGCGGACGCGCTTAGTCTAAAAGACCAGGAAGAGGGCGAGGGGCCCCATATATGGAAAACGGGGGAAAGGGCTGGTTGGAATTGACATTCGATGATAGGTTACATGTAACCATTCTGGAGTTCTGTCATGGCCTCGGCGTCTAAGCCCAAGTCCTCACGCATAAAGGTACGGGAACATCGCGAGCGGCTGCGCGAGCAGGGGCTGCGCCCGATCCAGATTTGGGTGCCGGACGTGCGCTCATCTTCTTTCCGTTCCGAGGCGCATCGTCAGTCGCTCGCCGTCGCTGCCAGTGCTCATGCGCGGGAGGATCAGGCGTTCATCGACGCAGTCTCGGATTGGGGTGATGAATGAGGCGCGGTGATATCTGGACCATCGCCGGTGGCAAGGACTACGCCGGAAAGCCGCGCCCTGTCGTCATCATTCAAGATGACAGCTTCAATGCAACCGATTCTATTACGGTCTGCGCCTTCACCACGGACGAGACCGAAGCGCCACTGCTCCGTCTGCCGGTGGAGCCAAATGAGCGCAATGGCCTCCGCGCCGCCTGCCGCCTCATGGTGGACAAGATCACTACCGTGCCAAAGACCAAGGTTGGCGCGCGCGTTGGTCGGCTGGACGACGAGGATATCCTGCGGCTCAACCGGGCCGCTCTTGTGTTCCTCGGACTGGCGGTCTCGTCAAGGGGCAAGCCGGAAGCGTGATACGCGCTGGCCCGGTGGGTCGATGTTGCGGACAGTGAGGTCCGTAATCATGGGGTCTGTTTGGTGGGGTAAATTGTGGGGAAGAGCGAGGCGCTAAAGCAGATTTTCTAATAAAATCAATGGTTCAGCGCAAAAAAAAACTGGCGGATGGGGGGAGATTCGAACTCCCGATACCCTTGCAGGTATGCCGCATTTCGAGTGCGGTGCATTCAACCGCTCTGCCACCCATCCGCGAGCCTCGCAACGCGAAGCGGCGCGGACCCTAACCGAAGCGTTTCAGTGTTGCAAGCGCTTTCATAAGAGAAAGGGTTGGAAGATGCCTGTTGACTCTCCAGGCCAGCTGCGTATAAATCGCCGCTCTTATGAACGGGCGCGCACCAATTAAGGTGGGCGGGGGGCCCGCCGTTTGTTTTGCGAATAGGTGTGACGACGATGTTTGCAGTGATCCGCACCGGCGGCAAGCAGTACAAGGTCGCCAGTGGCGACGTAATCAAGGTTGAGACGCTTGAGGGCGAGGCTGGCGCTTCCATCACGCTCAACGATGTGTTGATGGTCAGCGACGCCGGCGTGACGACGATCGGTACGCCGGTGGTGGCTGGCGCTTCGGTGGTGGCCGAGGTGATCGCTCAGGACCGCGGTCCGAAGATCATCATCTTCAAGAAGAAGCGTCGGCAAAATTACCGCCGTAAAAAGGGACATCGTCAGGATCTGACCGTCCTGCGCATCACCGGGATCAACGGCGCGGCTTGAGCCGCAGCCGCGTGTAAGGAGTAGGACTATGGCTCATAAAAAGGCAGGCGGCTCCTCGCGCAACGGGCGCGACAGTGCGGGCCGTCGTCTTGGCGTCAAGAAGTTTGGTGGTCAAGCCGTGATCGCCGGAAACATCCTGGTCCGCCAGCGCGGCACCAAGTTTCATCCGGGCGCCAATGTCGGCATCGGCAAGGATCACACCCTGTTCGCTCTGACGGACGGCGAAGTGTCGTTCAAGCACAGCGTCGGTGGTCGCACCTACATTGCCGTCAACGCCTTCGAGGTTGCGGTCGCGGCTGAGTAAGCCTCTTCCGGTCCTTTGAGTTTTCAAAAAAATCGGGGGACCGGGCGACCGGCCCTCGATTTTTGTTTTTAGAGTAGTTTTCCGCTTCAGGTGTAAGCGAAAGACCACTCTGATCCTTTCATTTAACGAGCCCGATCCACGTGTCCGGCCTTCTGGGCCGAACATGATCGGCTCCAGGGTCCCACGATGAAGTTCCTCGACCAGGCCAAGGTGTTCTTGAAGAGCGGCGATGGTGGCCCTGGCGCCATCGCTTTCCGTCGCGAAAAGTTCATCGAGTTCGGTGGGCCGGACGGTGGCACGGGTGGGCGCGGCGGCGATGTGATCCTTGAGGCGGCGAATGGCCTCAACACGCTGATCGACTACCGCTATGCCCAGCATTTCAAGGCCAAGCGCGGTCAGCACGGTATGGGCAGCGACCGTACCGGCGCCAGTGGCGACGACATCGTGCTGCGCGTCCCGGTCGGGACCCAGGTGCTGGACGAAGAGCAGGAGACGGTGCTCGCCGATTTGACCGAGGAAGGCCAGCGAATCGTCTTGCTGAAGGGCGGCGACGGCGGTTTTGGCAACGCCTATTACAAGACCCCGACCAACCGTGCGCCGCGCCGGGCGCATCCCGGCTGGCCGGGTGAGGAGCGCTGGGTGTGGTTGCGCTTGAAGCTGATCGCCGACGCCGGCTTGGTCGGCTTGCCGAACGCCGGGAAATCCACCTTCCTGGCGGCCACCTCGGCGGCCAGGCCGAAGATCGCCGTTTATCCCTTCACCACGCTTACCGCCAACCTTGGGGTGGTGCGCGCGGGTGACGAAGAGTTCGTCATCGCCGATATTCCCGGCCTGATCGAAGGCGCACATGAAGGGCGAGGGCTGGGCGACCGCTTCCTCGGCCATGTCGAGCGCACGCGCATCATGCTGCACCTGGTTGACGGCACAGCCGAGGATGTGGTCGAATCATACCAGACTATCCGTGGCGAGTTGGATGCCTATGGCGAGGGCGTTCTGGCCGGCAAGCCGGAGATCATCGGGCTGAACAAGTGCGATTCGATCCTTGAAGAAGAGCTTGAGGAAAAGAAAGCCGCGCTGGAAGCGGCGTCGGGGGCTGAGGTGATGGTCCTCTCCGGTGTCACCGGCCAGGGCGTGCAGGCGATGCTTTACCGCCTGCTGACGGCCATCAAGGAATCGAAGGAAACAGAACCGGGTATCCTGCACCCCATGGCCACCAAGACGCAGCGGCCGGATATCCCCGTTTACCGCACCAACCGTGACGCCTTCTGGACCGGTGTGGACCAGGAGGATGAGAACGAGGATGACGACGATGACAGCGTGCGTTGAGGCAGCGGTTCTTCGCATTCCCACCCTGCTCGACGCCCGCCGGCTGGTGATCAAGATCGGCTCGGCGCTGTTGGTGGACAGCACCACCGGCATGATCCGCCGCGCCTGGCTGGACGCTTTGGCCGACGATGTCGCCGCCGCCCGCAAGCGTGGCGCGGAGGTGGTGATCGTCACCTCCGGCGCCGTGGCGGCGGGGCGCGAGCATTTGGGGCTGGTTGGCCGTTCTCTCAAGCTGGAAGAAAAGCAGGCGGCCGCCGCCACCGGCCAGATCCGCCTGGCGCACGCCTATCAGGAAACCCTGGCGCGCCATGCCATCACGGTGGCGCAGGTGTTGCTGACCCTGGAGGACACCGAGGAGCGGCGGCGTCACCTCAACGCCCGCGCCACCATCGACACGCTGTTGATGCTGGGGGCGGTGCCGGTGATCAACGAGAACGATACGGTCACCACGAGCGAAATCCGCTTTGGCGACAATGACCGCCTGGCGGCGCGCGTGGCGCAAATGATCTCGGCTGATATGCTGGTGCTGTTGTCGGATATCGATGGTCTTTACACCGCCGACCCGCGCAAGGACCCGAGCGCCGCGCATATCCCGGTTGTCACCGAACTGACCCCGGCCATCGAAGGCATGGCCGGCGAACCGCCGCCCGGCTACAGCTCCGGCGGGATGGTCACCAAGATCGCCGCCGCGCGCATCGCCATGGCGGCGGGGTGCCGCATGGTGATCGCCAAGGGTAAGCGCAAGAATCCGTTGTCCGCCCTGGAGCAGCCAGAAAGCCGTGGCGGCGCGCCATGCACCTGGTTCCTTCCCGCCTCTGAACCCTCCAACGCCCGGAAGGCGTGGATCGCCGGTCACCTCAACGCCTCTGGCGTGCTGGTGGTGGATGATGGCGCGGTGCGGGCGCTGAAGCAGGGCGCCAGCCTGCTTCCCGCCGGCATCGTCGAGGTTGAGGGTGAGTTCGAGCGTGGCGACGTGGTTATCGTGCGCGACGGGGAGGGGCGTGAACTGGCGCGCGGCCTGTCCGCCTATGGTTCGGCTGAGGCCCGGCGGATTCGCCGCCGCAAAAGCAATGAGATCGAAGCCATCCTGGGCTATCACGGCCGCGATGAGGTGATTCATCGCGACGATCTGGTGGTTCGGTGACGGCTGGGCGGCCTTTGCTTCGGGCCATTCTCTGGGATATCGACGGCACGCTTTTGGACAGCGAACCCTGGCACCAGCACGCCACCACGGTGGTGTGCCGCCGCTTCGGTTGCGTGCTGACCGACGAACAATACGCCGCCACGCTGGGCATCGCCTTTTCGGAACTCTATGCGCTTGTGCAGGCCATTCATCCCATGGCCACGAGTCTTGAGGCGTGGATTGACGCCATCACCGATTGCTACATCGAACGCATCGCAGAGGTGACGCCACGCGACGGCTCCCTGGCGCTGGTCGAGGCCTTCGCCGCGCGCGGCTTGCCGCAAGCCTGCGTGTCAAACGCGGGCCGCCGGGTGGTTGAGGCCAATCTGCGCCGCTTGGGGGCGCCGCATTTCGCCTTTGGCGTCAGCCGGGACGATGTGAAGAACGGCAAGCCCGACCCTGAATCCTACCGTCTGGCCGCCCAACGCCTGGGCGTGCCCCCTGAATCCTGTGCGGTCATCGAGGACAGCCCGATGGGCGCCCGGGCCGCCAAGGCCGCCGGCATGCTGACGGTGGCGTGGCCGCAGCACCCCGGCCTTGTGTTTGAGGCCGCCGATTTTATCGTCGCCCATCCTGATGATGTCGATTGGGATGCGCTCTGCGCAACGGCTGAGGATGCGCTCTGCATAACAGGCTGATGATCGCAAGCGGCTGCTTGCTTTCGTGTGAACGGTGCTTATAAACCCCTGGTGAAACCACCCCTCGGGCAGGCTTGTCACCACTTAGGGGGACACAGCCGGACGCCGGGATGAACTGGTGAGACCCGCCTTGACCGAAGCCACGAATCAGACCGCCGTCACCCCCGAAATCGCTGCCGAGCATGGCCTGACCGCCGAAGAATACCAGCGTGTGCTGGAGATCATGGGCCGTGCGCCGACGCTGACCGAACTGGGTATTTTTTCGGTCATGTGGTCGGAGCATTGCTCGTATAAATCCTCCAAGGTGTGGTTGATGACGCTGCCCACGACCGGGCCGCAGGTCATCTGTGGCCCTGGTGAGAACGCCGGGGTGGTCGATATCGGTGACGGCGACGCCGTCATCTTCAAAATGGAAAGCCACAACCACCCGTCCTTTATCGAGCCCTACCAGGGCGCGGCGACGGGGGTCGGGGGTATTCTGCGCGATGTGTTCACCATGGGCGCCCGCCCCATCGCCAATTTGAACGCGCTGCGTTTCGGCTCCCCCGATCATCCCAAGACCCGCCATCTGGTATCGGGCGTGGTGGCCGGCATTGGCGGCTATGGCAATTGCGTGGGCGTGCCCACGGTGGGTGGCGAGACCAACTTCCACCCCTCCTACAACGGCAACATCCTGGTCAACGCCATGACCGTGGGCGTCGCCAGGGCCGACCGGATTTTCTATTCGGCGGCGGCGGGCGTGGGCAACCCGGTGGTCTATGTCGGCTCCAAGACCGGGCGCGACGGCATCCACGGCGCGACCATGGCCTCGGCGGAGTTTTCCGAGGATTCCGAGGAGAAGCGCCCGACCGTTCAGGTTGGCGATCCCTTCACCGAAAAGCTGCTGATTGAAGCGTGCCTGGAGCTGATGGCCACCGACGCCATCGTCGCCATCCAGGACATGGGTGCGGCTGGCCTGACCTCTTCCGCCGTTGAGATGGCGGGCAAGGGGGGGCTGGGCATCACTCTTGACCTTGACAGCGTGCCGATGCGCGAGACGGGCATGAGCCCGTACGAGATCATGCTTTCCGAAAGCCAGGAGCGCATGCTGATCATCCTCAAGCCCAGCCATGAGGATGTCGCGCGCAAAATCTTCGAGAAGTGGGAGCTGGACTTCGCCGTCATCGGCACACTGACGGACAGCGGTCGTCTGGTGCTGACCATGCACGGGCAGACCTGGGCCGACATGCCGATCGCCCCGATCTCCAGCCACGCGCCGGTCTATCAGCGCCCCTGGGAACCGACCCCGTCGCAGCCGGAGGTGGACGACAGCGTGTGGAAGGGCTGGACCCTGTCGCTGGAGGAGACGCTGGTGAAGCTGGTCTCCTGCCCCGATCTGGCGTCCAAGCGGTGGATCTGGGAGCAATACGACAGTCTGGTGGGCGGCGACACCCGCTTCCTGTCGGGGCAGGCCGACGCCGGCGTGGTGCGTTTGCCGGGCCAGAAGAAGGCCGTGGCGGTCACCACCGACTGCACGCCCCGCTATTGCCTGGCCGATCCCGTGCGCGGCGGCGCCCAGGCGGTGGCCGAGGCGTACCGCAACCTGACCGCCGTCGGCGCCCTGCCGCTGGCGGTCACCGACAACATGAACTTTGGCAACCCGGAAAAGCCACGCATCATGGGCCAGTTCGTCGGCGCCGTTCAGGGAATGAGCGAGGCGTGCCGCGCGCTGGATTTCCCGGTCGTGTCCGGCAATGTGTCGCTCTACAACGAGACCAACGGCGAAGCGATCCTGCCCACCCCGGCCATCGGAGCGGTCGGCGTTCTGCCGGACGCGATGATGGCGGTGGGCGTCGGCTTCCAGAACGAAGGCGATACGATCCTGCTGATTGGCGAGACGGCGGGGCATATCGGCCAGTCCCTGTTCCTGCGTGAGATTCTCGGCCTGGAGCAAGGCCCGCCGCCGCCCGTCGATCTGAAGGCTGAACGCCGCAACGGCGATTTTGTGCGCGGGATGATCCGCGATGGCCTGGTGACCGCCAGCCACGACGTGTCGGATGGCGGCCTGCTGGTCGCGTTGGCCGAAATGGCCATGGTCGGCGGCATCGGCGCTCACATCACCGGCCTGGAGGGGGCGCACCCGAAAATACTGTTCGGCGAGGATCAGGCCCGCTATGTGCTGGCGGTGCGTTCGGAGAACGCTGCCATGGTGCAAGACCGCGCCAGACAGGCCGGCGCGCCGGTGAGCGTGCTGGGCGTTACGCGCGGCACAGCGTTGACGGGGCGGGGTGGCGAGGCCATATCGGTCGCAGGCTTGCGCAAGGCGCATGAGGCTTGGCTGCCCGCCTATATGGCCGGTGATCTCTGATCACAGAACCCACGATCTCTGATCGATACGACAAAACGGGAGAAGAACAATGGCCATGGACGCCGCAAGCATAGAGCGTCTGATCAAGGAAGGCATCCCGGAGGTGACCGTGCAGATCGCTGATCTGCGCGGCGACGGCGACCATTACGCGGCGCATGTCGTGTCCCCGGCCTTCAAGGGAAAATCCCGCGTGCAGCAGCACCAGATGGTCTACGCGGCGCTGCAAGGCAAAATGGGCGGTGAACTGCACGCGCTGGCGCTCACCACCGCCGCCCCCGAAGGCGTCTGAAGCTTATACAAGCCAAAGTTAACAAGAAGGTACGCGCTATGTTGGATCCGAACGTCACCGAACGCATCAAGCAGGACCTCAGCGGCAACGATGTCGTGCTGTACATGAAGGGCACGCCCGTGTTCCCGCAATGCGGCTTCTCCGCCGCCGTCGTCCAGGTGCTGACGCATGTCGGTGTGAAGTTCAAGGGCATCGACATCCTGTCCGAACCGAACCTGCGCCAGGGCCTGAAAGAATTCTCGAACTGGCCGACCTTCCCGCAGCTCTACGTCAAGGGCGAGCTGGTTGGCGGCTGCGACATCGTGCGCGAGATGTACGAAAACGGCGAGTTGCAGCAGCTTTTGAAGGACAAGGGCGTCGTTGAAAACGCCTGATGCCGGGTTGATTTTTATGCAAAAGGGCTCCGCCATGGCGGAGCCCTTTTGTTTTGCTGCGGTATGTGCTTATCCAAAAATTGTAACTGGGTCCCCGTTTTCACGGGGATGACGATAGGAGGGGTTGCCGCCACCCAATACCGTCATCCCCGCGAAAGCGGGGACCCAGCAAAGGTTTATTTCTCCGCTATAAAATCAGCCTGGCGTCATTCCTGGATAATACGTTAAGCCCCGTTGCGGAGCTGTATGCCGTCGTTCTACAGCGCCGCCTGGACCGCCTGGACGAGTTTGGGCAGGCCGATCTGGCGGGTGCGTTTCAGGCGCTCCGCCGACAAGATGCTCTGCACCGCGCTGACGCTTTCGTCCACGTCGTGGTTGACGATGACGTAATCATACTCGGCCCAATGGCTGATCTCATCGGAGGCCTTGGCCATACGCTGGGCGATCACCTCGGCGGAATCCTGGGCGCGGCTGTGCAGGCGGCGCTCTAGCTCCTCCCCCGAGGGCGGCAGAATGAACACGCTGACCAAATCCGTGCGGGCGTTTTCGGCCAATTGCTGCGTGCCCTGCCAGTCGATGTCAAACAGCACGTCACGGCCAACCGACAGCGCCTGCTCAACCGCGGCTTTCGGTGTGCCATAGCCGTTGCTGAAGACCTGGGCGTGCTCCAGCAGCTCACCGGCCTCGGCCATACGCTTGAATTCGGGCATATCGATAAAATAATAATCGACGCCCGGCACTTCGGCGGGGCGCATCGGGCGCGTCGTCACCGATACGGACATGGTGATGCCAGAGTCGCGGCTGAGCAGGCGGCGCGAAATCGTCGTCTTCCCGGCGCCCGACGGCGAGGACAGCACCAGCATGAGGCCGCGACGGCGGGTGGCTTTCGGACTCGAAGGGGCCGGGCTCAGGGGATCGGAGGGCAAGGCCATACAGATTACTCTATGTTTTGCACCTGCTCGCGCAGCTGCTCGATGGACGCTTTGAGAGAGAGGCCGATGCGGGTCAATTCCACATCCGCTGATTTTGAACACAGCGTGTTCGCTTCACGGTTGAATTCCTGACACAGAAAATCAAAGCGGCGACCGATGGCGGCGGCCTCGGCCAGCAGGTCGCGCGCCGCCTGGATATGGGCGCGCAGCCGGTCCAGCTCTTCGCGCACATCACCCCTGGCGATGAGCAATGCCGCCTCTTGCGCTAACCGCTCTTCGGACAGCGACGGTATGGCCCCGAGCAACGCCTGTAACTGGTTGCGCAGCTTTTCCTTCAGCGCTTCGGGCTGCGCCGAGGCGCAGGCCGACGCCGCCTCGGTCAGTCGGGCGATCTCATCCAAATGGCCGGTCAGGATGCTGGCCAGACGGCCCCCTTCCGCCGCGCGGGCGTCGGCCAGGCGCTTGATGAGGCTGGCGAGGTCCTGCTTTAGCGCCTCATCGAGCCGCGCGCGCGCGTCGGTCTCATCCTCTTCGACCGGCTCGATAATGCCGCGCACGGTGAGCAGCGCGTCCAGCCGGGGCGGCGCGGCGCCTTGCCCCTCGATCTCGCGGGCGAGGGTCAGCACCTGCGCCAGCAGTTCACGGTTGATGCGGAGTTGTGAGACAGAAGCGGTGCGGGTCACGCTGAGCGTCACATTGACCGAGCCGCGCACCAGAATCTTGGGGATCTCGGCGCGCGCCATGGTTTCCAACTGGTCAAAGCCAGCGGGCAGGCGGCAGCGCAAATCCAAGCTGCGCCCGTTGACGCTTTTGGCCTCCAGTGTCCAGGCATAGCCATCGGCGTGGCCGTCCACACGGGCGAAGCCGGTCATGCTGGCGACAGAACGATGGGCGGTCACGGTTGCCTCGGCTACAATTCAAGGAGTTTGAAGAAACAGCTTATAGCGTGCGCCATGCAGCCCAACAAGCGAGCCATCGCCTCTATCGTCATCACCGGCGCATCCAGCGGCATCGGCGCCGCGCTGGCGCTGGCCTATGCGGCGCCCGGCGTGGCTCTGGGGTTGACCGGGCGTGACCCGGCGCGGTTGGAGGCGACCGCCATGCAGTGCCGCGCGCAAGGGGCGCTGGTCGAGGCCGGCGTGGTGGACGCCACCGACCGCGCCGCCATGGCGGGTTGGCTGGCGGGGTTCGACGCGGTTCACCCCGCTGATCTGGTGATCGCCAATGCGGGTATCTCCGCCGGCACAGGGTTGGGGGGTGAGACCGAAGAGCAGGCGCGGCGGATCTTCGCCGTCAACCTCGACGGCGTGCTGAACACCCTCTATCCCGCCCTTGCGGCAATGCGGCGGCGTGGGCATGGGCAGGTGGCGGTGATGGCGTCGCTGGCGGGGTTTCGTGGCGTTCCCGGCGCACCAGCCTATTGCGCCAGCAAAGCGGCGGTGCGGGTGCTGGGTGAATCGCTGCGTGGCGAATTGGCCGGGCAGGGGATCGGCGTGTCGGTGATCTGTCCGGGCTTCGTGAAAAGCGGCATGACCGCGGGCAATCCGTTTCCCATGCCTTTCCTGATGGAGACGGATCGTGCGGCTGAACACATCAAGCGCCGCCTGGCGCGCAACCAGGGACGGATCGCCTTTCCCTGGCCGATGGCGGCGGCGGTCTGGTTGCTGATGGCCCTGCCCAGTGGCCTGGTCGATCGGCTGGTGGCGCTGACGCCACGCAAGCCGGCGGCGACCGCTGCAACGGGTTCCGATCCACAGTGAACCGGACCCGTGATTATGAGCGGGAAGTTTGTGGCCGGGATCAGATCTTGGTGTAAGCCCAGACCGAAGCGGGCGGGATATTCTTCCAGGTGAAGCCCAGGCGCTCGGCCTTCAGGCCCAAACTCTTCAGCTTCAGCGGCGAGTTCAGCATGTAGGAGTAAAGCAGGAAGCGACCGCCTTCCGGCATGATCGAGAAGGCGGACTCAACGATCTCGTGCTGAACGTTCTCGGGTATGGTGACCATCGGAATACCGCTGACCACCGTGCTGACCTTGCCGACAAGGTCGGGTCCCAGCGTCTCAGCCGCGGCGCGGCAGTCGCTGTTGACTAGGTTTACGTCCGGATACACGCCATGCACATAGCTGGCGAAATGCGGATCGATCTCAAAAGAATAGATCCGCTCGCCTGGGATGCCGGCTTCCAGCAGCGCCCGGGTGATGGCGCCGGTGCCGGCCCCGAATTCAACGACGACTTCATCCGGGCCGCAGGTCAGGTTTTCACGAATCAACTTGCGCAAGCCCGGACCGGAGGGAGTGATCGACCCTACCGAAAGCGGGTTCGCGATCCAGCGTTGAAAAAAGACCCAAGCAGCAGGCGGCGTCTTGCCGCCCTTTGCTTTTTCGGCGACGGAGAAGTCCGTTGGAGTCATGATCGGCCTTTCGCCGTTGGTTGATGCCCAGCGCCCGGGGGAATAACGCCCTCAGGCCCCAAACCATGGTTCCTTGGACGCTCTTATCCAACAAAAGGGACGCCCCTGCAACCCACTGGTAGAGTGTGTTCAAGGTATAGGCTGGATTGCGAAGAGTTCATGCCCGGCATACGACAGGCCAGTGATGAGCACGAAGGCGAATACCACCGCGCCAAGACCCAACGCCAGCCCCGCTCCCACCGCCCCGCCATCGCGTTCAATCAGGCCCAGCGCGATAAGCACCAGGGCGAAGCCGGGGAGCCATCCCATCAGCGGCACCGGCACGATGCAGATGCTGATCAAAATGACAATCAGCAGGCCGAACCAGCGTTCCTTGTCTATTTCGGCCAGGGCCGGCAGGCGGGGCTTCAGCGCCGCTTCGATCCACAGCAGACGGGGCGTCACGGCGTCCAGCAAGCGCGCGGCGGTGGGCTGCGCCACCGAGCAGCGCAGCAGCCACACCGGCAACACCGCGTCGCGCCGCCCGAACAGCATGCGGAGCGAGAACAGCATCAGCGGCAGGTCACAGAGCACCGACACGCCCAGCGGCACCGGCGCGATGGTCGGCAAGGCCAGCGCCAGCAGCACGGTGCCCAGCGAGCGGTCGCCGAGCGCCGCGATCAGATGCGCCAGCGTCACCCGATCGGCGGGCAGATTGGCGCGGAACGCCGCCAGCACATCGGAGGTGCGTTGTGGTTCTGCTGCGTCGCTGAGGATAAGGGTGGGGGAATCGCCTTGAAGCTGCGCACTCATGCAGTGATGCCCGCCTCGGCTGCTGCGGCCTCGTATGTCTCAAGCACCTCCAGCCAAGCCTCCTCGGCGGCGGTCAGCTTTTTTTCCACGACGCCCAGGTCGATTTGCAACGCGCGCAAGACGTCACTGGATCCTTCATAGAGCTTTGGATCGGCCAGCTTCGCCGTGATCTTGGATTTTTCAGCGCTCAGCTTGGTGACCAGGGCCTCGGCGTCGGTGGCCTTTTTCTTGAGCGGCGCCAGAGCGACGCGGGCCTCGGCGGAAGCGCGGCGCTGGTCCTTGCGGCTGGGACCGGCGCCGCCCTTGGCTTCCGCCCGGTCGGCGCGGGCGCGTTCCAGAAGCAGGCGCCGGTAATCCTCCATATCCCCGTCATAGGGCTGGCAGGAGCCGTTCGCCACCAGCCACAGCCGGTCGGCGGTCAGTTCGATCAAATGCGGATCGTGGCTGATGAGGATGACCGCCCCTTCAAAGCCGTTGATCGCCTGGACCAGCGCCTCGCGGCTGTCGAGATCCAAATGGTTGGTTGGCTCATCAAGCATGAGGATGTGCGGCGCTTCACGACTCATCATCGCGAACAGCAGGCGCGCCTTCTCGCCGCCGGACAGGTCGGAAATGCGGGTTTCCGCCTTTTGCTGCGGGAAGCCGAAGCGACCGAGATGGGCGCGCACCTTCTCCTCCAGCACCTGCGGCATGACGCGCTGCATCTGCTGCACGGGCGTGAGGGCAAGGTCCAGCTCCTCCGCCTGATGCTGGGAGAAATAGCCGATCTTGAGCTTGCCGGGGCGGCGCATCTCACCGTCCATGGCCGCCAGCCGCCCGGCCAGCAGCTTGACCAGCGTCGACTTGCCGTTGCCGTTGGCCCCCAGCAGAGCGATGCGGTCATCCCCATCGATGCGCAGGTCAAGGCGTTTCAAGATCGCCTTGTCGCCATAGCCGACGGTGACGTTCTCAAGGGCGATGAGCGGCGCCGACAACGGCTCGGGCTGTGGAAAGTTGAAGGAGACCCGCTCTTGCGCGGCGATCTCGGTGGCTGGCTCCATGCGCTCCAGCGCCTTGATCCGGCTTTGCGCTTGCCGGGCCTTGCTGGCGGTGTAGCGGAAACGGTCGATGTAGGACTGGATGTGCTTGCGGGCCGCCTCCTGCTTGGCGTTCTGCGCCTGCAAGCGCTCCATATTGGCGCGCCGGGTGGCGACGAAGCGGTCATAATTGCCGCCGTAGACCACCAGCTTGCCCTGATCCACATGAATCGTCGTGGTCGGCACCGCGTTCAGCAAGTCGCGGTCGTGGCTGACCAGAAGAATCGTGTGCGGGTAGTTGCGCAGATAATTCTCGAGCCAGATCGTTGCTTCAAGATCCAGATGGTTGGTCGGCTCATCCAGCAGCAGCAGATCCGGTCTGGCGAACAGCACGCCGGCCAGGGCCACGCGCATGCGCCAGCCGCCGGAGAAAGCGGAGCAGGGCTGCGCCTGCTGTTCGACGTCGAAGCCCAGGCCGGAGAGGATCTGCGCCGCGCGGGCCGGGGCGGAATGCGCCTCGATATCGGCAAGGCGCGTGTGCACCTCGGCGATGCGGTGCGGATCACTTGCCGTCTCGGCTTCGGCCAGCAGCGCGGTGCGCTCGGTGTCGGCGGCCAGCACGGTGTCCAGCAGGCTGGTGGCGCCTGCCGGGACTTCCTGCGCCACCATGCCCATGCGCATGCCGGCGGGCAAGGCAAGGCTGCCGCCGTCCGCGTGCAGCACGCCGGCGATGAGTTTCAAAAGCGTGCTTTTGCCGCAGCCGTTGCGGCCCACAAGAGCCACATGATGCCCCTTGGGGACGACGGCGGTGGCCTGGTCGAACAGCACGCGGCCACCGTAGCGGAAGGTCAGATCATTGATATGAAGCATGTCGACGCCGGGTGTAGCACGTGTGCGGTCCGGTTTGAAGAGAGCGGGAGGCGTCATCCGCATGGCTTGGCGCCGGGAAGCGGCGGCATTCCAGTTGCCGAGGCGTTAGGTCACCGCTATAACGCCGCGCAACACGGTGCTTCCATCAGGGTGCGCCGATATGATTGTTTCATCACGGAGCACCACCATGGCCATCGAACGCACCTTCTCGATCATCAAGCCCGACGCGACCCGCCGCAACCTGACCGGCAAGATCAACGCCCGTTTTGAGGATGGCGGTCTGCGCATCGTCGCGCAAAAGCGCGTTCAGCTCACCAAGGCCCAGGCCGAGCAGTTCTACGGCGTGCACCGTGAGCGCCCGTTCTTCAACGACCTCGTCGCCTTCATGATCTCCGGCCCGGTGGTCCTCCAGGTGCTGGAAGGTGAAAACGCCATCGCGCGCAACCGTGAGATCATGGGCGCCACCAACCCGGCCAACGCCGCCGCCGGCACCATCCGCAAGGATTTCGCCGAGTCGATCGAAGCGAATTCGGTGCATGGTTCGGACGCCCCGGAGACCGCCGCCGAAGAAATCCGCTTCTTCTTCAGCGCTTTGGAGATTGTCGGCTGATTTCAGCCCAAGCGGGCTAACGCCGGATCAAAGCCGCCCCTCTTATGAGGGGTGGCTTTTTTTTATGCCTAAGCGCCCATCCGCGCTGGAAGGGATCGATTCGACACCTCATGTGTTGGATAAGCAAGCCTGTGGAGTGACGAAGCCCGTTGTGGCGAAAAGGTAGCGAGTGGAGGAACAATCCATGCAAAATATGCTGATCGCATTAATCGCTTGGTGTTTGTGTGGCGTGGTTGGGTTCCTCTCGTGGTGGAGCAAGGATTTGCCTGTCGACGCCTATGCGCTGGATGATGCGCTGGCGTCCGGCGTCCTGGGGCCAATCACCATCGTGAGCGGCGCCCTCCTGAGCGGCTGGCTGCTTCACCGCTTCATGCGTGTTGCAGAAGAAAACGCGCGCAAGCCGATCCGTATCCGCAGCAACCGCGATCGCCATCAGCGGCGTTGATTGTCGGACAGGCGCACAAGAATCGATTGAGATAACCCCGGTCTTCCTTCATTGTTCGTGCCTTTCGGCAGGGCTGCGTGCTCTTTGGTAAAGGCTTGGGCGATGAGTGGCGAACGCATCTATCTCTACGACACGACGTTGCGTGACGGTGCGCAAACGCAAGACGTTGATTTTTCCGTCGCTGACAAGATCGCCATCGCCAAGGATCTGGACCGGCTGGGCATAGACTACATCGAGGGCGGCTGGCCGGGGGCCAACCCCACCGATGACCAGTTCTTCGCCCAGGCCCCGGATTTCGAGCACGCCGTCTTCACCGCCTTCGGCATGACGCGCCGTCCAGGGCGCAGCACGGCGAATGACCCCGGCTTGGCCGCGCTGTTCAACACGCGCAGCAAGGCCGTCTGTCTGGTCGGTAAAACCTGGGATTTTCAGGTGGACGTCGCGTTGGGCATTCCGCGTGAGGAAAACCTCGACCTGATCCGCGACAGCGTCGCCGCCGCCCATCAGGTCAAGGGGGAATGCCTGTTCGACGCCGAGCATTTCTTCGATGGCTACAAGCGCAACGCGGCTTACGCCGTCCAGTGCATCCGGGCGGCTTACGAGGCTGGCGCGCGTTGGATCGTGCTGTGCGACACCAACGGCGGCACGTTGCCGGATGAAATCGAGGCGATCGTTCGCGCTGTGGTGGAGGTGCACGGCATCCCCGGCCAGCGCCTGGGCATCCATTGCCACAACGATATCGAGAACGCGGTCGCCAATTCGCTGTCCGCGGTGCGCGCTGGCGCACGCCTGATCCAAGGCACCATCAACGGGCTGGGCGAACGCTGCGGCAACGCCAACCTCATCTCGCTGATCCCGACCTTGATGCTGAAGATGGGCCTGGAGACCGGGGTCAACCGCGCCGCCCTGCCGCTGTTGAGCGAAATCAGCCGGAACCTGGACGAGCGTTTGAACCGTCCCCCCAACCGGCACGCCCCCTATGTCGGTTCATCGGCCTTCGCGCATAAGGGCGGCTTGCACGTTTCCGCCATCGAGAAGGACCCGAGCTGCTACGAGCACGTGCCGCCGGAAACGGTGGGCAACCGCCGGCAGATTATTATTTCCGATCAGGCTGGCCGCTCCAACATCCTGGTGCGCTTGCGCGAGGCCGGCATTCCCATCGATTCGGCGGATTTGCATCTGCCCAAACTGCTCGATCTGGTCAAGCAGCGCGACAGCGAGGGCTATGCCTATGACACCGCCGAGGCCAGCTTTGAATTGCTGGTGCGTGGCGCCTTGAAGCAATTGCCGAACTATTTCGAGCTGCTGCGTTTCCACGTCACCGACGAGCGTCGCTACAACGCGGTGGGCGCTCTGGTGGTGGAATCGGAAGCCGTGGTGCGCGTGCGCATCGCTGACGACGTCCACTTGCATGTGGCCGAGGGAAACGGCCCGGTGCACGCGCTTGACCAGGCCATGCGAAAGGCGCTGGAGGGCGATTATCCCGAATTGCAGGGTGTGAAGCTGGTGGACTACCGGGTCCGCATCCTCGCCGCCACCGCCGCCATGCCGCGCGTGCTGATCCGCAGCCGCAGCGATGACGGGCAGGAATGGTCGACGCTGGGGGTGTCCACCAACATCATCGAAGCATCGATGGAGGCGCTGGTGGACAGTTACATTTTCAAGCTGTTTAAAGACGGCGTCCCGCCACGCTGCTGAGCGTATTTCCCAAAAGCAGAGATCCAGTAAAAGATAATGACTTCTGGTAAGAACCCGAAGCGGTCGTCGGTTCTGGGTGGCCCCGCCATCATCCTCGTGGAGCCGCAGCTTGGCGAGAACATCGGCGCCTGCGCCCGCGCCATGTTGAACTGCGGCCTGATCGATTTGCGTCTGGTCCGCCCCCGCGACGGCTGGCCGAACGAAAAAGCCACCGCCTCCGCCTCCGGCGCCGATCTCGTGCTGGAGAACGTCAGGCTTTACCGCACCACCGCCGAAGCGGTGGCCGATCTGAACGTGGTCTTCGCCACCACGGTGCGCACCCGTGACATGATTCAACGCTTCGTCACCCCACGGGCCGCGGCTGAGGAGATGCGCAGCCGGTATATGGTCGGCCACCGGGTGGGCGTGATGTTCGGCCCAGAACGCACCGGCCTGTTCAACGATGATCTGACCTTGGCCGAGACCCTGATCACCGTGCCGCTCAACCCGGCCTTCAGTTCCCTGAATCTGGCGCAGGCGGTGTTGCTGATCGGTTATGAGTGGTTCCAGAGCGGCGAAATCCCGCCCGAGCGTATCCTGCACACCGGCCAGACCTGCCCGGCCACCAAGGCGGAGTTGCTGAACCTCTTCGAGCATGTGGAAAGCGATCTGGACCGCACCGGCTTTTTCACCACGCCCGAGAAGCGTCCCTCCATGGTGCGGACCATCCGCAACGCCTTCGAGCGCATGCAGATGACCGAGCAGGAGGTCCGCACCTTCCACGGCATCATCAAATCCTTGACCGGGCAATCCAGGCGGAAACCGGACGGCGCGTAGTCAGGCCGCGGCGGATTCCCGTGGCGTGGGCGCCAGCCCGCGGGCGATGGTGGCGGCGAGGCTGCGGGTCACCGCGTGCATCCGCTGGGAATCCTCGGCGAACACCACCTGATCGAGAAAGCCCAGCCCGAAGCTGAGCCTGGCGATGCCGGTGGCGATGTTGGACAGATCGGCGTCCGGGGCGATGAGCCCCTTGTCACGAAGCGCTTCCAGCCGAGAGAGCAGGCAGGGAATGCGGCTTTCCGAAAGGACCCGGCCCATCTCGGCGGCGATTGCCGGATCGACCAACGCGCGCCCCAGCACGACCTTGGTGAAGTCGCGACACGCCCAGCTGTGCTCCGCCTGGCGTTGCAGAAAAATGGCGATCTCCGTCTCCAGGCAGGCGCCGGTGGGGGGCAGCGCGCAGCCCTGCGCCTCTTCCCGGCCATAGCGTTCGACCACGGCCAGCAGCAGCCCGGATTTGCCGCCGAAATAGCGCTGGATGAGCTGTTCGTTGACATGGGCGCGCGACGCGATCTCGCGTGTCGTCGCCGCGTCGAAGCCACGCTCGGCGAACACCGCCTTCCCGGCGTCTTGCAGCGCTTTCGCCGTTGCCTCACGGTCGCGTTTGCGTGGGCCGGCGCAGGCATCGTCCCCTTGGGGGCAAGGGGTTTCATTGTCCAGCATGACATCCTTCTGCATCGGGCCTCCTGTGGCCTGATGGATTTGATAATAGGTATGCACGCGCATACTTGACAAGGCGCCGCGTCGCATGATGTATGTATTCGCATACATACTATAAAAGCGAGCCTCATTCCATGCAATCGATCGATCTCTTCACGCCCGTGCGCCTCGGCTCTCTGGAGCTGTCGAACCGCATCGTCATGGCGCCGATGACCCGCAGCCGCGCCGGTGACGGTAATGCACCAACCGCCTTGATGGCTGAGTATTACGCGCAGCGTGCATCATCCGGCCTGATCATCAGCGAGGCCACCCAGGTGTCGCCGACCGGCCAGGGCTACCCCAACACGCCGGGCATCCACACCAACGCGCAGGCTGCCGGCTGGCGCCGCGTGACCGAGGCGGTGCACAGCAAGGGGGGACGCATCTTTGCGCAGCTCTGGCACGTTGGCCGCATCTCACACCCGATGTTTCAGCCGGACGGCGCCTTGCCCATCGCTCCGTCGGCTATCGCCGCCAAGGGTAAGCTGTACACCGGCAAGGGCATGGAGCCCTTCCCCGTGCCACGGGCCTTGGCAGCGTCCGAGATTCCTGACCTCGTGCGGGATTTTGCGCAAGCGGCCAAGCGCGCGGTCTTCGACGCCGGTTTCGATGGTGTCGAAATCCATGCCGCCAACGGTTACCTGATCGACCAGTTCCTGCGCGATGGCGCCAACACGCGCACCGACGAATACGGCGGCTCCATCGAGAACCGCGCCCGCTTCCTGCTCGAGGTGACCAAGGCGGTGGTCGACGCCATCGGCGCCGAACGCACGGGTGTGCGTCTGTCACCCAACGGCGTCTTCAACGATATGAGCGACAGCAACCCGGCGGCGCTGTTCGGCCACGTCGCCAAGGAATTGAGCGTGTTCGGCTTGGCCTATTTGCATGTGATCGAAGGCGTCGCCGGTCCGATGCTGCTGCCTGCCGGCGCCAAGCCGGTGGCAGGGGAACTCAAGCGCGCCTTCAAGGGGCCGTTCATCATCAACGGCGGCTTCAACCGTGAAACGGGCGACGCCGCGCTCGCCAAGGCGGAAGCCGATTTGGTGAGCATCGGCATCCCGTTCATCGCCAACCCCGATCTGGTCGCGCGCATGAAGCATAACGCCCCGCTGGCCGAAGGCGATGCGGCGACCTACTACGGTGGCGCGGAGAAGGGCTACACCGATTACCCGGCGCTTGAGATGGCCTCGGCGTAACGCTGGCCCCGGCAAACAAAACGCAAAAGGCCGCCTCTGTGAAGAGGCGGCCTTTTGTCGTCCGGCGATGGGCCGAGCGATTAGAGCAATTTCCGCTTCAGTCTGAAGCGGAAATTGCTCTAAAGCTTTGATTTGACGAGCAGATTCACGCGCTCGACCTTTCAGGCCGAACACGATCTGCTCTAGAACCAAATGATTAGCGCGAGTAGAACTCGACGACCAGGTTCGGTTCCATCTGCACGGGGTAGGGCACATCGGCCAGCAGCGGAGCGCGGACAAAGCGGCCCTTCAGGGCGCCGGTGTCAACTTCCAGGTATTCGGGAATGTCGCGCTCTTGCGAGGCGATGGCTTCGAGCACCAGGGCGAGCTGCTTCGACTTCGACCGCACCTCGATCACGTCATTATCCTTGACGCGGTAGGACGGGATGTTCAGGCGCTTGCCGTTGACCAGGACATGGCCATGGTTGACGAACTGGCGCGCGGCGAACGGGGTCGGCACGAACTTCATGCGGTAGACGACGGCGTCCAGGCGACGCTCGAGCAGGCCGATCAGGTTCTCGCCGGTGTCGCCCTTACGGCGCACGGCCTCCTGGTAGATCTTGCGGAACTGCTTCTCGCCGATGTCGCCGTAATAACCCTTCAGCTTCTGCTTGGCCATCAGCTGCAAGCCGTAGTCGGACGGCTTCTTGCGGCGCTGACCATGCTGGCCGGGGCCATACTCGCGGCGGTTGATCGGGCTCTTGGCGCGGCCCCAGAGGTTGACGCCAAGGCGGCGGTCGATCTTGTATTTGGATTCTTGACGCTTGCTCATACTCTATCCTCGGTTTTCGCGAGTTGGTTTTGTCCCGGTAGTTCCACCGACCGTCGCCAGTCGGGGACGGGGCGCAGGTTTACAGGCACGCCCGCCTTCCCGGAAGTGAAGGCGCGCACTATACCCATCCGCGCCGTGTTGTCAAATGGCTCAGAGAACCCGCTCGCGCGCCGCCAGCTCGACCAGGATATTGGCGCCGCGGATGGCGTCATCGAGCGTGTGGATGTTGCGTTCACGCAGCATGGCTAGCATGCGCAAAAAGACCGCGGCGGTGACCAGGCTGTCGCCCAGGGCGGTGTGGCGGTCCACCACGTCGATACCCAGGCGCTGCGCGATGCCGTCCAGCGTGTGGTCACCGTCATCGCCCTGGAGCATGCGCGACAGCAGCATGGTGTCCAGCACCGGGCTATCGAATTGCACGCCAGCCGCTTTTTCCTTCATCTTCAAGAATTTGAGGTCGAACGCGGCGTTGTGCGCGACCAGCACCGCGCCCGAGATGAAGGCGCGGAACTGCGGCAACACCGCATCGATGGCTGGCTTGTCGGCGACCATCGCGTCGGTGATGTGGTGGATCGGCACGGTTTCCGGCGGGATTTTGCAGCCGGGATTGATGAGCTGGTTGAAGGTTTCGCCGGTCAGGATGCGGCTGTTGACCAGACGCACCGCCGCGATCTGAATGATTTCATCCCCGGTGGACGGCGACAGGCCGGTGGTTTCGGTGTCGAACACCACATAATGCAGCGCCTCCAGCGGCGTCCGGCCCAGTTCGCTGGTCACCAGCGGCTGGTGCAGCAGGGTGAAGTCAAAGAACTCCGGCCGCGCGGCGGAGCGCGCCGTCTGTCTATGCGCGGTCGGTGGCGACAGGGCCGGGGGCAGCGGTACGCGCAGGCGCGCCCCTCCTCTCAGTGTCTCGCACCACAATATGCTGCGGTGGTGCTGCAACACATCGTCCACCGTCAAGCCACCCAGCGCGTCGGGCAGCGGCTCATCGAGCCAGCGATCCACCATGCCGCTCGCCGCCGGCGCGCCCCGCCAGGTGATATCGATGTAGACCCATTGGTCCTCATGCTCGGCTGACAGATCGAAAGCCGTGATACCCATCTGTTCGTGGATGCGTTGGATCAGGTGATCGATCAGCACGACGACGCTGAAGCTGTCGCAATGCGACCATTGCGGCAGGCCGGTGAGCGTGACGGTATAGCGGGCGTCGTCCCGCACGCGGTGGCGGACCAGATTCAGAAGATTGTTGGAGTGGATGTCGCTCATCGGCCAGGAGCCGGTCATCACGCTGCGGTATTCCGCCGTGACACGCTCCACCCCACTGGTCAGCGTGGCGCAGGATTCCAGCATCGCCGCCTCGAAGGCGCTGCGTTCTTGCGGACTCAGCTCTGGCGTGGCGATCATGGTTTCCAGCAGCGCGCGCATATTGGCGATGGGACGGCGGAAGCCCTCCGTCGTTTCGCGCAACAGCGCGTCGCGTTGGCCGAGCGCCGCCAGCTCGCGCGTCACGTCGGACAGCGTAACCACATACCCCGTGATAACCGGCAGGGCGTCGGCCTCACCGGGTTGCAGGATGACGCTCATGCGCCCTTCCAGCAGGATGCGCCCGTCGGTGGTGGAGCCGACGAATTGCGCCGTGGCGCCGTGCGCGTGGTTATGGTGCCGTCCCTCACGCACGCGCAAGGTCAGACGCTCGAGCGTGTGATGGATCGGCTCCGGCAGCACAAAGTGCAAAAACGAACGCCCCAGCCCGAGATCGCCGGACAGGTGCAGCAGGTTCAGCACCGTCTGGTTGTACAGCAGGATCTGATGCTGCAGATTGCAGACCAGCACGCCCTCATGCAGATCGTGAAGGATGGTCGCCAGCCGACCCTTCTGCCGTTCGGTCTCGGCGGTCGATTCGGCCACGGCGCGGTCAATGTCCAGGCGGGCCGCCGCCAGCTTGTCGGCCAGCTCGTTCACCGCCCCGGCGATCGGGGCGAGGTCGCCATAGTGTTCGACCGGGATGTGGGCTCCAGCCTTGCCATGCGCGATAAGACGCGCTTCAGCCGTCAGCCGTTTGCCGGCCCGCAACACGCTGTGGTTGATCACACCCCACAGCACAGCCATTCCGACCGCCACGGCGGTGAGCATCAACAGGGCGTAAGCGGTCAATGGGTCGGGGGTGGCGTCGCGCAGCAAAACCGCGCCGGTGATGGCTGTTCCCGCCAGCAGGGCGCCGACGCCGAACAGCGCGGACACCACCCAGCGGCGTGATTCACGCCTGGGGGCGGCGGATTTTTGCTGGGCCTCGCCGGTTTCCATGACCGGGAGGCTCATGATGGCGCCTGCGGCGGTTGGGCCTGCGCCAGCGGCAGGTGCTTGCGGATCGTGGCGACCAGATCATGAATGGAGAAGGGTTTGATGATGTAGTCGGTGGCGCCCAGCGCCATGCCTTTTTGCCGTTCCACATCGCGGCTTTTGGCCGTCAGCATGATGATCGGCAGGTCCTTGAGCGCCGGATTCGCCCGCAGGGACTGGCACACCTCGAAGCCGTCATGCTTGGGCATCGCCACATCCAGCAGGATCAGGTCCGGCGGTGACGCCGCGACCGCCTGCATGGCCTCCTCCCCGTCGCGCGCCACGCGCACCTCGTACCCCGCCTTGCGCAGCAGAACCTGCAGCGACAAGACAATGCTGGGTTCGTCGTCGGCGATTAAAATCGTCGGCTTCACCGCGCCCTCCATTCTGCGCCGGTCTCAAAGGACCGATCTTTGTTTATTCGACAGGAAAAGGGGTCAGCGGACGCTGATAACCAAGGCATGCACACCCAGGGAGGAGGAAAGTTCGCTGGCGATGCGCCGGGCCTCGGTTTGACTGGTGGGGTCACCGACGCGCACAACCTTCCAATGGCGTTGCCGGTCATCATCCCAGTCGAGGACCTGGGCGGTGTAGCCGCGGCTGGCAAGACGGCTGCGCACCGCTTCGGCATTCTCCGCCACGCTGAAGGAGCCGGCCTGCACCACCCAGTTTCCGCTTACCGAAGTCCGGTGAGCCGAGGGAGGCGTCGTCGGATGATTTGCCGGAGTCGGGGAGGGGGGCGAGGGCTTTTGAGCCCGAGGGCCCGGTGGCGGGGACTTGGGCGACAGCATCGCCTGCAATTCAGTCGCGTTGGCTTCCGGCTTGGCGGCGGTTGCCGGCGGCGCTTCGGCAGGCTTTGTATCGGGGACCTTCGTGTCAGCCGGCTTGGGCGCTTCGGGGGCCCTGGTCTCCGCTGGTTTGATTTCGGCCTGTTTGCTTTCGGTCGGTTTGTCTTCGGCTGGCTTGGCCGGGGGGGCGTCAAGCTTGGGGGACGGGTCGGCCTTGATCGGCAGCGACTCGGCTTTCAGTGTTTCGGCCTTGAAGGGCGGGGCCGCGCCTTTTTGCGGTGACGATTCGAGAGGTTTGACCACGGTTTGCGTGGCGCCAGGCACGCTGGGCAGGGGCCGCCCCGGAGCCGGCTCACCGTGGACGACCGGCGAAGCGGGGGGTGTTTGCGATACCGCTGGAATGGGCGCCGAGGCGGGCGCCGGGACCGGCGCGGGGGCGCGGGCAATCAAGGTTTCCGGCTGAGCATCACCCACCGGCTTCGCGTTTGCCGGCGGGAGGGGGGCGGGGGTGGGCGGCGTCACGGTTGCGGTTTGGCCCGTGGTCTGGACCGTAGCCTGGGGCGGCGTGTCCGGTTTGGAGCCGTCGAACATCACCACGGCGAAGCCGATGCCGCCCGCAGCGACCAGCGCCAGCGCGATCTTGCCAAGCGGGAGGTGGCGGTCACCGCCAGCCTCTTCGCCTTCATCCTCATCCTCGGGGATCGGGTCGTCAGCGTTTGCTTTTTCCGAGTCGGCCTGAAGATCTTCGGTAAGGGCGCGCAAAAGCCGCGCGACATCGTCGTCAACCGACGGCGAAGTGTCGTCCCCAGCTTCGAACGCCTTTCTTCCGGCGTTCTTGAATTCATCCCTGAAGGTCACGCGGGGTGTGTCCCCATACGGTCGAAGGAAATCGTTACCGCCCAGACCGGGGTAACCGAACGATCTTCCTTTTACCTTATTTCTTCTGGAGCTTCAAACGCGCAGACACGATGAAACCATAAGAAACAAAAGAGGTTTTTAGCCAAAAGCAAAGCACGGGCCACCCCTTCGTGACCCACCCTTATCTCAAGGAGCGCGCGATGGCTCGTCGGTGATCTGATGACGCAGGATGAACGGCGTCTGGGCCACGCTGAACAGCAACGTCAGCGGCATGATGCCGAACACTTTGAAGCTCACCCAATCATCCGTGGAAAGCGTGCGCCACACCCCCTCATTGATGGCGGCCAGCAGCAAGAAGAAGCATCCCCAGCGCAGCCCCAGCGTGCGCCACCCCGCATCATCGAGATTAAGAACCGACCCCAGCACATGCTTCAAGACGTTGCGCCGCATGACATGGCCAGCGAACAGCACGGTGGCGAACAGCAGGTTAACCAGTGTTGGCTTGATCTTGATGAAGATATCGTCGTTCAACCACAGCGTCAGCCCGCCGAACACCAGCACGAATCCGGCGCCCACCACCGGCATCACCGGGATCCGTCGTTCAAAGCGCCATGAGACCAGCAAGGCCACCAGCGTCGCCGCCATAAACACGGCGGTGCCGGTCATGATGCCGGCCTTGGCGTTGGTGAAAAAGAAGACCGCCAGCGGCCCGGCTTCGGTCAAAAGGCGCAGGTATGGATTCATTGCTTTCACATAGCTTGTCCGAGCGTCGCGTTAAAGAGCCAAGGTGGGGTCCGGGCGGGCGCTGCTGAATTTTCAGGTTTTTTGGACTTCTGAAGCAGATCGCGTTCGGCTTGAAAGCCGAATGTATGAATTTTCTCGTTAAATCAAATCATTAAAAGTGATTGGCTCATCATTTTTTGAATTATCAAGTATTTTTCTGTAATGATCATCTCACCGTTGACGCTCCCTTGCGGTAGGGCAAGAGTCCAAGCCGGGGGTCAAGGGCCCCCGGACAGAGTGGATGAGGGTGAGGGCGGATAAGCCCCTGGCTTCTATTCCCTGATTATCTGGCTGTGGGCGGTGCGGAGCAGATGCTCCAACTCCCGTTCCACGCGGTGGGCCGAAATGTCGATGCCTTTGCTGTGCAAATCCCTCAACAGGCGGGTGTGGACCGCCGGGGGCCTGAGATCGACATCGGACTCGACGAGATGACGGGCGTAAGCGTCGGCCTCCGCCTTCGGCAATCCCATGAGTTTGGCCGCCCACAAACCCGCCAAGCGGTCGCGCCGGGCCCGGGCGCGGAACAGCACATCCTGGTTATGCTGGTATGTGTCTTCGAAAGCCTTCTCGCGGTCGTCAAATGTAGTCATGGGACCAGACTCCGTGACGTGTGTGCTCTTTCTTTCCCCATCTTAATATAGTCGCGTCATCGTCCGGCGTCATCGGGTCAGTATCATCGAGGGCGCAACGCGGGTTTGACGTATCCCGTGGGCGGTTGCATACCGAGCGCAGGAGACAAAAGGCGAAACATCATGTGCAGCGTGATTATTCTGCGGCGACCCGATGCGGCGTGGCCTGTGATTCTTGGCGCCAACCGCGATGAAATGGCGGATCGCCCCTGGCTTCCGCCGGCTCGGCATTGGCCCGACCGTCCCAATGTGGTCGCGGGTCTTGATGAACTGGGCGGCGGCTCGTGGCTAGGTCTTAACGACGAAGGGGTGGTGGCCGCCCTGCTCAACCGTCCGGGCTCGCTGGGACCTGAGCAGGGCAAACGCTCGCGCGGTGAACTGGTGCTGGAGGCGCTGGACCATGCCGACGCCGCTGAGGCCGTGCTGGCGCTGGCCAATCTGGACACGCGCGCCTATCGGTCCTTCAACCTGCTGATCGCCGACAACCACAACGCGTATGTGTTGACGCACCGGGGCGATGAATCGCGGAATCGACCGGAAAAACTGGACATTCCCACGGGCCTGCACATGCTGACCGCGTATGATCTGGATGATGCGGCGGACCCGCGCACCGCGCTGTATCTGCCGCTGTTCCGCCATGCCGCGCCTCCTGATCCCCAGGGGCCCGATCCCGATGGTCCCGATTCTGGAGAGGGTGTTTTGGATACACGCTGGGGTGGTTGGCCGGATCTGCTGGCCAGCCGGATCTGGGATGGAGACAGCGCGCGCGGAGCGATGAATTTTCGGCTGGCGAACGGTTTTGGCACCTCGTCCAGCGCGCTGATCGCGTTGCCCTCGTCCCAACGTCTGGACCTGCGCCCGCTCTGGCGTTTCGCGGCGGGTCCCCCGCACGAAGCGGTGTGGGAAGCGCTCGATTTGCAATAAGACGCTCGATGAGACGCCGCAAGGCGGTTGCATTGTGTTCCGTACGCCGGCTTGCTATATGACGGGTGTACTTTCCTGGGCCGGCAATGCCTTAGCCGGCCCGACTTAGGTTCGGATGACCATCTCATGAGCAGACGCCGGCGCATCTACGAGGGCAAGGCGAAGGTCCTTTTCGAAGGTCCCGAGCCCGGCACGCTGGTGCAATATTTCAAGGACGACACAAGCGCGTTCAACAATCAAAAGAAAGGCGTGATCACCGGTAAGGGAGTGCTGAACAACCGCATTTCCGAATACCTGATGAGCCGCCTGTCCGAGATTGGCGTGCCCACGCATTTCGTGCGCCGCCTGAATATGCGCGAGCAGTTGATTCGTGAGGTCGAGATCGTTCCCATCGAACTGGTGGTGCGCAACGTCGCCGCCGGTTCCTTGTCCAAGCGCTTCGGCATTCCCGAGGGCACGCCGCTGCCGCGCTCGATCATCGAGTATTATTATAAATCCGACGCGCTGAATAACCCCATCGTCTCGGAGGAGCACATCACCGCCTTCGGCTGGGCCGCTCCGCAGGATCTGGACGACATGGTGGCGCTGGCGCTGCGGGTGAACGACTACCTCTCCGGCCTGTTCCTCGGCATCGGCCTCAGGCTGGTGGACTTCAAGCTGGAGTTCGGCCGGCTATGGGAGAACGAGGACATGCGCATCGTGCTCGCCGATGAGATCAGCCCCGACAATTGCCGGCTCTGGGACATCAAGACCAACGAGAAACTGGACAAGGATCGTTTCCGCCAGGACCTCGGCAAGGTCGAAGAGGCTTATCAGGAAGTCGCCCGCCGGCTTGGCATTCTGCCCGAAGGCGGCCCCACGGACATCAAAGGCCCGAAGACCGTCCAGTAAGGCCAGCTCGAAACAGACAAAGGTGAGAAAAGAGACATGAAGGCGAAGGTTCACGTCACCCTGAAGCGCGGCGTCCTCGACCCGCAGGGCAAAGCCATCGAGCACGCGCTCCACACGCTGGGTTTTGAGGGCGTCGGCAATGTTCGCGCCGGCAAAATCATCGAGCTGGAGCTGAAGGCGTCCGATGCGGACTCCGCCCGCGCAGAGGTTGAGGCCATGTGCGCCAAGCTGCTGGCCAACACCGTCATCGAAGATTACGCGATCGAACTGATGTAAAGCTTCTCCTTCTTCACTTTGTGTCCCCATTGGTCTTTCTCTGCAGTAGGATTGTCTGGTATGAAAAATATTTTGAAGAGAATACTTCCCTTGGCGGTGAAGGTGATTATAAAAAATGCTTTGAATGCGACAAGGGAAACTATAAGCGTAATTTTGAGTAAGGTTCTTCTTTGGATGAATAGAGGGTCATCTTTTATTGAAGACCCACTTGATAAGACGTATTTACATCACGACGTGCCGATGTCGGATATTGTTAGGCACGATAGATGGCAAAACTACATTGCGCGTGAATATAATAAGGAGGGTATAAAGATACTAGAAATAGGAAGCCGAGAAATTACCTCAAAATCACGCTCAAAAACAGATTTCATTAATGCGCAATACGTTGGATTTGATATACATGCTGGATCCAATGTTGATATTGTAGGGGATGCACATAAGCTATCATCATATTTTCCTGATGGCCATAAATTTGACTTAATATACACATCGGCATGCTTTGAGCATTTTGCGATGCCATGGGTTGTTGCTATGGAAATAGCAAAAATGCTAAAAATAGGAGGAACTGTATTTGTTGAAACCCATTTTTCATTTTCATCACATGAAAGACCATGGCATTTCTTCCAATTTAGCGATATGGCATTAAGAGTGCTGTTTTCAGAAGCTATGGGATTCGAATGTATAGAGGCTGGTGTATCAAATCCAATTGTCGGTCGCTTTTCGTCGCTTGCAGTGCCATATCTAAGGAATAAACCGGTCTCTGGCCTTTATTGCCATAGTGAGTATTTGGGAAAAAAAATAAGAGATGTGCAGGATTTTTCATGGGAAAAATACTCACTGGACAAATTTCTTGGAGATACTGAATATCCTGCAGGGTGCATGAACACAGAAGAAAAATAACTGGGGCTATCCTGCTCATGCTTTCTTGCATATGCTCGATCACATAAGCGCTCGATATTCCCTAATGAGCGACGACGTACTCGGTGGTAATAGCCTGGGGTGCTAGAGGCCAGCATCTGGTGGAGGGCGTCGCATGCGTAGCCGTAGCCTGCATTGCGGTGCTTCGCTATGGGAGGAAGGGTGTTTGCATGACCCTCGAGCACCTTGCCGTTATCGACCCGATCTTCATCGAGTGCGTGCGCGTCGGTGGGCCATTGGTCCGCGACTTCTCCCGACCGGCGGGATTCGCCGGTCTCTTGCGCATCATCGTGGAACAGCAGCTTTCGACTCATGCCGCGGCATCCCTGTGGCGGAAGCTGGAAGAACGGGCGCCGGGGATCACCACGGAATCCTATTTGACGCTCGACACGGTGGCGTTGAAGGAATGCGGTTTCAGCGGGCGGAAGATCGAGTATGGCCGGATCCTGGCCCAGTCCATAGGCTCTGGCCGGCTTGATCTTGACGCCGTGCACGCCATGGATGACGAGGAGGCTATCGAGGCCCTCGTGGCGCTCAAGGGCATCGGGCGCTGGAGCGCGGAAATCTATCTGATGATGGCGCTGAACCGACCGGACCTCTGGCCGGTGGATGACCTTGCCATCAAGCTGGGCGTGCAGCGCCTGAAGGGGTGGAGCGAAACCCCGACGCGGGCCCAGCTCATCGCAGTCGCCGAGCCCTGGCGACCCTACCGCAGCCTTGCGGCAAAGCTGGTCTGGCATCATTACAGCGCGCTCCAGCAACAAGCGCGGCGCAATCGGGCGGCCCTTTCCAAGCCATGAGGCCCTTATCATGACCATGATTCGCCTCGATGCGCTGCTGGTTGGCGCCGCCGCGCCGTTCGGTCCCCCCGGCAAAACCAGCGCCATCGCCAAGAGCCCGGTGGACGGGCCGCTGTTCCTCGGCATGGAGGGCTTTGTGGGTGATGAGCAGGCCGACCGCCGCTTCCATGGCGGGCCGGAGAAGGCCGTGCACCATTACCCGCGCGATCATTACGCGGCATGGCGCGCTGAGCTGGTCCCGCCTCCCACGATTCTGGCTATGGCCGGGGCTTTTGGCGAGAACCTGTCCACCACCGGCCTGACGGAGGCGGATGTGTGCATCGGCGATGTCTGGCGGTTGGGCGGCGCCGTGCTGCAAGTGGCGCAGGGACGTCAACCCTGCTGGAAACTTAATCACCGCTTTGGGGTGCGGGACATGGCCAAGCGCGTGCAGACCACGGGGCGCACGGGCTGGTACTACCGGGTGCTGGAACCGGGCCGCGTCGCTGTTGGTGACGCCATGACGCTGGAGAACCGGCCACAACCCGCATGGCCGCTAACCCAGTTGCTGCGCGTGCTGTATGTGGACATCCTTGACCGCGCGGCGCTAGAGACCATGGCCACTATGGTGGAACTGGCCCAGTCCTGGCGCACGCTGGCCGAACGCCGCCTGACCCAAGGCGCTGTCGAGGATTGGAGCCAGCGGCTGGACGGTAGTTCATAGCGCTTCCTTTACCCCTCCCCCTTGCTTCGTCGAGGCTATGCCTCTAGTGTCCGGCGCTAACGTGCCACCCCTGCCTGAACGGACCCGCGCCCCATGAAGGCTGCCGTCATCGTTTTCCCCGGCTCCAACCGCGAGCGCGACGCCGTCGCGGCGCTTGAGACCATCTCTGGAACCAAACCGCATGAGGTTTGGCACCGCGACACCGAACTGCCCGAGGTCGATCTGATCGTCGTCCCCGGTGGTTTTTCCTACGGTGACTATCTGCGCTCCGGGGCTATGGCCGCGCATTCACCGATCATGCGTGAAGTGACGGCGCGCGCCGGGCGTGGGGTCCGGGTTCTGGGCATCTGCAACGGCTTTCAGATCATCACCGAAGCGGGCCTGCTGCCAGGGGCGCTGCGCCGCAACGCCGGGCTGAAATTCATTTGCAAGCCCGTGCCCTTGCGTGTGGAAAACACCGACAGCGCCTTTACCGCCAAATACCGCAAGGGGCAGATCGTCCGCTATCCGGTGGCGCATGGCGACGGCAATTTCTGGGCCGAACCAGACGCGGTGAAGCGCATCGAGGGGCAAGGGCAGGTCGCCTTCCGCTATGTGGCGGACGACGGGCGCGACGACCCGTTGGGGAACCCGAACGGGTCGGTCGCGGGCATCGCCGGTATCTTCAATGAAAAGAAGACCGTGCTGGGCCTGATGCCTCACCCCGAGGACGCCATCGAAGGGCTCCACGGCAACACGGACGGGCGGCCCTTGTTCGAAGGCTTGATCGAAGCGCTGGCGTAACCCGGTTAGCGCGACGATCCCACCATGGGCGGCAGCCCGATGAGCGGGCCGTCGGCGCCGTCGGCGACGGTGATCGGGTTGTCTCCACGTGCCCCCAAGGCCACGCTTACCGAACGACCCGTGTTGTGGTTCTTCCACATCTCGTACAACGCCATGGCTGCGTAGATCTTCGCCTCGCGGCTGGTGTTGAACAGCCACTCCTTGGTTGGGGTGACGCGCAGCACGCCATCCTCACCCGCTTCCACGCGTTCGGCGAAGGAATAGCCCAGCTCGCTGTTGACGTGGTTGATCAGGCGGTCGAAGCTTGAGGAGTAGCGGGCGAAGCTGTTCCGTTGGTCGGTGCTGTGGCCCAGAGTGCTGGCCGAGCGCTGGCGCAGCAGGTCGGAGAACACCCAGCCTTCCTCGCCGCTGCGCAGGACACGCACCCCCGTCCACTTGCCTTCCTGGCGCAATTCAAGCAGTTCATCGCCACGGCGCACCGTGGTGCGGATCGACGCGCGATCAGCCGGGCCGGAGCGCACATTCACCCGGTCGCCGGTGATGGTGTGGGTGTCGCCGGGATTGGCCGGCGCCGGGGTGGTCAGCGCCATCATGCCCAGGGTCCCCACCCCGAGGACGCCCCACAGACGTGTCTTCGACCTTCCAGACATATCCATCCTCCCGCAAAGCGTGTTCAGTGCGCGCATGCACACCGTTACAGCTTTAACGGCCTGGTTGGGTGGAAGATCCCCTTGCTGCAGGCGTTCTACTCGAAACGCCGCCGCAAAGGGCTGTCGCCGGCTGGCCAGACACCGCGATCGATGAGCTTGGGGCCCTCGAACACCAGCCAACTCTGCCGGCCATAATGAGGGAGCGGCGTCAGCAGAGCCGCCAGGGCGTCATCGCTCTCCGCTTCGACCACCAACGCCGGCTTTCCCGACGGGGTCCGCGTTGTCCATACCCGCGCCGTGCCGCGACCGGCGAGAGCATCAGGCGCTCCACCCAGCCGATGGGTACGGAGCAGGGGTTCAACCGCCTCGCTCGTACCGATCAGCACCAGCGGTTTGGTGGGGTCGGTGGCGACGGATTCCACCACCGGAGTCTGGCGGTCCATCAAGCGTTTGGCCAGTTTATAGCCGGTTTCCTCCGCATCGGTCTTGTCAGCGATGACGACGTTGGCGTTTGTGTCCAGCGTCACATCGCGCAGGGCCAGCGGCGCTTCGCCAGGGGCAAGGCGGCGGAACAAATCATAGTCAGGGTCGATCGCGACTGATTTCAAGACGCCGGTGAACGGTAGGCTGACGCGGACCTCCGGCCCCTCCAGACGCGCCACATGGCGCTGGCTTCCGGTTGAGGTTTCGACGATGACCGGAACCGACAGCGCGTAGAGCGGCTGGTCCTGACGCAATGTCACCGCCAAATGATCGCCTTTTACCGATGCGTCGGAAAGATGCAGGACCGGCGCGCCGGAACGCTCCACCCATTGAGTGAAGAAGGGTCCCAGATCGCGACCGCTTGCCTGTTCGAACACCACGCGCAGATCGCTCCAGCCCGCGTCCTTCAAGCGGTATTGCGCGAAGAAGCCTTTGACGCCGGTGGTGAAGGCGTCTTCCCCCAGCTCGGCGCGCAGCATATGGACGATCATCGCCACCTTGCCGTAGCCGATAATCTGCGATGCGTCGTGCACTTTGGACCGGAAGGCGCTGACGGGCGCATCGCGCTCGGGCGGCAATGCGGCGTAGTCGCGCAGCCAATCCAGCCGCATGGCCCGCGCCGCCTCGGGCCCACGCGCTTCAGCAGCGGCGTAATCGGCCATATAGGTGGTCAAGCCCTCGCACCAATTGCCCTGCTCATAGGCGACCCGAACGCCGTTGCCCCACCAGTTGTGCAGGATCTCGTGCGCCAACGACTGGTTGCGCACGAAGGGTATCGGCAGAATGACCCGGCCGATGTAGGTCAATCCCGGAAAACCCAGCCCCACCGGCAGCGGCGCCGACACGATGGAAAAGCTGGTGAAGGGGTAAGCGCCGATGCGGGCAGAATCCGCATCGATGCTGCGCTGCGTCAGGTCAAGAAACTCATCCGACAGAGGGTTCAGCTCTGGCTCAAAATAGGTGCGCAGACGCAGAGCGCCGTGCGGGCGCTCGCGGATCTCCCACACGCCAGCGAACAGGGAGGGGAGTTCGACGTTGCGGTCTTCAGAGAACACGGCGTGGTAGCCGTCCTCGCGGTCTTCCGTGACCAGCGCACCGGTCGCCACGGCGACAAACGGGGCGGGCACGCGCACGGACAACCGCCATGCCGGTGGTTCCTCGTCAGCAGGGGATGTGGGAAGCCACGCCGGACCGCCGGGCAGGTAAGCGCCCTCCTTTCCGGCCACCGCGCCAGCAATCTTGCGATTGGGCGAGGGCAGAGGGGCCAGCGTACCGGCGTAACGCAGGGTGATATCAGTACTGCCCGCCGGCACGGTGAGCGTCAGCGTTTCGTCCTGACGCCGGAATTTCAGCGCTTGGCCTCCGGCGGTCACGCCGGTGACGGTCAGTTCCGGCGCCAGCGCAAAGCTGTGCGGGCCGGGCGGCAGCGTCAGGCGGTCTCGCACCTCCAACCGCCGGGTTGGCGGGTCGAGGCTAACGTCCAGATCATGGTGCAGACCAGCCGCAAAGGCTGGCCCGGTGAAAAGAACCATCACCAGGGAAAGAGAAAAGCGGCGGCTCAGCGTGTTCATTGAAAGGCCGCTTCGGCAAAGCTGCGCAGCTTGCGGGAGTGAAGGGTGTCCATGCCATGCTCGCGCAGCAGTTCCATGGCCAGCAGGCCAATTTTCAGATGTTGGTCCACCCGCTCGCGGTAGAAGCGGTCGGCCATGCCCGGAAGCTTGATCTGGCCATGCAGCGGCTTGTCGGACACGCACAGCAAGGTGCCGTAAGGCACGCGGAAGCGGAAACCATTGGCGGCGATGGTCGCCGATTCCATGTCCAGCGCGATGGCGCGACTCTGGCTGAAACGCATCAGCGGCTCGCGGTGGTCCCGCAATTCCCAGTTGCGGTTGTCGATGGTCGCCACCGTGCCGGTGCGCATGACGCTTTTCAGCGCGTAGCCGGAAAGGCCGGTGACGCGCTCCACGGCGGCCTCCAGCGCCCGTTGCACCTCGGCCAGCGCGGGCACCGGCACCCAGGGGGGCAGGTCGGCGTCCAGCACATGATCATCGCGGACATAACCATGCGCCAGGACATAGTCGCCCAACCGCTGGGTCGAACGCAGACCGGCGCAATGGCCCAGCATGATCCAGGCGTGCGGGCGCAGCACCGCGATGTGGTCGGTGATCGTCTTGGCGTTGGAAGGGCCGACGCCGATGTTGACCAGGGTGATGCCATTCCCGTCCGGTCGGGTCAAATGATAGGCCGGCATCTGCGGCATGCGCATGCGGCGGCTGTGGCTGGGCAGTTCAAGCGGGGTGGTTTGGTGGAGGTTGCCGTTGACGGTGATGATGTCCCACGGCTCGACAAAGCGGTCGTACTGGCGGCGGTATTCCGCCAGACGCGGATCGTCGGTTGGGGTCATGATCTCATGCGCCAGCCGGATGAACTCATCCACATAGAACTGATAATTGGTGAACAGGACGAAATTCTGAAAATCCTCGGGTCCCGTCGCGGTGTAATGGCGCAGGCGGTGCAGCGAGAAATCCACGCGCGGCGCGGTGAACAGCGCCAGCGGCTTGACCTCATCGATACCGGCCTCGTAGGTGCCGTTGACGATGGTGTCATCCATCCGCGCCAGATCCGGCAACGCGAATAGATCCGGCAGCAAGGCCAGACGTTCAGGCGACAAGCCACCCTCCACATCCATTCCACTGGGCATGCCATTAGGAAAGGCGAAGTGGATGGGAATCGCCTCGGTGCTGACACCGACCTCCAGCGGGACGCCGTGGTTTTTCAGCAAAAGGCCAAGCTGTTCACGGTAATAGCGATCGAACAAATCGGGGCGGGTCAGCGTGGTCATGTGCTCGCCCACCCCCTCGACGAAGCCGTAGGACAGGCGGGTGTCAACCACCGCGCCGCTCTCGGTCACCAGCTTGACGTAAGGGTAGCAGGCGCGCACGCGGCCCGCGACCGCTTCGCCCTGGGTGAAGGCGGCGAAGCGGTCGCGCAAATAGGCGGTGTTGCGCTCCCACACGTCGCGCACACACGCCAGCGCGGCGTCAACATCATGGAAGGAGCCGGCGGGACCCGGTGGAACAGGTCCAGGCGAAACGGATGAAGATGTCGTCGGAAAGGAAGTCATGTTTCTCACATAGGCTTTGCGACGAAAGGGGACAACTCTCTCCGCCCTGCGGCCTCCTCAGCGTTCCCAGGCGATCAGCCGCCGCGCGGCTTCAGCGATGGTCTGCGTTGAACCGGCGAAGCTGAAGCGCACGAAGCGCCGCCCTCGGGCCGGGTCGAAGTCGATGCCGGGGGTGGCGGCGACGCCGGTCTCGGCCAGCATCCGCTTGCAGAAGCTTTCCGAATCATCCGTCATGTCCGACACATCGGCGTAGATGTAGAAGGCGCCATCCGCCGGGGCGAGCTTGCCAAAGCCGGCCTTCGGCAGCTCCTGCAACAGCAAGTCGCGGTTGCGGGCGTAGCGGGCGACGTGGCCGTCCAGCTCCGCCGTGCAGTCGAAGGCGGCCACCGCCGCCATCTGCGACAGGGTCGGTGCGGAGATGAACAAATTCTGCGCCAGGCATTCCACCGAGCGCACCAGCGCCTCCGGTAGGATCATCCAGCCCAGCCGCCAGCCGGTCATCGAAAAATATTTGGAAAAACTGTTGATCACCAGCGCGTCGGGGCTGACTTCGGCGGCGGTCACCGCCTCCTGCCCGTAGGTCAGCCCATGGTAGATCTCATCCGACACCAGCCTTACCCCGTTGCGGGCGCACCAATCCGCCAATGCGGTCAGATGCTGCCGGCTCAGCATGGTCCCGGTGGGGTTGGCCGGGCTGGCGACGATCAGGCCCTGAATGGGCTTGTCCAGGCTTTCCAGCAGCGCGACGGTGGGTTGGAAGCCGGTTTCCGGGCCGGCTTCGATCTCCACCGGCTCGACGCCGATGGCCGTCAGCGTGTGGCGGTAGGCGGGATAGCTGGGCGACGCCATGGCGACCCGGTCGCCTGGATCGAAGGCCGCCAGAAAGCCCAGTTGAAACGCCGCCGATGAGCCGGTGGTGATGACGATCCGGGCGGGAGACACCGCGACGCCGTAGCGGTCCTGATACCACCGGGCGATGGCCGCGCGCAGCGGCGGGATGCCCAGCGCCTCGGTGTAGCCGAGCTTGTCGGCGATCAGGGCCTTCTGCGCCGCCTCGATAACGCCCTTGGGCGCGCCGGTGGACGGTTGGCCCACCTCCAGGTGCAACACCTCCAGCCCGGCGCGCTCGCGCTCGAAAGCGGCGCGCATGACTTCCATGACAAAGAACGGGGGCACATTGCCGCGCTTGGATATCTTCATGGGGCGGAAACCTTTGGAAAATCAGCGCTCAGGGAAAATCAACAGATCCTGCGCAAAACCATGGCCGCGCGGATCGGCGGCGGCGCGGCAGTCCTTCAAGCCGTTGTCGACTGACACATGGCAGGTCACCAGATCGACCCGGCCCGGCCCGTCGCGCGCCGCCAGGATATCAGCCGCCGCGCGGTCATCCAGCACGGCGGGCAGAGCGCCGGCCAGCAAGGCCGCCGGACCAGCAGCATGGCCGTCACCGCCCGCCGCGGTCCCGACAGCGCCGAACAGCGCCCGTCCGACGATGGTGTTGGCGAGCAAAGCCGGTGCGCCGAAGCCGGAGCCGTTCACCCCCGCAGCGGTCAGCATGCCGGTGTTCGGAACCATCCGGCCCGTGCCGAACAGCCCGCCCATGGTGAAGGCGCAGGCGACGGCGTTCTCACGCGTGTCCATGACGACCAGCCCCGCAGCCGGCGGTTCCCCCCCAGCGCCGGCTGCGCCGAGGATCTGCCCGGCGCGTGCGGCGCGCTCGGCGGTCGGGGCCGTCTCGGCGGCGTTCCACGCCTTGGCCAGCGCCGCCCCTGCATCACCATCGGTGGCGGGCAGATCAGCGAAATGCAACGCCTTGCTGCCCATGCTGACGGCGACAGTGCCGCGCCACTGCGGTTGAACCGCACGCAGGGCTGCGGTGTCGACGCCCAACGCGCCGGCCAGCGCCGAAGCGCCCGCGCCCGTATAGACAGCGCCGGCGCCAGAGCGGCGCACCTGCGAAAGCAGGCTGGCCAATTCCGGCTGGGCCAGCGCGGTCCCTTCAACCGGGGCGCGACCGTCGGGCAGGAAAATCCGGCGCGCCTCAGCGTCGCTCAGGCGGGAAGCGCCGGCCTGGAAATCTACGGCGAGCGCGCGGCTGACGCCGGGAGAGGCGCGCGCCAGGATCTCTGCGGGAACCACCACTTGCTCCCACCGCAACGCGCCGCTCGCCGCCTGCAGGGCTTGGATGGCGCGCAGGAAACCCGGCGCCGCCATGCCGCCGGAACCAATCGGACGCGGTAGAAAATCCAGCGTGCGCACGCGCCTCGACTCGGCGTCGAACGCCAGACAGACGCCACCGCCGCCCAGGCCGACGCGCGACGGCAGGGTGGCCGTCATGGCCAGCGCCATACCGGCGGCGGCGTCGGCAGCCGAGCCCCCCTGGTTCAGCAAATCCCGCCCGACCATCGCCGCAAGCGGCTCATCGGCCACGGCGAACGCCTGATTAGGGGCGCCCGACTTGAACTTGGTGTTGACGCAGCCGGGCAAGAGCGTAGCAACTATCGCAATTGTGGCCAGGCGTCGCCAGCTTTGGCGTGTCGGATTCACAGACGCTCGCTTACCGGAGGTTGGAAAGGTGCGTACGCCCAGAAGGCTCGTGTCGGTCGTCGCCATCGTGTCCATGCTGATGATGTTGGGGACAGCGCCGGCAGGCGCTCAGCGTCAGCCGGAGTTGCAACTCCTCAGCGATGCCGAGACGGAACATATCATCCGTATCATGGCGCGGCCAATCTTCAACGCCGCCGGAATCGACCCGGACGCCGTGAACATCATTTTGATTAATGACCGCTCGCTGAACGCCTTTGTCGCCGGCGGGCAGAACATCTTTCTGCACACCGGCTTGATCTTGCAGACCACAGCCGACCAGCTCGTAGGCGTCATCGCCCACGAAACCGGCCACATCGCCGGCGGTCACTTGATTCGTGGTTCGGAAGCGATGGACAACGCCTTTCTATCCTCGCTGATCGGCATGGGACTCGGCATCATCGGCGGCATCGCGACGAAGAACGCCGGGGCGGGACTGGCCGGCATCATGCTGGGCCAGCAGATGGGCCAGCAGAACTATCTGGCCTTCTCGCGCGCCCAGGAATCCTCAGCCGATCAGGCAGGCTTGTCCTTTATGGAGCGGGCGCATCTCTCGGCCCAGGGGCTTTTGACCTTTCTTGAGAAGCTGAACACCGAAGACCCGGTGCTGAACGACCGCGAAGCCGCCTATTCGCGCACCCACCCCTTGACCCCCCAGCGAATCGACGCGGTCCGGCAGACCGTGCAACACTCGCGCTGGAACGCCAACACCGTGCCCGCCGATCAGGCCGAACGCTACGGCCGCGTCCAGGCGAAGCTTTACGCTTATCTCGACCCGCAAGGCGCGCTGCGCCGTTACCGGCCAGAGGATAGCGGCGTCACCGCCCGCTATGGCCGGGCTTACGCCTTTTTCCGGCGCGGTGAGGTGAAGCAGGCGCTGCCCATCGTCGATTCCCTGATCCAGCAAGAGCCGCAGAACGCCTATTTTCATGAGATGAAGGGCGACCTCATGCTGCAAAATGGCCGGGCGACGGAGGCCGCCGGGCCGTATCGCAAAGCGATAAGCCTGGCCCCCGACGCCAACTCCATCCGGGTGTCGCTGGCGCACGCGCTGCTTGAACAGCGTGATCCCAAGCAAGCCGATGAAGCGATCAAGATTCTGCAAGTCGCGGCCAAGTCGGAGCAGGGGCAGTCCAGCTTCCTCTGGCGTCTGCTGGCCCAGGCATGGGATATGAAGGGGGATCACGGCATGGTCGCCTATGCCTCGGCTGAAGAGGCGTTTGCTCAAGGCGACCGCGCGCGCGCCGTGGCCATGGCGGAGCGGGCGGAAAAATTGCTTCCCGCCGGCTCACCGGGATGGCTGCGCGCCCAAGACATCCGCAGCCTTACCGTCCCTCCCGCCACCAAGCGCTGAGTTGTTATGGACGACGAAGAAAAACGCCGCATGCTGGTCAACGTCACCATCGCCGCAGTGATCGTGCTGCTGCTTGGCGTTGGAAGCTGGCTGGTGGACCATCTCATACGGCAATCGAAGTTGGAGGACTGCTTGATGGCGCACCGCCGGGATTGCCGGGGGGTTGAGAGTCCCATTCCCAGTCGTTGATCGCAGCCAGCATGGGCCTTGCTTCACAGCCAACGCCGGGTCATCTTGACAGCAACATTCAATCAGAGGGTTTCCCCAACCCATGGCCAGCATCCGTCCCACCATCCTCGCTGTCACCGCTGCGGTGACGCTTATCGCCCTTTCCCCGGCCACCCGCGCCCAGGACATTCCCGCTGGCCATCGCGAGGCTATCGAGCAGGTGGTGCGCGAATATTTGCTCAAGCACCCCGAAGTTATCATCGAGTCGATCGAGGGCTTGCAAAAGCGCGAGCGCGCTGAGGAGAGCCGCAAGGCAGAGCAGGCGCTTGTCCAAAACCAGAGCAAGCTGTTTGAAGACCCCGCCTCTCCTGTCGCCGGCAACCCCAAGGGCGATATAACCCTGGTGGAGTTCTTTGATTATCAATGCGGTTACTGCAAAGCGGCGCAGGCCGATGTGCAGCAGTTGATCAAGGATGACGGCAAGCTGCGCTTTGTCTTCAAAGAGTTGCCGATCCTCGGGCCCGTCTCGAAGATCGCCGCCAAAGCCGCGCTCGCCTCACGCGCCCAGGGCAAGTACGAGGCTTACCACAACGCGTTGATGGGCTACCGCGGCAAGCTTGACGAAGCGACGATCATCAAGCTGGCGTCATCGGTTGGCCTCGACACCAACCAGTTGAAGAAGGACATGGACTCAAGCGACGTGGTGAAGGCCATTGACGCCAATCTGGCGCTCGCCGAGGAGCTGGGCATCCACGGCACACCGGCTTTCGTCACGACCACTCAGATCGTGCCGGGCGCGATCTCGCTGGAAGACATGAAAAAACTGCTGGCTGAAATCCGCAAGGGATAAGTATTTCAGCGGTCCTCTTCGGCAGCGGCTCCCTGCTGATCGAGGAGGGCTGGAGCCATGCAATTAAGGTGTATTTTCCAGCTTGCGCAATGGCATCGGGACGGTTATAACCCCTCCCACGTTTGCGGAGGGGTGGCCGAGTGGTCGAAGGCGCTCGCCTGGAAAGTGAGTATACCCCAAAAGGGTATCGAGGGTTCGAATCCCTCCTCCTCCGCCATTTTTCTGTTTGCGCTCATTCATAATCGACCGCACAGCAGCCCAAAGCCTAGGGAAATCAGGCTTTCTACAGATTACGCTTCCTGGACACATTCGCTGCCGTTCGCTACCATCCCGTCTTAGTTGATGGGTGAATTGATGGGTAGGTTCCGGTCGAAGGTAGCGTTATGGCGCATGGAATCGGCAAGCTTTCAGCGGTAGTGGTGCGCAGCAAGAATACCCCCGGCCTCTTCGCTGATGGGGGTGGGCTGTATCTCCAGATTACGGAAGCTGGAGCGAAGACCTGGATCTTTCGCTTCATGCTCACGGGCAAACGCCGGGACATGGGTTTGGGCGCTGTACACACCATCAGCCTGGCAGAGGCCCGCGAAGAGGCCCGCCGGTGCCGTCAGCTTGTCCGAGAGGGAATCGATCCTATCGAACGCCGAAAAGCGGCCAAGCTCGCGGCCAAGGCTGAGGTGGTCAAGGCCATCACATTCAAACAATGAACCGCGCCGGGATTGTCGGCGGCTCCAACTCCTGAGAAGGTGGAGCTACGATGAGCAAGACAACGAACAAATTTTCTCTGGAAGTCCGCTCGCACGCGGTTCGCCTGGTTCTGGATCATGAGAAGGATCACCCGTCCCGCTGGGCGGCGGTATCGTCGGTTGCGGCGAAGATCGGCTGCTCGGCACACACGCTCAATGAATGGGTGAAGAAAGCCGAGGTGGATAACGGTAGTCGAGCAGGCACCCCGACGGATGTGCAGGAGAAGCTGAAGGCGCAGGAGCGGGAGATCCGGGAACTGCGGCAAGCGAACGAGATTCTGCGCAAGGCCTCGGCTTATTTTGCGATGACGGAGCTCGACCGCCGACCGAAATGATGCTGGGTTTCATTGAGACCCACCGCCAGGAATACGGGGTCGAGCCGATCTGCACCGTTCTGCCGATCGCCCCGTCCACGGTGCGCCGACATGCCGCCCGCCAGGCCGATCCGGCGAGATTGTCGGAACGGACCCGTCGGGATGCCGGGCTGAAAGCTGACATCCAGCGGGTGTTTGACGAGAATTTTCAGGTTTATGGAGTGCGTAAAGTGTGGCGACAGTTGCAACGCGAGGGCCGGGAGGTGGCCCGTTGCACGGTCGAGCGGCTGATGCGCGGGATGAGCCTGCGGGGCGTCATTCGTGGTAAGCCGGTGAAAACGACCCTTCAGGACAAGGGCTTGCCCTGTCCTCTGGATCATGTGAACCGACAGTTCCGCGCCGAACAGCCGGACATGCTGTGGCTGTCCGATTTCACTTATGTCTCCACCTGGAACGGCTTTATCTATGTGGCCTTCATCATCGACGCCTTCGCCCGGCGGATTGTTGGCTGGCGAGTTTCCCGCACGGCCGATGCCGGTTTCGTCCTGGATGCTCTGGAGCAAGCCCTGCATCAACGTCGGCCAATCGCTAAATCCGGGCTGGTTCACCACTCCGACAGGGGCAGTCAATATCTGTCCATCAAGGACACCGAGCGTTTGGTCCAGGCGGGCGTCAAGCCCTCCGTCGGCAGTGTCGGCGATTCCTATGACAACGCCTTGGCCGAAACTGTCAACGGTCTCTACAAGGCCGAGGTCATCCACAGGTGCGGACCTTGGAAATCCTTCGAGACCGTCGAATATGCTACCCTCGAATGGGTCGACTGGTTCAACAACAGGCGTCTGCTCGAACCCATCGGAAATATTCCGCCAGCAGAGGCCGAACGACGTTATTATGCTAACCGAGAGGCCATGCCCATAGCGGCATGACTCATGAACAACAGCCGCCGACAATCTCGGTGCGGTTCACTATCCGTAGCTGGCGTCTATTTCGCGCCAATCTTTAAGGAAATCATTGCGTGCCGATACCTGTAATTGTGGCAGTCTGGATAGTGGCTGGGGTTACCACCCTGCTGGTGGGAACAACCATCGCAGTGAAATGGGACGACATCTTAATAAGGCTCAAAGGCAAACGCTTGGCAGTGCTTGGTGCTCGTGGGGTAGGTAAAACACACTTCGTGAAGTTCCTAACGACTGGCTCAATTCCTTCCGAGTACAAGCAGACCGTCGCGCCCGAAAAGGCGTCGGCGCGAAGGATCCAGCTCAAAGAGCTCGACTTGAAGGTGAAGGACATGCTCGACGTGTCTGGCGACAAGTCTGCCTACAGTGAGTGGAAGGAACTCCACGACCAGGCCGACATCGTGTTCTACGTGCTGCGAGCCGATCAGCTTATCGCTGGAGACCATGACGTCGAGATTCGTGTGCGCGACGATCTCCGGCACATCAGCGGCTGGCTTGAGGCACGGAAGCAGCGCCCACGTTTTTTTATCATTGGCACGCACTGCGACTTCGATGCGGAATTCCGGAGTACATCGCCGGACAAAATCGGCGACTACGTTGATAAATTCCGGCGGCTCCCGATAGTTGCGGAGCTCGTCGCGCGAGCGGGCGGCGCGCAGCAGGCGAAGGTCGTTTTGGGAAGCATGAAGACAGTCCAAGACACCGAGGCGCTCGTCTACCAAGTTTTCATGCAGGTGACCTCGTGACTAAGACGTTGATCTTCTGGGCGCAAGCTCTCGACAACACATCTTCCGACCACTTCGATTTCCAAGGAGAAGAGCTTAGGCCGGACGACATGAAGCGACGCCAGGAGGCGGTCTCTCTCGTCTCTAGCGTCATCAAAACCGGCGCACGCATCTTCGAGTCACAAGGTGTGCTACTGACCGTCAATTCGCATTACTTTGTCGTCGAAGTGCCTTCAGCCCAACGAGATCGTGCTGGGCGAACCGCACCGGTCGTATGCTATGGGGACTACGATGCGAGTTTCGGTG
>JAVBJZ010000121.1:0-4316 GCA_031546725.1 Azospirillum sp.
TGGACACCGAAATGACGCCGCTCCTCATCATCGGCATGGCGCGCGGCGCCATCATGATGGCGGGCGGCGCGGCCCCGGACCGGCTGGAGGCCGCCATTCTCGATCTCGTTCTTAATGGTACGCTGGCGGAATCCGCCGGGACCGGTATTGGGAGTTCTTGTTGATGAAGCGCGTGTTGATGCTCCTCTTGCTCGTGGCGTTCGGCGCCGGGGGCTATTGGTACGTGCAGGGGCGACGTGTGGAGGGGGGCGCCAAAAGCGCCGAGGCCGTTGCGGCCATTCCTGTCATCACCCAATCCGCGGAATCGCGCCCGGTGCCCGAAGACATCGCCACCATCGGCGCCGTGCAACCGATCGCCTCCATCGCCATAAAGGCGCGGCTGGATTCCATCGTCGACACCGTCCACTTCACCGAAGGGCAGGAGGTCAAGAGCGGTGACCTGCTGTTCACGCTGGATGACCGGGCGCTTCAGGCGCAACTTCGCGCGGCCCAGGCCAATCTGGAGCGCGACCGCGCCAGTCTGGAGAAAGCCCGTCAGGACGTGGTGCGCTATGACGAGCTTCTGAAGCGCGCCGCCGCGTCCCGCCAGCAGTTCGATTCGGCGGTGGCGACATCCAACGCGCTGGAGGGCACGGTCAAGGCCGATCAGGCCGCCATCGAAAGCGCCAAGGTGGCGCTGAGTTACACGCGCATTTACGCCCCCATGGATGGCCGCACCGGCACGGTCAGCGCCAAGGCCGGCGCTTCGGTTCGGGCCGCTGACGCCAACGCGCTGGTGACGATCACCCAGTTGCGGCCGATCAACGTCGCCTTCAGCGTCGCCGAGCGGTATTTGGGCCAGATGCGGCAGGCGATGCGCGATGGGCGGCTGGTGGTCAGCGCCACGATTCCCAACAGCAAGGATTCCAGCAATAAAAATCAGCACGCCGAGGGCGAGCTGACCTTCATCGACAATCAGGTGGACCAGCGAAGCGGCACCATTCTGGTGTACGGCACCTTCGCCAACGCCGACACTCTGCTGTGGCCGGGCCAATTCGTCGACGCGGTGCTGACGTTGCGCGTTGATCCGCAAGCGCTGACTTTGCCGGCGGAGGCTGTGCAAACCGGGCAGGAAGGCCGCTTCGTCTATGTGGTGAAGCCCGACAACAAGGTTGAGATGCGCAGCGTCAGCGTGGCGCGCACCCATAAAAAGCTGGCGGTGATCGGTTCCGGTCTTTCTCCCGGTGAACGGGTGGTGGTGGACGGGCAATCGCGCCTGTTCCCCGGCGCTGCGGTCAGCGAGCGCACGCAGAACAGCCCCGGCGGCAATCCGGTGGCGGGAGGCGCATCCGATCTGAAGCCGGCGCAGGCCGGGGGGCCGTCATGAACATTTCGGAACTCTGCATCCGCCGCCCGGTGATGACCATCCTGCTGACGGCGGCGGTGCTTTTGACCGGCTTCGCAGCCTACCGGCAATTGCCGGTGGCGGCGTTGCCACGGGTGGATTTCCCGGTTGTCAACGTCTCCGCGACGTTGTCGGGAGCCAGCCCGGAGACCATGGCGGCCTCCGTCGCCTCGCCTCTGGAGCGTGAATTCGCCACCATCGCCGGCATCGACACGATCACCTCGTCCTCGACGCTGGGCAGCACCTCGATCACCATCCAGTTCGTGCTGGAGCGCGATATCGACGCCGCCGCCGCCGACGTGCAGGCGGCCATCATCCGCACCCAGAAGCGCCTGCCGGTGGAGATGACGACGCCGCCCAGTTACCGCAAGGTCAACCCGGCGGATCAGCCGATCCTGTTCTTGTCGCTACGGTCATCCATCTACCCGCTGTCCGCGCTGAACGACTTCGCTGAGACCCTGGTGCAGCCGCGCCTTTCCACGCTTCAAGGTGTGGCGCAGGTGCAGATCTACGGCTCGCAGAAATTCGCGGTGCGGGTGCAGGTCAACCCCGACGCCCTGTCGGCTCGCGGCATCGGTATCGACGAGGTGCTGGTGGCCCTGGCCGCGGCCAACGACAACACGCCGGTTGGCACCTTGTCGGGGGCGCGTCAGCAGCTTGTCCTGGCCGCCAACCCGCAGCTTCCCAACGCTGACGCGTTCCGCAACCTGATCGTCGCCTTCCGCAACGACGCCCCCGTGCGCCTGAGCGACATCGCCATGGTGCAGGATTCGGTCGAGAACACCCGCACGGCGAGCTGGTACAACGGCACGCGCGCCATCATCCTGGCGGTGCAGCGCCAACCGGACGCCAACACGGTCGATGTGGTGGATCTCGTGCGCTCGCTGCTGCCGACCTTCAAGGCGCAGTTGCCGTCCGGCGTCGATATCAGCGTCACCAACGACCGCTCCTTGTCCATCCGCGAGGCGGTGGATGATGTGCAATTCACCCTGATGCTGACCATCGCGCTGGTGATCCTGGTCATCTTCTTGTTCTTGCGCAAAGTGTCGGCGACGCTGATTCCGGCGCTGGCCGTGCCGATCTCGTTGATCGCGACGGCGGCGGGCATGTACCGGTTGGGATTTTCCATCGACAACATCTCGTTGCTGGCGCTGACCTTGTCGGTGGGTCTGGTGGTGGACGACGCCATCGTCATGCTGGAAAACATCGTCCGCTATATTGAAAAGGGCATGAGTCCCTTCGACGCGGCGCTGAAGGGCTCCCGCGAAATCGGCTTCACCATCGTGTCGATCACCTTGTCGCTGGTCGCGGTGTTCATCCCGATCCTGTTGATGGGTGGGGTGGTCGGTCGGGTGTTTCATGAATTCGCGGTGGTGGTCACCATGGCCATCGCCGCCAGCGCCTTCGTGTCGCTGACCTTGACCCCCATGCTGTGCTCGCGCTTTCTCACGCGCGAGAAGCATGGCGAGCAGGAAGGGCCGTTTGGCCGCATGCTCGAGGCCGGTTTTGCGGCGATGCTGCACGCCTATGAGAGATCGCTGCACTGGATGCTGCGCCACCGCCCGGTGACGGCGTTGGTTTTCCTCGCCACCATCGCCGGCTCGGCGTCCTTGTACACCATGGTCCCCAAAGGCTTCTTTCCGACCGAGGACATCGGCCAGCTCTTCGTGCAATTGGAAGCCGCCCCCGACATCTCTTTTCCAGCCATGGCGGAACGCACGCAGCAAGCGTCAGCCATCATCAAAGCCCATCCAGCGGTTGAGTATCTGAACGCATCGGCAGGCGCCGGCGGTCCCAACCCGACCTCCAACACCGGTCGGATGTTCGTGGCGCTCAAGCCCCGGGCCGAGCGCGCCCCCGCCGCCCAGATCGTGCAAGAGCTTCGCCGCGACATGCAGAAGATTCCCGGTCTGGCGGCGTTCATCCAGCCGGTGCAGAATCTCCGCATCGGTGGTCGCTCCTCCAAGAGCCTGTATCAATACACCATTCAGGCGCTTGACCTGCCGGACCTGTACCAGTGGTCGCAGCGGCTGGAGAGGGCGCTGCATGACGTGCCCGCCTTGCAGGACGTGACCAGCGACCTGCAGCTCAACAGCCCGCAGGCTTATGTTCACATCGATCGCGAAAAGGCGGCGACGCTTGGGGTGTCGGTGGATCGGGTGCGTTCGATGCTGTACAGCGCCTTTGGGCAGCGGCAGGCCTCAACGATCTACACACCGTCCAACGATTATCAGGTGATCATCGAGCTGGACCCGAAGAACCAGGAGGATGATAACGCGCTGTCGCGTGTCTATGTGCGCAACACGGCGGGCAAGCTGATCCCGCTGGACGCCTTCGCCCGCGTCGAGCGCACGGCGGGGCCGCTTTCCGTCAACCATCAAGGGCAGTTGCCGGCGGTCACCATTTCCTTCAACACCGCCCCCGGCGTCTCGCTGGGCGACGCCGTGGCCGCCGTGCGCGGCGTCGAACAGCGCCTGGGCCTGCCGGTCACGGTGACCACCGGCTTCGCCGGCACCGCGCAAGTCTTCCAGGACGCGCAGCAGGGCCAGATGCTGTTGATCGGGGCGGCGGTGCTGGTGATCTACATCGTGCTGGGCGTGCTGTACGAAAGCTTCATCCACCCGCTGACCATCCTGTCCGGCCTGCCCTCGGCGGCGGTGGGGGCGCTGGCGACGCTGATGCTGTTCGGGCAAGAGCTGAACGTCATCTCGGTCATCGGCATTTTGATGCTGATCGGCATCGTCAAGAAGAACGCCATCATGATGATCGACTTCGCCCTAGTCACCCAGCGCGAGGATGGCCTGAGCCCGCGCGACGCCATCGAACGGGCCTGCGTGCTGCGTTTCCGCCCCATTATGATGACCACCATGGCGGCGCTGATGGGCACGCTGCCCATCGCCGTCGCTCACGGCGCGGCGGCTGAGTTGCGCCA
>JAVBJZ010000026.1:0-10948 GCA_031546725.1 Azospirillum sp.
AGCAGAACGTTTGTCGCTCCCCATGCGGGAGCGTGGATTGAAACGTCGGTCAGAAAGTCGGGATGCCCCAAGCTCGTGTCGCTCCCCATGCGGGAGCGTGGATTGAAACCGCCGCTTCCACCTGAATCAATAGGTCGATCAGGGTCGCTCCCCATGCGGGAGCGTGGATTGAAACCACGCAAGCCTTGCAACGTGCCACTCAAGACCGTGTCGCTCCCCATGCGGGAGCGTGGATTGAAACAGCTCCAGCAAAGGTTGATTGGCGCGACGCCTGAGGTCGCTCCCCATGCGGGAGCGTGGATTGAAACATCTTTTGTGATTAGACCACCAGGAAGAAAAAAGCGTCGCTCCCCATGCGGGAGCGTGGATTGAAACTCATTTTACCCCTCTTTCAAGGAGTTGTGCGATTGTCGCTCCCCATGCGGGAGCGTGGATTGAAACAACCCGTGGGAAGGCTGCCAAAAGGTCGGCCCTGGGTCGCTCCCCATGCGGGAGCGTGGATTGAAACACGAAAAACTCTGCTTGGATGCGGCTTTGCACAACGTCGCTCCCCATGCGGGAGCGTGGATTGAAACGCGTCAACGGTCGCCAAGAACCATTGGTCGCCACGTCGCTCCCCATGCGGGAGCGTGGATTGAAACGCCCAGGCCGTCCCCAACCTGCCGCGGTGGCTCGAGTCGCTCCCCATGCGGGAGCGGGGATTGACACGGTGGACCGCTGCCCGCAAACTCGGGGATCGGTGGTCGCTCCCCATGCGGGAGCGTGGATTGAAACCTCAGCGCCATCCGCGACGGCGCGACGGCGATAGGTCGCTCCCCATGCGGGAGCGTGGATTGAAACGCTTGGTCAGGTGGCGACCGGTAACGCCGGAGGGTCGCTCCCCATGCGGGAGCGTGGATTGAAACGGCCACAGCCGCCGCCACCTCGCCGACCAATGCCGTCGCTCCCCATGCGGGAGCGTGGATTGAAACGATTTCGTTTTGGAGCCGCTCCCAGCGTTCGACGGTCGCTCCCCATGCGGGAGCGTGGATTGAAACTCCTGGATCAGGCTACGGTACGCCTGTCTGCCAATCGTCGCTCCCCGTGCGGGGGCGTGGATTGAAGCAGGGTAAGCTTTCCATTTGGACAGGGTGTACTACTGTCTCTCCCCTTACGGGAACGTGGATGAACAGTGCAGCGATCTCCCTTGGCGTCAGGCGGAGAGGTGCTCCCCGCGCCGGAGCAGGTCCCAACACCGTTCCGTCACCACACCCCACGCCCGGTGCTCTGTCGGTAGGTGCTTTGCCGTTAGGAAACGAAGCGGAAGCAGTGTTCGTCGTAACTCACCCGTGGGAGCTGGCGGGCGTTCAGCAGCGTGTTCAGTTCACGGATGTGCCGCATACCCACTTCATGCGCCACCTCCGGGTCGGGGCCGCCGTAAAGATGGCGCAGATAGGCGGAGAGGATAACCCCATCCGGTCCATCTTGAGCGGCGACGCGGGCGAGGGCGTCGGCGAGGTTTTTCACTGATTTTTTAGCCGTGCCGCGCGGGGTGGCTGTCTGTTTGTTCATGGCGTTCCTCCTTATGGATTATAAGCCGGCGTCAAAAATACAGCTTGTGAATGTGTAATTTGCGCCATAGCGTGGCATCCATGTAAAACATGGCGAGCCGTGGAACAGGTTCAATGCAGCCCAAACATTTGCTGATCGTCGCCCATGCCCCATCGCCGAACACTATGTTGCTGCGCGATGCTGTTGTGCGCGGCGCTTGTTCTTCCGGTATCGAAAATGTCAAGGTTACGGTGGTGGCGCCGTTGCAGGCGGGGCCGGACATTGTGCTGACGGCGCAGGCTGTCATTCTCGGCACGCCCGAGAACCTTGGGACCATAAGCGGCGCGCTGAAGGATTTTTTCGACCGGATTTACTATCCCTGCCTGGAGCACACACAAGGATTGCCCTATGCCCTCTTTATCCGGGCGGGGCATGACGGCGCCGGCGCCCAGCGCGCCGTGGCAAGCATCACCACTGGCCTGCGCTGGCGGGCGGTCCAGGAACCACTGGTCATGCGTGGCGTGTTTCAGGAGGACTTCATCAAGCAATGCGAGGACCTTGGCATGCTGATGGCCGCCGGGCTGGAGGGGGGTATTTTTTAAAAGGGAACTCTCCTTTTGAAGAGTTGACCTGCCGAAATTGCAGGCTGCCGAAACAGGCGCAGTGTCAGAAGTTATAATAAAACGAGAAACCATGATACGCTCATTGAGCATCACAAAAGAACCAGGAAACGCATAAGCTTTCATTGAACAATAAAGCTTCATTCACGTTACCACCGCAGCGGAGCGATAGCGGGATGCTCTTAGGCGGAGGTAAGATTTATGCAGCAAATGGTGTGGTCGGCACATGCCGGAGAGGCATTTCAACTGGATCATGAGATCCGCGACATCCTGTACAAAAGCGGGTGGCTCGCCAACGACGCCACCGCTCTGTCGGATGAAGACGATCTGTACGCCGCTGGCCTGACCTCACACGGCTCCGTCAACCTGATGCTCGCCCTTGAAGAGCGGTTTGAGGTCGAGTTTCCCGAACATCTCCTGCGCCGCCGCACGTTTGAAAGCATTGCGGCGATCCGCGCCGCCGTCATCAGCCTCCGGCATGGGGCGCCCGACGCATGAGCGCGCTGCTCCAGCGCGCCGATGACGTCGCCAGCCAGATTGCCGGGCGTCACGCCGCCGCGGTGGACCGGGACGCCCGCTTCCCGCATGAATCCTTCGCCGCCCTGAAGGCCGTTCGCTTGCTGAGCGCCCTGGCGCCACGTGATTACGGCGGGGAAGGGGCGGGGTTGAGTGAAATCGCGGCGGTATGCCATGCCTTGGCGCGGCATTGCTCGTCCACCGGCCTGATTTACGCCATGCACCAGATCCAGGTGGCCTGTCTTGTCCAGCATGGGCAAGAGACCGCCTGGGGCCGGGCCTTTCTGATGCGTCTGGCGGAGGAGCAGCTTTTGCTTGCCTCGGCCACCACGGAGGCGGGCATCGGCGGTGACGTGCGCAGCTCGTCTTGCGCGCTGGCGGTGTCCGCCGACCGCTTCACCCTGGACAAGCACGCCACCGTCATCTCCTACGGCGACGCGGCTGACGGCATCCTGGCGACCGCCCGGCGCACGCCGGACGCCCCGGCTTCCGACCAGGCGCTTGTCGTGGTGTTGAAGGAAGACTACCGGCTGGAGGAGACCGGCGGGTGGGACACGCTGGGCATGCGGGGCACATGCAGCAAGGGCTACCGCTTGCGTGCGGAGGGGGGCGTCGGGCAGATCCTGCCGCCGCCCTACGCCGACATCGCCGCCCACAGCATGCTGCCGGTCACCCATATCCTGTGGGCCAGCGCCTGGACCGGCATCGCCACGGATGCGGTGGCGCGGGCGCGGGCCTTCGTGCGGGCCGAGGCGCGCCAGCGCCCCAACGTCACGCCACCGGGGGCGTTGCGTCTGGCCGAGGCGACGACCACGCTTCAGCAGATGCGGGCGTCGGTGCAGACCGCCCTTCGCCAGTATGAGGAGGCGCGGCTTTCACCCGACCGGCTGAGTTCGCTGTCCTTCGCCGTCGCCATGAACACGCTGAAGATTGGCGCGGCGCAGTCCGTCGTGCGGATCGTCGGGCAGGCGCTGCTGGCCTGTGGTTTGGCTGGTTACCGCAATGATTCACCCTACAGCCTGACCCGCCATCTGCGTGACGCCCATTCAGCGCCGCTGATGATCAACAACGACCGGATTCTCGGCAACACCGCCAGTCTGCTGCTGGCCCACAAGGAAAACACGGGGCTCTTTGGATGACCATAGCCACGCAAAGCACGGCGATTCAAGGCGCCGAGACCCAAACCGCCGGGATTCAAACCGCCGGGATTCAAACCATGGAACCCGCCGCGTTCCGCGACGCGCTGGTCCGGCACGGTCTGCTCATCCCCATGGGGGTGGAAGGGCTGTACGGGCGCAGCGGTGTCTTTGAAGAGGTGATCGAGCGGTTCAACGCGCTGGTCTCCGGCTGGGGGCGGGCGGCGCGGGCGGAGGTGATGCGCTTCCCCCCGGCGCTCAACCGCCGCCATTTTGAGGAAAGCGAATATCTCAAAAGCTTCCCGCACCTTGCCGGCACCGTGCACAGTTTTGCCGGCGACGAGAGCGACCACCAAGCGCTGCTGCGCCGCCAGGAAGCGGGCGAGGATTGGACCGACGGTCAGCGCGCCACCGATGTGGTGATGACGCCGGCGGCCTGCTATCCCGTCTACCCGGCGCTGGCGGCGCGCGGTCCTTTGCCGGAGGAGGGGCGGCTGGTCGATGTGTATTCCTATTGCTTCCGCCATGAACCCTCGCTTGACCCGACCCGCATGCAATTGTTTCGCATGCGGGAATATGTCCGCCTGGGCACGGATGAGCAGGTGAGGGAATTTCGCCAGGGCTGGCTGGAGCGTGGGCAGACCCTGATGGAATCTCTGGGCCTGCCATCGATCATCGCCGTGGCCAACGACCCGTTCTTCGGGCGCGCCGGCCAGATGCTGTCGGCCAGCCAGCGCGACCAGAATCTCAAGTTCGAGTTGCTGGTTCCGATCATCAGCACGCAGCAGCCGACCGCGTGTTTCAGCTTCAACGACCACCGCGACCATTTCGGTCAGGTCTGGGCCCTGCGGATGCCGGATGGCGCCGTGGCGCACACCGGCTGTGTCGGCTTTGGCATGGAGCGTGTGGCGCTGGCCCTGTTCCGTCATCACGGTTTTGATGTGGATGAATGGCCAAGCGCCGTGCGCGCCGTGCTGTGGGGGTGAGGGGGATGGCGGTGGATTCACCTCCCCGTGCTCATCTCCTGCATGGGCCCGACCGTGTTTGGCCGCAGACGAACTGCTACGTCGATCTGTGGATCGAACTGCTGCACCTCTGGGGTTTTGAGCCTCGGGCGGCGTTGGGCTTCACCGTGGCGCAGGATTTTGAGGGCGATCAGTTCACCTTCTTCAAACCCCCGGCAGAGGATTTGCGGAGGCTTTTTGGAATCGAGGTGCAGGAATTGGCGCTCTACGACACCATCGAGGTGCATGCCGCCGAGCAATTGTCTCAAGGCCGTGTGGTGCTGATGGAAGCGGACAGCGTCTATCTGCCGGACACGCAGGGTGACGCTTATGGCGTCCAGCACACGAAGACGACCATCGCCGTCCTTGGCCTCGATACACGGGAACGGTGGATGGACTACATCCACAACGCCGGTCGTTTCACCCTGGCGGGGGCGGATTACGACGGCGTCCTGCGCCGGTCGCCGCATTTGTACGGAAATCCCGCTCTGCTTTTTCCCTATGCGGAGTTCGTCCGCCGCACTGGGATAATGCCCAGTGGAGGGGCATTGCTCGACACGGCGCTTGATCGGCTCGGCTATCACCTCCGCCGCCGACCGGCGATCAACCCGATCGCCGCCTACCGCGCCGCCCTTCCGCAACACCTGGAGCGGCTGGCGGCGCGGCCCATGGAATATTTTCACCTCTATGCCTTCAACGTGCTGCGCCAGCTTGGCGCCAACATGGAACTGCTGGGCAGTCATCTGCGCTGGCTGAACGAGGATGGGCTTGGCGCGGTCGCCGAGACTTGCGACACCCTGGCCGCCACGGCGAAAGCCTTGCAATTCCAGCTTGCCCGCGCCGTGCACAAGCGACGATTCAGCGACTACACGGCGGCGTTGGACACCATGGAACACGCCTATGACGGCGTCATGGGGGTTTTGGTGCGACGCTACGGATGATGTGTATGCTTTGAGGGGGGCATGGCGCGGGTTCTTTCCATCACCGGTCGGCAGACCGTCGCCCTCGATCAGGGCTGGGAATTCACCGCCACGGCCCCAGGGGAGGTCGCCACACCGGCTGATCTGACCGGCCCCCGCCTTTGGCTGCCCGCTCCCGTGCCCGGCACGGTGGCGCAGGCCTTGCGCGATTCCGGGCGATGGAGCCTGGACGCGCCCACGCCGTTGCATAACCAAGATTTCTGGTACCGCACCTGTTTGCCCTTCGAGGGTGAACGGATTCTGCGTTTTCATGGCCTCGCCACGGTGGCGGAGGTCTGGCTGAACAACGAACAGCGGCTCTGCTCCGACAGCATGTTCATGGCGTACGCCGTGCCCGTGCGCCTAACGGGATGCGACGTGCTGCATCTGGTGTTCCGGGCGCTGCACCCAGTCCTTGACGCTAAAAGCGGGCGGGGGCGTTGGCGGTCACGGATGATCGAACACCGGGGGCTGCGGTCGGTGCGCACGACGCTGCTTGGCCATATGCCCGGCTGGTGCCCGCCCGTGCACGCGGTGGGGCCCTGGCGGGCTGTCGAGTGCATTGAGGAATCCAGCTCGCTGCGTGTCCTGAACGCTGATCTGCGCACCGTTGTCGACGGGCGGGATGGCGTGCTGACGCTTGATCTTTTGCTGGAGGGGCAGGACGTACGGGACGCGCCAGCGTTTGTCACGGTCGGCGGTCGCCAAGCGCCGTTGCTGTGGGATGGCCCGCACAGGCTGCATGGCCAGGTGCGGGTGCCGGATGTCGATCTGTGGTGGCCGCACACCCATGGCTCTCCGGTATTGCATCACGTGCACGCCACCATGGCGACCGGGGTGGGGGAGGTCCGCATGGCGCTCGGGCGGGTTGGCTTTCGCACCATTGAATCCGGCGATAATTTTGCCTTGCGGATCAACGGTGAGCCGCTCTTCTGCCGTGGCGCGTGCTGGAGTTGCGCGGATATCGTTTCCCTGCCGGGTGACCGCGGGGCATACGCTCCCTGGCTTGAGCTGATGGTGCGGGCCGGGATGAACATGGTGCGGGTTGGCGGCACTATGCTCTATGAGAGCGACGCCTTCTTCGATCTGTGCGATGAGCTGGGCTTGCTGGTCTGGCAAGACTTCATGTTCGCCACTCTCGACTATCCGACGGATGAGGCGTTCCTGGCCGCCGCTGCGGCGGAAGCGGCGCATTTCCTTGACCGGGTGCAGGCGTCGCCGTCATTGGCCGTGCTGTGCGGCGGCAGCGAGGCGATGCAGCAGGCCGCCATGCTCGGACTGCCGCGCCCCTCCTGGACGCAGCCCTTGTTCGAGGAGGTCTTGCCGCGTGAAGCGCGCCGCCTGCGCCCCGATGTGCCTTATGTACCCAACTCCCCAAGCGGGGGGCCGCTGCCCTTCGCGGTGAACCAGGGGGTGGCGCATTATTACGGGGTCGGCGCCTATCTGCGCCCCTTGGAGGACGCGCGCCGCGCCGAGGTGAGCTTCGCCGCCGAGTGCCTGGCTTTCGCCAATGTGCCCGACACGCCCGCCGCCGTGCCCGCCGTGCATCATCCGAAGTGGAAGGAGCGCGTGCCGCGTGACGCCGGCGCGTCCTGGGACTTTGAGGATGTGCGCGATCATTATCTGCAACGCCTCTACGGCGTTGATCCCGCGGTGTTGCGCTATCAGGACCCTGGGCGCTATCTGCGCTTGTCCCGTGCGGTGACCGGCGACGTGATGGAGGCGGTCTTCGCCGAGTGGCGTCGAGGGCGTTCACCCTGCGCCGGTGGGCTGGTGTGGATGTTCCAGGATCTTTGGCCAGGGGCTGGTTGGGGCGTGGTTGACTCCACGGGCCGGCCAAAGGCGGCGTGGCACGCGCTGCGCCGCGCGTTCCGCCCCATCCAGGTCACGCTGACCGATGAAGGGGTGAACGGGCTGGCCGTGCACCTGATCAACGAGACGGCGCAGACCCTGCCGGCGATGCTGACGCTCGTCTGTTTACGCGACGGCGCGTTGCCGGTGGCGCGGGGTGGGCGGTCGCTGTCCATTCCCGCGCGCGGCGTGCTTGAAATCCCGGCGTCGGCGCTCCTCGACGCCTTCTTCGACACCAGCTACGCCTACCGCTTCGGCCCGCCGGCGCATGATTCCACGGTGGCGACGTTGAGCGATGCCGATGGCGTGCGGTTGGCGGAGGCGTTTCATTTTCCGCACCCGCCGGAACCGAGGGACCTCGGCCTCGACGCCACCGTCGCGCGGGAGGGGGAGGGCTGGGTTCTCCGGCTGCGCAGCCGTCGTCTGGCGCGCGCGGTGCACATTGACGATGCGGCCTTTCGCGCCGAGGAGGACTGGTTCCATCTGCCGCCCGATGCCGAGCGGATTGTGCGCCTGATCCCGAGCCATGGGGCTCCGGGCGGTGTGATCCGTGTTCCAGACGGTGAGGTGCACGCGCTCAACGGGTTTTCACCGGTGCGGTTCAGGGGGATGGCGTGACGCCTGTGATGTTCGATGGCTGTTTTGGATGGCTGCATCCGGCGGCGGGGCGGCGCGGGGTGGTGCTGTGCAGCGCCCATGGCAGTGAAGAACTTGGCGTCCACCGGACGTGGCGGATGCTTGCGGAGCGGTTGGCGGCGGCAGGGCTGCCGACGTTGCGCTTTGATTACCATGGCGCCGGCGATTCCCTTGGGGATGACGACGATCCTGACACGGTGCGCGCTTGGCTCGACAGCGTACACGCCGCCGTTCGCCACCTGCGCACAGTGACGGGTGTGGACGAGGTGGCGCTGGTTGGTCTGCGGTTGGGGGCCACGCTGGCGACCGTCGCCGCAACGGAAATGAGCGGGATGAGGAAGGGTGAGGTGGATCGGCTGGTCCTGCTTGCCCCTTGCGTCACCGGGCGCACCTACGCGCATGAGTTGAAGGCGATGGCGCGTTTGGCGGGAACGCCGCAGCCCCAGCCGGATGCGGTGGAATGCGCTGGCTACCGGCTTACCGCCGATACGCTGACCGCTCTGCGGGGCCTTGACCTGATGGCGCTGCCCTGCCGACCGGCGGCGCATGTGCTGCTGCTCGACCGCACGGATGTGCGTGATGGTGGTCGCCTGGCTGCCGGGCTGAGCGCATTGGGAAGCATGGTGGAGGTAAAACCCTTCACCAGTTTCGCCCCGTTCATGAACAGCGTGCAGCGCGCGTCAGTCCCTTCGGAGCTGTTGGACGCCGTGACGAACTGGCTGCGTTCGGGGGAGGTTTCAGGGTCTGAACCCTATCCTTTCCTCCCGGCGCGGCTGGAGTCGCCCGGCGCTGTGGAGACCGCCGTTCTTTTCGGGCCGGAACAGGCGTTGTTCGGGATGCTGTGCGAACCGACGGCGAGGGAGGGCGCCGTTGAATCCGCGCGTCCCACCGTCCTTTTGCTCAACAGCGGCGCGACGCATCATGTCGGATCGGGGCGAATGTCGGTGTTTCTGGCGCGGCATCTCGCCGGATGCGGTTTCGCCTCGTTCCGTATGGACATCACCGGCATCGGGGACAGCGGGGGGCGCGACGGTCGGCGTGACAACCTCATTTATTGTCAGGACGCCTGCGCCGACACAAGCGCGGCGCTTGACTGGCTGGCGGCGCGCGGGCTGGGGCGCTGCGTCATTGTTGGTCTGTGCGCCGGGGCGACGCTGGCGCTGCACACCGCGCTGAAGGATGAACGGGTGGTGGGGCAGGTGTTGATCAACCCCGGCCGATTCGTCCTGGGCTCCGGCGATACGGCGGAGGCTGTGGCGCTGAACGCCATCAAGCGCACGGGCGAGTATGTTCGGATGCTGGTGGCGGACGGGGGTGTCTGGCGGGCCCTCATGCGCCGGGACCCGAAATTTGTCCGAATCGCGCAGGCGCTGGCGGCGCGCGGCCTGCAAGCCCTGCGATTCTCCAATGATGTGGCCTGCTGGTTCCGCCATCTGTCCGCGCGGGATGTGCGCACCTTGCTGCTCTACAGCGCCGACGACGTTACGCTGGGCACGCTGGAAAGCCACCTCGGCCATGGCGGACGCCGGTTGAAGGGGCTGCCCAATGTGCGTCTGGCCGTCCTGGAGGGCGCTGACCACAGCCTGCTGCGCCGCTCGGCCCGCGACCGTTTCGTTGAACTTCTCGAATCGCACCTCGCAACGGTTGTCGCCGATGACTCCCCGCTGGCTCCCCGGCGCGCCGCGCGCCGCACAGGGCGGATGGGATAAGGCTGGTCAGATCGGGAAACTGACGGCGGCGGTCGTCCCCGCCGTGTCGGAGTCGGTGGACAGCGTGTCGCCAAGCTGCGAGGCCAGCGCCTCGGCCAGCATCAGCCCCTCGTCCGAATGGGTGTCAAGGCCCGCCGGCAGCGGGCGGCCATTGTCCTCGATCACCAGCCGGGCGCGGGTGGCGTTCAACCTGGTGACGGTAACCTTGATCCAGCCTTGCTCAGGGAAGGCATGGAGCAGACTGTTCGACATCAGTTCGACGATGATCAGGCCGAGTGTCATCGCTTCGTACAGGGCGACCTCGATCGGTTCGGCGGTGATGGTGATCGAGATGTTGGCGGGGCTGCCGGGCGTCTCGGCCTTGACCACCTCACAGAGGGTTTCCAGGTAGCGGACAAGGTCGATATGCGTGCCGGCGCCGCTTTCATGGAGTTGCCGGTAAAGGATGGCCAGGGCTTCGATGCGCACCAGGGTTTGCTCGAAGGCGGCGCGGGCGTCCGGATCGCGGATGCCGCCGGCCTGCAATCTCAGCAGGCTGAGCACCAGTTGCAGGCTGTTCTTGGCGCGGTGCTGCAATTCGCGCAGTTCGGCTTCCAGCGTGCGGATGCGCTCGGCGCTTGTGTCCTCCGCTACCGCTACCCCGTTGGCAGGATGGTCGGGAGGCAGGGAATTCGAGAGAGGACTGATTGGGAGCATCGTGGTGGCCTATGGCTGTACAGACAAGCGGTTTCTTGCACGTGGACTGTAATCAATTTATGCATGCGCCGCCGGTATGGGGGCGTATCAAAAGAAGTACCCCCTCAAGCATAGGCGTTGCGACCGAGTCTTCCGAGAGGCGTCTTAGCCAAGCCTCCTTTTCTGGGGTTGCGCGGCGGGCGCTTTAAAGGCACATTCGGCTCCCGCTCGCGTGGGGCCTGTAGTTCAGTGGTTAGAACGCGCCGCTCATAACGGTGTTGTCGTCGGTTCGAATCCGGCCGGGCCCACCAT
>JAVBJZ010000064.1:0-50921 GCA_031546725.1 Azospirillum sp.
CGGCGAAGTCGCCACCTTCATCCAGGACATCGCCAGCCAGACCAACCTCTTGGCCTTGAACGCCACCATCGAGGCGGCGCGGGCCGGCGACGCCGGCAAGGGCTTCGCCGTGGTGGCGCATGAGGTGAAGAACCTGGCGACCCAGACCTCGAAATCCGCCGAGGATATTTCCCGCCAGATCAGCGAGCTGCAAACGATCACCAACTCGGCGGTGACGGCGGTGCGCAGCATCGGCCACACCATCACCGAGATCGACAGCACCGCCGGCAGCATCGCCGCGGCGATGGAGCAGCAAGGGGCGGCCACCCGGGAGATTTCCCGCAATGTCGGGCAGACGGCGACGGCGGCGCAGGAAGTGGCGACTCGCATCGCCCATGTGTCGCAAGAGGCCGGGGTCACCGGAAACCGCGCCAGCGAGGTGCGCAGCATCGCCGCCGATGTCGCCACGAACATCGATCTCTTGCGGCAAACGGTGGTGCGGGTGGTGCGCACCGCCGCCCCGGAAGTCAACCGTCGCGAGAAGCCACGTTTCCCCGTCAATTTGCCCGGCACCGTATCGGGTTCGACCGGCCAGGCGGACGCCGTTTTGCATGACCTTTCCGAGAGCGGCGCCGCTCTCAAGAACGTCAAGGGGTGGAGCGCGGGCAGCCGCGGCGCGCTGAGCATCGCGGGCAGTTCGATATCCGTACCATTCACCGTGGTGGCCAACGCCTCGAACGGGCTGCACGTGAAATTCGATATGGATCAGCGGACATCCCAGGCGTTTGTCACCGATTTCCAGCGTCTCACCACCGGCCTTCGGCCGTCGGCGACGGTGTAAGCTTTTCTGGCCCATGGTGAAGAGGGCGTTCCCGGCCAAAGGAGGCCGGGAACCTTATTCTAAACGTCATTTCTTATGCGGGGCGGTGCGTCAACAGCGTGCGCAATGGCGACAAATCCTCCATACTTCCCCGCGATGTTCCACCGACGCTGTCTTGATGTTTACGGTTGCGGCTTTGCCGCCTTCACACTCACCGTTCTGTTGACGGCGGGATCGGTGATGGCCGCCGGCACAGCGAAAACGCCGCCCGGAAAGATCGCGACCATTCCCCACACGCTGCTCAAGGGGCAGGGAAAGGCGATGGAAGGTGATCTGCTGAGCATCAACGGCGTCCCCGTGCGTCTGTTGGGGATCGACGCCCCCGACCCCGGCCAGACGTGCAAGAATCGCTATGGGCATGCGTTGGACTGCTTCAGCATCGCCACCTCGGTGCTCAATTCTCTGGTTGAGGGACAAGAGGTGGAATGCACCATCGCCGACCAGGACAGCAAAGGCCGCAAGGCGGGCGAATGCCGCGTGCGTGGGGTTGATCTGGGCGCCGCCATGGTGGCGCGCGGCTGGGCCTTCGCCTACCGCAGCCTGACAAGCGCCTATCAGCAGAGCGAATCCTATGCCCAGAGCAAGCAAATGGGATTATGGGCGGGAAAAGTGGAAAAACCTTGGGAATGGCGTTCCCGCATGCTGCGCGAACGGGCGCATTGACTTTACCGCCCGCCCTTCCGCCAAGGGGGCCTTCCGCCAAGGGGATAGCGCCCTTCGGCTTTTTTTCGGTTCGCCGGGTGCGGGCGCCGTGATAGGTTAACGTTTGGTTAACGACCGGACGCGATGCTGTTCTCTTCGCCATGAGATAGTCCAGATATGCGAGTCTACGCACGTCAACTGCAAGACCATCTCCCCTATCTGCGCCGCTATGCCCGAGCGCTTACGGGGGTCACCGACCATGGTGATGATCTGGTCATGCGCTGTGTCGAGGTGGCGATGATGGCCCCGACCCGCTTCGGCCTCTCCGAGCCCGCGCGGGTTCCACTCTATGCGCTGCTGAACCTGCTGTTCGACGAGGGGGGGGAAGGGTGTCCGGCTCCATCGCCGCACCCCATCGAGCGCGCGCTTGGCCTGCTGCCGGAAGAACTTCGGCGTGTCTATTTGCTGGTGGCGCTGGAAGATTTGCCGCTGCTCGATGTCGCGCAAATCATGCACATCACGCCGACCGAGGCCATGCAGCGGTTGGGCGCCGCGCGCGACGGCGTGCGCAACACACTGACGCAACGGGTGCTGGTGGTCGAAGACAATCCAGCCCTGGCGCTGGAAATCGGCTCACTGGTCATCGACATGGGGCATGTCCTGTGCGGCACCGCCACCAACGAGCGTGAAGCGCTGGAACTGGCGGAGGCCGAGAAGCCGACGCTGGCTTTGCTCGACGTGCGGTTGGCCGACGGCGGGAACGGCGTCGAAGTGGCGCGAGCCCTGCGTCAGCAAAAAGCGTTGCGCACCATCCTCGTGACCGCCTTCGATGATGATCTTGAGGCGCTGGACGCCCGCCATCTCGGGCAGGTGGTGCGCAAGCCGTTTACCCCCGAAGCGGTCAAGGCGGCGATTTCCAGGGCCGTGTTCATGCCGACGCCCGTAGCGCTTTGATAGAGCAGCACTGGTGATCGTAGACCAGACCCCGATGAGTGCGCCTCATCGGGGTCTGGTGCGTATCCCTATGCTGTGCGACCAGCGACCATACGATAGATCGCCAGGATGACGATGGCGCCGACGATGGCGCCGATAAAACCAGCGCCATCACCAGCCCGATACCAGCCGACCGCCTGTCCAAGATAAGTGGCGACGAACGCGCCGGCGATGCCCAGCAGTGTGGTGATGATGAAGCCGCCTGGATCACGCCCAGGCATCAGGAACTTGGCGACGATACCGGCCACGAACCCGATGATGATTGTCCAAAGGATCTCCATACGACTCTCCCTATGAAGCGGGCTCATCTGCGCGCCCGATGGAATAACGGGTGAGGATGGCTTTGGTTCTGGACCGGCTTTTCCCGATAGCGGGCTTTATCCACGGATCTTACGGATATTTTCAGCGTAGTTTTTCGGTCCGCCGGTAAAAGTGGCGGTGCCGGCGACCAGCACATCGGCGCCAGCCTCGATGGCGATGCGCGCCGTCTCGGGAGTGACGCCGCCGTCGACCTGAAGGTCGATCGGTTTACCAAGCCTGTCGATGCGGCGGCGCAGTTCACGGATTTTTTCAAGCTGGCTCATGATGAAGCTTTGCCCGCCAAAGCCAGGGTTGACCGTCATCACCAGCACCAGGTCGATATCCTCCAGGATATAATCCACCGCCTCTACAGGGGTGGCGGGGTTGAGCGACACGCCGGCTTTCTTGCCCAGGCTTTTGATAAGCTGGATGCTGCGGTGCAGGTGCGGTCCAGCCTCGGGGTGGATGGTGATGATGTCGGCGCCGGCCTTGGCGAACTCCGGGATGTAAAGATCAACCGGACTAATCATCAGATGTACGTCGAAAAGTTTGGCGGTATGGGGGCGTAACGCCTTTACCACCGCCGGCCCGATGGTGATGTTGGGCACGAAGTGGCCGTCCATCACATCGATGTGAATGTAGTCCGCACCGGCGGCGTCCACCGCGCGCACCTCTTCACCCAGCGTGGCGAAATCGGCTGAGAGGATGGATGGGGCGATCTTGACCGCAGACATGGCGCTGCTCCTGACAACGATGGAAAAACAACAAGAGGATCGCCTCTCCTAGCAGCTTTTTTTACCACACCCAAGCGGTTGGAACCGGTTGGGTACCACGGTTGATTTTGGCTTCCGGCTATTTTCTGCGCGGATGCGCTGGGGAAAGCGCCTCTCTCATTCCCATCTGACGTCTCGGGTTTAGCGCCATCTTGGCCAATTTGAGATCCTCGGTTCATCATGCTACGGTGCAGGCCGGCGACCGAAGCCTTGGTGCGCTTGCGGCCTTGAAACATACTGGTGTGATGACATCGATACCCTGGAACCCACCGACCGAACCAACTCGTCGAGAGGGACGTAGAATGGCGAAACTGCTGGTGGCGTTGATCGTGCTGATGGCGGCCTCCGGCTCCGCCTGCGCGGTGGGACCGGCTGAACGGGCTGAAATCAGCACGGCGCAGGAACGTTACCGGCATGAGCTCGCCAAGGTCCGCACCAGCGGCGCCCTGCCTTCTGCTTCCGACCGCAACGTCCTTTTGTTCATGGACGTCATGCGTCGCGTGCTGGTTGAACACGTCAAGCCCACCAGCCCACAGGTGCTGGTCGACAAGGCCGTTCTGGGGCTTCAGAAGAAGAAGAAGGAAGATCCCAGCGCCAACGACCGCGCGTTGACGGAAAGCGCACTGGACGCCATGCTCAGCTCGCTGGATCCTTATTCCAGCTTCCTCGACTCCGAACATTTCCGTTACATGCGGGAGCAGACCCAGGGCGAATTCGGTGGCCTTGGCATCGAAGTCACCATGGACGAAGGCTCCGGTCTGGTCCGGGTCGTTTCTCCCATCGACGGCTCGCCGGCGTCGCGCGTTGGCTTGCATTCCGGCGATCTCATCACACGCATCGACGACCACGCGGTCAAGGGCCTGAACCTGCGCGATGCGGTGGCCCGCATGCGCGGCCCAGTCGGCTCGTCGGTGGCGCTGACGCTGCGGCGGAACAACACCGAGGCGCCGGTGCGGGTGTCGCTAACCCGCGCCATCGTCAGGATTCAGCCGGTCCGCTCTCGGCTGGAAGGCAATATCGCCTACATCCGTATCGCGACCTTCAACCAGCAGACCAGCCATAGCCTGGACGAAGCAATCACCACCATGCGGCGGCAGGCCGGTGGTAAATTGGCCGGTGCGGTGCTTGATCTGCGCAACAATCCCGGCGGTCTGCTCGACCAGGCCGTCAATGTCGCCGACCGTTTCCTGGAAGCGGTGGATATCGTCTCGGTGCGTGGCCGGGACCCAGAGGAAAACCGCCGTTACAGCGGCACTCCCGGCGACCTGCTGGTTGGCCTGCCGCTGGTGGTGCTGATCAACAGCGGCTCAGCCTCAGCGTCGGAAATTGTCGCCGGCGCCTTGCAAGACCACAACCGCGCCCTGCTGTTTGGAACGCGCAGCTATGGCAAGGGCTCGGTGCAGACCATCTCGTCATTGTCCGGCGACATTGGCATCCGGCTGACCACGGCGCGCTACTTCCGGCCATCGGGGGGGCTGGTGGACTGCTTCGGCATCTCGCCGAACCTTGAGATCACGCCGGCGGGCCCCCCTCCACCTCCCGGCGCGCCACCCGCCCCTGACAGCGAAGAGGAAATGCATCCCGACCCGGCCACCTGCGACCCGAGCGCCACGCCGCCACCCCCACCCCACACCTGGCGGATGGAGGATTTGTGCAGCGATGTGGCGATGTCCGGTCCGCCCAAGCCGGATGAGGATCGGCCCTTGAAATGCGCCATCTCCGCTATCCGCACCCGCCTGACGGGGGCCCTGGCCGGGCGGAACTGATCAGATTGGCAGGATAACGAACTGGCCGCTGTGGCGGGATAACCGGCACTCTTTTATTCCACTGTAAGGCCCATGCCCGAGCTGCCCGAAGTTGAGACCGTCTGCCGTGGTTTGGCCCCGTATCTGGAAGGGCGCGTGCTGGCGCGCGTGGTGCTGCGCCGACCGAATTTGCGCTTTCCCTTTCCACCCCATTTTTGTGAGCGACTGACCGGTCGTCGGGTGCAGGCTGTGCGGCGGCGGGCTAAATATATCCTGCTGCATCTCGACGATGGCGCCGTGCTGCTGGCGCATCTGGGCATGTCCGGGCGGATGGTGATCACCCCAAGCCCCATCCCCTCCCCTCCCCCCGCCCCGACCACGCACGACCATGTCATCTTCGAGACCGACGCAGGAGCAATCGTCACCTTCAATGATGCGCGCCGATTCGGAATGATGGACCTGACGGATGAGGCGTCGCTGGCCGAACACCCCCTGCTGCGATCGCTCGGGCCTGAACCTCTCGGCAACGCCTTCTCCGGCCCCGTGCTGGCCGAGCGGCTGGCGGGGCGGATGAGTCCGATCAAGACAGCGCTTCTCGACCAGAAGATCGTCGCGGGGCTGGGTAATATTTATGTGTCGGAAGCGCTGTTCCTCGCGGGCCTCGACCCCAAACGCCTGGCCGCCACCATCGTAGGGGCGGAGGCTGAACGGCTGGCGGGCTGCATTCGCGACGTTTTGTCGCAAGCCATCGCCGCAGGAGGCTCCACCCTGCGCGATCACCGGCAGGCTTCGGGCGAGTTGGGGTATTTCCAGCATCAGTTTTCTGTGTACGACCGCGAGGGGCTGCCCTGCCCAGGCTGCACGTGCACGCTGACGGAAACCGGCGGTATACACCGGCTCGTGCAAGCGGGTCGCTCGACTTTCTATTGCCCGCATCGTCAACGCTGATATACGTGACGCCCATGACGGTTCCTTTCGCCACCGCCCGGGCGGTTATCTTCGCCCTTTTCCTCTCCATCCCCGCGCTCGCTGCGGCGGTGGAGCCCAACTGTTTCGTGACGGGCATGGGCGACGTGCCGGCCATGCCCGCGCTGAGCGCCGCCGAGAATGGCGCTCTGGTCTTCGACAAACCCGCCGGGCGTATTGTCGAGACGACCATGCAAGGCCAGGTGGGCCGCAAGGCCGTGTTGGATTTTTACCGACAGACCATGCCGCAACTCGGTTGGAAGCGCATCACGGACAGCCTTTTTGAACGCGAGGGAGAGCAGCTCCACCTCGAGTTCCCCAGCGAGACGGCGCCGGCGCAGGCCGGGCGGATCACCGTCCAGTTCGTTCTCATTCCTCGCTAGTGGTCTGTCAGCTATGATTTGCGGAGCGCGGAAGCGCGACTGGGTCGTTGAGACCCCGCGCCCACGTGGGCGCGGAGGCAAGGGCGCGGATGGCCTATCGCGCTGGCGTAATACGCCAGTGCTGGCGGCAGGCGGGTCCTTTGGACCCGCTGAGAGCCCCGCCCGCCGAGGGAAAAAAAAGCGAGTGGTCTGTCAGCTGTGATCCTCAGATCATGGCTGACAGACCGCTAGAGCCGATCGCGATTGGCCGAAAAAGCAGATCGTGCGCGTTGGCTTGTTTCATCAAAGAACGGTCGCGGAGGCCGGTTCAGACGGAACCGCGCTCTGTTGTCGTCTTCAATCAGACCTTGCTCAGGAGTTCGTTGAAACTATGGCCTATGAAATGATCCTCGTCGAAGCCCGTGGTCCTGTGGGACTGGTCACGCTGAATCGCCCGAAGGCGCTGAACGCGCTGTGCGATCAACTGATGACGGAACTGGGCCAGGCGTTCGACGCGCTGGAAGCCGACGACTCGATCGGTGCGATCGTGCTGACGGGATCGGAAAAGGCTTTTGCCGCCGGCGCCGACATCAAGGAAATGGCGGGCTTCAGCTACATGGACGTTTACACGTCCAACTTCATCACCGCCAAATGGGAGCGCGTCGCCAAAAGCCGCAAGCCGGTGATTGCGGCGGTGGCTGGCTTCGCTCTCGGCGGCGGCTGCGAGCTGGCGATGATGTGTGACTTCATCCTGGCCGGCGACAACGCCAAGTTCGGCCAGCCGGAGATCACCATCGGCACCATCCCCGGCGCTGGCGGCACGCAGCGGCTGACCCGCTTTGTCGGCAAGGCGAAGGCCATGGAGATGATCCTGACCGGTCGCATGATGGACGCCACGGAAGCCGAACGTTCAGGCCTGGTCAGCCGCGTCGTGCCGGTGGCCGATCTGCTGGAGGAGGCCGTCAAGGTCGCCACCAAGATCGCCGGCCTGTCACGCCCCATCGTCATGATGGCCAAGGACATGATCAACGCCGCTTACGAGACGACCCTGACTGAAGGCGTGAAGCTGGAGCGCCGTGTGTTCCACGCCACCTTCGCCACCGACGATCAAAAGGAAGGCATGGCCGCCTTCAGCGAAAAGCGCCAGCCCGGCTGGAAGAATCGCTAAAACAGTCGCGCGCCTCGGCCACGACGGATACCCATTCAGCCTGACCAGAATCCGGCTGAATCAGAATCCGGTTGTGGCCAACGCCTTGACTTAAGGAAATCATTCGCTTATAAGGCCCCCTCGCATTGGATCCGGGGTCTCGAAACAAGGTTTGTTATGGCCAATCATAAGTCCGCCGAAAAGCGCATCCGTCAAACCGCGCGTCGCACCGAGGTGAACGGCGCCCGCGTCAGCCGTATCCGTACCTTCGTCAAGAAGGTCGAGACCGCGATTGAGTCCGGCGATAAGACCGCTGCCGCCGAAGCTTTCAAGGCCGCTCAGCCGGAAATGATGCGCGGCACGTCCAAGGGCGTTTTGCATGCCAACACTGTATCGCGCAAGCTGTCGCGTCTGTCGGCTCGTATCAAAGCCCTGTAAAATTTGACGCCCCAAAAGGCCGCGCTCGGACTGGGCGCGGCTTTTTTATGTCATATGACAGATTTGGCTCAGAATTCTGAGTCGCAGGGAATCTGCGGAAAACCGCCGAGGGATAGATAAAAAATCTGGGGTTCTTTATCGTTCGCTTTATGCCCCTGTTGCGGCAACAGACGCCCAGGATTAGGCTCCCCAAGCAAAATGGATGGGGTGGCTATCACAAGGTGTCGCTTAACCAATCCAATATCATTGAGTTATTCAAACCACAGACAGCAGAAATGATCTGTCGTTTGTTTTTATTCAGGCGACGCCTTGTTCTTTAAAGATATTCAAAAGAGCGTTAACAAAAAAAGCAATTTCGCTGTGGGTGTCGTGTTATCCGTCGAATGAGCTCCCATAATCGGGTATATTCCGGATAGGTGCACTTCAAACGCAAAAATTCTGCAATGGAAAAAACAACCCTACACCAAGTGTTGGTTAACTTTGTGTGTATGGTGTGTCAATCGTTGTGCAAGAGCTGCGAGGCGCGCGGAAACGCCGTTTCCAGTCCATGAGTGATGTCCGCAGAGGCGGGGTATGCGGGGGAGTTGAGTGAGCATGTCAGCCGACGCGTCGTTGGAACAGCAGTGGGACCGTATCCGAAGCCGACTCAAGGATGAGGTGGGTGAGGTTGCATACCGTAGTTGGCTTCAGCCGCTGACTGTTGCCGATCTGAAAAACGGTGAGGTGCGGATCCTCGTCCCTACCCGCTTCATGCGCGATTGGGTGAACACCCATTACGTCGACCGCATCCGTATGCTGTGGAGCGCTGAAAACGGGGCCGTGCAATCCGTTGACGTCGTGGTCGCCTCAACCCCGCCGCTGTTGGCTTCTTCAGACGCGGCGCGCGCCGAATAGCCTCTATCCACGGCCCGGAACGCCCCTCAGCAACCGTCATCGGCGTCTACCCCGTCCCGTATCGAGTCGCCGGCCTATGGCGCCTCCGACGAGCTGCCGGTCGGCGCACCCAACGTTCTGGATGAGCGTGACGACAACGTTTCCGCCTTGCTCGACCCACGCTTCACCTTTGAGAATTTCGTCGTCGGCAAGCCGAATGAGCTGGCCTACGCCGCCGCTCAAAAGGTTACCGACGCCAGCACGGTCACCTTCAACCCGCTGTTCTTGTATGGCGGCGTCGGCCTCGGCAAGACGCATCTCATGCACGCCATCGCCTGGGCGATCCGTAAGAAGGACCCGAGTCGCAAGGTCATCTATCTGTCGGCTGAGAAGTTCATGTATCAGTTCATCCGCGCCCTGCGCTTCAAGGACACCATGGCCTTCAAGGAGCAGTTCCGCTCGGTGGACGTGCTGATGATCGACGACGTGCAATTCATCAGCGGCAAGGATTCCACCCAGGAAGAATTCTTCCACACCTTCAACGCGCTGGTGGATCAGAACCGGCAGGTTATCGTCTCGGCTGACAAGAGTCCTTCCGACCTGGAGGGGATGGAGGAACGGCTGCGCTCCCGCCTGGGCTGGGGCATGGTGGCTGACATTCATCCAACCACCTATGAATTGCGCCTGTCGATCCTGCAATCCAAGGCTGATGTGCTGGGCGCCACCATCCCGCTCAAAGTGCTGGAATTCCTGGCGCACAAGATCACCTCCAACGTCCGCGAACTGGAAGGGGCGTTGAACCGCATCGTCGCGCACGCCGATCTGGTCGGGCGCTCCATCACCCTGGAGACGACGCAGGAGGTGCTGCACGATTTGCTGCGCGCCAACGACCGCCGCGTCACCATCGACGAGATTCAAAAACGGGTGGCGGAGCATTTCAACATTCGCATCGCCGACATGCATTCCGCCCGCCGGGCCCGCGCCGTCGCCCGGCCACGGCAAGTGGCCATGTATCTGGCCAAGCAGTTGACCGCCCGCTCACTGCCGGAAATTGGCCGGAAATTCGGTGGCCGTGACCACACCACGGTCATGCACGCGGTGAAAAAGGTGGAAGAGTTGCGCGGCACCGACCCGGCCTTCGCCGAAGATGTCGAGCTGCTGCGGCGCATGCTGGAGAATTGAGCGGCGCGCCGATTCGGCTTTTCACGCGATCCGCCTCCGCGCCTGTGGCACTTTTCTTGTTCCGTCGGGTTCACACGCTTATTCTGCCCGCCTCGGATCGGAGACGGATGCCGCTATCCGTTCGCCCATCCGTCCGATCGCCTGCGAGAAAGAGCCGTTACAATGTCCAAGCCACGCACCTTGTTCGACAAGATCTGGGATAGCCATCTGGTCCACTACCAGGAGGATGGCGCCTGCGTCCTCTACATCGACCGCCATCTGGTTCATGAAGTGACCAGCCCGCAGGCGTTCGAGGGGCTCCGCACCGCCGGCCGCGCCGTGCACCGGCCCGAACAGACCATGGCCGTCCCTGACCACAACGTACCGACCACCGATCGCTCGAAAGGCATCCAGGAAGAAGAGAGCCGCATCCAGGTCGAGACGCTGGACAAGAACGCCCGCGACTTTGGCGTCCGTTACTTCCCCATGGACGATATCCGCCAGGGCATCGTGCACATCGTCGGCCCGGAGCAAGGCTTTACGCTGCCCGGAACCACCATCGTCTGCGGCGACAGCCACACCGCCACGCATGGCGCCTTTGGCGCGCTGGCCTTTGGCATCGGCACCTCTGAGGTCGAGCATGTGCTGGCCACCCAGACGCTGCTGCAAAAGCCGGCCAGGAACATGCTGGTCCGTGTCGATGGCGCGCTGCCGCCGGGCGTCACCGCCAAGGACATCGTGCTGGCCATCATCGGCAAGATCGGCACCGCCGGCGGCACCGGCCATGTCATCGAATTTGCCGGAGAGGCTATTCGCAGCCTGTCGATGGAAGGCCGCATGACGGTCTGCAACATGGCCATCGAAGCCGGGGCCCGCGCTGGCCTGATCGCGCCGGATGAGACCACCTTCGCCTACGTCATGGGCCGCCCGCTGGCGCCGAAGTCCGGCGCCTGGGAGCAGGCGGTGGCGTATTGGCGGACTCTGCCGTCCGATCCCGGCGCGGCGTACGACACCACCGTCGTGCTGAACGCCGCGGAGATCGCCCCGCACGTCACCTGGGGCACCAGCCCGGAAGATGTGTTGCCGATCACCGCGACCGTGCCGAACCCAAGCGATGTCGCTGACCCGGCCAAGCGCGCCGCCGTCGAGCGCGCCTTGCAGTACATGGGGCTGACGCCAGGACAAAAGCTGACCGACGTCAAAGTGGACACCGTGTTCATCGGTTCGTGCACCAACGGCCGCATCGAGGATCTTCGCGCCGCCGCCGGGCTTGCCAAGGGCCGTACAGTGGCGCCGGGCATCCGCGCCCTGGTCGTGCCCGGCTCCGGTCTGGTCAAGGAGCAAGCGGAACAAGAGGGGTTGGACCAAATCTTCACCGACGCCGGGTTTGAATGGCGCGAGCCGGGCTGTTCCATGTGCCTGGCGATGAACGCCGACCGCCTGGAGCCGGGTGAACGCTGCGCCTCGACCTCGAACCGCAATTTCGAGGGCCGCCAGGGGCGCGGCGGGCGGACCCATCTGGTCAGCCCGATCATGGCCGTGGCCGCCGCCATCACCGGCGCGCTGACGGATGTCCGCGCGCTGATTTAGAGCGGACAGGGCTTTCGTGGGTTGAGCTTCAAGACCCACGAAAGCTCCCGACACACCGGAACGGTGGCCTTGATGCGAAGCGCCGACCGTAGCGTTTCCAAGCCGACGCCGTGCAGGGCAATCAGCCTGGGGTTTATATTCCTGTTAAAAGACCTGGGTCTTTTTGTGTCCTAATATATCCGTCATCCCCGCAGAAGCGGGGACCCAGGGTTTCCAAGCATTTCCTTTGCTAGGTAGCCTGGGTCCCCGCTTCCGCGGGGATGACGATACTCCTAATAAAGAATATTACTCCCCTCACCTGATTACCCTGGTTTCCAAGCCGGTGTCGTTGTGTGCAAATGCGAAAGCTGCTAAGGAATACCCTGTTACTTCAAGTCGCCGGGTAGACCGTTTTGGGGTCCGCCCGGCGTACCCGCAGTCCTGTTGCATGAGTCCGGCTTCTTGAGCACCTCCCCGCTGCCCCCCGCGTCCGACATCGCACCCATCAACATCGAAGATGAGATGAGGCGCTCGTATCTCGATTACGCCATGAGCGTGATCGTGAGCCGAGCCCTGCCCGATGTGCGCGATGGCCTTAAGCCCGTTCACCGTCGCATTTTGTACGCGATGAAGGATGGGGGATACGACTCAAGCAAACCCTATAAGAAGTCGGCGCGCATCGTCGGTGACGTGATGGGTAAATACCATCCGCACGGCGATTCGGCGATTTACGACGCCATGGTGCGCATGGCGCAAAGCTTCTCCATGCGCCTGCCGCTGGTCGATGGCCAGGGCAATTTCGGCTCCATGGATGGCGATCCGCCGGCGGCCATGCGCTACACCGAGGCGCGGCTGGCCAAGGCGGCGGAGTCGCTGCTTGACGACATCGACAAGAACACGGTCGATTTCGGCCCCAACTACGATGATTCGGGGCGCGAGCCCCTGGTGTTGCCGGCGCGTTTCCCGAATCTCCTGGTGAACGGCGCCGGCGGCATCGCCGTTGGCATGGCGACCAACATCCCGACCCATAATCTGGGGGAGGTGATCGACGCCTGCTGCGCCTATATCGACAACACCGACATCACCATCGATGAGTTGATGGAGATCGTCCCCGGACCGGATTTTCCGACGGGTGGACAGATCCTGGGCCGTTCAGGCAGCCGTTCGGCGCTGCATACGGGCCGTGGCTCCATCATCCTGCGCGCCAAGACGGAAATTGAAGAGGTGCGCAAGGACCGCCTTGCCATCGTGGCGACGGAAATTCCGTACCAGGTCAACAAATCCAAGCTGATGGAGCGCATCGGCGAGGTGGTCAACGACAAGATCATCGAGGGCATTTCCGACCTGCGCGACGAATCCGACCGCGACGGCGTGCGCGTGGTGGTCGAGCTGAAGCGCGACGCCGTGCCCGAGGTGGTGCTGGCCCAATTGTTCCGCCACACGCAGCTGCAGACCTCCTTCGGCGTCAACATGCTGGCGCTGAACGGCGGCCGGCCGGAGTTGCTGAACCTCAAAGACATCATCACCGCCTTCATCCGCTTTCGCGAACAGGTGATCACCCGGCGGACCGAGTTTCTGCTGAGCAAGGCGCGTGAGCGGGCGCACACCCTGGTCGGTCTCGCGGTTGCGGTGGCCAATCTTGATGAGATGATCGCTTTGATCCGCCGCGCCCCCGACCCCGCGTCGGCGCGTGAGGCGATAACCACCCGCGAATGGCCGGCCCTCGACACCGCTCCGCTGATCGAACTGATCGATGAGCCGGACCGGGGCGTCTCCGAGAACGGGACCTACCGCCTGTCGGAAGAGCAGGCGCGGGCCATCCTGGAATTGCGCCTGCACCGCCTGACCGGGCTGGAGCGCGACAAGATCGGCGCCGAGCTGAAAGAAGTGACCGACCAGATCGCCGATTATCTGGAGACGCTGGCGAACCGCCCGAAGCTGCTGGGTATCCTGCGCGACGAGTTGATCGACATGAAGGAACGGTTCGGCACCCCGCGCCGCACCGAGATCCTGGAGTTGGAGTTCGAGTCCGATATCGAGGATTTGATCCAGCGCGAGGACATGGTCGTCACCGTCAGCCAGTCCGGCTATGTCAAGCGCACGCCGCTGAGCACCTACCGCGCGCAAAAGCGCGGCGGCAAGGGGCGCTCGGGCATGAGCACCAAGGCGGAGGATGCGGTCGCCGATCTGTTCGTGATCAACACCCACACGCCGCTGTTGTTGTTCTCGACCAAGGGCATGGTCTACAAGCTGAAGGTCTACCGCCTGCCGCTCGGCTCCCCGCAGAGTCGCGGCAAGGCGTTCGTCAATCTCCTGCCGCTGGAGGATGGGGAAACCATTTCCACCGTCATGCCGTTGCCGGAGGACGAGACGACCTGGGGCGATCTGCACGTGATGTTCGCCACCTCGCGCGGCAATGTGCGTCGCAACAAGCTGTCGGACTTCCAGAACATCCGCTCGAATGGCCTTATCGCCATGAAGCTGGAGGAAGAAGGGGAGCGTCTGATCGCCGTGCGCACCTGTTCCGAAGACAACGACGTTCTTCTGGCGACCAGCGGCGGCAAATGCATCCGCTTTTCGATGTCGGACGTGCGCGTCTTCGCGGGCCGCACCTCGACCGGCGTGCGCGGCATCCGTCTGGCGGATGGGGACGAGGTGATCTCGATGTCCATGCTGAACCATGTGGAGACCACCGCCGACGAGCGCGCCGCGTTCTTCCGCATGGAGCGCGCCCAGGGTTTGGACATCGTTGGCGAGCCGGCGCCGGATGGTGAGGAAGACAGCGCCTCAGACGGCGCCTCAGCCAGCGCGACCATCAGCCAGGAACGCTATGAGGAACTGAAGCGGTTTGAGCAATACGTCCTCACCGTGTCCGAGCGCGGCTTTGGCAAGCGGACCTCATCCTACGAGTACCGCACCGCTGGCCGTGGCGGGCAAGGCATCTGGAACATGGAGATGGGGGAGCGCAACGGCGCCATCACCGCCGCGTTCCCGGTGGAGGAGTCGCATCAGGTGATGATGGTCACCAACGGTGGCCAAGTGATCCGCATGCCGATCCACGATGTCCGCATCGCCGGTCGCAAGACGCTTGGCGTCACGCTGTTCCGCGTCGGCGCAGAGGAACGCGTCGTCTCCGTCGCCTCCATCGAGGAGGAAGAGAATGGCGCCAATGGAGAAAACACCGGCACAGCCGCCCCCGATGGTGGCAATGCTGCTGGGGAGGACAACCAGACGGAAGCCCTATAAGGACCGATTGAGGAACTTACCCATGTCCAAACGGCGCATTGGTGTCTACCCAGGTACTTTCGACCCGATTACCAACGGGCACTTGGACATCATTCAGCGTGCTTCACGCGGGGTCGATGTTCTGGTGGTGGGGGTTGCCCGCAACGCCGGAAAGGGTCCGCTCTTTTCAACCGACGAGCGGGTCCGGATGGTCCGCGAGGAGGTCGAGGCGCTGGAGACGAATGGCTGCCTCATCGAGGTGCAGGCGTTCGACACGTTGCTCATGCATTTTGCCGTGCAGAACAACGCATCGATCATCATTCGCGGTCTGCGGGCCGTGTCGGATTTCGAGTACGAGTTTCAGATGGCCGGCATGAACACCCGCCTCAACCCGAAAGTGGAGACGATGTTCTTGATGGCGTCGGAGCGTCATCAGTTCATATCCTCACGTTTCGTGAAGGAGATCGGGCGTTTGGGCGGCGATATCAGCCATTTTGTCAGCCCCCGCGTCACCAAGCATCTGGTCGAGCGTTTCACCCTTGAGGCCGGCAACGGCGACACCTCCAAGCGGGTGCAGACGCTGAAATAACGTTGGTAAGGTGGCTGGAGCGAGTGCCCCCGAGGGGTTTATTTGCTCCAGCCCCATTCCTTGTGGTTGACCGAACCGCCGCAGCCCCTTATGGTGCCGCCCGCTTGAGCCTTCACGTTGAAGGCGCTTGCTTAGGATGATCCGGTAGCTCAGTTGGTAGAGCACGTGACTTTTAATCATGTGGCCGCGGGTTCGAATCCCGCCCGGATCACCAATCTTTTCAAAGGGTTAGCAAGCTGACGGGGCGCTGTTCTTACCCCGGCTTGCAAACCGATCACCGACAATAGCTTCCTAGGAAATAACGCTAATCTGAGGTTGCTCTTCTTGCGACACCAACAATTGCGACTGGATCCCCGCTTCTCACGCTCGCTTGTGGGCGCTGACAACGTTACGCGACCTTTGTCCGCCGGGGGCTTTTGCAAGGATGACGATAAGAGGAGATTGACGCCACTCCATACCGTCATCCCCGCGAAAGCGGGGATCCAGGCTTCGCTGCAAGGGAAATACTTGGAAAGACTGGGTCCCCGCGTCCGCGGGGATGACGGGTATATGAGAGAGCAGCAAGGCTTAAATCTTTTAAATGGAATATTCACCTTCACCCGCTTGGCCTGCCAGCCTTCTCTGAGCTGGGGCTTGGCTTAGATCATGCATCTCCTGGCCACGCAGCCCGGTAGCCTGGGTGACGGTGGTGAGGCTGTCGATCTCGGCCAGAGCCCGGGCGACATCGTTTATCTGAGCGCGGCTGACACCGAACTCGCCTGCCTGGCGGCCGCGCATGACCGGTTGGGCGATGCGGGGCCAAGCCTGCGCCTCGCCAATATTCTGCACCTTACCCATAATTTGTCGGTCGACCTCTACGCCGAAAACACCGTGGCGCGGGCCCGGCTGGTGGTGATCCGCCTGCTGGGTGGCGAGCGCTATTGGCCCTACGGCGTCGAGCAGATCACCGAAACCTGCCGCCGCCACGCCATCCCGCTGGCGGTGTTGCCCGGCGATGATCAGCCGGACTCGGAGCTGGCCCGCCGCTGCACCATTCCAGCCGAAGCCGCGTACCGGCTGTGGCAGTACGGTGTGCACGGCGGCGTCGCCAACGCGGAAGAATTGCTGCGCTACGCCGCATCGCTGATTGGCCAGAAGACCGCGTGGCGCGAGCCCATGCCGCTGCTGCGCGCCGGGCTCTACTGGCCGGGATCCGGCCAGCCGGATCTGGACATTATTCGCGCGCATTGGACGCAGGGCGCGCCGGTGGTGGCGCTGGTGTTCTACCGGGCGCTAGTGCAGGCGGCGAATCTCGCGGTGATCGACGCGCTGATCGACGCGCTGAGGGCTGAAGGGCTGAATGCGCTGCCGCTCTACACCACCAGCCTGAAGGAGCCGGGCGCGGCGGCGATGCTGGCTGAAATGCTGGGGATGACGCAGCCGGCGGTGATCCTGAACGCCACGGCCTTCGCGGTGTCGCAACCCGGTGCGGAACGCATGGCGACGCCGTTCGATGAAGCGGATTGCCCGGTGCTGCAGGTAGTGTTTTCCAGCGGCGATGAGACGGCGTGGCGCGATGGAACCGCCGGCCTGTCGGCGCGCGACATCGCCATGAACGTCGCCTTGCCCGAGGTGGATGGCCGCATCCTCGCCCGCGCCGTCAGCTTCAAGGCGCAAGCGCGCCGGCACGCGGCGACGCAGAGCTGGATTCTCGCCTACCACCCCCTGCCCGACCGGCTGGCCTTCACCGCGCGGCTGGCGGCGGGCTGGGCGCGGCTGCGGCGAACCCCGCCGGCGCAGCGCCGGGTGGGGAGTGTGCTGGCGAACTACCCGAATCGCGACGGGCGGCTGGCGAACGGTGTGGGCCTGGATACCCCCGCCGGGGTGATTGAGGCGTTGGTCGCCATGCGCGCGGCGGGATATGCGGTGGACGGCGCGCCGTCCGATCCCGCTGAACTGATGGCGCAGATGCAGGCCGGAATCACCAACGACGTGACCGCGCTGCATGAGCGCATCACCCGCGAAACTCTGAGCGTGACAGACTACCACCATTTCTTCGACTCCCTGCCCGAGGCGGTACGGGAAGCGGTGACCGGACGCTGGGGGAAGGCGCACAGCGATCCCTTCGTGGATCGGGACACCCAGTCCTTCCGTCTTCCCGTGCTGCGTTATGGCAATGCCGCCATCGCCGTCCAGCCGGCGCGCGGCTATAATCTTGATCCGACGGGCAGCTACCACGACCCGGCGCTGCCGCCGCCGCACGCCTATCTGGCCTTTTATGCCTGGCTGCGGCTGCGCTTCGGGGCGCATGCGGTGATTCATTTCGGCAAGCACGGCAATCTGGAATGGCTGCCCGGCAAGGCCCTCGCCCTGTCCGAAACCTGCTTTCCCGAGGTGGCGCTGGGGGCGCTGCCGCATCTGTATCCCTTCATCGTCAACGACCCCGGCGAAGGCACGCAAGCCAAGCGCCGCGCGGCGGCGGTTATCATCGACCATCTCACCCCGCCGCTGACCCGCGCTGAGAGCTATGGCCCGCTGCGCGAACTTGAGATGCTGGTTGACGAATATTACGAGGCGGCGTCGCTCGATGCGCGCCGCCTGCCGGAGCTGCGGTCGCGCATCCTCGATTTGTCGGCTCGCACGGGCATCGCCGCTGATTGCGGCGTTGCGCCGGAGGATGACCCGCCCACGGCGCTGTCCAAGCTCGACCGGCACTTGTGTGAGCTGAAGGAGTTGCAGATCCGTGATGGCCTGCATGTCTTCGGCCGGTCCCCGGAGGGGGTGCAGCGCGACACGCTGCTGGTGGCGTTGGCCCGCCTGCCGCGCGGACGGGGCGAGGGCAAGGATGCTTCACTGATTCGGGCCCTAGCCGCTGATTTTGGCCTGGAAGACTTTGATCCGCTTGACACCGACATGGCGGCGGCGTGGACCGGGCCGCGTCCTGCGGCGCTGTGCGGTGATGACCCCTGGCGCACGGCAGGCGATACGGTGGAGCGGCTGGAGCGGCTGGCCCTCGCCCTGGTCGCCGGCGCTTGCGTCGCCGATCCGGCCTGGACGCGCAGCCGCGCCGTGCTGGATTGGGTGGCCGGCGCGCTGGCGCCGATGGTCGATGCCTGTGGAAAGGCGGAGATCGACGGCCTGCTGCGCGGGCTGGATGGCCGCTTCGTGCCGCCCGGTCCCTCCGGCGCGCCATCGCGCGGCAGGCCCGAGGTGCTGCCGACCGGTCGTAACTTCTATTCCGTCGACACCCGCGCCGTGCCCACCCAGGCGGCATGGCGTCTGGGCTGGGCCTCGGCCACGCGGGTGGTTGAACGCTATATGCAAGAGCATGGCGATTGGCCGCGCACCCTGGCGCTTTCCGCCTGGGGCACCGCCAACATGCGCACGGGCGGCGACGACATCGCCCAGGCCCTGGCGCTGATGGGCGTGCGCCCAACCTGGGATGTCGCCACCGGACGCGTCACCGGCTATGAGATCCTGCCTCAAGGCGTGCTCGACCGGCCACGGGTGGACGTGACATTCCGGGTTTCAGGCTTCTTCCGCGACGCCTTTCCACTGCAAATCGAGCTGGTCGATCAGGCCGCCCGCGCCGTCGCGGCGCTGGATGAGCCGGAGGACGTCAACCCCCTGGCGGCGCGCGTGCGCCGCGACCGCGCCCGGCTGGAGGCCGCCGGGACCACCCCCGATCAGGCCGCCCTGCGGGCTGGCTTCCGTGTCTTCGGCTCCATGCCCGGCGCCTATGGGGCGGGGCTGCAAGCCTTGATCGACCAGCGCGGCTGGACGACGGACAAGGATCTGGCCGAGGCTTATCTGGCCTGGGGCGGTTATGCCTATGGCGGCGACACGCACGGCGTCCCGGCCCACGCCCAGCTTGCCGAGCGCCTTTCTTCGGTGGAGCTGGTGCTGCACAACCAGGACAACCGCGAGCACGATCTGCTGGACAGCGACGATTATTATCAATTCGAAGGCGGCGTCACCGCAACGGTGCGCGTGCTGTCCGGCCAACAGCCGGAGGTCTTCCACAACGATCACTCCCGCCCCGAATCACCGCGCGTCTACACCCTTAAGGAGGAAATCGGGCGGGTGGTTCGCGCCCGTGTGGTGAACCCCAAATGGATCAAGGGCGTGATGCGCCACGGTTATAAGGGGGCCTTTGAACTGGCGGCCACCGTGGATTATCTCTTCGCCTTCGCCGCCACGGCGCGCTGTGTGGGGGATCACCATTTCGATGCGGTGTTCGATGCCTATGTTATGGACGACGACGTGCGCGGCTTCATGGCCGAGGCCAATCCCGCAGCGCAGCGGGAAATGGCCGAGCGCTTGCTCGAAGCGCTCGACCGCGGCCTGTGGCGACCGCGCACCAACGCCGCGCACCGCACGCTCGCAGGGCTCTGCGGCCAGGGAGGGGACGAGGAATGAGTGAAGAGATCCAAGGGGACGCGGGCGAAGACATCAACGCCCGCCATACCGAAAAGATGACCAAGAAAAAGGCGGCGCGCGACCGCATGCTGACCGGCAAGACCATCGAGAAGGGCTTGCTGATCGTCCATACCGGCAAGGGCAAGGGCAAGTCCACCGCCGCCTTCGGCATGGCGCTGCGCTGCGTCGGGCACGGCATGCGCGTCGGCGTGGTGCAGTTCGTCAAGGGTAAATGGACGACCGGCGAACGCAGCGTGCTGGAGCGCTTCCCCGATCTGGTTGAATTCCATGCCCTGGGTGAGGGCTTTACCTGGGAAACCCAGGACCGTGAACGCGACATCGCCTCGGCCCGCGCCGCCTGGGAAACCGCCAAGCGCCTGATTGCCGATCCCACCATTCGTCTGGTGCTGCTGGACGAGTTAAACATCGTGCTGCGCTATGATTATCTGCCGCTGGCCGAGGTGCTGGAGGTGCTGCGCGCCAAACCCGCCGACACGCATGTCATCGTCACCGGCCGCAACGCGGCGGAGGCGCTGATCGAGGCCGCCGATCTGGTCACCGAGATGACCCAGGTGAAGCACCCGTTCCGCGATGGCGTGAAGGCGCAAGCCGGCATCGAATTCTAACCCCCGAAAAACCATGCCCACCCCCCTTCCTCACAGTGTCGACGCCACGGTGGAATTGCTCGGTTGCGGCGATTATGTGGCCGACCGGGCGCTCGCCACGGCGCTCTATCTTGCGCTCAGGCTCAAACGGCCCTTGTTGCTGGAAGGGGAAGCGGGCGTCGGCAAGACCGAGATCGCCAAGGTCCTTGCCCACACGCTGAACCGGCGGCTGCTGCGTCTGCAATGCTATGAAGGGCTTGACGTCGCAACCGCCGTCTATGAGTGGAATTATGCCCGCCAGATGATGGAGATCCGCCTGGCGGAGGCGTCTGGCGATCGGGATCGCGACGCGCTGGCCGGCGATCTGTTTTCCGAGCGCTTCTTGATCAAGCGCCCGCTGCTTCAGGCGCTGGAGCCGGATGCGAACGGTCCCCCGGTTTTGCTGATCGACGAGTTGGACCGCACCGATGAGCCGTTTGAAGCCTATCTGCTGGAGCTGCTGTCCGATTTCCAGATATCGATTCCAGAGTTCGGCACGGTCAAGGCGGCGGAGCCGCCGCTGGTCATCGTGACCTCCAACCGCACCCGCGAAATCCACGACGCGCTGAAACGGCGCTGCTTTTATCACTGGGTGGATTATCCCTCACCCGAGCGTGAGCGGGAAATCCTGCGCATCAAGGCCCCGAACGCTGACGCCCGTCTGGCGGCGCAGGTGGTGGGCGTCGTCCAGCGGCTGCGCGGCATGGATCTGTACAAGGCTCCGGGCGTGGCGGAAACGCTGGATTGGGCGCAGGCGCTGATTGAGCTGAACCAGCTTGAGCTTGACCATGGGATCTTCAACGACACGCTCGGCACGCTGTTGAAGTACCAGGACGACATCGCCCGCATCCAGGGCAGCGAGGCGGCGCGGCTGCTGGCCCAGGTGAAGGCGGAACTGGCCGCTCCGCACGCGCCATGAGCGCGCGGCTCGCCGTCAATCTCATGCATTTCGCCCGGGTGCTGCGCGCGGCGGGCCTCCCCGTCGGCCCCGGTAAACTGCTGCACGCCATCGAAGCGGTCGAGGCGGTGGGACTCGACAGCCGGCAGGATTTCTACTGGGCGCTGCACGCGGTGTTCGTCAATCGCTACGACCAGCGCGCGGTGTTCGACCAGGCCTTCCATATCTTCTGGCGCAACCCGGATCTGCTGAAACGCCAGATGGGCATGCTGCTGCCCACCCTGCGCACCCCGGCGACCCCTGAACGCAAAGCGCTGTCGCGGCGCGTCATGGAAGCGCTTCGCGGGCCTGATAATCACACGGATACGCCGGAAGAAACCGAGATCGAGGTGGATTCGGCGCTCACCCTCTCTGATCGCGAGCTGTTGCAGGCCAAGGATTTTGAAAAAATGTCGGCTGAGGAGCTGGCGCAGGCCAAGCGCCTGCTGGCCCGGATGATCCTGCCGGTGGCCGAGGTCACGACACGCCGTCATCGCCCCGACCCGCGTGGACACCGCATCGACCCGCGCGCCACGCTGCGGCGCATGCTGCGTTCGGGCGGCGCCATGGTGGAACTGGCCCGCACCCGCCGCCGCACCCACCCACCGCCGCTAGTGGTGCTGTGCGATATTTCCGGCTCGATGAGCCGCTATTCCCGCATGCTGCTGCATTTCGTGCACGCGCTGAGCAACGACCGCGCCCGCATGCATAATGGTGGCGTGCACAGCTTCGTGTTCGGCACGCGCCTCACCCACATCACCCGGCATCTGCGCCACCGGGACGTGGATGTGGCCCTGGAGTCGGTATCCTCCAGCGTTGCGGATTGGTCCGGCGGGACCCGCATCGGCGCCACGCTGCACGCCTTCAACCGCGTCTGGGCGCGCCGGGTGCTGGGGCAAGGGGCTGTGGTTCTGCTGATCACCGATGGGCTCGACCGTGACGCCGGCGAAGGGCTGGCGAAAGAGGCGGAGCGGCTGCACAAGAGCTGCCGCCGCCTCATCTGGTTGAACCCCCTGCTGCGTTGGGAGGGATTCGCGCCGAAATCATCGGGCGCGCGGGCCTTGTCGCCGCATGTCGATGAATTCCGCCCGGTGCACAATTTGGACAGCCTCGCCGACCTCGCCACGGCGCTGAAACGCCAGAGAGCCTGACTACCGCCGAGGCTTCGGCGTCGCCCCATCCCGCCATTGCCCCGGCTGAAGCCCCTCCAGCGTCCACTCCCCCACCGCCCAGCGGATCAGCCGCAGCGTCGGGAAACCCACCGCTGCGGTCATGCGGCGGACCTGCCGGTTGCGGCCCTCGCGCAGGGTCAGTTCGATCCACGCCGTGGGGATGCTGGCGCGGTGGCGGATCGGCGGGTCGCGCGGCCAGAGCGGCGCGGGTTCGGCGATCCGCCGCGCCTCAGCCGGCAGGGTTGGGCCATCGTTGAGAGCGACCCCACGGCGCAGACGCTCCAGCGCCTCATCGGTTGGCTCCCCCTCCACCTGCGCCCAATAGACCTTGGGCATCTTGTGCCGCGGCTCGGCGATGCGGGCGATGAGCGCGCCGTCGTCGGTCAGCACCAGCAGCCCTTCGCTGTCTCGGTCCAGGCGGCCGGCGGGATAGACGCCCTGCACCGGCACGAAATCGGCCAGCGTGGCGCGCTCCTGCGCGCGGTCGGTGAACTGCGGCAGAACGTCGAAGGGCTTGTTCAGGAGAATCAGACGTGGCACGGGCTGCGCGAGAGTAGGAAGGGAAAGAGCATAGTCAACACTATTTCGAAAGAGGTGTCTCATCCACCGTCATTCCCGTGAAAACAGGAATCCGGCCCCCTGGTGCGGCGCCCAGAGGGGCCAAGATTTCCTGGATCTCCCTCTCACGGCGGGCGCTTCATGGAAACGGCGAGCGCGGAACTCGATACACCATGAACGCCTATCGGCTCTGCGCGGCAAGCATGATCACGAACCCCCCATCTCTTTTCCCGAACAGTATAAGGCACGCCGCATTATCACTGCTTGAATCAAGGATCATCAATGACTCTTCTCCTGGTTTCCGGGGCCAACAACACGGATGCGTGGCAGGCCGAGATCGCCAGACGTCTGCCGGATCTGCCGATCCGCATCTGGCCCGCGACAGGCGACCCGGCGGATATCACCTACGCCGCGGTCTGGAAGCCGCCGGCTGGCGTGCTGGCGACTCTGCCGAACCTCAAGGTCATCCTGTCGCTGGGCGCGGGGATCGACCCGCTGTTGCGTGACCCGACCTTGCCCGCCGTGCCTCTGGTGCGCATGGTGGCCGATGGGTTGACCGAGGATATGGCCGCCTACATCGTCCTTCAGGTGCTGCGCTGGCAGCGCACGATGGATGATTACGCCCAGCAGCAACGCGCGGGGGTCTGGAAGCCGCTCAATCACAAGCCCGCGTCGGAGGTGCGCGTTGGCATCCTGGGCATGGGCGTGCTGGGGGAAGCGGCGGCGCGGGCGCTGCAACCGCTGGGTTTCGCGCTGGCGGGCTGGAGCCGGACGCCCAAGGATCTTCCCGGCATCGAGACGCTGCACGGCGATGATGGTCTGGCGGCGTTGCTTGCCCGCAGCGATTTCCTGATCTGCCTGTTGCCGCTGACGCCACAGACACACGGTGTTCTCAACGCCAAACTGTTCGCCGCGCTGCCCGTCGGCGCAGTGGTGATCAACGCCGCGCGGGGGGGGCATTTGGTCGAGGCGGATTTGCTGGCGGCGCTCGACAGCGGGCATCTGGGTGGCGCCAGCCTGGATGTCTTTGCCGAGGAGCCGCTGCCGTCGGATCATCCGTTCTGGCGGCATCCGCGCATCTTCATCACCCCGCATGTCGCCGGGATCACCCACCCCTCGCGCTGCGCCGATCATGTTGCCGACGCCATTCGTCGCGCGCAAACGGGGCAACCGCTTTTGCATGTGGTGAATACTACGCAAGGGTACTGAGCCAAAGAGAGTAATGGTCGTTGGCGTCAAGACACCCCATATGAGAGGCGACGATCGTTTCGGACGCGCTCAGCCAAAGGGAGGAAGAACCATGCAGCTTCGTGTTTGCTTTGAGAACAAAGAAACTGTCAACGTCAACGACGCGGCCATGATGAAGCATTATTGCGAGAGCTATCTGGCCGATTTCTACCCGGAATGGGCAGGCTTCATCATGCTGCCGCACACCGAGACGGCGCGTGCGACCATGGAGCCGGTCTGGCAAGTCCTGCTCCGCGACGCCTTGCCGCGCACGGAGAGCAAGCTTCTGGAGTATGTCACCGACAACCCCATGGCCGCCTATCACGTTCATGTCTACCGCAAGGAACAGGGGAACGAGGTGAAGATCCACTGAACGTTCCCCACCTGAGTTTTACAGCCGCCGAACGGCGGTGATTCCCTTCGCACGGGCGGCCACGTCGGCCAGCGGTTCGATGGTTACGGTCATGGTGTAGGCGGTGGCGTGCAGCAGCCGGTCGGCATCCAGCATCAGCCCGACATGGCCGGGAAAGAAGACGATGTCGCCGTGCTGATAGGCCACACCCGTCCCGTCTTCGGAGATGAGAGCGCCGACCTCTTGTCGCTGCATGTCGCTGTCGCGTGGACAGGGAATCCCCGCACGCAGCAGCGCCACTTGCACCAACCCCGAGCAATCGATGCCCAGCGGCGTGCGCCCGCCCCAGAGATAGGGAACGCCCAGCAACCGCCCCGCCGTCGCCGCCGGGTCCGGCTCGTAAAGATCGGGCGGCGACAAATGCTTGCTGAACAGCCAGCCGCCGCCAGCCAGTTCGGCGTAGCCATTGACCTCGCTCAGCACCGTTACGGCGGCCCCCAGCGGCAAGGCGTCGCGCGGTGGCGTTTTCATGTCCGGTTCGGGAAAAAGAAAGCTGCGCACCGCAGTAACCACATGGGTCGGCGTCGGCAGGTCACGCACCAGCGACTGGCCCCGCACCCAGCCGACATAGCCATCGGTGGCGCATTGCCCCCATGACCAGCCGTTGTGCGTGTCATAAACCGTAAAAATTTCCCCAAACAGCAGTTGCGAGGTGTGGCGCGCCGCCGCGTCGGGCGCGCCGCGCAGCCCGGCGACGCCGGAGCGCACCCGGTGCGCCACGCCTTCGACAAAGCGTTCGGCCTCCACCCGCCCTTGCAGATGGGCGGCGGCAAGATCGGGACGGTGCGGATGGCGGCGCGGGTCGAGAGGGGGACTCATGCGGAAGGGCCCGATTCGGCGCCAGTCTTATTGCGCAGTTCCGCTTCAAGGCGCGCCCTGGCGGCGACGGCTATGGTTTCTTGCGCCGCCACGAGCTCCATATCCGACGGAGCCACGGCGCCGGCCAGGGAGACCAGCTCCGCGAAGTCGGACAGGAAGACGGAACCCTTGACGGTGCGCTGAACCAGAACGTTGCGTTTGTCCTCGGTGTCACGCTTGCGCTTGACGAACCCCAGCAGCGACAGCCGGTCAAGCGCCCGCGTGACGGCCGGTTTGGAGATGTTGAGCATGGCCGCCAGCCCGCGCACGGTGTGCGGCGGGTTGACGAGATAGATCTGAAGGATGATGGCCATCTGACGGGCCGACAGATCCGGCGCATCCCGCCGCACGCTCTCGATCAGTGCCGTATGCCACAACCCAAGCACTTTGAGATTTCGCGCCATGCCTCATCCCCAACCACAGAAAAGACCCGATTCAGAAATCAGCCTTATTTCTTGCCGAACCGCCGCTCAAGCAGCGCGTATACCGCGCGCATGCCGAACGCCTCGCCCCCCTCCGGGCGGCCCGGACGCGCCGCGCCGTTCCAGGCATACGTATCCAGATGCGCCCAGGGGGTTTCCTTGGAAACGAAGCTTTCCAGGAACAGGGCGGCGGTGATGGCCCCGGCGAAGCTATGGCTGGTGGCGTTGTTGATGTCGGCGATCTTGCTGTCCAAGCCCTTGCGGTAGCCCTGCCAGAGCGGCAGACGCCACAGCGGATCGCTGGCCGCGCCGGACGCCGCCAGCAGATCAGCCGCCAGTTCTTCATTATTGGCGAACAGCGCCGGCAGATCGGGGCCCAGCGCCACCCGCGCCGCGCCCGTCAGCGTGGCGAAATCCACCAGCAACGCCGGCTTTTCGCTGTCCGCTTCGGCCAGAGCGTCGCAGAGGATCAAGCGGCCCTCCGCGTCGGTGTTGCCGATCTCGACGCTCAAGCCCTTGCGGGTCTTCAACACGTCCTGGGGCTTGAAGGCGTTGCCAGCGATGACATTCTCCACCGCCGGAATCAGCACGCGCAGGCGCACCGGCAAGCCGGCCATCATCACCATGCGGGCCACGCCCAGCGCGTGCGCCGCGCCGCCCATGTCCTTCTTCATGATCAGCATGGCGCCGGCCGGCTTGATGTCGAGGCCGCCGCTGTCAAAGCACACGCCCTTGCCGACCAGCGTCACCTTCGGGTGGCCGGGATCGCCCCAGGTGATGTCGATCAGGCGCGGCTCCCGCGGGCTGGCGCGGCCAACCGCATGAATGGCGGGGTAGTTATTCGCCAACAATCCATCGCCGACGGTGATCTTGATGCCGGCCTGGAACTCTTCGGCCAGCGCCCGGGCGGTGTCGGCGAGTTCGGCGGGGCCGAAATCATCAGCCGGCGTGTTGACCAGATCCCGCACCAGCGCCGTGGCGGCGGCGGCGCGTTCCACAGCGCCACGGTCGGCGTTCTGCGGCCAGACGAGATGGGCGAAGACCTTGTTCGATGCCTTGTAGCGGGTGAAGGCGTAGCTCCCCAACGCCCATCCCAGCGCCGCGCGGGTGGCGGCGTCCCGGTCCAGCACGGCGTCAAGGTGATAGAGGCCGGGCGGCAGCGCGCTCGGCAGTCCGGCGAAAGCCCACACATCATCCAGCGCGGACACCCCGACCAGCACGCGGCCAAGCCGACCGTCATCGCCGGGAAGCAGCGCGGTCGCCCCGGCTTCGGCGGTGAAGTCGATCGCCCGCACCCAAGCCGCGCTGGCCGGCGGCTGGGAGGACAACCAGCCGTCCAGATCATCCTTCGAAAGCGGGGTGACGGGCACGGCGTCGGCGGCGGCCTTGGCGCTCAGCGTGGTGATCAACGCAGGATATCCTTAACAACGGTGGGCGGTATGAGAGGGCAATGTAAGGTAGAAAGATGGCGCAGCCCAGCGCCGCTGAAAAGAGGCATGTGAGGGCTCCCTTGCCTGCCCTCCCCCTCCCCCCTGATCCGAGGACCCCATGAGCGATCTTACCCTGCTGATCGGCACCAAATCCTGTTCGTCCTGGTCGCTGCGCCCATGGCTGGCGCTGAAGCACATCGGCGCACCCTTCACCGAGAATCTTCAGCCGCTGTATCAGCCCGACACCCGGGCGCGCATCCTCCAGCATTCACCTTCTGGTCACGTGCCGCTGCTGAAGCACGGCGCGCGCATCATCTGGGACTCCCTGGCGATTTGCGAATATTTGGCGGAGGTCTTTCCAGACGCAGCCCTCTGGCCCGAGGAGGCGCACGCCCGTGCGGTGGCGCGGTCGGTGTCCGCGGAGATGCACTCCGGCTTTGTGAACCTGCGCAGCAGCATGCCCATGGACCTGAAGGAACGGCATCCCGGCATGGGCCGAACGGAGGAGTGCCTGGCCGACATCGCCCGCATCACCGCGCTGTGGGGTGACGCCCGCGCCCGGTTCGGCCAGGAGGGCCCATACCTGTTCGGTCGCTTCTCCATCGCCGACTGCATGTATGCGCCGGTGGTCACGCGATTCGCCACCTATGGCGTTGAGCTCGATCCACCGTGCCGGGCCTATGTCGACACGGTGCTGGCGCTGCCGTCGTTGCAGGAATGGACCGAGGCCGCCCAGGCGGAAATCTAACGCACACGCACGGCGGAAAAGATCTGCTTCGGGTTAACCAGTTCATCCTGCGCCGGAATCAGCGCCAGTTCGCGCGCGCCAAGGCGCTGGGTGGTCTCAAACACCGCATAGATCGCCGAGGCCGCTTGCTCAAGCGCGTAGGCGGTGTCGAAGCTCTTGAGGTAGTGGGCAAGGAACAGCGCCGCCACCGCGTCGCCAGCGCCGTTGGGCGGCGGGTCCAGCATCAGGCGGGGGGTCTTCACCACCCAGCTTCCCTCCGCCGTGTCCGCCAGCATCTCAATCTGGTCCGCTGGCGCGTCGCTGCGCGTCAAGCTGGTGAGCAGCACCAGCTTCGGCCCCAGGGCGCGCAACGCCGCCGTTGCGGCCAAGGCATCGGCCATGCCGTGCACCTGGTGGTCGGTAAGAAACTCCAGCTCGAACTGGTTGGGCGTCACGATGTCGGCGGCGGGGACGGCATGCGCTTTCATGAAGTCGGGAATGCCCGGTCGGACGAAGAAGCCGCGCCCCACATCGCCCATCACCGGATCGCAGCAGTACAGCGCGCGCGGATTCGCCGCCTTCACCCGCGCCGCTGTTTCGATCACCACCTGGCCCAGCGTCGCATCACCCATGTAGCCGGACAGCACAGCGTCGCACCGCGGCAGCACGCCGCGCGCGGCGATTCCATCGACGATGGCGGCGATGTGTTCCGGTGAGAAAAGCTGGCCGGTCCATTCGCCATACCCGGTGTGGTTGGAGAACTGCACCGTGTTGATGGCCACCGCGTCACAGCCCAGCCGTTGCAGCGGAAACACCGCCGCCCGATTACCGACATAGCCATACGCGACGTGTGATTGAATCGAGATGACGGTCTTCATGGATGCCAAATCCCATGCCAAATCCTGGATTTGGTATAAGCAGAAAACGCATGAGCATCCACTGGGGAAACACCGCCATGACCATCCGTCCGCGCCGCAGCGTCCTCTACATGCCCGGATCGAACCGCAGGGCGCTGGAAAAGGGCCGCACCCTGCCCGCCGACAGCCTCGTGCTCGACCTGGAGGACGCCGTCGCCCCGGACGCCAAGGCCGAGGCCCGCGCCACTGTCAAAGCCGCGCTGGCCGTCGGCGGCTATGGCCGGCGCGAAGTGATCGTGCGGGTCAACGGCCTGAACACCCCCTGGGGACACGAGGATCTGCTGATGGCGGCGACCAGCGGCGCCGACGCGGTGCTGTTGCCAAAAGTCGAGAGCGCCGATTTCGTGCGCCAGAACGAAGCGGTGCTGCGCGCCGCCGGAGCCCCGGTAGGGCAACAGGTCTGGTGCATGATGGAAACGCCCATGGGCATGCTGAACGCCAAGGAAATCGCCGCGGCGCCCGTCGCGGCGTTGGTCATGGGGACCTCTGACCTCACCAAGGATCTGCATGCGCTCCACACCCGCGACCGGCTGCCGCTGATCACCAGCCTGGGCTTGTGCCTCCTGGCGGCGCGCGCCTATGGCCTCACCATTCTCGACGGCGTCCACCTTGACCTCGGCGACGATGAAGGATTCGCCGCCGCGTGCCAGCAAAGCCGGGCGTTGGGCTTCGACGGCAAGACTCTGATCCACCCGAAAACCATCGCCGCCTGCAACCAGGTCTTCGCCCCCAGCGCCGATGAGGTCGCCTTCTCCCGCCGCGTCATCGCCGCGCACGCCGAGGCGGTGGCCGCTGGCCAGGGTGTGGTCCTGGTCGATGGCGCGCTGATCGAAACCCTGCATGTCGAGAACGCCCGCCGGCTTGTCCGCTTAAGCGATGCGATCGCCGCGCTGAGTGCGGAGGGGTAGCGGCACGCTCTGGCCTGCGCCTCCTTGGAATCCATCGGCCTGCACGGAACCAACGCGATGCTCTTCAGGTTTCCGGCGTGATGGCAGAGTTGGAGGTTTCAAAGATGGCTTCAAAGGATGGCGGACGAACCTCGAACCGTGGTTTCGCTTCCATGGATCGCGACCGGCAACGGCAAATCGCCAGCAAAGGCGGCGAGAGTGTCCCAGCCGACAAGCGCAGCTTCTCAAAAAATCCAGAACTTGCCGCTGAGGCGGGGCGCAAGGGGGGGCGCAGTGTTCCGGCGCAAGCGCGCAGTTTTTCTAAAAACCCTTCGCTCGCCGCCGAAGCCGGGCGCAAGGGCGGCCAAGCCAGCCATGGCGGTCGTGGAGCAGGCAATCCCGGCGCACGGGCCGACGCCGGGAATTAAGCATCAAGCAGCGGATTCCGCTCACTCTGAACCGGAATCCGCTGCAAAGAGCCGTTTTACGAGGCGAGCTTATCCAGTTCGCGCAGGATCGAATCGCCCATCACCGATGTCGAGCAACGCGCCATGCCCGGCGCCATGATGTCGGCGGTGCGCATGCCACCGCTCAGCACATTCTGCACGGCCCTTTCCAGCAGCGCCGCATCCTCGTCCAGGTCGAATGAATAGCGCAGCGCCATGGCGAAGGACAGCAGCATGGCGCAGGGATTGGCGGCGTCCTTACCGGCGATGTCAGGAGCCGAGCCATGCACCGGCTCATAGAGCGCGCGGCGTCGGCCCTGCGCGTCCGCGGCGCCCAGCGAGGCTGAAGGCAGCATGCCAAGCGAGCCGGTCATCATCGACGCCTCATCCGACAGAATGTCACCGAACAAATTGTCGGTGACGATCACGTCGAACTGCCTGGGATTCTTCAAAAGCTGCATGGCGCCGTTGTCAGCGTACATGTGCTGCAGTTCAATATCCACGTACTGCTCTGCGTGCAGCTTGGTGACTTCCTGCCGCCACAGCAGGCCCGATTCCATGACGTTGGCCTTTTCCATGGAGTGGACCTTCTTGTTGCGCTTGCGCGCCAACTCAAAGGCCACGGCGGCCACACGGCGGATTTCAGACGTGGTGTAGACCTGGGTGTTGACGCCCCGGCGTTCGCCATTGGGCAATTCTTCGATGCCGCGCGGTTCACCGAAATACACGCCGCCCGTCAACTCGCGGACGATCATGATATCGAGGCCCTTGATGACCGCGGCCTTCAGGGTCGAGGCATCGACCAGCGCGTCGAACACCTTGGCCGGGCGCAAATTGGCGAACAGCCCCAATTCCTTGCGGATCTTCAGCAAGCCGGCTTCCGGGCGCTTGGTGTAGTCACTGGGGTTGTCCCACTTCGGACCACCGACAGCGCCCAGCAGCACCGCGTCCGCCGCCAGCGCGTTGGCCAGCGTCTCATCCGACAACGGCACGCCGTGGGCATCGATGGCGGCGCCGCCAATCAGCCCTTCCGTGACATCGAAGGAGATCTTGCGTCGACGGTCCATCCAGTCGGTGACCCGCCGCAACTGGCGCATCACCTCGGGGCCGATGCCGTCACCGGGAAGGAGAAGAAGCTTCTTATTGGCGGGCATCGTCATCGCACTCCGCTTAAGGTCTTATGGAAGGGGGCCTGTTGGGCGATCTTGACTTCTGAAAAGCCCCCCGGGAGGGGGATTGCAAGAGAGTTTACAGCGCGATCCAGGGCTGGGTTCCGCGCAGTTTGCTCTCATAGCTGTCGATGGCTGCGGCGTGCTGCAGCGTCAGGCCGATGTCGTCCAACCCGTTGAGCAGGCAATGTTTGCGGAACGGGTCCACATCGAAGGTGATCCGACCGCCATCCGGGCCGGTGATCTCCTGCTTTTCAAGGTCGATGGAGACGATGGCGTTGGCGCCGCGCGAGGCGTCGTCCAGCAACAGCTCCACCTGCTCCTTCGGCAATTTGATCGGCAGGATGCCGTTCTTGAAGCAGTTGTTGTAAAAAATATCGGCGAAGCTTGTTGAAACGATGCAGCGGATGCCAAAGTCGGCCAGCGCCCATGGCGCGTGTTCACGGGATGAACCGCAGCCAAAATTATCGCCCGCCACCAGGATCTTGGCGTTGCGGTAGGCGGGTTTGTTGAGGACGAAAGCATCGACCTCCTTGCCCTCTGGCGTGTAGCGCATCTCGTCGAACAGATGCTTGCCAAGCCCGGTCCGCTTGATCGTCTTCAAGAACTGCTTGGGGATGATCATGTCGGTGTCGATGTTGATCATCGGCAGCGGGGCGGCGACGCCGGTGAGAACAGTAAACTTTTCCATGGCCAAAACCCATCGCGCATGGCCGGCCAGATCGACCGGCAAGATGTTTGGGTGAATAGCAGACCGCGAGCAAAGACGCCAGAGGCAGGTGCGCATCTCCGCCGGACAGACCCTTTTGGGCGAATATGCGACCACGTATGGAAAGCCAGGGGTCGCACGGAATACTGCAGCTATCATGCCGGGTCGCTGCTCTCATCGCTTAACCGATAGCACATCCTATGCGTGTTGTTTTTATACCGACGCCTCCTCATCCATGAGCATCACCTCGATCTCTTCGGCCGGAACCGGACGGGCCCAAAGATAACCCTGACCGTAGGCGCAATTGATGCTGCGCAGGAAATTCGCCTCGGCCTCGGCTTCAATACCTTCGGCGATCACCTCCATGCCGAGGATCGCCGCCAGCGTGGTGATGGCCTGGACGATGGCGGTGCTGCTCTCCCCGGTCGCGATAGCCTGGATGAAGGAGCGGTCAATCTTCAAAGTATCTGCTGGAAATTTGTGCAGATAGGCCAGCGACGAATAGCCGGTGCCGAAATCATCGATGGACAAGCGCACATCCATATCGTGAATGGCCTGCATGATCGCATAGCATTTCTCCGGGTTCTGCATCAGCAGGCCCTCGGTAATCTCCAGCTTGAGCGACGAGGCGGGGAAGGAATTCTCAGCCAGCACCTCCCGCACCAGCCCCAGCAGATCGTCATCGCGGAATTGCTGCGCAGAGACATTGACGCTCATGAACAGCGGCGTTGGGCGCGGAAAGCGTTGCTGCCACTGCACGAGCTGGCGCACCGATTCCTTCACCGCCCAGCGTCCCATCGGCACGATCAGCCCGCATTCCTCGGCCAACGGAATGAATTCACCCGGAAAGACCAGGCCACGCTGGGGATGACGCCAGCGCATCAGCGCTTCCACCCCGGCGATACGACCGGTCTTCAAGGTGACGATCGGCTGATAGAAGAGAACGAGTTGCCCTTGCTCCAACGCGGTGCGCAGATCCGCTTCGGTGCGCATCTGGTTCATGGCCTGATGGCGCAAGGCGCCATCGAAGACGTCCACGCGGTCGCGACCGTTTTGTTTCGCCCGATACACGGAAAGACTGGCGTCGCGCAGCATGTCTTCCGCGCGCTCGTAACCGGTGGCGCTCATCGCCACGCCCATGGACGCGGTCAGCACCACATCATGGTCGTCCAGCTGAAAAGGCTGCGCCACCAGTTTGGCGATGCGGTTGGCGACATCCAGGGCGTTGCTCACGTCGCTGATGTCGTCCAGCAGCACGGCGAACTCATCGGCGGACAGGCGGGCCAACGTGTCGCCAACGCGCCGTTCCTTCTCCAACCGTTGAGCGAGGGTGCACAGAATCTGATCGCCGACCTGGACGCCCTGGGTGTCGTTGATCGACTTGAAACGGTCGAGATCAATCAACAACACGGCGAATTGCTGCCCATCCTGGCGTTGGTAGCGGTCGAGCGCCAATCCGATGCGGTCAAGAAGCAGCGTGCGGTTGGGCAATCCGGTTATAGCGTCGTGAAAGGCGTCGAACAGCAATTGCTGCTCCGCTTTCTTCCGCCCGGTGATGTTGGCCATAGAGCCGGCCATGCGGACAACCCGCCCATACCGATCTCTCACGGCGACGCCACGCACGAGAAACCACAGGACCGATCCATCGGCGCTGTGCATGCGGAATTCATGGTCCAGCTTGTCACGCTGCCCGGTGTGGAGAAGATCCAGCGCCGCCCTCAGCCCGGTGAAATCTTCGGAATGGACGCGCTTGAACCACTCGTTGATAGAGGCGCCGATATCCGCCACGCCATAGCCCAGCATCTCTTTCCAGCGTGGCGAATAGTAAACTTCCTTCGTCTCCGGCAACCAGTCCCACAACCCGTCATTGGCGCCGCGCGCCGCCAGCGCGTAGCGCTCCTCGCTGAGACGCAATTGCTGTTCAGCGTGCTTGCGTTCGGTGATGTCGCCCTGGCTCCCGACGATGCGCACCGCCATGCCCGTAGCGTCCTTCACCGCAATGCTGCGGCAGGACATCCAGCGCTCCCGCCCCGCCGCGTCATGCATGCGGTAATCAATCTGGAAAGGCTTGCCATCCCCTTCGTTTTGAGCTTGCAGCGCCGCGTTCAGCCAGATCCGGTCCTCTTCCAGGACCCGATCCAGCCATTCGTCGGGGGTTTCGCCAATCTCATGCTCGGCGAAGCCCAGAATCGATTTCCAGCGCGGCGAGTAATAGACGCGGTTGGTGGCCAAATCCCAGTCATACAGGCCATCGTTGCTGGCGGCGGCCGCCAAGGCATACCGTTCCTCGCTGAGGTGCAACCGCTGTTCCGCATGCTTGCGTTCGGTGATGTCGGCGACGGAGCCGATCAGATGCGTGGGCGTTCCCGAGTCGTCATTGACCACGACGCCACGGCAGACCAGCCAGCGCCAGTCGGCGGCGTTGTCCTGGCGTATGCGGTGTTCGATTTGGAAAGGAAAGACAAGCCCGTCCATCTGCCCATCGAGGGATGCCTGCAGCCAATCCACATCCTCTGGATGGACACGACCGATCCAGTCCTGGGGCTGGTTCAATTCCTCGTTTTGAGGCAGGCCAAGGAATTCTTTAAAGCGTGGCGACAAATACACGGAGCCAGTCTGCAGATTCCAGTCCCATACTGCCTCAGTCCCCGCTACTTCGGCCAGCGGATAGCGATCGATGGGGCTGGTCAAAGAAGAATCCTCACGCAGATTAAAGGATACTGCCAATGAGAATAGCAAATTTTCCTGTTGGAATGAACGCAATTCATACGTGCGTATGATGTCGGATCGGCTGGGCGACCAATGACTTGACCCCAGGCCAGCAGCAGAGAGCGTTAGCCAGGGCCGTTCTTGCGTACTATATTCGTTCCATGGAATGGATGGATCAGGGCATCGTGCTGTCGGCTCGCCCGCATGGTGAGGCGGCGGCCATCGTGACGTTGCTGACGCGCGAGCACGGGCGCCATGCCGGCTTGGTCGTGGGTGGCCGGTCCAAGAGCCAGCGCGGCCATACGGAGCCGGGAACAATGGTCGCCGCACGCTGGCGCGGGCGTTTGGCCGACCATCTCGGCGCCTATGCGCTGGAGCCGGTGCGGGGCTATGCCGCAGGAATGCTGGACGATCCACCACGGCTGGCGGCGCTCAGCGCGGCGTGCGCGCTGGTCGAAGCGGCGCTGCCAGAGCACGAGCCGCACCCCGCAGTGTATGACGGTTTGTGCGCCCTTCTCGACGTTCTGGACACCGCGCCTCCCGTCTGGGCTGAGGCCTATGTGCGCTGGGAGGTCGGGCTGCTGGCGGCGCTGGGGTTTGGCCTTGATCTGGAATGCTGCGCGGTCACCGGGGCGGTTGATGGAGCAAACGATGGCCTTACTTTCGTCAGCCCCCGGACCGGGCGGGCGGTGTCGATGTCGGTGGGCGACCCCTATCGTGACCGGCTGTTGCCCCTGCCGGGCTTCCTGGTTGGTCGGGGCGGGGGCGGCGTGGATGAAATCGCCGCGGGGTTGCGCTTGACCGGCCATTTCCTGGAGCGTCACCTGCTGAACGCCCCCCTACCGCCGGCGCGAGAGCGGCTGGTGGAACGGCTGAGGTGATGGAAACTCAGCCCATGAAACGCCGCCGCGTTGGCGATGCGGCGGCAATAACAGAACATAAATCGAACAAAAGCCGCTGGATTTTCTGGCCTCATCTGGCTAGGGTGCTGGAATGAAGAAATCCATACCCGCCTCCGACATTCTGGAGAAGCCGCTCGAACAAGCGCTTAGCGAACGGTATCTGAGCTACGCGCTGTCGTCCATCATGTCGCGCTCGCTGCCCGATGTGCGCGATGGTTTGAAGCCGGTGCACCGACGGCTGCTGTACGCCATGAATGAGCTGCGGCTCAACCCCGACACACCGCCCAAAAAGGCGGCGCGCGTGGTCGGCGACGTCATCGGTAAGTATCATCCGCATGGTGACGTGGCGGTATATGAGGCGCTAGTCCGGCTGGCGCAGGATTTCGCCGTGCGCTACCGGCTGATCGACGGCCAGGGTAATTTTGGCAACATCGACGGCGATAACGCCGCCGCCATGCGGTACACCGAAGCGCGGATGACCGATGTCGCCAAGGCGCTTTTGGAAGGCATCGACGAGGACGCCGTGGATTTTCGCGGCACCTATGACGGTGACGGCGAGGAACCGGCTGTGCTGCCGGCCAACTTCCCGAATCTGCTGGCGAACGGCTCCAGCGGCATTGCCGTGGGTATGGCCACCAACATCCCGCCGCACAATGTCGGGGAGATTTGTTCGGCGCTGCGCCTTGTGCTCAAGCACCGCCAGGACCGGCTGAAGGCGCTCGCCACGGGTAAGGAGCCGCCGGCGCCACCGCGTGTCGAGGACTTGGTTTTGCTGATGTCCGGGCCGGATTTTCCTACCGGCGGCGTCCTGGTCGAACCACGCGCCAGTGTGATCGAATCCTACCGGACGGGCCGCGGCTCGTTTCGTCTGCGGGCGAAATGGCATAAGGAACTGCTGGGGCAAGGCACCTGGCAGATCATCGTCACCGAGATTCCCTATCAAGTGCAAAAAGCACGGCTGGTCGAAAAAATCGCCGAGCTGCTGACCAACCGTAAGCTGATGCTGCTTGAGGATGTGCGCGATGAATCGGCGGATGACATCCGTCTGGTCCTCGCGCCAAAGAGCCGCAACGTCGACCCCGACGTGCTGATGGCCTCGCTGTTCCAGGCCACTGATCTGGAAACCCGCTTCGCCATGAACATGAACGTGCTGGATAAGAATCTTATCCCGCGCGTCATGAACCTGATGGAGGTATTGGACGCCTTCCTCGAGCACCGGCACGAGGTCTTGCTGCGCCGCTCGGGCCATCGCCTCGCCAAGATCGATCACCGGCTGGAGGTGCTGGACGGTACTCTTATCGCCTATCTGAATCTGGATGAGGTGATTCGCATCATCCGCGAAGAGGATGAGCCGAAGACCGTCTTGATGCAGAGCTTCTCCCTGACCGAGGTGCAGACGGAGGCCATTCTTAACATGCGCCTGCGCAACCTGCGCAAGCTGGAGGAGATGGCGATCCGCACGGAGCACGGCGCCTTGTCAGCCGAGAAGGCGGCCTTGGTCGAGCTGCTTGGTGATGAGGCGCTGCGCTGGGTCCGGCTGGGCAAGGAAATCGAGGAAACGCGCAAGCGTTTTGGCGACGATCGCCGCACCATGATCACCGACGCGCCGCTCACCGTCGAGATCCCATTGGAGGCCACCATCGAGCGCGAGTCGCTGACCGTGCTGTGCTCGGAAAAAGGCTGGATTCGCGCGGTGCGCGGCCATCTCGACGATACGGAGATCGCCGAGATCAAGTATAAGGAAGGTGATCGCGGGCACTTCGCCATCCGTTGCGAGACGACGGACAAGCTGCTGGTCTTCGCCTCCACCGGCAAGTTCTTCACGCTCAGCGCCGACAAGCTGCCGCGCGGTCGAGGCTTTGGTGAGCCGGTGCGGTTGATGATCGACTTCGGCAACGACACCGAGATTGTCGCGCTGTTCAAGCACCAGCCCGACCGCCGCCTGATTGTTGCTTCCGAGGATGGCCGTGGCTTCCAGGTGGAGGAAAACGAGGTCATCGCCCAGACCCGCGCCGGCAAGCAAATCCTCAACCTCGAGGATGGCAAGCAGGCGCGCATCTGCGCCTTTGTCGAAGGCGATCATGTCGCGGTGCTTGGCAACAACCGCAAGCTTCTGGTCTTCGCCTTGGATGAACTGCCGCTGCTGACTCGCGGCAAGGGCGTGCAGCTGCAAAAATACAAGGATGGCAGCCTCTGCGACCTGAAGACGTACAAGAGCGCGGAGGGCCTGTCCTGGAATCTCGGTGAGCGGGTGCGGGTTGAAACCGACATGCGCCCATGGCTTGGCCCACGCGCCGGCGTCGGTAAGCTTCCCCCCAACGGCTTCCCGAAGAACAACAAATTCTGACGACGGTCCAGGGTGCGGTGACCGAAAGTAACGGTGGGTGGCTGTAAAAAAATCCCGTTGATGAGGGGTCATCAACGGGATTTTTTCATGATTACTTTTGTGACGGCGCCGCGTCGGGCGCTTGGTCGGGAAACGGCTCCGGGACGTCGTCGTAATCCACAGTCGGTATGTCCAACTGGATCTGGCTGGGATCGACGGTGCTGCGGTCCAAACTCATTGTGACCAGGCCGGGGAACATGATGACGATGCCCACCATCAGGATCTGGATAATCACGAAGGGTACGGCGCCCCAATAGATTTGCCCCGTCGTGACCTTCGCGATCAGCTTGTCGGTAATCTTGTCCTTATAATCGTTGCGCGGAGCCACCGAGCGCAGGAAGAACAGCGCGAAGCCGAAGGGCGGGTGCATGAAGGACGTCTGCATGTTCACGCCCAGCAATACACCAAACCAGATCAAGTCAATGCCCAGCTTTTCGGCGACGGGGCCGAGAAGCGGCACGATAATGAAGGCCAGCTCGAAGAAGTCGAGGAAGAACGCCAGCACGAACACCAAAAGATTGGTGACGAGCAGGAAGCCCAGCGCGCCGCCCGGCAGCCCGGTCAGCAGATGCTCCACCCACTGGTCGCCATTGACCGCCCGGAACACCAGGGCGAACACCGTCGATCCGACCAGAATGAAGACCACGAAGGAGGACAGCTTGGCGGTGCTGTCCATGGCCTGACGCAGCAGCGACCAGGACAGTTTGCGCTTCGCCAGCGCCAAAAGCAGCGCGCCCGTGGCGCCCATGGCGCCGCCTTCGGTCGGCGTGGCGATGCTGAAGAAGATGGTGCCCAGCACCAGAAAGATCAAAACCAGCGGCGGCACCAGCGAGACGGCCACCCGCGTCAACAGCTTCATGCCACGCAACGCCCGCGCCTCCGGGGGCAGAGCCGGGGCGGCGTCGGGTTTCACGATGGTGATGAGCAGAACATAAAGAGCGTACAGCGCGGTCAGCACCAGGCCGGGGGCCATGGCGCCGGCGTACATGTCGCCGACCGAGCGGCCGAGCTGATCGGCCAGGATGATCAGCACCAGCGATGGCGGAATGATTTGCGCCAAAGTCCCGGACGCCGCGATGACACCCGTCGCCAACCGGCGATCATAGCCATAGCGCAGCATGATCGGCAGCGAGATGAGCCCCATGGAGATCACCGACGCGGCCACCACGCCGGTGGTCGCGGCCAGCAGCGCGCCAACGAAGATGACCGCATAGGCAAGGCCACCACGCAATGGACCAAAGAGCTGGCCGATGGTGTCCAGCAAGTCTTCGGCCATGCCGCTGCGTTCGAGGATCAATCCCATGAAGGTAAAGAACGGGACCGCCAGCAGCGTGTCGTTCCGCATGATGCCAAAGACGCGCTCGGGCAATGCCTGGAACAGGATGGGGGAGAAGAGGCCCAGCTTGATGCCGATCAAGCCAAAGACCAGACCGTTGGCCGCCAGCGCAAAAGCGACGGGAAAGCCGAGCAGCAGGAAGAACACCAGCGCCCCGAACATCAAGGGCGCCATATTGTCGATCAGAAAACTGGTCATCTGGGCTTAGATCCCTGTCGTCACGAAGGCTGCGTCACGCATGGCCGCGTATTTTGCCGCCGGGCTCGGCGCGCAAACCCATCAGAAAGGCGATGCGTTTGATGAGTTCCGACACACCCTGAAGCGTCAGCAAAAAGAAACCGACGGGAATCAAAAGCTTGGCCGGCCAACGGATGAGGCCGCCCACATCACTCGACATCTCGTGGTGGGTGTAGGCGTTCATGAAGATCGGCCAGGACAGGATCAAGATCAAAATCGCCATCGGGAACAGAAAGACGATGAATCCGAATACATCGACCCAGGCCTGGGTGCGCTTGGAAAAACGGCTGAGGACCACGTCGATGCGGATGTGTTCATTTTTCAAAAGCGTATAGCCGGCGCACAGCAGGAAGACGGCTGAGAACAAATACCATTGTAACTCGAACCATCCATTCGAGCTGCTTTTGAACACATAGCGAAACAATGCATTGCCGGAACTGACCAGCGCCATCGCCAGTATGAGCCAAGAGACGAGCTTACCGATACTTTCATTGGTCGCATCGATCAGCCCGCTTAATTTAAGCAGGATGCTCAAGAAACACCCCTCCTGTTCTTCATCAACAGGGCCCGGCCCTGACACAGTCATTGAATGTCCCGATCAGGCTCGGGAACGTAAGTTACGGAAATTCCTTACGCCAAAAAGACAATAATCGGTAACACTTTTTTGTGGCGAAAGATAGTGTGCGATGCACAAAAATGCTGCAGCCGTTTTACCCCGCCGCATCGTCGGGAAGGCGGCGCCAACCATCGCATCCCAGCGCTTCCAGCGGATGGAAGCGCGCCTTGTAGGCCATCTTGCGGCTCTGCGCGATCCAGTAACCGAGATAGACGTAAGGCGCCCCCGCCGCCCGCGCCTGCTCGATCAGCGCCAGGATCATGAAGGTGCCAAGGCTGCGCCTGTCCAACGCGGCGTCGTAGAAGCTGTAAACCGCTGAATAGCCATCGCCCAGCCGGTCGATCAGGATGCAGGCGATCAACCGCCCGGCATGGTCACGGGCCTCGCGCAGTATGGTGTCCGCCCGTCCCTCGTCGATCATCGCCGCGAAATCCGTCATGGACATGCGCGCCATGTCGGAATCGCCGTGACGGGAAGCCTGGTAACGGCTGAACAACCGGAACTGTTCGCTGGTGGCGACGGTGGGGGCGTCGGTCACCACCAGATCATCGTTGAGGCGCGACACGCGGCGCTGCGATCGTGTGGGAGTGAAGTCATCGACAACAATACGCACCGGCACGCAGGCTGTGCAGGTCGGGCAAACGGGCCGGTAGGCGATATCATGGCTGCGGCGGAAACCGGCGCGCGACAGGGTTGAATTGACCTCCGCCGCGTAGGGGCCGGACAGCCGGGTGAACAGCTTACGCTCCACCCGGTCGGGCAGATAGGGGCACGGCATCGGACCAGAGCGGAAGAACTGTTGAAGCGGCCTATCATGCGGTGGGATGACGGACATAAAGCGCCTGTTGGACTCGTGGTGGGCATACGCTCACCCCGGCAGAGCGTCCCTCCCATCGAGATGGGGTCCCCGAAACATCCTGAGAAGTGCGCCACGGCCAATGTCCCAATGCTTGTATGATCGGCCAGCCGTGGCGCACCCTTTCGCGTTTTCCTTACTTCAGGTTGGCTTTCGCCATTGCGCCCAGACGCAGGCGCAGCGCGTTCAGCTTGATGAAGCCCTCAGCGTCCTTCTGGTTGTAGACGCTGTCTTCTTCAAAGGTCACATAGTCCAGACGGTACAGGCTGTTCGGCGATTGCCTGCCGACCACGGACACCGTGCCCTTGTACAGCTTCAGGCGCACCGTGCCGTTCACCACCTCTTGCGTCTGGTCGATCAGCGCTTGCAGGGCCTGGCGCTCGGGGCTCCACCAATAGCCGCAATAGATCAATTCGGCGTAGCGCGGCATCAGCTCATCCTTGAGATGCGCCGCGCCACGGTCGAGAGTCAGGCTTTCGATGCCGCGATGCGCCGCCAGCAGGATCGTGCCGCCCGGCGTTTCGTACACGCCGCGTGACTTCATGCCGACATAGCGGTTTTCCACCAGATCCAGACGACCGATGCCGTTGGCGCCGCCGAGGCGGTTCAATTCGGTCAGGATGTTCATCGGCGACATGGCCTTGCCGTCGATCGCCACCGCATCGCCGCGCTTGAACTCGACCTCCACATAAGTGGGGGTGTCCGGCGCCTTCTCTGGCGAGACGGAGCGGGTGTACATGTCCTCGTCCGGCTCGACCCACGGATTCTCCAGCGCCTTTCCCTCATAGGAGATGTGCAGGAGGTTGGCGTCGGTGGAATAGGGGGCCTCGCCGCGCTTGTCCTTGGCGATCGGAATCTGGTGCTTTTCGGCGTAGCTGATCAGCGTGGTGCGGCTGTTCAATTCCCACTCACGCCAGGGGGCGATGATCTTGATGTCCGGGCGCAGCGCATAATAGCCCAGCTCGAAGCGAACCTGATCGTTGCCCTTGCCGGTAGCGCCATGGGCGACCGCGTCGGCGCCGACCATGTTGGCGATTTCGATCTGGCGCTTGGCGATCAGCGGGCGGGCGATCGAGGTGCCGAGCAGGTACACGCCCTCATACACCGTATTGGCGCGGAACATCGGGAAGACGAAGTCGCGCACGAACTCTTCGCGCAAATCGTCGATGAAGATGTTCTCGGGCTTGATGCCCAGCAGCTCCGCCTTCTTGCGCGCCGGTTCCAGCTCTTCGCCCTGGCCGAGGTCGGCGGTGAAGGTCACCACCTCGCAACGGTAGGTTTCCTTCAGCCACTTCAGGATGACCGAGGTGTCGAGACCGCCGGAATAGGCGAGCACGACTTTTTTGATCTCTTTGCTGGCGCCACCGCTCATGGGAATGCTCTTCGCGTAAAGGATATCGGGGAAAGCTGCCGGACAGTAGCTTTGCTCTCGATGCTAATCAATCCATGTCCTGACCCGCATCGGCCACGGTCTTCGCCCCATCGACAAACGGCCAGCGCGCGTAAGCGAAGGCCCAGACCGCCACGACGTTGACGTAGGGAAGCAGCAGAAGCAGCACCCACAACGGGCTGCGCCCCGCCTTGGCCAGCGTCCATCCCCCCAGCACGATGGCGTAGGTGAGGATGAGGGAAAGGATAAGGGCGCCGACCCACGGCGGCAAACCGAAGATGCTTGTGACCATTGAGGTGGATTTCTCCGGCGCCGGCGCTAAGACGCGCTGAGGGGGCTGCGATGGTGGTTAGCGTGTTTCGTCCACGCGGGGCTTGGCCAGCGTGTAGAGGCGGGATGACCGCATGCCGGTGCGGCAATGCGCGACAACCGGGCCTTGGGCTTCCCGCAGCACGGTGGCGAATTGCTCCACCGCCTGTTCGGTGGGACCGTCGCGGCCCACGGGAATGTAATGATAGGTCATCCCATACCGGGCGGCCATTTCGGCGGCATGGCCGGCGGTGGGCTGGCCGGGTTCCTCGCCGTCGGGACGGTTGTTGATGATCGTCTTGACGCCCTGGCGCGCCAACTCCGCCAGGTCTTCGTCGTATAATTGGCCGGCGGCGGACACTTGGTTATCGAGCTGCTGCAAATTTGGCATGGCGCATTCCTCAGATGACTCCGTGGTCCGTCTGGAATAACACATCCACAGCGGCGCGGCGACCCGTTCGCCAAATCCGGCTTCAAGTCCTTAATTATCCCGGTTAACCAAAGTGAAGAGATGGCAATGCCTGCTATGAAAAATAGTAGCCTTCTCCACACGAAAACCATGCCCCTCCATAGCCAGACCGCGCTGTTGCTGTTTGGGCATGGAACGTCGGATGGCCGTGGCTCGCGGGTTGCTGACGCGCTGGCGGCGGAAATTAGGGGGCATGGTGTGTTTGCGGCGGTGGCCACCGCTTTCGCGCTGCAATCCCCCTCCCCCGCGGAGGCGCTGGCGCGACTGCCGCAGCAGCGTGTCATCGTGGTCCCCCTGCTGGCCACCGAAGGGGGCGTGGCGACGGTGGCGCTGCCCCGCCTGCTGGCGGCGGCGAAGGATGCGGCGCGCTTGACCGTGCTGCCGCCGATCGGTCTGGACGCGGCGATACCGGGCCTCGCCGCCGACACCGTCGACCGCGTGATCGCCGCCGCCGGGTTGGACGCGGCCACGACGGCGGTGCTGCTGGTCGGCCATGGCAGCCGCAAGCGCACCGCCTCGGAGCGCGCCACCACCGCGCTGGCGGCGGCGCTGGAAGCGCTGGGCCGCTATGGTGCGGTTGGGGCGGTTTATTTGGAACAACCGCCCCACGCCTCGGACTGGCGCGCCGTGACGCCGTGCCGTGATGTCGTGATGGCGCCGCTGTTCATCTCCGGCGGTCGGCATGTGGAATCCGACTTGCCGGCGCTGCTCGACAGCACGCAGACACGCATCGACGGCGTCCCTATGGGGGGGCGGCGCTTTTGGCTTACCCCCAGCCTTGGCCGCCACCCGGCTCTGGGCGGCCTGATCGTGCGCCGCGTGCTGGAAATCCTGTAAAGTCAATGAATCAAGGAGGAAAAGACAATGATTGATCTGCATTATTGGCCAACGCCAAACGGGCATAAGATCACGCTGTTCCTGGAGGAAAGCGGGTTGGACTATCGACTCTTTCCGGTGGACATCACGAACGGGGAGCAGTTCAAGCCGGAATTCCTGGCGATCAGCCCGAACAACCGCATGCCAGCCATCGTCGATCACGCCCCATCCGATGGTGGAGCCCCGGTTTCGGTGTTCGAATCCGGCGCTATTCTGCTGTATCTGGCGGAGAAAACCGGTCAGTTCCTGCCCAAGGATCCGCGCACGCGCACGACGGTGCTGGAATGGCTGTTCTGGCAGGTCGGCGGCCTCGGCCCGATGGCCGGGCAGAACCACCATTTCGCCGTCTACGCGCCGGAAAAAATCCCCTACGCCATCGAGCGCTATGTGAAGGAGACCGCTCGCCTGTACGGCGTTCTCAATCGCCGGCTGGAAGGGCGGCCTTTTCTGGCGGGCGACGCTTACACCATCGCCGACATGGCCGCCTATCCCTGGGTCGTCCTGCACGAGCGGCAGAGCCAGAACCTCGATGATTTCCCGAACCTGAAACGCTGGTTTAACGCCATCGGCGAACGACCGGCCACGGCGCGGGCTTATGAAAAAGGCAAACCGTGGATGCGTTCCTGATCTCCTTGCCGTCTGGTCAACAAAGTCATTGACGCTGTATAATGCGCAAGCCTAAGTCTGCGACCAGACGGCAGGCCCCTCTCACCCCGGCACGGGCGTGGGAGGGGGTGTCCCGGTGGCGAAGACGATCCCGAAAAAGGCTCGATCCTCGCCCCTATTCCCCAAGGGCTTCCGGCCCCCAAGGGCTTCCGGCAGAGCGAAGGGGATTTCATGGGTGAGAAGCTCGGCGTCATGATCTGTGGCCACGGCAGCCGCGACGCGCAGGCGGTGACGGAATTTGCCGCCGTGGCGCGCACGCTGGCCGACCGGCTGCCATACGAGCATGTGGAGCACGGCTATCTGGAGTTCGCCCGTCCGATTCTGCGCGAGGGTCTGGACAAGCTGGTGGCGAAGGGGTGCACGCGCATCCTGGCCGTGCCGGGCATGCTGTTCGCCGCCGGTCACGCTAAGAACGACATCCCCTCTGTGCTGAACGCCTACGCCGCCGAACACCCGGGGGTGAGCATCGACTATGGCCGCGAATTGGCCATCGATCTGAAGATGCTGCGCGCGGCGGGCGACCGTGTCGCCGAAGCGGTGCGCGCGGCGGGTGAGCATATCCCCCGGCATGAGACGCTGCTGCTGGTGGTCGGGCGTGGCTCGTCCGACCCCGACGCCAACTCCAACGTCGCCAAGATCACCCGCATGCTGTGGGAAGGAATGGGCTTCGGCTGGGCGGAGACCGCCTATTCCGGCGTCACCTTCCCGCTGGTCGAGCCCGCGCTGGAGCATGTCGCGCGCCTGGGCTACAAGCGCATCATCATTTTCCCCTATTTCCTGTTCACCGGCATCCTGGTGCGCCGGATTTACGACGCCGTCGATGCGGTGGCCACCCGGCATCCGGGGATCGAACTGGTCAAGGCGCCCTATCTCAACGATCACCCCATGGTGCTGGAAACCATGCTTGAGCGCGTCCAGGAAATCCTGGAGGGCGCGGGCAACATGAATTGCCAGATGTGCAAGTACCGGGAGCATTTCCTCGGCTTCGAGGACGAGGTTGGCCTGCGCCAGGAAAGCCATCACCACCATGTGGAAGGCGTCGGCGGCGCCCCGGCGCACGATCATTCTCAGCACCACCATGATCATGACCATAGCCACGACCATAGCCACGATCATGGCCACAGCCACGACCACGGCCATCATCCCTACCCGCACGCCGACCATCCGCTGGGGCCGCGCAGCCTGAAGCGGTCCGACGCCAGCCACTGACATTTCAGCCATGGAGTATCTGCGCGACCCCAACGCCATCTACCGGCAGTCCTTCGCCGCCATCCGGGCGGAAACCGATCTGTCGCGCCTGCCCGATGATGTGGCGGAGATGGCGATCCGTCTGATCCACACCTGCGGCATGGTGGATCTGGTGGGTGACCTCGCCTGGTCGAACGATGTGGTCGCCAAGGGGCGCGCCGCGCTGAACGCCGGCGCGCCGATCCTGATCGACGCCAAAATGGTGGGCGCCGGCATCAGCACCGCCAAGCTGCCCGCCGGGAACGCCGTGCTCTGTCATCTGAACGACACCGTGGTGCCGGGGCTGGCGCGCGCCATCGGCACGACGCGCTCAGCCGCCGCCGTGGACCGTTGGCTGCCGGAGTTGGAGGGGGCGGTGGTCGCCATCGGCAACGCGCCGACCGCGCTGTTCCGCCTTCTCGAATTGATCGACGCCGGGGCTCCCCGCCCGGCTGTGATTCTGGCTTTCCCCGTGGGCTTCGTCGGCGCGGCGGAGTCCAAGGCCGAACTGGCCGACAACCCACGCGGCCTGCCCTTCATCACCGTGCGCGGCCGGCGCGGCGGCAGCGCGATGGCTGTGGCGGCGGTCAACGCGCTGGCCCTGGGCCTTGGCGTATGAACGGGCCTTCGGTCTCCGCGCCCTGGTTGAGCATTGTCGGCATCGGTGAAGACGGTGTCGCTGGCCTGTCCGAGGCGGCGTTGCGCACCATCACCGTGGCTGAGGTTCTGGTTGGCGGCAAACGTCAGTTGGCCATGCTGCCCGACCACGGCTGTGAGCGTCTGGAATGGCCGTCGCCCTTCGACGCGCTGATCGACGCCCTGGAAAAACGCCGGCATCTGCGCGTCTGCGTGCTGGCGAGCGGCGATCCGCTGCTGTACGGCGTTGGCGCGACGCTGCTGAAGCATTTTCCCATCGCGCAGACCGTGGTGATTCCCGCCCCCAGCGCCTTTGCCTTGGCCTGCGCCCGTCTGGGCTGGGCGCGGGCGGAGGTGGAATGCCTGACCCTGCATGGCCGCCCGGTGGAGCTGCTGCACCCCGCCCTCTACCCTGGAGCGCGCATCCTGGCGCTGTCAACGGATGGGAGCACGCCGGCCAAGGCGGGGGCGCTGCTGCGGTCGCGCGGTTATGGGGCCAGCCGCATCACGGTGCTTGAGCGCATGGGGAATGTGTTCAACGAACATTGTGTCGAAGGAACCGCGGCGGCTTGGGGCGAGCAGGAGCACGCCGCCCTCAACACGCTGGCCATCACCTGCATCGCCGATGCCGGCGCGCCGCTGCTGCCGCGTGTTCCCGGCTTGCCCGACACGGCGTTTCATCACGACGGCCAAATCACCAAGCGCGAGGTGCGGGCGGTGACGCTGGCGGCGCTGTCTCCCGTGCCGGGGCAACTTCTGTGGGACGTGGGCGCCGGCTGTGGTTCCGTCGCTGTCGAATGGATGCGCGCGCACCCGCTGTGCCGCGCCGTGGCGATCGAGCCCCGCCCCGATCGGCTGGCGCTGATCGCCGAGAACGCCGCCGCGCTGGGGGCGCCGGGATTGACGCTTGCCGCCGGTCGCGCCCCCGAGGCGTTGGTGGATCTGCCTCCACCGGACGCCGTATTCCTTGGCGGTGGGATCACCGACGCCAGCGTCGTCACGGCCTGTTGGGAAGCGCTGCGCCCCGGTGGCCGATTCGTCGCTAACGCCGTGACGCTGGAAGGGGAACAGGCGCTGATCGCCCTGTACGCCCGCCTTGGCGGCAGCCTAACGCACATCAGCATCAGCCGGGCCGCCGCGCTTGGTGGTTTCTCCTCCTGGCAGCCGTTGCGTCCCGTCACCCAGCTTTCAGCCCTGAAGCCATGACCGGCGCGCTCTACGGTCTGGGCGTTGGCCCTGGTGATCCCGAGCTGCTGACGCTGAAGGCGTTGCGTCTTTTACGGGCATGCCCGGTGATCGCCTATCTCGCCGCCAATGAGGCGGAGAGTTTCGCGCGCTCCATCGTCGCCCCGCATCTGCCCGGCGGTCAGACCGAAGTGATGATTCGCATCGCCATGAGCGCCGACCCCACCGGTGGCAGCGCCGTCTACGACCGCGCGGCGGCGGATCTGGCCGAGCATCTCGCCGCCGGTCGCGACGTCGCCATGCTCTGCGAGGGCGACCCGTTCTTCTACGGCTCATTCCAATATTTGTTCACCCGCTTATCCGGTCGTTTTCCGGTGCAGGTGGTTCCGGGCGTGTGTTCACTGACCGCCGCCGCCGCCGCCGCGCTCCTCCCCCTGCTTTCCCGAAACGACATCCTGACCGTGCTGCCGGCCCCGCTGGACAGCGCGGTGCTGCGCCAACGCTTGGCTTCAACCGACGCCGCGGCGGTGATGAAGCTTGGTCGCCACTTTGATAAGGTGCGCGCCGTGCTGGATGAGCTGGGCTTGACCGACCGCGCGCTGTATGTCGAGCATGCCGGACTGCCGGACCAGCGCGTGTCGCCGCTGGCTGAGGTTAAGCCGCCGGTCCCTTATTTCTCAATGATCCTGGTTTCCCGATGAGTTCAGCAGCGGTCTTCGTCGTTTTATCGCCACAGGGCCTCGCCACCGCGCGCAGCGCCGCCACGGTCCTGCCCGGCGCGCGCGTGCACGGCCTGGCGTCACGGGTGGTGGGGGCGGATGCGGCGTTCACCGACACCCTGGAGCATCTGCGCAGCCTGTTCACCGCTGGGACCCCGATCATCGGCGTGTGCTCCGCCGGCATCCTGGTGCGGGCGCTGGCGCCGGTCTTAAGCGACAAGCACAGCGAACCGCCTGTGCTGGCGCTCTCCGAGGATGGCGAAGCGGTAGTGCCGCTGCTGGGCGGCCACCACGGCGCCAATTCTTTAGCCAACACCATCGCCGAGGCGTTCGGCATCGTCGCGGCGGTGACCACGGCGGGCGACCGCGCCTTTGGCGTGGCGCTGGACGAACCGCCCGAGGGGTGGCGTCTGGCCAACCCCCAGGACGCCAAGCCCTTTATGGCCGCGCTGCTGTCCGGCGCGTCCTGCCGGCTGGAGGGGAACGCCCCCTGGCTTGAGAAAACCGGCCTGCCCTTCGCCGCTGAGGCGTCGCACACACTGCGCGTGACCGAGAGGGTGGAGCAAGGCGACGCCCGCACCCTGGTCTACCACCCGCGCACCCTGGTCGTCGGCGTGGGCTGTGAGCGCGGCGCCGCCCCAGCCGAACTCGTGGCGCTGGTCCGCGCCACCCTGGCCAAGGCCGGTCTGGCCGAGGATTCCGTGGCGCTGGTCACCTCGCTGGACCTCAAGGCGGACGAGCCGGCGGTGCACGCCCTGGCGGATGAGCTGGGCGTACCGGCGCGCTTTTTCGACGCCGCCCGGCTGGAGCAAGAGACCCCCCGCCTCGCCACCCCGTCCGAGATCGTGTTCCACGAAGTCGGCTGCCACGGCGTTGCCGAGGGCTCCGCCTTGGCCTCGGTGGGCCCGGATGGGGTGCTGGTCACGCCAAAGCACCGCTCGGCGCGCGCCACCTGCGCCATAGCCCGCGCGCCGTCACCGATCGCCCCGCACGCCATTGGCCGGGCGCGCGGGCGGTTGTCTATCATCGGCATTGGTCCGGGCGCAGCGGAGTGGCGCACGCCAGAGGCCGAGCGCTGGCTGGCGGAAGCCACCGACCTCGTCGGCTACCATCTGTATCTGGACCTGCTGGGGACCTCCATCCAGGGCAAGCAGCGCCACGGCTCGGCGCTCGGCGCGGAGACGGAACGGTGCCGCATCGCCCTGGACCTCGCCGCGTCGGGGCGGAATGTCGCCCTGGTGTCAAGCGGCGACGCCGGTATCTACGCCATGGCGACGCTGGTGTTCGAGTTGATCGACCGGGAGAGCATCGACGCCTGGAAGCGCATCGAACTGGCGGTCACCCCCGGCATTTCCGCGCTTCAGGCCGCCGCCGCACGCGCCGGCGCGCCGCTGGGCCATGACTTTTGCACCATCTCCTTGTCCGACCTGCTCACCCCCTGGGAGGTCATCGAGACCCGCATTCGCGCGGCGGCGGCGGGCGATTTCGTCGTCGCCCTCTACAACCCCGTCTCGCAACGCCGCACCACCCAACTGGCCGCTTTGCGCCGCATCTTCCTGGAACACCGACCTGCGGCGACCCCGGTCATCCTCGCCCGCAATCTTGGCCGGGCGGAGGAGACGATCCGCCTGACCACGCTTGACGCCCTGGATGCGTCGCAGGTCGACATGCTGACGTTGGTGCTGATCGGTTCCAGCGAGACGCGCACCATACCGCGTGGCGATGGCCACGCCTGGGTCTACACGCCACGCGGCTATGCGGCCAAGCGCGAGTGTTGAGTCAGTTTTTTTGGTTGGATGACAACAGAAAGGACACACGCTGTTTTAGGTTAGCACGGCGGGGACGAG
>JAVBJZ010000013.1:0-9006 GCA_031546725.1 Azospirillum sp.
TAACAACTCGTTAATTACCCCGCATGCGTATGCAGCGCAAAAGAGCCGCCAACGGACCCTCGCGTGATCCCGCCTGCGGATTCTGGTTCAGCTTGGATGGGAATCCGCTGTAGCCTCATCCCCGCTTTCGTTGAAACCCACCGACACGGTTTGCCATGCTCGCTTTGAACGATGCGTCTTTGCTGCGTACCCAGGCTTATATCGATGGCGCCTGGATCGATGGCCTCGCAGGCGGGACTTTTCCCGTCATCAACCCAGCGACCGGCGCTGAACTGGCGCGGGTCGCCGATCTCGGAGCGGAGGAAACCCGCCAAGCCATCAATGCCGCCAACGCCGCCTGGCCGGCCTGGCGGGCGAAATTGGCCAAGGAGCGCGCCGCCATCCTGCGGCGCTGGTACGAGCTGATCCTGGCGAACCAGGAAGACCTGGCCGTTTTGATGACCGCCGAGCAGGGCAAGCCCCTGACCGAAGCGCGCGGTGAGGTGGCCTATGGCGCTTCCTTCATCGAATGGTTCGCCGAAGAGGGTAAGCGCGTCTATGGCGACGTTATCCCAGCCCACAAGCCCGGCGCCCGCCTTATCGTGCTGAAGGAGCCGATCGGTGTGGTGGCGGCCATCACCCCCTGGAACTTCCCCTCCGCCATGATCACCCGCAAGGTGGCGCCCGCGCTGGCCGCCGGTTGCCCGGTGGTGATCAAGCCGGCGGAGGACACGCCCCTGTCCGCGCTGGCGCTGGCCGTGCTGGCTGAACGCGCCGGGCTGCCGGCGGGTGTCTTCAACATCGTCACCGGCGCGGACCCCATCGCCATTGGCGCGGAGCTGACCGGCTCACGTCTGGTGCGCAAGCTGTCGTTCACCGGCTCGACCGAGGTCGGCAAGATCCCGATGCGGCAGTCGGCCGACACCGTGAAGAAAGTATCGCTGGAGTTGGGCGGCAACGCACCGTTCATCGTCTTCGATGACGCCGACCTGGACGCCGCGGTCGCCGGCGCCATGGCGTCGAAATACCGCAACTCCGGCCAGACCTGCGTGTGCGCCAACCGTCTGCTGGTGCAAAGCAGCGTCTATGACGCCTTTGCCGAGAAGCTTGCCAAGGCCGTGCAAAGCATCAAGATCGGCGATGGTCTGGAAGCCGGCGTCACCCAGGGGCCGATGATCAACGCCGCCGCCGTCGCCAAGGTTGAGGAGCTGCTGGGCGATGCGCTGGCCAAGGGCGCGAAAATCCTCACCGGGGGCAAGCGGCACGCCATGGGCCCGCTGTTTTTCGAGCCAACCGTGTTGACCGGAATCACCAGCGGCATGCGCATCGCCCGCGAGGAGATCTTTGGGCCGGTGGCCCCGCTTTTCCGTTTCGAGACGGAGGCGGAAGCGATTCACATGGCGAACGATACTGAATTCGGTCTGGCCGCCTATTTCTACAGCCGCGACGTAGGTCGTGTCTGGCGGGTGGCCGAGGGGCTGGAGTCCGGCATCGTCGGCATCAACGAAGGCATCATCTCGACGGAACTCGCCCCGTTTGGCGGCATGAAGGAAAGCGGCATCGGTCGGGAAGGCTCCAAATACGGCATCGAAGACTTCCTGGAGATCAAGTACCTCTGCATGGGCCTGTAACACCACCCAGCGGGTTCCGTTTCAGACGGAAGCGGAACCCCCTGTATTCATCACTGAATAACCAGACGGTCCAGAATCACGTCGCGCACCGTAGTGGTGTTGATCTCACGGTTGACGATGGCGGCGATGGCGTTTTTTATCAACGCGGCGCCCTCTGTACCCTTGAAATTCTCCGCCTTAACGCCGGTCATCCGTTGGTTCAGGCTATCGGCGATGCGGTCGGCGTAGAAATCGGTGATATGCGGGTCCACCGTGGGATCGAATTCCAGGCGAACACGCAAATCCATCGTCTGTGCGCCGCCAAGCGTTAAGGACATCTTCGGCAGAGTGGCGTAATTTTTCTTCGGTCCAAGATTGGGAAGCTTTTCTTTTTCGGTGTTGTGCGACGTAACCATCATCGCGCCGACGCCGCCCAAGACACCAAGAAAAATGAGCAGCCCCAAAACGATCACCGGGGCGCTAAAAACAGAATCTTCTTGGTTCGCGCGTCGAAAAGGATTGAATCCCACACCCTCTCTCCTTCCAACCCGGAGATATATACGACAGTAGAGATCCATTTGATCAGGCCATCATGCCTCTGGAAGAAGCAACAACAGCACCGATCATTTGGTGGGAATTTACCGCCACACGATAAAGATTATGGAAAATTGGCGTGCGCGGGCAGAGGGCGCCGGTACGGTCCCTCAAGCCTGCACACAGCCGGATGGGTCAGTGCCCGATGGTGAAAAGCACCGTCCCAGCGATATAGGTCAGCGACGCAATGGTCATCACCAGCACGAGCAAATGCGGGGCGAACACCAGCGCGCCACCGATCAGGGCGAGCACGATAACCAAGGCGATGACGCTGAGAAACCCAATCTGAGAATTGTCCATAAGGCTATGTCCAAATACGGTTGGCAAGGGTATGGGCTGTCTAGCGCAAAAGGCTGCGGCCTGTCGCGTGCCATCTTGTCGCGCACCACTTTTGCGTTGCAGCAAGATTAAAGCAGCATCTGCGCCGGAAGCGGGTCTAAATCGGTTCCCGCGGATGAGGTGGAGACCGGTTTTTCAGCCACATTCTTCTTTTGTATCACCGTGGCGAAGACAGCACGCTGCTGAAAACCAAAGAACCGAAGCAATTTTTCATCGATTGTATGTATTGCATTGTTGATCGTCTCTAAAAATTTCAGATCATGGCGGAATACAAAACGCGCTGACCCAAAATTCAAAAACCCGAACCCTCTGATCTTAATATCATATCCATCCAAGCAGCGTTTGATATCTTCTTGCATGAAATAGCTCCAAGAATTTTTTCCAGCACCAAATATTTTAGAAAACTTAATGAACGGACCGACATAGCCATTATCTATCGTTATTATCATGCCGTTTTCTGAAAGATGACCCACAAGCCCCTTAACCACCATCCGCATTTTTTCATGGTCATCGCCACGGCAAATACCGCCGAATACTGATTTTAAGACAATGATATCATATGTTCCTGTAAAATCATGGATATCCAGCTCAAGAAGATCGATGCCTTTTATGCCGTATTTTTTAGAAATGAACCGCAAAATTCCATTCTCTATTTCATGCCTTGGCTGCTTGTAGTAAGAGCAAGACACTTTCGCTCCCATCGCGGCAAAGACCGGAGCAATGGAGGAATATTTTCCCGCACCGATCTCCAACACGGTCTTGCCGTGAAGATCCTTTGGTAAACCCGATACGGCGAAGCTTACCGCATCGGCCCATGTCCGGCGGTTCCAACCGCAGCAATCTTCGATGAGTGGGCGGATGTCGTTCATAGGCTCCTCCTGGATTTCCGGTCTTTTCCGAAATGATCTTCCGCATGGAAAACTCATCGATGCGCCACGCATCATCATAAAGATGCGCCACGCATCATCGTGAAACGGTCATGGGAACGCCTGATGATTCCTCATAGGCGCCGATATCGATTCCCTTGTTTTGTGGACGCGGAACGCCGGCCCGATCAACGGCGGGGGCATGAGTCGCATCACCGGCGTCAATCGCCGGCGAGTCGGGCTTCAGGCGATAATCACCGCCGCCATCACGCCGATAATCAATGAACTTCGGATCGGCATTCACTGTACCTGTTGCTTTTCCGTTTCGCAGTAAAAAATTCGTTTTATTGCCATGCACAAGATTATTTGTGTAGATATTGTGGATACCCACCCATCCATTCTCCTCAATACCTTTGGTATTGTCATAGAGTATATTGTTGGACACTTGGCTGTAGTCATTTGGCATTTTGATCTTGTAATGATCGCCGCTGCCAATCATCACCCCGGCGCCGCGGGCCTGGAACACCGTGTTGTTGACGATCTTCACGTTGCTGGCGTCATGCCAGGTGGTGACGCCATCACCGGCGATGTCGCCGATAACGTTGTTCAACACCTGGCCGCTGGTCGCCATATAGACGCCATGCACCAGCCCACTGGCGTTGTCAGCTGGGCCGATGCGGTAGACCTCGTTGCCCACCACCTCGATATGAACGCCGCCACCCCAGCCATCGCCCATGATGCCGGCGCCGCCGACTCCGGTGTTGGCCTTCTGCATGGCGGTATCGCCGCGGGCGATGTCATGCACCTTGGTGTTGCGCACCACTGAATTGGAACCGGCGGTGTAAACACCGAACAGCCAGGGCGCCCCGCCCTGCTGGGCGCCGCCATCGATCTCAAAGCCGTCGATGATGACGTTGGCGCCACGGTTGTCCCAGGCTTCATGCCGGTTGTTGCCGGGGCCGGGAACGATCTTGGCGCCCCATTTGACATCCGAAACATAGGTGACGCCATCGACGACAGTCTGGAAACCACCCTCATAGGCGCCGGCGGCGACGTGCACGGTGGCGCCGGGCTGCACCATCTGCGCGGCCTTGCCCATGCTCCGAAGCGGCAAATCTCCCGTACCGGGATTCCCATCGAAACCGATGGCCGAGGAGACGTAGAGATCAAGGATCAACCCGTCCATCATATCACCGCCCCGGCATGTGGACCTGCTCCCGGCCCCATCGAGGATTCCCAGCGGGGAGAATCGCCTTGTTCCCACTTCCTCGGCGCAGGCCGATCACCATCGCCAGCAAAGCGAAATACAAACGGTTGTCCGCAAGATAACCCTCCACGGTCATGTGCGAGACGAACTCGGTGATGAATTTCAAGACGATGGCCATGTCCACCCAGGACGACGCCGGGTCTCTGATCACCCGGACACAGGTGAAAAGAGCGATGATATGGACGGAAAGGAAAAGAACCGCCCCCACCAAGCCCATTTCCATCAGCGTTTCCAGCAACAAATTATGCGGATAGTCCAGGCTGTGCTGGATGCGGAACTCACCCATGCCCCATCCCAGCAACGGCTGTTCCTGCCACCGCCGAAACGCCAGATCCCGGCCCTCGGCGCGCACGTCAAGCGAGCCCGTGGCCTCGTTGGAAAGCTGCAAGGAGAGCCGCTGGAGCGTATAGAGCTCCTCCGATGCGCCGTTAAAGCCTTTAACCGCGACAAGAGCGCCATAACCGGCCCAGCCCATGGCTGCCAGCACCACCACAAGCACGACAAGCCGCCGGATGCCGTTCGACAGTTTTTGCCGGCACATGAGAAGCGTGATTCCAACCAGCGGAATACCGAGCACCGAAAAAACCAGGGGTCCACGCGCCCCGATCAGCGTCAGCGCAAACAAGGACACGACCACGCCGGCCATCGCCGGGACCATCCGGCGCGATGGCCCATAAATGGCCAGCGCCAGGAAAGCAAAAAACAGATAGGCCGCCTGATTGCCGTATTCGAGGTAATTGTTTCCCTGGATACGGCCCGTGTTCGACAATTCACTGACGTCGATTCCGACGATCCAGCGATGGTAAGAGTAATAGACAAGAAGAATGATGCTGAAGCCAACCATCATTCGAACAATGCGTTCCCGCCGCAGCATATCCTGCGCCAGGATGCTGGCAAGGAAATAGCCAGTCGCCCCCACCAAGGCGAATCGCCAGGCTTTGTCTATATTTTTTGGCTCCAGACTCGACCAGAACACGCTGACGATGGCAAAGGCGTAAAAAGACAGCATCAGCAGATCGGGCGCATCCAACGGCATTGGCCTGAGATCACGCAGGATGCCTTTGTACAGGATCAAACAGACGGTCAGGGCAAAGAAAAACAAGGTCGGGTCGATGGGGAGGAAGCCCTGGAGCTCCGGCAGCACCTTATAGCGACCGGCGACAAGGAACAGGACAAAGCTCGCCTCGATGGACAGAAGATCACCCATGAGGGAAGACCGCCGGTCGATGGAGCGGTAACCACCCATGGGCTGTTGGAGTTGCATGGCCATCGTCTATCCACTCCCCACTTGTCCGGCCCCCGTTTGTCCGGCCCCCCGTTTGTTCGGCGTGGCGCGCACCGGCAATGTTATTATCGCTCAACAAACAAACGATAACTGCAAAAAAGAGGTGGTCGAGACGCGCCATCCCCCGTCCCGAAAGGAGATCCAGAAGGAGTATATGTGTGAATTCTCTTGTCAAACCAAAGGATTACAGCGAATTCCGGCCCAATTAGCACGGAAGCCCACTGCCCCACTACCCACCCCGATAGAGTAAGATAAGGTAAGATAGCATAACATTGGTTGCCGTCGGCGGCGCGAGCCAGCCGGAATCGGCCACTGCAGGGGAAACCATCGCATGTCAGACCGCTTTTCGCCGCCTGGTCGGGTCAAGGTCGTCCACCTGTCATCGACGCATCTCGCCGACGATGCCCGCATCTTCGCGAAGGAATGCGTAAGCTTGGCGCAGGCGGGGTACGCGGTGTCGCTGGTCGTCCCCGACAACCGCTTCGTGACAAAGGATGGCAAGCCCATCCGCCGGCAGGGTGTGGATATCGTCGCGGTAAAGCGCAAATCGGGCTTGGTCGGGCGGCTGCTGTCGACAACCGCTGCGGTGATGCTGGCCGGCGTGAAACTCAAGGCCGATGTTTACCATTTCCACGATCCCGAGCTGATCCCCCTCAGCCTGCTGCTGCGCTTGATGGGCAAGCGCGTCGTCTATGACGTCCACGAAGACCTGCCACGGGACATCACCACGCGGGAGTGGATTCCGCGCGCCCTCCGTTCGCCTATCGCCGCCGCCGCCGAAGCGGTGGAGTGGATCGCCGGCAAGGCCATGTCCGGCGTGGTGGCCGCCACGCCGACCATCGCCAAACGCTTTCCAGGCAAGCGGACGGCGTTGGTGCAGAACTTCGCGCTGTTCACGGAATTCACCACCGGCGACGCCCTGCCTCTCACCGAACGCCAAGGCGTTGCTTTTGTCGGCACCATCTGCGCCGATCGCTGCGCCGTGGAGATGGTCGACGCCATGGGACGCCTTCCCCCCAGCGCCCACAGCGCCACCTTGCTGCTGGCGGGGGGCATCGAGACCACGCCGTTGCGCGAGCGGATGCAGGCGTCGCCGGGTTGGCCGCGCGTCGACTATCGTGGCCGCCTCGACCGGGCCGGCGTCCAGCGCCTTCTTGGTGAGAGCCGGGTTGGGTTGGCGCTTTATTACCCAACGCAGAACTATCTCGACACGCAGCCGGTCAAGCTTTTTGAATATATGGCTGCCGGCATCCCGGTCATCACGGCTGATTTTCCCTACCATCGCGGAATCATCGAGCAGCACGGGTGCGGCGTCTGCATCCCCCCCCAGGACCCCGACGCCATCGCCGCGGCGCTTGCGTGGGTGTTCGCACACCCCGAAGAAGCCGAAGCGATGGGCCGGCGTGGTCGGGAAGCGGTCAAGAATATCTACAACTGGTCTCACGAAGAACGCGCGTTGCTGCAACTTTATGCCCGCATAGCCCCCGCCACGAGCACCGCAACATTGCAGCCAGGGCTGGTCCGCCGGAGCGACTGAGCGTGTCTGCTCGAGGCGGGGCGCCAGCCGGAGAAAGGCAGCTATGCCCGCGCATCTCTCCGGTTGACGCCGCTCGCAGGACCCGGATACTGATTCGGTCATTAAATTCCTGCCCGGCGCCTTCACGCCCGGCACATTCACGAAGGAGGGTTCGAGAATGTCCGAAGACACTCCCGACAACGCTCCTGCCCCACTCGCCAAAGCCACGCTTCGTATTTCCGATGGGGTGGCGAAACGCATCCTCAACCGCATCGCCCAAGGCGAACTGATACCGGGTCAGCGTCTGCCAAGCGAGCGTCAGCTTGCTCAAGAACTTGATGTGTCACGGGTGTCCGTGCGCACCGCGCTGCAAACGTTGAAGGCGCAGGGCTTTCTTTCCAGCGCGCGGGGCGGGGGCACGCGCGTGGTGTCGTCGGCCGGCGGCATGGATGACGCCTTGACCAAGATGGTGAGTGTCAAGCTCGACAACCTCTACGATCTTGCCGAGATCCGCATCCAGATCGAAACCTGGGCCGCCCGCCGCGCAGCCGAGCGCGGCAATCCCGAACAGATCGCGGCCATCGGTCAGATCGTTTCCTCCATGACGAAACCGGGCGTCGACCGTAGCTCCAACGACATGGACTTCCATTTGGCCATCGCGAGAGCCGCCAGCAGCCCCGTCTATATGCACATCCTGACGACGATCCGTGAAATCTTGCATCACATGGTGAAACTTCACCACTCCGCCGTGTTTCCGATTGATGAGACACTGATGCACCACCATCACCGCGCCATATTCGAAGCGATCGCCCAACGTCAGCCACATGTCGCCGCTGAGACGATGCGCGTTCATCTGAAATGGCTCATCGACCGCTACCGCGAAATCGGCACCCCTTTAGTCTCTGGACCCTAACATTACAGTTGCGATGAAACGATCTCCCGCCTGTTAGTTGGTTTGGGGGGGGATGCCATGTCTGGGATTGCTGTGGAGGATCTGCTCGATCTGTGGTCGGTCGAGCTGCGCGCGACCAAGGCTCGGCTTTGCCGGTTGTTTTCACACACCGAGACGGCACGATCAGCGGCGCTGTTCCTGGATGGATTGTTGGGCCCAGAGCGGCGCAAGACGGGATGGATGCGCGCCGAAGCGGCAGGCGACCCGGGGCCTTGGCGGCAACAGGCGGTGCTCGGCCGCACCCTTTGGGACGCGGAGGCGTTGCGGGATGTTGTGCGGACTTACACGCTGGAAACGCTGGCGGACCCCGACGCCACGCTGGTGATCGATGAGACCGGTTTTTTGAAGCAAGGCCAAGCGTCGTGCGGCGTGGGGCGGCAGTACACCGGTTCAGCAGGCAAGATCACCAATTGCCAAATTGGTGTCTTTACTGTCTACGCCGCGCCCAAGGGGCATGCCTTCATCGACCGGCAACTCTACTTACCCAAAGACTGGACCGACAATCCAGAGCGCCTCACCACGGCCCACGTGCCGGACAGCATCAGTTTCGCCACCAAGCCGACCATCGCGGTGGCCATGGTCCACCGGGCGATCACGG
>JAVBJZ010000017.1:0-16204 GCA_031546725.1 Azospirillum sp.
GTTCCTTTGGGGGGGTCCCTCCCCCGCGGCCCCCCCGGGGGCCCAAAACCCCCGGCTCCGCGCCCGACGCTGACAGCTGACAAAACGCTACGCCTCTTCCGACCGCTCGAACAAATAGTCGATCTCGCCGCCATCCAGTGACCCGACGAGGCTGCCGGTGCCCTCGATGGTCGCGGCGCTCAGGCTGCCCTTGCGGCGCTGGAGGTCGAGGATGCGTTCCTCCACCGTGTTGGCGGCGATCAGTTTGTAGACGAACACCGGCTTGTCCTGACCGATGCGGTAGGCGCGGTCGGTCGCTTGATCCTCCGCCGCCGGGTTCCACCAGGGATCGTAATGGATCACCGTGTCAGCCGCCGTCAGGTTCAGGCCGCGCCCGCCGGCCTTAAGGCTGATCAGGAACATCGGAACCTCGCCGCGCTGGAAGCGCGCCACCGGCAGCGCCCGATCGAGGGTGCGGCCCGTCAGTTCCACATAGGCGATGCCGGTGGCCTCCAGCTCCACCTTGATCAGGTCAAGCATCGAGGTGAACTGCGAGAACAGCAGAATCCGCCGGCCTTCCGACACCATCTCCTGCACCATTTCGATGAGGCTTTCGAGCTTGGCGCTGCGCGCCTTGCTGCCGGTCGCCAGCTTCACCAGCCGGGGGTCGCAACACACCTGGCGCAGCTTCAAAAGCGCATCGATCACGGTGATGGCGTTGCGCGACAAGCCGCTTGCGGCGATCGCCGCGCGTACTTTCTCGTGCACCGACAGGCGAATGGTCTCGTAAAGGTCGCGTTGGCCGGGATCGAGTTCGATGCGGCGGATCACTTCGGTCTTCGGCGGCAGTTCCTTCGCCACGTCAACCTTGGTCCGGCGCAGCAAAAACGGCTTGGTCCGGCGCAGCAGCAGGCTGGCGCGCGTGGCGTCGCCGCGCTTCTCGATCGGGGTGCGGAAGCGCTTCTGGAAGGTCTTGCGGTCGCCCAGCAGGCCCGGCATCAAGAAGGCGAACTGGCTCCACAACTCACCCAGATTGTTCTCGACCGGCGTGCCGGACAGGCAGAGGCGATGCCGGGACAAGAGCTGGCAAACGGCGCGCGTCGCCTTTGAATCCGGGTTCTTGATGGCCTGGGCCTCGTCCAGAACCAGCAAATGCCAAGTCATTCCCTTCATCAGATCAAGGTCGCGGGCTATGACTCCATAGGTGGTGACGACGATATGCGCCGAATCCACCTCGCTGCGCCGCTCATGCCGGCCCAGGCCGTGCAGGACCAAGGTGCGCAGATGCGGGGTGAAGCGCTTCGCCTCATCCACCCAGTTGGGCACCAGGCTGGTCGGCACGACGACCAGACTGGGGGCGGTCAGGCGGCCTTCGGCGTGTTCGATGGCGATGTGAGCCAGGGTCTGAGCGGTCTTCCCCAACCCCATGTCATCGGCGAGGATACCCGCCACATTGCCGGCGCGCAGACCTTGCAGCCACGCCAATCCCTCACGCTGGTAATCGCGCAGCTCACCCTGGAAGCCCGGCGGGGTCTCCACCTCGGGCAGCGCGCCGTTATCGCGGATGCGGCTGAGAAAGGCGTCGATCTGCACCATCTCATCCGGGCGGCGGGTGATCAGATCGTCGATGTCCAGCAGCGTGTCGGCCTCGAGGATCGGCACCTCGATCCGATCGGCGACACGGCGGGCGCCCTCCAGCATGGATTCCAGCACGCTCAGCAGGCGTTCCACCCGGTCGGCGGGCAGGGCCAGAACGCTGCCGTCGTCGAGCACGATATGGGCGCGGTCGTCGATGATCCGTGTCGCCGCCATCCCGCCGCGGTCGATCAATTTCGCCAGGATGGGCAGCAGCGGGCGGCGCTCCCCGTCGATTTCCACACCGACGTCCAGATCGAACCAGCCGTCGCCGGCGTCGCGCACGACAACCGCAACCTCACGCCCAGGCTCAACGATGCGGATGCCGAAATCGGCGCCGACATCCATCACCCAGCCATCCGCGCGCAGGGCGGGAAAGTGGACGGCCAGCATCTCCTGCCAGCGTTCCGCCACATCACGGCCCGTAAACCAGTGGACCCGCGTGCCACGCGCGTTGATCGAGCCTTTCGGCGGCTCGATGCGCGCCTGGGAGAAGCCGATGCGCGTCAGCCGATCCAGCGCCGCCTGCTCGGCGGCCTTGTCACGGCGGATGAAGAGCACCGCGCCATCCGGTTCCTCGGTGCGGGCGAATTGGCGTTGATCGTCCGGTTCGATCTCGGACGGGCGATCCGGCTCGCCATAATCGAAGGACAGGCGCAACGCATCGACAAGGCCGTCGTTGGGCGACACCACACGGCCCAGGCGGGCGATGATTATCGGGGTCCGCTCGACAATGGCCGCCTCATCGGGAATCCGCAGCGACGGCGGCTCGGGCCGGATGGGGGCTGACCGGACGGGGGTTGGCCGGACAGGCGCGATAGGGCGCGACGCCTTGGCGACCGGTGTCGTCTTGAGCGCGGGAGCCAGCGCCGTCTTGGCTCCCTGTATCGTCTTGGGGGCCTCGACCACTTGCATGGTGATGGGGCAAAGCAGGCCCGCCCCCGGATCGATGCACCACCAGCCCGCGCCACGAAACAGCATCCCCCCCTCCGGCACGCCGGAAGGCCGCAACTTGCGGGTGTGCGGATCACGAAAGGCGCGCAACACGCGGCTCGGTCCCTCGGTCAGCTCTATGCCGGTGTGCCAATGCAGCCGCCTGCTGCCCAGCAGGCGGCGCAAAATACGGTCCAGCGCCTCGCCCCGGCCCTTCGCCACCGGCGTGCGGATCAGGCCGCCGGAGCCCAACAGACGGGCGATGGCCCGGTCCGCGTCCCCCTCGATGGTGCGGGCGACCTTGGCGATGACATCGCGCGGTGACGCCGGCGTTCCTGCATCTTCTCCTTTGATCGGAATCAAGGTGGCGGTGACGAACAGGGCGATGTCCTCCCGCCCGGCTTCCAGCGTCCAGCGCGTCAAAAGAACTGGGGGTGACGACACAGACTTCCCTTCGGTTGGTTCCTTATCCATCACGTCAAAGAGCGAGGTGTGACGCCATTCCGGTTTGGTGTCGAGGGCGAACATCGCCGCCGCCGCCATGTGAGCGCAGGCCGAACGACCACAGCCGCAGCTTCGCTCGAACGACACGCGCCGGCCTTGCCGCATCGGGGTTATGGTCACCGCCAGCGTGCGGCCAACGTCGAACACCGTGGCCTCGATCCGGGTCGCCGCCGCCCCCAGGCGCACGGTGCCGCCCAGCAGCAGCGTCCGGCCACGCTGGATGGTTTTCACATCGAAGACGCTCACAAGGTCGTCCTGCGAGAACGGCACGCCGGCAGCGGAAGGGGAGCGGAAGAGATCTTCCGAAGGCATGGACATCGATCGGCGCGACCCTGGCAATAGGAGGGGCAGGAGCATAACAGGGTTTGTCAGCACCACCGATGAAAAATGACGGCTGAATTTCGTTCTTGCTCCGTTCGAGGTGGCCGCCTATCCTCCGCCCCCATGGCGACCTTGATCATCACCGAGAAATCCAGCCAGGCGAAGGACCTGCGCGCCGCACTGGGCGAACGATTCGGTCGTATCCTGCCGGCTGAGGGCCATCTGCTGCGTCTGGCCGAGCCGGAGGAAGTCAACCCGGACTGGAAGCGCTGGACGCCGATTTTGCTGAAGCCGGATGGGCTCTACCCCACCAAGCTGGACGAGCACGGCAACAAGCCCGGTAAATTCAAGGCCATCGCCGCCGCGTTGAAGGGCTGTGACGAGGTCATTCTCGCCACCGACTGCGACCGCGAAGGACAGCTCATCGGCCAGGAAATTCTTGAACATCTGCGATTCCGTGGGCGGATCCTGCGCGCCCTGTTCACCGCGCAAGACCCAAAGACGATCCGCCAGGCCTTCGCCGCGCTGAAGCCAAACGCCGCCATGCGCCCGTTGTACGAGGCGGCGGTGGCGCGCCAGCAAGCCGACCAGATCTTCAACCTATCGCTGACGCGCACCGCCACCACCGCGCTGCGCGCGCCGGGAGCCCGCGGAGTCATCGGCATCGGCCGGGTGAAGACGCCGACGCTCGCCATCATTTGCCTGCGCGAGATTGAGATCCGCGCCTTCAAACCCGAGGATTATTTCGAGGTGGTCGCCACAGCGACCGTCGCCGGGGGCAGTTTCCTGATGCGGCACGCGCGGCCGCCCAAAACCCGCATCAAGGACCGCGCCCAAGCCGAAGTCATCGCCACGGCGGCCACCAACCACCGGGGAACGCTGGCGGTGGCGGTGGAGGAACGGCGGCAGGCCCCACCCAAGCTGTTCGACCTGCCGGCCCTGCAGAAGACCTGTGGCCAGCGCTGGGGGTGGACCGCCGACCGAACCTTGTCGGTGGCGCAGGAATTGTATGACGGCGACGGCAAGAAGCTGATCACCTACCCCCGCGCCGAGGCGCGCCACCTGTCGGAAAACCAGATCGCCGACGTGCCGGCGCTGGTCGGCGCGCTGACCCGGTTGCGCGGCTTCGCCTATCTGTCCATCGGCCAGCCGGTGATCCGGCGCGGCAAATCCGGTCACTTCAGCGACCGCGCCCTTGAGGGCGTCTCGCACCACGCCGTTGTTCCCAACGTCAACGTCATGGACGATCTGGAAACCCGCCTGGCGCGCCTGAGCGAGGATGAGAAACGGTTGTTCGCGCTGATCTGCCGCTCCTACCTCGCGGCGGTGATGCCCGATTACCAGTACCGCCAGACCATCGTCACCATGCCAGTCCCCGTCCCTGGAAGTGAGTCGGCAGGAAATAATGTGGCGGAGTTTCGCGCGACGGGCCGCATCCCGCTGCATCTCGGCTGGCGGGCGGTCTACACCGCGGCTGAACAAACGGACTCCGGCCCCGACGAAGCCGAACAGGACTTACCGCCGCTGGTCGATGGTGAGACGGCGGCGTTGTCGCAGGCGCGCGTCGAGGCCAAGCGGACCCAGGCTCCGCCGCGCTACAACGAGGGCACGCTGATCGACGCCATGCAGAACGCTTGGCGCTTTGTCGAAGACCCGGCCTTGCGCGACCGGCTGAAGGAGGCCAAGGGCATCGGCACCCCGGCCACCCGCGCCGAGGTCATCAAGGGCCTGAAGAAGCAGAACTTGCTGTCCGCCGACGGCAAGTGGCTGGTGGCGACGCCCGCCGGCCTGGCCTTGTTCGAACTGCTGCGCGCCGCCGCCCCCGCGCTGGTCGATCCCGGCACCACCGCGCTGTGGGAAATGCGCCTTGACGAGGTGGTGACGGGCCGGGCGGACTTCCGCACCGTCATCGACGGCATCGCCACCGAGGCCGAGCGCCTTATCGGCGCGCTCAAGGGACGGCCCGGCCCGGCGATCGACCTCGGCGCACCGACCAACGCCCCCAGGGGCCAGCCCGGCAAACGGCGGCGCTCTCCCGCCGGCGCCGCCGGCAAGACAATCAAAGCCGCCACGGGAACGGCGCGCACGAAACGTCCACGCCGCCGCGCCGAAGCGGAACCGTCCGCACCGGCTATCCCGATCAAAGACACCCCCAAAGCCCCGCGCCGCGCCGCACCGACCGAGCGCATGCTGGCCTTCGCCCATGATTTGGCCAAACGCAAGCAGATGCCGCTCCCTCCCGACCTGGAAGCCGACTTCGACGTTTGCCGGCGCTTCCTGGACCAGCACGGGAGCAACCGGACACCCTGATCAAGGAGCGATCAGCGTCGGCAGACGGGGGGCATGCAGGGTAACCGGTAAAAGAGGATGCTCCGATAAAAAGGATTAAAGTCCTTTATGTTTTAACATATTCGTCATCCCCGCGGAAGCGGGGACCTAGGGTTTCCAAGCCTTTCCTTCACTGTAAAGCCTGGGTCCCCGCTTCCGCGGGGATGACGCTTATCTTAATAAAAGGAGCGTTATCCTTCACTCGATTGCTCTACGGGGCCATGCGGCAGCGGCGGCAGGAACGGTCCCCAGGCGACCTCCCCGGCGATCACCTGCGTGAATTCCGCCAACAGAGCGGCGATCGGCACGCCATAGGCCCCGGCGGCTTCGGCCACGGTCATGAAGGGCGCCATGGCGCAACCCGGACAGGCCATCCGGCGGCGGAGAAACACGGCCATCGTTTGCGGCCACGCCCGCAGCAACTCAGCAACGGACTGCGCAGCGGATGGCTCGGAGAAGGGAGGCTCACTCATACGGGAACACTACCGCCGCCTCAGGCGGAGGTTCTTTGTGCCCGCGCAAACTTTTGTAAAATAGGGATACTATCCTTGATTTTTAACCGTACGGCTTTGCACTCTATGCCGTCGCTCGCCAACAGCGCTTTAATGGCGTAAACTCGTACAGTCACCGCAAGGACTGCGGCATGAAGGGGATAGCGGTGGTCTTGGCTGGTATCGGTCGCGTCTGGATGGTGTTGGCGATCACGCTGTCGTTGCTTCTGGGCTGCGCCAGCGGCGTGCATGCCTTGCCCACGCAGACCATGGACCACGCCGACCACCACACCAGCCATGAACAGCGCCAGCACCATGCGGCCCCGGCAGCGTCGCCGTGTTGCTCGTCCGTGGAGGCGCCCGACCGTCTTATCGTTTCCAGAGTCGCCTTCACCACGCGGCTTGCCTGGCCTCTCCCCTCGGACGACGACGCCGTGGCGCGTGACCTCACCCCTGAATCACCTCCTCCGAAGACCGTCCTCTGATCGACCGCGCGCCGCTTGACCGGCGGCGCTTGCCCCCCTTCCGATCAATCGATCTTTGAGGACTCTCATCATGCTTGAGAGGCATTTCACCACCCGTCGCGGCTTCATCACCGCGCTGGGCTTCAGCGCTGTTTCCTTGTATGGCGCTTGGGCGGCCTATGGCGCCGCTCCCCTCCCCTTCGGCGGCCATACGAAGGCCGCCGACCCGCATACCGCCAATCCCCATGCCAGTGACGCTCACGGCGGAGGCCATGAGATGGCGATGGCCCCAGAGCCGGGAGGGCATAGCGGTCATGGCGCCGCCCCGGCCTCACCGCCGGCGGTGTTCCACGCCGAGCACGAGGCGTTCCTCAGCCAATACCGGCGCGCCGATGGCAGCGTTGACCCGCATGCGATGAACAGCATGCATGGGCACGACGCCCACGCCATGCACGCCCATGGTGACGATTCAGCGCCGGTGGATGTCTATCTGCTGGCCAAGAAGTGGGGCTACGACCCGGAAACCCTGCATCTCAGGGCTGGGACGCCGTACCGATTCCGCATGATGGCGGATGACATCACGCATGGCGCGTCGATCCAGATGGGAGCGGCCAGCCGCATCATCCGGCTTCGCCCGAACATCGTCACCGAGCAGACGCTCACCTTCACCAAGCCGGGCGAATACCTCGTGTACTGCACCGTCTATTGCGGCCAGGCGCATGACGCCATGCAAGGCCGCATCATCGTCGCCTGAGCGAGGGAGGAAACCATGACCATGAATCACCAAGCCTCCACCGCCTTGGGGGCCAAAGCCGGCCTGATCGCGCGGATCACCGCTCTGCCGACGCCCGACAAGACTCTTTTCAAGCTGCTGTTCGGCGCCGCCCTGCTGGCGCTGGCGCTGGGGATCGCCGGCGGTTTTGTAACCGCGCTCGCCCGCGCCAGGGCGCTCAGCTTTTTCTCGGACGACGCCTACCGCATCCTGACGCTGCACGGCGTCTCCGTGTTCTTCTACTGGCTTTATCTGATCCAGGCGGCGCTGCTGCTGGTGCTGGCGGCGGCGGAGAATGGCCGGGGGTTGGCTCTGCGCCCCTTCGCCTGGCTTGGCGTTGGCTTGATGCTGGCCGGGTTTGGCGTCAGCGAGTGGATCTCCGCCACCGGCACGCCGCTGCTTTATGACGGCAACCCGGAACTGGCGATGGACGACCCGCGCTCGGTCGGGGTGTTCGCGCTCGGTTACCTGCTGCTGTCGGCTGGTCTGGTCGCCACGGCGGTGAGCGCCATCGCCACCGTGCTTCAGCCCCGGCGGCGTGGCGAGGCCGATGGTTTCACCGCCGTCGGCTTCGCCCTGTTCGCCTGGGCGGGTTTCCTGGTGGTCAGCGCCATCGCCGCCACCAACGCTTTCCTTCCGGGCGTGCTGTGGATGCTTGGCGACGGGGCGTTCCCGGCCAATCATGGCACGGAATGGCACATCCTGTTCCACAACCTGCATTACCTGCCGCTGATGGCCGCCGTGCTGGTGTGGTACGTGCTGACGGAGCATTTGACCGGCGTGCGGTCGATCCACGGCGCGCGGCTGTCGAAGATCGTCTTCGCCTCCTATCTGGTCTTCGTGCCGCCAACCTCGCTCTACCACATGTTTCTTGAGCCCAACCTGTCCGAGGGCGTGCGGGTGGTTGGCTCGCTGCTGTCGCTGTTCGTTTCCGTTCCCACCCTGGCGGCGTTCGCCATCATCATCTCGTCGCTGGAGGCCAGCGCCAAGGCGCGCGAGGCCAAGGCGCGCGGGGCTACGGGCCTGTTCGGCTGGATGCGCTGGCTGCCCTGGAGCAACCCAGCCATGGCGAACATGGGCTGGGCGATGGTCAACATGATGCTGGGCGTCGCCTTCGCCTTCGTGCTGATCCAGGGCGAATTGGCGCCGATGCTGTCCGACACCTTCTTCGTCCCCGGCTATTTCCACTTCTTCGCGGTCGGTGTGCTCACCCAGACCTTCCTGGCGGCGCTGATGGTGATCCTTCCGGCGCTCAGCGGCGGTTCCCTGTGGCGTCCGGCGGTGCTGAAGCGGATGCCGGCGATCGTCACCATCGGCTTGCTGGTGTTCGGTGCGGCGGGCGTCACAGCGGGGTTCATGGGCGCGCCGCGCCGCGTGTTCGACATGAGCTACGGCGGCATGGCCCCGGCGGCGTGGCCGGTGCTGATGGCGCTGGTTGGCGTCGGCGCGACCATCTTCGCCATCGCCCTTTCGGTGAGCGTCTATGGCGTCGCGCGCACGCTGCTGACCCGCTGCGCCCCCACGACCGTGGCCGAGACGCCGGTGGTGGACTGGCAGGCCGGGCCGCACGGTGTTGGCCGGGCCTCGGCGTGGACGGGGCCGGCATCGGTCGTGGCGCTGGTCGCGGTTATGTATGTCTTCACCATCATCGCCTTCCAACTGATCCAATCCCTGCCGATCATCGCCATCGGCGGCGGGCATGGTCATTGAACGCGGGAGAACCAGCATGAAGAACGATGAATTCTGGCTGATCCTGGCCATTGTCGCGGTGTGGGCGGCGTTGGCCGCCGTCTACGCCCTTGTCCCCAGTCTTGGGATGCCCGGTTACGTCCGGGTCTGGGGCGGAGGGGCCTTGCTGTTCCTTGTGCTCGCCGGAGTGTTGCTCAGTGTTCGCCCGAAGTCCCGCCGGGGCTGATACCGTAAGGCATGCGCGCAGAAGGGGGTGGCTGGCTACCCCCTTCTCCCGCATTGTCAAAATTCTTGTCCTTGCTTGTTCGGGCAGGCGTGATCACCTGATTTTCCCTTGCCTCCAGATAGCTCTCTCCCCAATCACACATATTCCTCAGTATCGGAATCAGCGTCTTTCCAAGCTCGGATAGCGAATACTCCACCTTTGGAGGAACAACGGGATAGACGATCCGCACAATCAGATCGCCGCTTTCCAGATCGCGTAACTGCTGCGTCAGCATCTTGGGCGTGGCGTGCGGAATCAGGCGAGTCAGCTCGCTGAAACGCAGGGTCTTTTTCGTCAGATGATACAGGATGACGACCTTATATTTCCCCCCGATCAGATCGAGAGTCGCTTCGATAGGGCATAAATAGGGGGCTTGCTTCATGGCGCCTTTCCTGAGCACGGCAGAATCCACACTATCTTTTTATATAGTATATTACAAAAAAGTGCATTCTTGCTAAAAAGATATCGCAGAATATATACGCTGCATGAGAGCGGGCCGTCGCGCAAGAGAAGCTGGAATATATTTTTTCAGTTGCACGGCCTCCCAATGCAGGAGTGAAAATGAAAATTAAAGCATCAACGATTGGCGGCCTGATCGCCAATGAAACAGCACGGATGTCTCCTTTACCGACCCAGCATTTGCTCAACGAGCTCTTCGTTGTGCAGGACGGCTTCGTCAATATTTTCCTGATCAAAGATAATGGAAAATACGTGGCTATCGATGCTGGGATCAACGCGGACAGAATCCGCCAGGAAATGGCCTCCCTCAAGATTGACCCTGATGATGTAAAGGCGGTTTTGCTGACACATTCGGATATCGATCATGTCGCTGGAATTGGCGCGTTTCCCAAGGCTGAGGTTTTTCTGCCGGAAGCGGAGGTCGCCATGCTTGACCGCTTCAGACTCACGATGCCGGAAGCAGCCTTGAACCATGCCGCAACCGCCTATGCGGAAATTGGGGCGCAGGCCGCCCAAAGCCTGTTCGGTGATCTCGAGTACTGGCCGGAAGACGATATAGAAGCCACCGGCGCCCCTCCCAATCGCACAGTATCCTTTCTGAAGAATATGCTGTGCAGGCCTTATCGAACGATCCATAATAACGAGATTCTGACTTTTGATAGCATCAAGGTCGAAAGCATACCGCTGCCAGGCCATACACGGGGGTTGACAGGCTATCTTGTCAACGGCGTCTGGATGTTCCCCAGTGATGGATTGTCTCTGCAAAACGGTCGCGTTTTCCCGTTCAACGCCTTTCTCAATCAGGATGAAAAGCAACACCGGGCCAGCATCGACACCCTCAGACGATCGTACAAGTTCGATTGTATTTTCACATCCCACTACGGCTATACCGATGATGCGGTAAAGGCCTTCGAGCACTGGGGCGACTGAGTCGGCCTCTCTTCCGTTCTTCCTTCCTCATCCCCCGCAAAACATTCGCTGTCTTTGACAGAGAGCGGGCGCTCTTGCCTTACCCGAATGGAAGCGGCGCGACTACCGGTTATTCGCGCCGCACCATCGCCAGATTTCATACAGAGGTATCCATGCCTGAACGAAACGCCACCGTGATTACACTGGCTCTGATCAACCTTAGCTGCGCCGCTCTGCACGCAGCCTTCCAAGTCAACCTGCTCTCTGAAACAGGCCGCTACCGGGGCTTCCTTCTGACCGAGAACATGGTCGTCATCTTCATTTTTGCTTATTTTGCGATTACCTTGCTCTTCAGCACAGCATTGCAGAAACGTTCCGTTCTCTTGATGAGCATCTTCTTTTGGGCGTCATTTCTGCTGTTTGTCGTATCCATACAACCAACGATAACAACATTGACGCTGGTCGAGTATTTTCTGTTCCTGCCTCAAAGCTATTACCTGTTTTTTACTGGCTGCATAGCGCTCGCGCTCAGTTTTACGGGGTACAGGCAAATACAGCGCCAAGCGGAACACGCCGCTTCTGGTATATTGTCATAATAACGATAGCGCGGGATCGCAAAGGCCCACCGTAACCGGTCGATCAAAAGCATTTGAGGTCGGCGGCGACCTGGATTTGCCGGAACTCATCCTGCAAATCCTTGACCCACGCCGTCCCGCGCATGAGCGTGGCGCGCTCCCCCGGCGCGTCCTGCAAGGTGCGGGCGGTCTCGATCACCACATATTTGTCGTAGGGAAAGCGGGCGGCGATCGCGTCGATGCTGCAGGAGCATTTGCGCATGATTTCCTGATTCTCGCCATTGGCCGCCATGCAGCCGAAGACGTAATCAACCCGCGCCTCCGTCGGGTATCCATCCTCGGCCCGCGCCATGCCAGTATGGGTCAGGAGCAAAAGAAACGCGAACAGGACAGTATTCTTTGTCATAGGGGGTCTTCCCGAACCGCTCCGCCAACGCATATTCGAGCCATCCTGCGGTGTTTGCGTGGGTGGCTCAAGCGCCCTTTTGAAGGAGCAAACGCCACAAGGGAGGGAGCCAAGGGAGAAAATATGCCACAGCGTGACGGCGGTCGGCGGCGGTCGGCGGCTCAACCGAAGGGGCGTCAGGTCGACCCATTGGCGGTGGACGAGATCCGCGCCCTGCTGAAAGACGATTCGCGCCAGCGTGATTGGTTGTTGGAGTTTTTGCACCGCATTCAAGACCGCTACGGTTGCTTGCACACCCGCCATCTCGCGGCCCTGGCCGAGCTGATGCGCCTGGCGCAAACCGAGGTGTTTGAGGTCGCCTCCTTCTACGCCCATTTCCACATCATCCGCGAGGGTGACCCATCTCCACCCCCGATCACCGTCCATATCTGCGATGGGATCGCCTGTTCAATGGCCGGCGCGGATGCTCTCGCGCGGGATCTCGCCGGGCGGCTTGGCCCCGACGCCCGCATGGTGCGCGCGCCCTGCATGGGTGGCTGCGACCGGGCGCCGTCGGTGTCGGTGAGCACCAGCCGCACGCCCATCGAACCGGCTGATGCGGACACCGTCCTCGCCGCCTTGAACGGCGCCTACCGGGGGCGGATTCCCACCCCGCAGCGGTTCAGCGCCTACCGGGCGCAGGGGGGCTATCGGCTGTTCAGCGAGTGCCTGAGTGGGGGGCGGACACCGGATGACGTGCTGGCGGCGCTTGAACAAGCGTCGTTGCGCGGCATGGGGGGCGCTGGCTTCCCCACCAGCCGAAAATGGGCGCTGGTGCGCTCGCAACCCGCGCCGCGCATCCTGGTGGTCAACGCGGATGAGGGCGAACCGGGCACCTTCAAGGACCGCCATTATCTGGAAACCGACCCGAATCGCTTTCTTGAAGGTATGCTCATCGCCGCCTGGGTGATCGAGGCGGCGGAGGTGCACCTTTACCTCCGCGACGAGTATCCGTTCGCCCGCGCCATTCTGCTGGAGGAAATCGCCGCGCTGGAGGCCGCGTCCCTGGCGTCGCCCGGCTATATCCGGGTACATCGCGGCGCCGGCGCCTATATCTGCGGCGAGGAATCCTCCATGCTTGAAAGCATCGAGGGCAAGCGCCCCCTCCCCCGCCACAAGCCGCCCTTCCCCGCCCAGGTCGGTTTGTTCGGGCGGCCAACGCTGATCAACAACATCGAAACGCTGTTCTGGGTGACCGACATCCTGGAGCGTGGCGTGGAATGGTGGAACGCCCAGGGACGCCATGGCCGGTCGGGCCTGCGCACCTATTCCGTTTCCGGTCGGGTTCGCCTGCCCGGCCCCAAAATCGCCCCGGCGGGGATCACGGCGCAGGAATTGATCGACGAGTTCTGCGGCGGCATGGCCAAAGGGCATCGCTTCAAAGCCTATCTGCCGGGCGGAGCGTCCGGTGGGTTGCTGCCGGCTTCCCTCGCCGATCTGCCGCTCGACTTCGGGGCGCTGGAGCCGCACGGCTGCTTCATCGGTTCGGCGGCGGTCATCGTGCTGTCGGACCGGGATGATCTGCGTCAGGTGGCGCTCAACCTGCTGCGCTTCTTCCGCAATGAAAGCTGCGGCCAATGCACACCGTGCCGGGTCGGGACCGAGAAGGCGGTTCTTCTCCTGGAAAACGACCCGGCCAATCACGCCGCCTTCACGGCTTTGGCGCGGGTGATGACCGACGCCTCGATCTGCGGCTTGGGACAGGCGGCGATGAATCCCGTGCGCTCCATCCTGCGCCATTTCCCGGAGGCGTTGTCATGAGCATCCGTTTCCGGCTTGACTCCAGCGACGTCGACGCCCTGCCGGGGGAGAGCCTGTGGCAGGTGGCGCACCGCTTGGGCAGCGAAATCCCCCATCTCTGCCACACCCCCGCCCCCGGCTATCGTCCTGACGGCAACTGCCGCGCCGGGCTGGGCGAAAGCGAGGGGGACCGTGTTCTCGCCGCCTCCTGCATCCGCCGGCCCACCCCCGGCATGGTGGTGCGCACCGCCAGTGCACGCGCCCAGGAGGCGCGCCGGCTGGTGTTCGAGTTGCTGCTCGCCGACCAGCCGGAGCGGGCGGTTTCCCCCGACCCGGACTCGCGCTTTTTGCACTGGGCCGATCGGGTTGGCGCCACCGGCGGCCTGTTTCCTCCTCACCCCCAGCGGCCCGAACCAGACCGCTCCCACCCGGCGATGAGCGTGCGGTTGGACGCCTGCATCCAATGCACCCTGTGCGTGCGGGCCTGCCGCGAGGTGCAGGTGAACGATGTCATCGGCATGGCGGGACGCGGGCCGGCGGAAAGCATCGTCTTCGACATGGCCGACCCGATGGGAGCCAGCACCTGTGTGGCCTGCGGCGAATGCGTGCAAGCCTGCCCGACCGGCGCGCTGATGCCCGCCAGTCTGGTGGACGAGGCCGGGGTGCGCGCCTTGACGCCGGACACGGCGATGGACAGCGTGTGCCCCTACTGCGGGGTTGGCTGCCAGATCACCTACCGCATCAAGGATAAGCGGATCGTGGCGGTGGACGGGCGGGACGGGCCGGCCAACCAGAACCGGCTGTGCGTCAAGGGACGCTTTGGCTTCGACTACGCGCATCACAAGCTGCGGCTGACCCAACCACTGATCCGCCGGGATGACGCGCCGAAGACCATCGAGGTCGACCCCGCCAACCCATGGACGCATTTCCGCCCCGCCACCTGGGAAGAGGCGTTGGACCGCGCGGCGCAGGGCTTGCGCTCCATCCGTCAGGCATACGGCGGCAGGGCGTTGGCCGGTTTCGGCTCGGCCAAGGGGTCGAACGAGGAGGCGTATCTGTTCCAGAAGCTGGTGCGCACCGGCTTTGGCAGCAACAACGTCGATCACTGCACACGGCTCTGCCACGCCTCATCGGTGGCGGCGCTGCTCGAAGGCATTGGCTCAGCGGCGGTGACCGCGCCGTTCACTGCGGCGCTGGATTCCGAGGTGATCATCGTCATCGGCGCCAATCCCACCGAAAATCACCCCGTCGCCGCCACCTTCTTCAAGAACGCGGTGAAACGCGGCGTCAAACTGGTGGTGATGGACCCGCGTGGCCAAGCCCTCAAACGCCACGCCACCCATATGCTGCAATTCAAAATCGGCGCCGATGTGGCGCTGTTGAACGCGCTGTTGAACGTGATCGTTACGGAGGAGCTGTACGACCGTCAGTATATCGCCGCCCACACCGATGATTTCGCGGCGCTGGCCGAGCATGTCCGTCGCTTCCCACCGGAGCAAATGGCCGAAATCTGCGGCATCGACGCGCCAACCTTGCGAACGGTGGCGCGGCTGTACGCACGGTCGCGGGCGTCGATGATTTTCTGGGGCATGGGCATTTCACAGCACACGCACGGCACCGACAACGCCCGTTGTTTGATCGCCCTGGCGCTGATCACCGGGCAGACCGGCAGACCGGGAACCGGCCTGCACCCGTTGCGAGGGCAGAACAACGTGCAGGGCGCCTCGGACGCCGGGCTCATCCCCATGTCCCTGCCCGACTACCGACCGGTGATCGATGCGGCGGCGCGGGGCTTTTTTGAAGAAACCTGGGGTATGGCGCTCGACCCGCAACCTGGATTGACCGTCGTGGAGATCATCGACGCCATCCATGAAGACCGCATCCGTGGCATGTATATCATGGGCGAGAACCCGGCCATGTCCGACCCGGACCTGACCCACGCCCGCGCCGCGCTCGCGCGGTTGCAGCATCTCGTCGTGCAGGACATTTTCCTGACCGAAACGGCGCGCTACGCCGATGTCGTGCTGCCGGCCTCGGCCTGGCCGGAAAAGGCCGGCACGGTGACCAACACCAACCGTCAGGTGCAGATCGGTCGTCCGGCGCTGCCCCTGCCCGGTGACGCCCGCCTGGATTTGTGGATCATCGTCGAACTGGCGAAACGCCTTGGCCTCGACTGGCGCTACGACCATCCCCGCCAAGTCTTCGCCGAAATGGCCGGGATGATGCCGTCGCTGAACAACATCACCTGGGAACGCCTGGAGCGCGAAGGCAGCGTGACCTATCCTTGCGACTCCCCGGATAGGCCCGGTCACGACATCGTCTTTGGCGACGGTTTTCCCACAGCAAACGGGCGCGGGCGGCTTGTTCCGGCGGGGATTACGCCCCCAGCCGAGCCGCCCGACCACGAATACCCCTTCGTGCTCACCACCGGACGGTTGCTGGAGCATTGGCACACCGGCGCGATCACCCGCCACGCCACCCTGCTGGACGCGCTGGAACCCGAGCCCATCGCCACCCTGGCGCCGCAGGAATTGGATCGGCTTGGCGTCATCGCCGGGGATGCGGTGCGGATCACGACGCGGCGCGGCGCGGTGACCCTGACCGCCCGCGCCGACCCGGCGGTGCCGCCGGGCGTCGTCTTCATCCCGTTCTGCTACGCCGAGGCCGCCGCCAATCTGTTGACCAACCCGAAGCT
>JAVBJZ010000085.1:0-44035 GCA_031546725.1 Azospirillum sp.
GGGCCGCCCTTGTCCTCGTAAAGGCCACGGCTGGCGCGGTCGGACACGGTGACGATGCCGATCTTAAGCGGGCGGTTGCGGCCGGGGGTGGTCATAAACGGTTTCCCTTGGTTTAGAGCAGAATCCGCTCTAGATTCTTGATTTGACGAGCCGATTCACGCGCTCGGCTTTACAGCCGAACGCGATCTGCTCTAGCGCGGCGCCATGAAGACGGATTTGTAGGTGTCCTTTTCGTGGCTGACGCTGTCCAACAGGTGGAACATCAACGGTGTCGAAGCGGCGGCGAGCGCGGCGCCCGGCGCCGTCACATAAACGCGGAAGGTGGTGACGCTGTCGGGCGTAGCGGTCAGGCGCAGGACGGGAGCCGCCGTTTCCTTTTCGCCGGCGGCGTTCAGCGTCGCGCCTTCAATGCCCTGCACCGTCAGCTCATAAACGCCGGTCTCGCGCATCTTGTTGGCGATCTTGAAGGTGTAGACGTTGCGGATGCCGCCATCCTGCAAGGTGATGAACAGCGGCGCACGGTCGCGCAGCACCATCACATCCATATGGGCCCGGTTGCTGAAGACGAACAGCATGGCCACCGCCACCACCGCCATGACGACGGTGTAGATGATGACGCGCGAGCGCAGAAACGGCGTCTTGTAAGGGGTTCCGGTCTGTGGCGTAGCCGCTTGCTGCGCGACGCCCGTCATGCTGGCGTAGGCGATCAGGCCGCGCGGACGACCGATCTGATCCATGATCGTGTCGCAGGCGTCGACGCACAGGCCGCAGTTGATGCAGTCCGCCTGTTCGCCGGTGCGCACGTCGATGCCCATGGGGCAAACCTGGACGCACTGCGCGCAGTCGATGCAATCACCGAACCCGCGCGCGTTGCGCTGCTCCCAGCTTTCCGACTTGCGCTTCGGGCCCTTGGCGTCGCCACGCCACCCCTGGTAGGTGACGATCAGGCTGTGTTCGTCCAGCATGGCGGATTGGAAGCGCGGCCATGGGCACATGTACATGCACATCTGCTCGCGCGTCCAGCCGGCCATGATGTAGGTGATGGAAGCAAACAAGCCCAGGAAGATGAACGCGTTGCTGTCCAGATCGAGGCGCATGGCGTCAAGCGCCAACGACGGCGCGTCGGTGAAGAAGGCGACCATGCCGAAGGCGGAGAGCAGAGAAATCACCATCCACACCGCATGCTTTCCTGTCTTGCGGTACAGCTTTTTGGATGTCCACGGGGTCTTTTCGCCGCGAATACGCTCGGCCCGGTCGCCCTCGAAGAGCTTTTCGACGTGAATGAACAGATCGGTCCACACCGTGTGTGGGCAACCGAAACCGCACCAGACTCGCCCGGCCAGCGCCGTGACAAGAAACAGGCCAACGGCGGCGATGATCAGCAAGCCGGTGAGGTAATAGACCTCCTGCGGCCAGATCTCGATGGCGAAGATGTAAAAGCGCCCTTGCATCAGGTCGAACAGCACGGCCTGGTCCGGCACGCCCATCCCGCGATCCCAGCGTATCCACGGCAAGATGAAGAAGAAGCCCAGAAGCACGGCCAGAACGATCCATTTTATCCGGCGGAACGTGCCTGACACGGCTTTGGGGTGGATGGTCTTGTGTGTTTCGTAGCGGGGTGGTGGAACCAGGGCGTTGGGTGCGCTGCCGTCGGGCATGAGGATTACCTGTTGCCTAAGGATGCGAATTTTCGCAGCGCAGCGTAGCCGAAGTCCCTTAATGTATCTTTGATGAGGAACAAAATTCTTTGAGATAAATTTTTGGCGGCAAAGCCCTTGCCGCGCGCAGGTTTTGTCCTGGTTGACGCTGTCGGGATGCGCACGGTAAGCCTTGACAGCCGTCGGCAATCACCCTGGAGCCCCGCATGCTGCAAAACAAGGTCCGTGACGCGCTGCGAACGGTGATCGATCCCGAGATGGGGATCGATGTGGTTGAGCTTGGCCTTGTCTACGCCATTGCTGTGACGGGGGATAACGCCGTGGTGGTGCGGCTCACCATGACCTCACCGGCATGCCCATTGGGTGAATTTCTGCGCGAGAGCGCGGAATGCGCCATCCGCACGCGGGCGCCGGAAGCCTCGGCGGTCACCGTTGAGCTGACGTTCGAGCCACCCTGGACATCCGACCGCATGTCGGCGGAGGCGCGCCGTCAACTTGGCTGGCCGGAGCCGTGAGCGTGACGGCGCCGCCGGCTTCAGCCACCGCCCTGCGGACGCGCCGGATGCCTTTGCTGGCGCTCGGTTTCGTGTCGTTGTTGGGTGGCGTTCTCGCCGGCTTGGCGCGGCTGGGCCTGTCCGTGCCGTTGCCGCACGCGGATATGGCGATGCTGCACGGGCCGGTGATGCTGTCTGGTTTCTTTGGCGCGGTGATCGCGCTGGAGCGCGCGGCGGCTTTGGGCAAGCGATGGGTTTTTCTGGCGCCGCTGGGCGCCGGGCTGTCGGGCGTGCTGCTGGTCGCGGGCGCGCCCGTGGGAATAGCCATGCTGCTGATGAGCGCGGCCTCCGCCGTGCTGCTTGCCGCATCGGTGTGGGTGTGGACGCGCCAGAAAGCGGGGTTCACCGCGACCATGGCCGGTGGGGCGGCGTGCTGGCTGGTTGGTAATGGCCTGTTGCTGCTCGGCTTGAACATGCAGGCGGTGGTGCTGTGGTGGATGCTGTTTTTGGTGCTCACCATCGCCGGTGAACGGTTGGAGCTGAGCCGCTTTCGCCCCCCAACCCCTTGGGCAGGGCCAGCCTTCGCCATGATCGTGGCGCTGCTGGTGCTGGGGGCCGCCGTGGCGATGATGGTGCCGGATATCGGGTTTCACCTCACGGGGGTGGGGCTGCTGGCGCTGGCCTTCTGGCTGGTGCGCTTTGACGTGGTGCGCCGGACAATCCGCGGGACCGGGTTGCCGCGCTATGTGGCGGTATGCCTGCTGTCGGGTTACGTCTGGCTGGCGCTGGGCGGTCTGATCGCCATCGCCAGTCCCGATCCGACCGGGGGCGCTTATGATCCCATCCTGCACAGCGTGTTTCTCGGCTTTGTCTTCGCCATGGTGTTTGGCCACGCGCCGATCATCCTGCCGGCGGTGCTGCGCCTGGCGATGCCTTACGCGCCCCGTCTGTATGGGCCGCTCGTGGTGCTGCACCTCGGCGTGGCGTTGCGTCTGACGGGGGGGCTGAGCGGGGATTTACCGATGCGGCAATGGGGCGGGGTGGTGAACGCCGCTTCATTGTTGCTGTTCGTCGCGGTAACCGCGTACACGGTTGTGGTGAAGGGGCGCCGTTGACGCGGATCAAGGCGTGTTAGCTAAAATTTCACGGTAGACTGGTGGTCATGAAATATGTCGATGAATTCCGCGACGCCACGCTTGCCCGTGGCCTTGCCGAGACCATCCGCCGCACAGTCGATCCGGCGCGGCGCTACCACATCATGGAATTCTGCGGCGGCCACACCCACGCCATCGCGCGCTATGGTCTCCCCGACCTTCTGCCAGCCAATGTGCGGCTGATCCACGGGCCGGGCTGCCCGGTGTGCGTTCTGCCCGTCGGGCGGATCGATGACGCGATCAGCATCGCCAGAACGCCGGGGGTCATCCTGTGCACCTACGGCGATGTCATGCGCGTGCCGGCTTCCGACCGGCGCAGCCTGATCAAGGCGAAGGCCGAGGGGGCGGATGTGCGCATGCTGCTGTCCACCACCGACGCGCTGAAGATCGCCGAGGCCAACCCGGACCGCCCGGTGGTGTTCTTCGCCATCGGCTTCGAGACGACCACGCCACCGACGGCGGTCGCCTTGAAGATGGCGAAGGCGCGGGGGCTCAGGAATTTTTTCGTGTTTTGCAACCATGTGCTCACCCCATCGGCGATCTCCAGCATCCTGGAAAGCCCGGAGGTGCGTGAACTCGGCACGGTGCCGCTGGACGCCTTCATTGGCCCGGCGCATGTCTCCACGGTGATCGGCAGCCAGCCCTATGAATATTTCGCCGAGGAATACCAAAAGCCGGTGGTGGTGGCGGGCTTCGAGCCGCTGGATGTGATGCAGGCGATCCTCATGCTCATCCGCCAGATCAACGACGGGCGGGCCGTGGTGGAGAACCAGTTCACCCGGGCCGTCACCCGCCACGGCAACCGCAAGGCCCAGGCGCTGGTCGCCGAGGTGTTCGAGCTGCGCCGTTCTTTTGAATGGCGGGGGCTGGGGTTGGTGCCGTACAGCGCCTTGAAGATCAACGAGACCTACGCCGCCTGGGACGCGGAGCGGCGCTTCGACACCCCCGGCGCCATGGTCCCCGATCACAAGGGATGCGCTTGCGGGGCCATTCTCCGCGGGCTCCAGCGACCGACGGACTGCAAGCTGTTCGCCACCGTCTGCACGCCGGAATCCCCCATGGGGTCCTGCATGGTGTCGGCGGAGGGGGCGTGCGCCGCGCATTACACCTATGGCCGTTTTCGTGACCACCAGGGGAATGCGTGATGCGCATCCTGCTTCTCGTGCACGCCTTCAACAGCTTGGCGCAGCGCCTTTTCGTCGAATTGGTTGAGCGCGGCCACAGCGTGAGCCTTGAGTTCGACATCAATGATTCCGTGACCCGCGAAGCGGTGCGGCTCTTCCGCCCGGATGTGCTGCTGGCGCCCTTCCTCAAGCGCGCCATTCCCGAGGATGTCTGGCGTGGTCTGCCCTGTCTGGTGGTCCACCCCGGCCCGTTGGGTGATCGCGGGCCGTCGGCGCTGGATTGGGCGGTGCTGGAGGGGGCCAAGCGTTGGGGCGTCACCGTCTTGCAGGCCAACGCCACCTTCGACGCCGGGGATGTCTGGTGCTCGCTGTCCTTTCCCATGCGGGATGCGGCGAAGGCCAGTCTGTACCGCCATGAGGTGACCGAGAACGCCGTCACGGCGGTGCTGGAGGCGCTGGAACGGCTGGGGCGGGGTGGGGCGCCCAAGGCATTCGACCCGGCGGACCCGGCGGCGTTCGGCGCGCCGCGCCCGGCCATGACGCAGGCCAACCGGGCGATTGACTGGTCAACCGACGACACCGCCACCGTTCTGCGCAAGATCCGCAGTGCTGACGGCGTTCCCGGCGTGCGCGACGATGATGTCACCCTGTTCGACGCCCATCCTGAAAGCCGCCTTGAGGGTGCGCCCGGCGCGTGGTTGGCGCGCTGGCAGGGGGCGCTGTGCCGGGCGACGGTGGACGGTGCGGTGTGGATCGGGTCGATGAAGGCCCGCTCCCTCGGCCCGCACGCGCCGACGCTGAAATTACCGGCGGCGTGTGTGATGCCCCTTGATCTGCCGGAAAGGGCCGGTGATTACCGCGACCTCTGGTACGAGGAGGCGGCGGGGGTCGGCTATCTGCATTTTCCCTTCTACAACGGTGCGATGAGCGCCGATCAGTGCCAACGCCTGCAAGCCGCCTGCGAAGCGGCGCTGAAACGCGACACGCGCGTGCTGGTGCTGATGGGGGGTGAGGATTTTTGGAGCAACGGCATCCACCTCAACACCATCGAGGCGGCCGCCAGCCCGGCTGATGAATCCTGGCGCACCATCAACGCCATCGACGATGTGGCGCGGATTCTGCTGACCGCCGATAAAATCACCGTCGCGGCGCTGTCCGGCAACGCCGGGGCGGGCGGTGTCTTCCTGGCGCTGGGCGCGGATCTTGTGTGGGCGCGCACCGGCGTGGTGCTGAACCCGCATTACAAAAGCATGGGCAATCTGTACGGCTCGGAATACTGGACCTATGTGCTGCCCAAGCGCGTCGGTGACCAGCGCGCCCGCACCGTCACCGAGGCGCGTTTGCCCATGGGCGCGCCCGAGGCCTGCCGCCTGGGGTTGGTGGATGCCGTGTTCGGGAACCGGGTCGCCGATTTCCGGGCCGAAGTCGTTCAGCGTGCTGAATCCCTGGCGGCTGACCCGGCTTTACCGCTCCTGCACGCTGAAAAGCGCGCCCGGCGCGCCGCGGATGAAGCCGCCAAGCCGCTGGAACAGTATCGGACGGAAGAGCTGGAGCGGATGCGCTTCAACTTTTACGGTTTTGACCCGAGCTATCACGTCGCCCGTTACAATTTTGTCTTCAAAGTCGTGAAATCACGCACGCCGCTGTATCTGGCGCGGCATCGCGTCGCGTGACGGCGCGCCTGTCAAGCCACCAGATCGGCTTGACGGTTGGCGCTTTCTCTCACCAGAACACTGGCGGCTTCAGGTGTAAGCGGCCTTGCGAAATGGTATCCTTGGGCCAGATCGCAGGACAGTTTAGTCAGATGCTGGGCGATGTCTTCCGTTTCGACGCCTTCGGCGATCACGTCAAAGCCACAGGCATGGGCCGCCTCGATGATAAGCCGCAGGATGGCGGCGCTTTTTGAGGATTGGTGCAGATTCTGCACAAAGGATCGGTCCACCTTCAGTGAATTGACCGGAAGCTTTTCCAGGTAACTCAGGGATGAATAGCCTGTCCCGAAATCATCGATGGCCAAGCGTACGCCGATTTTCTTCAGCGCGTTCAGCATCTCGATCCCCCGCTCAGGGTGCGCCATCACCGCGCCTTCGGTGACCTCCAGCTTAAGCTGGTAAGGGTTGATCCCGGTCTCGGCAATGGTCCGCTCCACTGAATCGAGAAAATCCGGCTCAGCCAGCTCAATCGGCGAAAGATTCACGCACATGAACAGCGGGGGATGGCCGCTGGTATCGATGTCTCTCCACACGGTGGCTTGCCGACAGGCCTCGTTCAAGACCCAACGGTCGAGCATGACGATAAGGCCCGTGCTCTCGGCCACCGGGATGAAGTCGGCTGGCGGGATGTTGCCGTATTCCGGGTGGTTCCAACGCAGCAGCGCCTCGAAGGCGCGCAAGCGCCCGCCGTTCGTCAGATCGACGATGGGCTGATAGGCGAGCCACAGCCCGGAGCGCTCTTCAAGCGCGTCGCGCAGATCCTGCTCTATGCGCGTCTGCCAGGCGATGCGCTCCCGCATGACCGGCTTGAACTGAACCCCACGGTTGCCGCCCAGTTTGCGGGCGTGGTAGGCGGCGATCTTGGAGTCACGCAGCAGTTCTTCAGCAGTGCTCTCCTCCGTGGCGCTGGCCATGCCAATGCTCACCGAGAGGGGCATCAAGCTGCCGGTCGTGGAGTGTGTTTGACGCGACTGCGCAAGGATGCTTTCGACATGCGCCTTCAGCGTCGCTTTGTCTGGCTCGTCGTTCAGCAGCAAGCCCAGCACATGGTCATTGATGCGCGCCAATTGCGCGTTGTTGGCGAAATGATCCGTAAGCAGCGCCGCCAACTCCGCCAGCATGCTCGAGGCGAACTCATGCCCGAAGCTGTTGCGGAGGTTGAAAAAGCGGTCGATGTCAATGGAGAGAAGCGTCGCCTTTCCGTCGGTTTTCATTCGTTCGTTCAGGGAGCGCAGCAGGTTCTGGCGGTTGGCGAGGCCGGTTTCCTGATCGTAGTAGGCCAGATCGTTTAGTTTGCTCTCCATGCACTTGCGTTCGCTGATGTCGCGCAGGCTGGCGGTGAACAGGCGGCGGCCCGTGGTGTTCGTCTCGGTGATCATCAGATCGACGGTGATGTCCTCACCATTGGCATGCCGAATCACCGTCTCGACCCGGCGATCAAGCATGGCCTGCTCGCCCGTTTTGAGGTAGTGCTGCATGCCCTCCCGGTGCCGTCCCAGACGGGTGGGGCGGATAAGGACTTCCTCCATGTTGAGTCCCAGAATCGCCTCGCGCGGATACCCAAAAAGGCGTTCGGCGGCTTGATTGAACTCGACAATGCGGCTATCGGTGTCGATGGTGATGATCACATCGGGGGTGCCGTTGATGATAGCCGTCCTCAATTCCTCATTGGCGGCCAGTTCATCCTTGATCTGACGCAGATCGGTGATGTCATAGATGAAGGTGGTGTAGCCATCGAACACGCCGTTGGGCAGAGTATTCGGCGTGTAAATTCTTCGCAGGTAACGCCGTCCGTATTTTGGGCAGTCGATCCATTTCTCCAAATGCGCGGCGCGCCCGGACAACACTTCGGTAATCGTGGGCTTGATACGGATATAGAGGTCTTCACCCAAAACCTCGGCGACGGTCAAGCCGATGATCGTGCTGGCGTCGGCGCCAACAAGCTCACCATAGCTGCGATTCACACAGCGGTAGCGCAGGTCAGGCCCGATCAGCGCCATTCCCATTTGGGAGGCGTCCATCAACTGGCGCACCCACGCGCATTCAAAAGAGGAGGGGGAAGCGGGATCGTCGGATTGAACCATTATGGTCTTATCCCCCTCCTTCATCATCAATTCACAGCCGTGGGCTGCTTAATGTAGGCCGCACCGGGCTGGTTATGGAAAAATCCATTGGCGAGAGGGGCGTCGGTGACCAACTCCGCCAGTTCCGCCGCGAGGTCAGCCCCATCCAACGCGCCGTCCAGCACGGCGCGAAAGCCCTGCGCCACGCGCACCATGTCCACGGTGTGCGGCGACAGGCGGAAACGATTTACCCCCAGGTTCTGCAATCTGGATATCTCGGCAGCCAAGCATAGGTATGTATGCGACATGGTCTGCAAACCATTAACCGCCAAGAAGGGCTGGTCGTCCAGTGTTTCGACGCCCAGGCCGTCAAGATCCTGGGCGCAGACGAACTGGCAGCCATCTTTATGCAGCCCATGCGCGCGGGCGTGATAGCACCGGGCTGAAATGGCCAGCGGCGCACGGCCAAACACCTGCACTTCGATGTCCACGCCCAGGCGTGCGCCTTCTTTGGCTAGTATTTCAACGGAATCAACCGGCAATTCCGTTCCCAGCGACACCGAAGCAGCGCCGCGCGACACCAGCCAGCCCAGAGTCGCCTCGTTGTAGACATTCACAAAGGGGCCGATGGCGTGCGGCTTGCCGGCAAGCTGCGCCACAGCGCCGAGATCATTGGCTTCAATAGCCAGTTCGCTGTCTTCGGCCAAGCCATTCACCATTTTGCGTTCACGGTCGGTGGTGACCAGGATCGGGCTGGACAGCACGACCGTCTTGCCGGCCGCGGTCAGCCGTTCGATGACATCGGGCATCGATTCTTCAAAGAAGGGAGTGCGCTTGGAGCACACCACTTCACCGAGATAGACGATATCAAGCGGCGCCTCGTCGGCGATGCGGGCATAAAAGTCGCGCCACTGCTCCACGGACCAATTGAACAGCACCGGGCCGAGGGTGAGAAGAGACCGTTTTTCCATGGTTTTTACGCCCTCATCGCCAGGATCGCTGATAGGCGCCGGCGGTTTCCCGCGCACCCTCGACGACAGAGTCCAGATCCACGTCGGGAATCTTTCCGTTGCGCTCGAACGCATCAAGCGCCGCGCGGTAGGTCTGCACCACCGAGGTGATGTACGCCTTGCCGCGCTGGCGGCCCTCGATCTTCAGCGCGTGCACGCCGGCGGCTTTCAATTCGGGCAGCAATTGCAGGGCGTTCAGGCTGGTCGGTTCTTCAAACAGATAGCTGGTGCGGCCATCGGCGGCGAAGCGGCCCTTGCACAAGGTGGGATAGCCGGCGGGCTCGTCGGGGCTGAAAACATTGATGGTGAAATCACCCAGGCGTGAGATCAAATCATCGCCGCGCGGCTCATAGCGCACATGGCTGGCCGGCGAGCAGACGCCCTGCTTGTTCGGTGACAGGCCGGTGGCGTAGCTGGAGAGCGAGCAGCGCCCCTCCGCCATCGGGCAGAGGCCGCCGAAGACGAACACTTCCACCTCGACGCCGGTCTCCGTCGTCAGGCCCTTGATGTCGGCGACGGTCAGCACGCGCGGCAGAACCACGCGCTGCACGCCGAAGCTGTCGCGGAACAGCTTGACCGCTTCCGCGTTCGCCGCCGACGCCTGGACGGACAGGTGCAACCGCAGGTCAGGGTGTTTGGTGGTGGCGTAATCCAGCAGACCGAGGTCGGCCATGATGACCGCGTCGACCTTCAGGCGCGCCGCATCGTCCACCGCGCGGCGCCAGGGGTCAAGGTTGCCGGCGGCGGGGTAGGTGTTGATGGCGACGAACAGCTTGCGGCCACGGGCGTGCGCATAGGCGACCGCCTCGCCCAACTCATCGCGGGAAAAATTCAGGCCAGGAAAGTTGCGGGCGTTGGTTTCATCACGAAAGCCGCAGTAAACGGCGTCAGCGCCGGCGTCCACGGCAGCGCGCAACGCGGCGGGGGTGCCCGCCGGGCAAATCAGTTCAAACGCCATGCGTCAAAGCTCCCGGGCGGGACGGGATGGGGTGGTCATGCGACGCTCCAACCTGTCCAATCGTCCCATGACCGGGGACAAGAACAGAGCGCGCGCGCTTTCCAGCGCACCGATCAGACGGGTCGCTTCGTGCCGCAGGCGCGGGATGGCGCGGTGGAATGGCCCGGCGACGCCGGCCAGATCGGCCACAAGGTCGATGTCCTCCCCGTCCAGCGCGTTGCGCAGGCCGACGACCAGGGCCGTATCCCCCTCGATGCTCAAGGTCCGGCGGAAGAACAGCGCATCACCGTCGATGCGGCCTTCCAACAGATCCATCAGGTTGATCAGCGGACCCCTTATCGTTGCGTTGGGGATCGCCCCCTCAGCCCCGGCGCCCCGTCTGGCGATGCGCAGGCTCGGCTGTGGCCCGAGGGAAAGCAGGAAGGCCACGGGCTGGTCGATGGGATCAATCAGCACACGGGATTGGGGCATACCCGCCATCGCCTCGAAGGCGCGGCTGTGCCGCTGCGCCAGCGTGCGCAGCACCCGGTCCAACACCGGAGCGGTGACGCTGTCGCCCAGGCGCGCGGCGGCATGCAGCGCGACGCCGGCCAACACAACTTCCATCCGGCGGACACCATCGTTCGCCGAAGCTCTTGAATTTCCGTCCACCATGCTTGGCCCTATCTCCTTGCCCGCTCCACCAAAGCCAGTCTCTCCGGCGATCCGCCGCCAGTCGAAAAGGACGCTAAGCCGTCCTTTCGTGCAGCTTTCCTTGATCATGATCAAGAGGCGTTTTGCCGCATCCTGTATAGCTTTTACTATCAATAAACCACATTCCGCAACCGCGGGCGTATTTTTCCGGAATGTGGCGATGGGTCTGATCTTTACCGATGAGGAGCGGGTGTATGCTGTCGCCTGACATGGCTTTTTCTGCCCGCGACCGCCTGCTGCCGCCATCCGTGCCCTTTCGTTTCTTCGCTGCGGCGTTGGGTTTTCACGCCATCGGCTGGCTGTTGCTGGCGTTGAGCGGCGATGCGCTGGCAGGTTCCCGCGGGGGACCCGGCGCGGTGCTCGCGGCGCTGCATCTCTTCACCCTCGGGACGCTGGCGACCACCGCCATGGGGGCCGCCTATCAGCTTCTTCCCATGGCGACGGTCCGTCCGGTCGGCTCGGTGTTTTGGGCGAAAATCAGCTTTTGGCTGGTGCTCCCCGGCATCGCGCTGCTGACCACCGGGATGGCTATGCCAAGCCACGCGCTGGCCTGCGCGGGTGGCGTCCTTGCTCTCTTGGGGTTTTTGGTGTTCGCCGTGCTGCTGGTGGATAATCTGCGTTCCGCCCGGGAGATGCCGGTGGTCCACCATCACGCCTGGGCGGCGCTGGTCTGTCTGGCCGTTACGGTGGGGTTGGGCGTCACGCTGCTGGCTGATTTGCAATTCGGCTTTCTCCCTGACCATCGTTCCTTCGTCGGGGTCCATCTGGGGATTGCGCTTTATGGCTTCATGGGCATGCTGGCGGCTGGTTTTTCCACTATCCTCGTGCCAATGCTGGCGCTGGGGCCGGCGCCCCCGGTTCGATTGGGGCATGCCGACACGCTGATCGGCGTTGTTGCGTTGGTGTTGCTGGTGATTGGCTCTTTTACAGCCGCCTGGCTCACCATCGCTGCGGTGCTGGTCGGGTTGCTGGCGGCGGCGGTGCATCTGTACGCCATGAACGGGGTCATGCGTGGGCGCATGCGCAAGCGCCTCGGCACGCCGTTCCTGCTGATTCGCGTGGCCTGGGTCATGCTGCCGCTCAGCTTGATCGCGGCGCTGGCCCTGGCGGCTGGCATCGATCGCTTCAACGCACCGGCGGTGTTCGTCATCCTGGCGGTGGGCGGTTGGTTGCTGACCTTTCTCTTCGGCGTCTTGCAACGCATCATGCCGTTCCTGGCGTCGGTGCATGTCACGGCGCCCGACCGCCGGCCACCCTTGGTCTCAGCCTTGACGCCGGCGCAACCGGCGCGGGCGCACGCCGTGCTGCATCTGCTGGCCATCGCGCTGCTGGTGACCGGAAATCTTCTCGGCATCGAATGGATCGCCCGCGCCGGAACGTTATCTGGCCTTGGCGCCGCCATCGCTCTCATTATTTTTGCCGCCGAGGTTCGGACTCGCGCGCTCAAGGCGTTGCACGGCGCCTCGCAACAGCGGATTCCGGTTCAAGCCAAACCGGAATCCGCTGTCGTTCTTTGATTTGACGCGCTAATTCACGCGCCCAGCCTTTCGAGGGCGAACGCGATCCGCTCTGGCGCCCAATCCTCGCACATCAGGAGATTTTGCATGCTTCACGTGAACTCGCGCATAGGCCAACTCTTGCACGCTGACCATATGGCGACGCTGAGCGCCCTTCAGGACGTCGAGGATCTGCTGGTTCGCCAGGGCGCACGGGCGCCGGATCCAAAACAGGCCGAGGTGCGCGCTGTGCTCGAAAGGCTTGCCGCCCTGGGAGCCAATGAAATGAACCGGCACTTTGGCTTTGAAGAGAATCACCTGTTCCCCATGCTGGCTGAGGCTGGTCAGGTCGGCATGACCATGCTGCTGATCTCGGAGCACCGCGCCATCCTGCCGGTCGCCGAGGCGGCGGCGGCGTTGGCCAGGGCGGGGCTGGCCGCCGGGGCTTTTACTCCCGAGGCTTGGGCCGAACTCCATGAGGCCGGCATGGAGTTTTGCGAGCGTGAGTTGTTTCACATCCAGAAGGAGGAGATGGGCTTGTTGGCCGCCATCGCCGCGCTGATCAGGCCAGAGGTCGATACGGCCCTTGCCGAGACCTTTCAATCGCTGCACATGGCGGCGCCCGCAGAATAAGACACTCCTCCCTTACGCCCCCTCTTACACCGGCGGGGACAAGGGCTTATGCACGGGCAGCTTGCGGGGAGGGAAAGCGCTCTGGCGGGCTTCCTCCGCCCAGGGGCAGGGATAGGGGTCGGCGCCAAAGGTCCAGACCCGGCCCAGGGCTCCTGTCGGAAGGCGCACCAGCACGCTGGATTCGTGCCCGTCCTTGCCGGCTTGCTGCGCCGCCTGCACGGCGGTGATCAGCGCGCCGGCCCGACCGCCGGGGCAGGGGCCGTAAACGTTCCGTTCGAAGGAGACATACCAGCCATCCTCCCGTTCGACGACCACGTAGTGGGCGCGGGACATCGATGACCTCCGATCCTGGATAAGAAATGTGCGGTGACGATGGCGTTCAGGATTCCCCGCAGTGGGCGCGACACGACCATTGATTGAAAAGGGAATACTTCGGACATAACGGATTTCCACAAGGGGTTGGGCGCCTATCCCCCCGCAATCGGGGGATGCGACGCCGGTTCCGTTCAGCCAGAATCCATTGTTTGGGATATGGTCATCCGACCGCGCAGAGACAAGTGTAAAGCACGATCATACCCCCGAATTCCGGTTTTGCTTTACCGCAAATTTACAATCATTAGTTGCTAATGCTTAGCTAATAATGTAGCTTTTGGCGAAGGTGTATGCTCTTGCCATTTGGATAGCGATGTCTGAGATTAGTACTGAAATCATTACGCTTGGTCTCTGCCGGAGGAGGGAGCGTGTTGGATAATAAAAATCAAGGGAACGCCGCAGACAGTGGGCTTCCCCTGGACGCGCTGCTTTCATCGCGAGAGCTGTTCGAGGGAATTCTGGGGATTGCCGCGGACGCCGTGGTCTCGGTCGACCATGAGCAGCGCATCATCCTGTTCAACCAAGGCGCAGAGCGGATCTTCCAGTACGCGGCGGCTGAGGTTCTTGGCCAAAGCCTTGATATTCTGCTGCCAAGCTTTGCCCATGCCGAGCATCGCTCGCATGTGCAGCGGTTCGATCGGTCGTTGGTTCAGGCCCGGAAGATGGGGGAACGCAACACCATCCGTGGGCGCCGCAAGGATGGAAGCGAGTTCCCAGCCGAAGCGTCCATATCCCGCATTTCCATCCGTGGGCGGATCATCTTCACCGCCATTCTGCGCGACGTCACCCAGGCCCGTGAAGCAGAAATGGCGATAACCGAACTCAATCATGACTTGAGCAAACGCGCCACGCAGCTGGAAAACGCCAATCGTGAACTGGAGGCGTTCTCCTATTCCGTCTCACATGATTTGCGGGCGCCTTTGCGCACCATCTCCGGTTTTAGCCGGGTGTTGATGGAGGATTACGCCAGCACACTGGACGAGGAGGGGCGGGATTATCTTCAGCGTATTGATGGCGCCAGCCAGCGTATGGCCCATCTTATCGATGATTTGCTGGATCTCGCCCGCCTCTCGCGCAGCGAGGTGAGCCGTGCGGAGGTCAACCTGTCCGCTCTGGCCCAGGCGGTGATCGATGAGCTTGCCGCTGGCCAACCAGAACGCCAAGTCACCGTGGACATCGCGCCGGATCTGATGGTCCAGGCCGATCCGCGGCTTGTGCGCACCATTCTGGAGAATTTGCTGGGCAACGCCTGGAAATACACCAGCCGCAGGGACCATGCGCATATTACGTTTGGGGCCGCCGGAGAGACGGGAAACGAACGTGTCTTCTTCGTGCGCGACGATGGGGCTGGCTTCGATATGGCTTACGCCGACAAGCTGTTCGGCGCGTTCCAGCGGCTGCACGGGATAAAGGAATTCGATGGGTCCGGCGTTGGTTTGGCGACGGTGCAACGCATCGTTCACAAGCACGGAGGCCGAATCTGGGCCGAAGCGGTTGTGGATCAAGGGGCGATTTTTCACTTCACATTGCAATAGACGCGGGTCACCATGAGCATAAAGCCGATCCTTCTGGTTGAAGATAATCCAGATGATGAGCTGTTGACCGTGCGCGCATTGAAAAAGAATCACGTCAAGAACGAGATTCTCGTAGCGCGTGATGGGCCGGAGGCGCTGGCTTATCTGTTCGGAGCCGAAGATGGCGGTGGACCGGGCCCCATTTCTCCGTGCCTTGTCCTTCTCGATCTTAAATTGCCCAAGATCAATGGGATCGAAGTCTTGCGCCAAATACGCAACGATCCTTGTACGCAGTCCATTCCGGTGGTTATACTCAGCTCCTCCCGCGAGGAGCGGGATCTTATTGACGGTCACCAGCTTGGCGTTAACAGCTACATTCGCAAGCCGGTCGATTTTCCAGAGTTTATCGCCGTGATCCGGGGGCTCAGCCTCCGCTGGCTGACTCTCAACGAATCATCTTCGGGGTAATCGTGATGCTCGCCACGCCGTCGCGTTTCAGCAGCGTCCTGATTGTGGACGACAGCCAGGATGACGCGTTTCTGATCGCCAGAGACATTCGCAAACAGGGCTATACGATCGCGTGGGAACGGGTCGACACCGCCGAAGACATGCGGCGGGTGCTCGGGGAGCGGTACTGGGACATCATCATATCCGATTACAACATCCCCGGTTTTGGCGCCGAGAAAGCCTTGGCGCTCCATAAGGAATTGGGCCGGGATGGACCCTTCATCGTGATTTCCGGCAAGATCGACGAAGAGATCGCGGTGTCGCTCCTCAAGGCCGGGGCGCATGATTTCGTGATGAAGACCAACCTCTCCCGCCTCGTTCCAGCGTTGGAGCGTGAATTCAGGGACTGGAAGAGCCGTCAGGCGCGGATTCAAGCGGAGAATGCCTTGCGCGCCAGCGAGGAACGCTACGCCCTGGCGGCGCGTGGCGCCAACGATGTGCTGTGGGACTGGGATCTGGCCACGGACAGCCTTTATCTCTCACCGCGCTGGAAGGGGATCGTCGGGTTGGGTGCGCCTGATGACGGGCTTGACGACTTCACCGTCAAGCCAAGGGAATGGTTCGATCACATCCATCCCGACGACATCGACGCCGTGCTCACCGCCATCAACACACATCTCGCCGGACGATCGGCGAACTTCGTCATCGAACACCGGCTGCGCCATGACGACGGCAATTGGCGCTGGGTGTTGGCCCGTGGGATGGCGGTTCATGACACCGATGGGGACGCTGTCCGCATGGCCGGCTCGTTCACCGATATCACGGCCACCAAACATGTGGAGCAACAACTCCGCAAGACAATGGATGAGTTAACGAACGCCCTGGCCTCGAAGACCCGCTTTCTGGCCGCGGCCAGCCATGATCTGCGCCAGCCGTTCCAGGCCATGCGTCTCTACCAATATATGTTGAGCGAAAAGGTCATGGATGCGGAATGCCGCAAGATCGTCACCAATCTGGGCGAGGCCATGTCGGCGGGTGAGGCGCTGTTGCACGCGCTGCTTGACGTGTCGACGCTGGACGCTGGCGTTGTCCCGGTCAAACGCAGTGTGTTCAGCGTGTTTGACGCATTATCCTCTGTGGGTCGGGAATTCGCACAGGAAGCGGTGGTGCGCGGCATCACCCTGCGCGTGGCTGGTTGCCAGGGGCGGGTGGACAGCGATCCGACCCTGTTCGCCCGCATCGTGCGCAATCTGGTGACCAACGCGCTTCGCTACACGCCAAGCGGTGGTCGGGTGCTGATCGCCTGCCGCCGGCGCGGCGCGGCGCTGGCGGTCGAGGTCTGGGACACCGGCATCGGGATCGCGCCGGAAATGCAGGAAGCGATCTTCGAGGACTTCATCCAGGTCGGCAATCCTCAGCGTGACCGGCGCAATGGCCTTGGGCTTGGGCTGGCGATCGTGCGGCGCATGGCGCAGCTTTTGGGAAGCGATATATCATTAAGCTCGCAACCCGGCCGGGGATCGCGATTCACCATTACCCTGCCAGGCGTGACGCCGGAGGTGGAGCCAATCCAGGCGGCTCCATCTCCCCAAAGGGAAGAGGTCAAATCCCTTGGCGCGCAGCGTATTCTGGTGATCGAGGACGATGAGATTCAAGGGGCCGCGCTGCGGCAATTGATCGAAGGGTGGGGGTACAGCGTCAGCTTGGCGGCAAACGCCGAGGAGGCCTTCGCCCGCGTGATGGAGGCTGCGACCCCGCCGCACCTGATCGTCAGCGACTTCCGGCTGCCGGGTGATCTCAACGGTGTCGAGGCCATAGCGCGCATTTGCAGCGACGCGCACCGTCACATCCCAGCGGTTATCATCACCGGGGACACCGCGCGTGAGCGGATCAAGGAAGCGACCGCAACCGGCCACCGTCTGTTGCACAAGCCGTACGACCCGACTGAACTGAAGAGGGTGATCGCGCAGCTCCTGGCCTATCCGGAAGACACGACCATCGGATCTGAATGGCTTGCCAACAACTGCTTGTGATCACGCGGCTCCTGGCTATCGGGGTACGGTCGACAGCGGTCTTGACGGCAGGCTTCCGTGGCTACGCTGATCGCCCATCCCGACGGTTTCGTTTGAATCTGCTGGTCAGGCGCCTCATTGTCGATGGTTTGCTGTGTCGCGCCGTCTAATTTTCGTTCTGTTGCAAGGGGATATTTATGAAGCTTTACATGAAGCCTGGCGCCTGCTCTCTCGCCTCCCACATCGCGCTGCGGGAATCCGGGCTGCCTTTCGACCTCGTCAAGGTCGATTTGGCGACGAAGAAGACCGAGGATGGCGGCGATTTCCTTGCTGTCAGCCCCAAGGGGCAGGTGCCGACGCTCAGCCTGGGCGCGGGTGACGTCCTGACTGAAGGCGCCGTGATCTTGCAGTATATCGCCGATCAGGCGCCGGCGTCGGGCCTCATCCCGGCTCACGGCTCGCGGGAGCGTTACCGTGTGCAGGAGTGGCTGAACTTCATCGGCAGCGAAGTGCACAAGACGTTCAGTCCGCTGTTCCGCCCGACGACGCCGGACGCGTACAAGGCCATCACCAAGGAAAACCTGGCCGCCAAGTTTGCGATTCTTGACCGCCATCTGGCCGGCAAGAATTTCTTGATGGGTGATGGCTTTACCGTAGCCGACGCCTATGCCTTCACCGTGGTGGGCTGGACGAAGCCGATGGGCATCGACCTGTCCGGCTGGCCAAACCTGACCGCCTATATGGCCCGTGTCGCCGCGCGTCCTGCGGTGCGCGAGGCGCTGACCGTCGAAGGGCTTGCCTGACGAAGGGGGCGAGGCGCTCCTTAAGACGTAATTCCCAAGGAGCGTCCTGCCCATCAGCGGTAAGGGGCTGGGGCATTTTTTCCAGCGCCCAACGACACTCTCTCAACGTTTCATACCGAAGGCGCTTGATGGCTTTCATCAGGCGCCTGGTTTGCGGAGCAACGTTGAGGAGCTTTAAGCGCCATGCGCGACCCCTACGAATCCGCCTTGATCGTTCCGGTGCTGCTGTCCGGTGGCGCCGGCTCCCGGCTGTGGCCGATGTCGCGAGAGATGTTTCCCAAACAGCTGCTGCCGCTGGTTTCTGACAAATCGATGCTGCAAGAGACGATGTTGCGCGTTTCGGACACGCAACGCTTCACCGCGCCCTTGGTGATTTGCAGCGAAGAGCACCGCTTTGTCATCGCCGAGCAGCTACGCCAGCTTGCTCTCAAGCCGTGCTCCATCATCCTCGAGCCTGTCGGTCGCAACACCGCAGCGGCCTGCGCCGTCGCCGCTCTGCACGCCAGCCGCCGGGACGCCGAGGCGCTGATTTTGATTCTGCCAGCCGATCATCTGATCCGCGACCTTCCAGCCTTCATCACCGCGGTTGAGACGGCGTCCGCGGCGGCGAAGGCCGGCAATCTGGTGACCTTCGGCATCACCCCCACCGCACCCGAGACCGGCTATGGATACATCCGGCGCGGGGCGGCGCTGTCCGGGGTGGCGGGCGCCTTCCGTGTCGGCGAATTCATTGAGAAACCCAAGCGCGCCATAGCCGAACGCTATGTCGCCGGTGGTGAGCATGTGTGGAACAGCGGCATGTTCCTGTTCCCCGCCGCCACACTTCTGAATGAGTTGGAACGGCACGCTCCAGCGGTGCTGGCGGCGGCGCGGCAAGCGATCGATGCGGGGCTTGCGGACCTCGACTTCTATCGCCTTGACCCGGCAGCCTTTGCCCGAGCGCCGTCGATTTCCATCGATTGCGCCGTCATGGAGCGGACCACGAGCGCCGCCGTGGTGCCCTGCGACCTGGGTTGGACCGATGTCGGTGTCTGGTCTGCCTTGTGGGAGGTGGGGGCGAAGGACGCCACCGGGAATGTCACCATCGGTGATGTCGTCCTGGAAGAGGCAAGCAACTGCTACGTGCGTTCGGAAAATCGCCTGACGGCTCTGGTGGGGATTCGAGACGCGGTGGTTGTGGTCACCGACGATGCGGTCCTGGTCGCTGGAAAAGACAAGACCCAAAGCGTCAAGACGGTGGTGGAGCGGCTGAAGAAGGCCGGTCGGCCGGAGCCGACGGTCCACCGCAAGGTGCATCGCCCCTGGGGATCATACCAGGGGGTCCATGCCGGCGAGCGTTTCCAGGTCAAGTGCCTGACCATTGGGCCGGGTGCGCAACTCAGCCTGCAAAAGCATCATCACCGGGCTGAACACTGGGTGGTGGTGCAGGGGACGGCCCTCGTTACGCGCGGCCAGGAGCAGATCTACATCTATGAAAATGAATCGATCTATATCCCCATGGGAATGGTGCATCGGCTGCAAAATCCAGGGAAAGTACCGCTGAGCATCATAGAGGTGCAGTCCGGGACCTATCTTGGCGAAGACGCCCTCATCCGTATCGAGGATTCCTACGGGCGTAACTGATCCGAATGCTATCCTCTTTGATGCCCGTGATTGGCGCCCAGTTGCTGACGGAGCTGGGCCAGGCGGAGCTTGACCATTCCCGCATAATCTTCCGGTCCATCAGAGGCGGCGAGGATCTCGTTCATCATCTCAGCCGCCTTCTGGCCCAAATGCATGGGTGTAATCGCTTGGGACATATCCTTATAAACAGCGAAGATTCCATCCGTTAATCGTCCCATCAATTGCGGGTCGGCCACCATTGGAATAGGTGGGGGGGATATATCCGACAGAATTGGCAATGGGGGGCTTGGACGGATCTGATCGCGCCCTGTCGCCAACCATTCGACCGAAACATCAGCCCCCTTCGCAAGAGCGATGATGGAGGGGCGCGTGGGCTCGCTCTTACCAGAGAGGTATTGGGCCACAGCCGTAGGGGACAGGCCGATCCGAAGAGCAAACGAGCGTGCAGACTCGTGGCCTATCGCCATCTTAAGGCGCTCAACGAACGCAGAAGATGTCATTTTATCCGCGTCAACGTTCATTCCTAGAATCCCGTCGCACGTCACTCGGGCAACCGCATGTGTTATAAATCAATGAGTTATGAGATGTTCGGGGATGAAAGGCGCGGTTTGAACTCTGACGCGAATACAAACAAACTCTATAACGTTCATTGTGCTTGACGGTGCGCGCTATAGAACTCATAATTTCCCCGTTCGTCCAAACAGAAGCCACGGAATACCCGGCTTGGCGCGGCCGGTTTGACAGGGGAAGAGGATGGCGTCGCTTGCTCACCACCGTGAGCTTGGCAGAAATCCGGTACCGGCTGAACCGCAGGGGCCTGACTTCGCCAATGTCGATCGGGCCAGCGGCCTGATGCACGAAGCGGCGCACCAGCCGCACTCGGATGGCAAACTAACCATTGTAGTGCTGGCATGCACACCACGCCAACTATGGTTTTTGCGGTTCGGTGCCGGTGGTTATCGCCTGAAGCCTCAACCCACACAAAAGTATACGGACCCGTTGCATTTTTCGCACCGGCAAAAACAAAGAGACGCGTAAACATGCCCCCTCTATGCCTGCAAAAAGTTCCGATTTCTGAGATTAGCCCTGCGTTTCAACCCTCGCTCCTAGTCGATAACGGCTATGTCGCATCAGATTTGAAGGGGTGGGTTTGGGCCCTCCACAGCCTCGGCATGCATTTGCCCAGCCTTGGAACCGATCCGGCTCGCATGGCCAGAGGCGCCGCCTCCATTATCCGGGGGTAAGAACATTAAGGACAGGGCCTTTCCAGGCTTTTGAGGGATGGGCCTGACTCATATCGCTATCAAATAAAACATAAGTGCGCATAAGCAAAAACAATTTTTTCAAATAAAATACATACAAATAAATATTAAATAAGGCAAAATACCCACATGAAATGGCTTTATAATCTCAGCATTAAAGTAAAAATCCTTTCATTTTTTGCATTTATTTTAGTTTTTGCTATTAGTATTGGTATTTTTTCTATCAAAAATCTTTCTGCTTTCAATCAAGAAGCAGCTGAGGTTTACGATAATTGGCTGCCCAGAGTCGGGTTGATCAACGCCATCCGAAATACCTTTGAAGAATATCGGATTCTTGAGGGCGCCCATATCATGTCTTCCTCACCGGAAGCCATGATCGAAGAAGAAAAGGCGATGGCCGGTTACCTGAAAGATATGGAAATGCAGCGCACGCTGTATGAACCGATGGTCACGCCTGGCTATGAAGCTGCCACCTACCAAAAATTCTTGGAAAATTGGGAGCTCTATCGCAGGATCAGCCAGCAAAAGCTGCTTCCTCTGTCGCGCCAGAGCCGACAAAAAGAAGCGATAGCCCTGTTCCGTGGGGAATCGCGGGTGGAATACCACAAGGCTAGGGCGCTTGCCAGGGATCTCGTCGACTACAACACAAGAAACGGTAAGAAGGCCGTCGATCGAGGGGCCGTCACTTATGCCAGCGGCACGATGTTCATCACCATCGCCGTCGCTCTTGTGGCCCTCATCTGCCTGCTTGTCGGCTGGATGATCATTGTCACCGTCTCCGCGCCAATCCAGAATCTTACCGAGATCATGGAGCGTCTCGCCAGCCATGACTTGACCGCCGCCGTCACTGGCGCCGAGCGTCGGGATGAGATCGGGGCCATGGCCCGCGCCGTGCAACTCTTTAAGGACGATCTGATCAAGACCAATCACTTGGTCGCTGTTCACACTATCGAGCAGGCGGAGAAGCAACGCCGCGTTGAAGCCATCGACCGCCTGTTGCGCGGCTTTGACGACGCTTCGATATCTGCTCCGCACGCCGTCTCCGCCGCGCCCTCGGAACGCGACGCCAACAGTCAGGTGACCACGGTCGCCGCCGCGACCGAAGCGATGGCTAACTCTCTCTCCGAGATCGATTTCCAGCTTGCCAAACCCACGAAAAGCGCCGGGAAAGCGGTTGATGAGGTCGGATGCACCAACGAAACGGTGCGTTGGCTGGCTGAAGCCGCGCAGAAGATCGGGGAGGTGGTTGATGTGATCACCAGCATCGCCAGCCAGACCAATCTGCTGGCGCTGAACGCCACGATCGAGGCGGCGCAGGCGGGCGAGGAGAACAAGGGCTTCGCCGTGGTCGCCAACACGGTGAAGAACCTCGCCAGCCAGACCGCCAAGGCGACCGACGAGATCGCCAGCCAGATCGTGACGATCCAGGAGGCGACCAACGGTGCGGTGCGGGCGATCACCGGAATCGGCGGCGCCATCACGGAGATCGGTTCGATTGCAACCAACATCGCCGCAGCGGTTGAAGAACAGGGGACAACGACGGCGGAGATCTCACGCACTGTGCAGCAGGCGGCATCCGGTGCGCAGGAAGTCTCGGACAGCCTCTCTCAGGTGACGCAGACCGCTGGTGAGGCTGGGGCGGCGGCGGGTGAGATGACCCGTGCTGTGGAGAACCCGGCAGAGCAGGATGAGACGCTGCAAGCCGAAGCCGAACATTTCCTCTCTGCGGTCAAGAACGTATAATCATCAGAAAGGACGGCGAACCTGGGAAGGCAAGGCCCATGATGCGCTCCAAGATCGCCCGCGATCTGTTCCAAGAGAGCGCTCTGGCGTTGAACCGCAGTGATGGTCTCGATACCGCCAGGCTTGAGGATAAAGGTGGCCTATGACCTATGATGATCTCCACAAGGCGTTGCTTGAGATGCACCAGGGATTGGATGCGCAGCAGCGCTTGCTGATGGACAACCGCTTGATTCATCTGCTGGCCCAGCACATCGAGGATGATTCCGTGATCCGCCAAGCCATCACCGAAGTGCGCCGTGAAGCCAGCCGTGAGCTCGGAGGCGGCGGCGCGATGATGGCGTGATCATGTCTCCAACTCGCGGTGCAGCATCTCACGAGCCGGGGTGGTGAGCGCTGGGATTCCGGCCTGCGCCTTCAGGATGTGGGTGTCCGAAGCGCCGAGCGTTTTCAGGACGAACCCTGTCACCTTCGGCGGGGCTCCGGTGGACAGGGCAGGGCCCGTGTCGTAGATGGGCAGGAAAGAGCACCCCGCCAGCAGAGCGCGCAGCATCAATTCCTCATCCGAGCCTGCCGCCGCCGGGTATGCTGGCGGACTGAAGACCAGACGTTCCGCCTCATCGCTGTCGAGCAACCCGCGTTCGTTCAGCACATCCACCATGAGGGTGGAGACCAGGACGGGAAAAGCCTTGCCTTTCCAGTAGAAGCGCCCGTCATCCCAGCCAATATCCTGGCTGCGGAAGATGATGTGCGATGCTTGCCCAGCGCCTTGGCCGCCGGCGGCGATCGCGTAGTTGAGGCGGATAAGCCCGTTCCACGCATCGACCGGCGCCAGGATGCATGAGGCCGCGTGGCGTGTGATGCGCAAATAGGTGTCGTTGATGCCCGAAGGTTCAAATTCAAACAGCATGCTTGTCAGCCTCCCCCTTGATTACGCCATCCCGGTAGAAGGACATCAGGTGATGTCCCAATCCTGCACGGCAACACCATCAAGCGGGTGAAGCACTTTGGGCTATGGTCCTTCGGGCAGGCCTCGCCAGAGAGCCAAGCGCAGGATATAGAACGGGAAAGCCGCCGCAGCCTTGATCCGCTCTGCGTGGAATGACCGAACTCTAAGGAAAGAAAGCTCATGCCGATCCCCGCCGCTGTCGTCACCCCCCTGTTTGACGCGGAAACCATTGCGCGTCGTATCGATGGCTTGGCCACAGAGATCGCCAGCGCCATGCCTGGCGACGTGACGGTGATGGTGCTGTTGAAGGGCAGCTTTATCTTCGCCGCCGACCTCGTGCGCGCTCTGGGGCGCGCCGGCATGACGCCGCAGGTGGATTTCCTCCGTCTGGCCAGCTATGGCAGCGGGAAGGAAAGCTCGGGGATCGTGCGCATCATCGGTGATGTGCCAGAGGGGCTGACGGGACGACGCATCCTGCTGGTGGACGATATCGCGGATTCCGGTCGTTCCCTGGACGCCGCAGTCCGCTTGATGGAGGAGGCCGGAGCGGCGGAGGTGCGCATCTGCGCTCTGCTCGACAAGCCCAGCCGGCGCGTCAAGCCGGTGCCGGTGAACTTCATCGGTTTTACTGTCGAGGATCTGTTTGTCGTCGGCTACGGCATCGACTACGCCGAAAAATACCGGCACCTCGATTTCGTGGGAACGATCGAATGATGCGGGCCGACACGCCCCGATCATAGACAAATCCTTCTTCACACCCCGATCCCCGAGGTATCCCGTTGGCTGTCGCTCTGCTTCTTCCCGCAGCCTTGATGCTCATCATGTTCACGGTTGGCTTGCGCTTGACCGTGCGAGACTTCGCGCTGTTGCTTGAACAGCCCAAAGCGGTGCTGGTGGGGTTCGGCAGCCAGGTGCTGGTGCTGCCGCTGCTGGGGTTGTCGATCGTGATGCTTTACCCCTTGCCGCCAGAGTTTGCGGTGGGGTTGATGGTGCTGGCGGCCTGTCCCGGCGGCATCACGTCGAATTTGCTGACCCGGTTGGCCAGGGGCGATGTGGCGCTGGCGGTGTCGATCACCGCGTTGAGCAGCACAATCTGTGTGCTGACCCTGCCGCTGGTGATCAGCGGCGCCACGGCGCTGTTCCTCGGGGCGCAGACCGCCGTGGTGATTCCATTCCTACCGACGGCGGGCAGCGTGCTGCTGTTCAGCGGAGCGCCGCTGGGCCTCGCCATGCTGGTGCGCCATCTGCGCCCGGCCTTGGCCGACCGGCTGGACGACGCGCTGCGGCGTGTCGCGGTGGTGGCCTTCGCCGCCATCGTGCTCAGTTCTTTCTGGAGAGAAGCGCCGCATTTCGTAACCTATGGAGTGATCGTTGGGCCGGCGGTGCTGGCGCTGAACGTGGGATCCATGGGGTTGGCCTTCCTGTGGGCGCGGTTGATGCGCCTGGATGGTCGGCGGACCACCGCCATCATGCTGGAGTGTGGTTTGCAAAACGCCGCCATGGCGATTACCGTCGCGACGGTGCTGTTGAACAACCCGCTCATGGAGGTCCCCGCCATCCTCTATGCCTTCGTCATGAACATCACGGCGGTTGGCATCGTCCTTATCCGCCGCCGCCATACCGGCCTTGCCGCGATGGAGTCCTGAGATGCCGCGCATGAATTCCCTTCTCGCCCTTGCCTTTTCCCTGACCATGCTGTTGACCGGGTTCGCCGATTCAGCCCGCGCCGAGGACATCAGCCCGCGCTTCACCCTGACCGACCAGACCGGGCGCGCGGTGACGCAGGCTGACTTCGCCGGTCGGTTCCTGCTGCTGACCTTCGGTTACACCGCCTGCCCGGACGTCTGTCCGACCGGGCTTCAAACCATGGCGGCGGCGCTTGACAGGCTCAGCAAGGGGGAGGCTGATCGGGTGCAAATCGCCTTTGTCACCGTTGATCCTCAGCGCGACACAGCTGAACATCTGGCCGATTATGTGCCGCTGTTTCACCCGCGCCTGCTCGGTTTGACCGGCGATGAGGCGGCGATCGCCGATTTCGCCAAGCAGATGCGGGTGAAATACGCCAAGGTGATCATCCGCCCCGAAGACCCTGGCGCTTACGCCATGGATCACACCGCATCCTTCTTCTTGATCGGACCGGACGGTCGGCAAGTTGACCGGCTGCCGCACACGATGACGCCCGCGGCTCTGGCTGAACGGCTGATCCGGCGCATCCGGGGGGACGCATGAACCACGACCTCTCCCACAGCTTCGGCGCGCAAGCCGTCACGCCGGAGGAACGCCGGGCGCGGGTGCGCCGTGTTTTCACGGCGGTGGCGCCGCGCTATGATTTGATGAACGATCTCATGAGCCTGGGCATCCACCGCCTGTGGAAGCGGACCTTCACCCGGATGGTGGCGGCGCAGGCGGGGCAGGTGATCGTCGATGTCGCCGGCGGCACCGGCGATATCGCCGGACTGCTGGCCAAAACGGCGCGGCAGGTCATTGTCTGCGACCCCAGCGTGCCGATGATGAGCGCGGGCCGGCAGCGTGGTTTATCAGGAATTGAGTGGCTGGCGGGGGAGGCGGAAAACCTGCCGCTGGCCGACAACACGGTGGATGCGGTGACCATCGCCTTTGGCATCCGCAACGCCACCCATCTGGACCGTGCGCTTGCCGAAATGACGCGGGTGCTGAAGCCCGGCGGGCGGCTGTCGTGCCTGGAGTTTTCACAGCCCATAGCGCCGCTGCGGCCCTTCTACACAGCCTTTTCCTACACGGTGATCCCGGCGCTGGGGGCGCTCATCGCCCGCAACACCGAGGCCTATGTGTATCTGGTGGACTCCATCCGCCGCTTTCCGGCGCAGCAGGAATTCAAGGCGATGTTTGAAGCGGCGGGGCTGGTGGATGTGCGCTTCCGCAACCTCAGCTTCGGGATCGCCTGCATTCATCAAGGAACGAAGCCCAGTGTTCCGTCAATTGTGATCTGAAGAAATCGCGCCACGGCCAGGGAGCCTTACGATGCCTGATGCGACGCCTCGATCAACTGGGTTCCGACGGGAGCCACCGGCATGGCCTGGAAATGCTCCTTCACCTCCGGGGATGCGCGACGGGTCAAGCGATAGATTCCCCAGACCGCCACCAGCAATTGCGCGGAGACGATCAGCCACAGCAAACCGTCCACCCCCAGCGCGGACATGACCACGCCACCCAGCACCGGCCCGGTCGCCATGCCGGCGCCCTGCACGATCAGCAGCCCGCCGGAGGCGGCGATGAACTCCTTGGGGGACACAAGATCGTTCACATGCGCAACCACCACGCTGTAGGTCGGCAGGACCATGCCGCCGGCCAGGAAGATCAGCGCATCGACCACCGGCGGCGGCTGAAATTCGGGCGGCAGCACCAGCACGAGGCCGGCCAGCGCCAGGGAGGACACCAGCGCCAGCCCGATCACGACGATTCGACGGTCGATCCGGTCCGACAACCAGCCGACCGGCCAGGTGGTGACGAAGGCGCCAAGCGTGATGCTTGCCATGAAGATCGCGATGCCGACTTCCGAAAAGCCCAGTTGCTGGGCGAAATAGGGGCCCAGCGCATAAATCGCGCCGGTGCTGATGCCGCACAAAAAAGCGGCCACCAGCCCAAAGGGCGATTGGCGGTACAGCTTCGGCAGATTCAGCGCCGCGTGCTCTTCGCCATGATTGGGAGCGGTTGACCGCGAAACCGCCACCGGCACCAGGGCCAACGACAGAATGACCGAAGCGATGCAGAACAGCATGAAGTCCTGCGGATCGGCCACCGGCAACAGCATCTGTCCGATCACGCCGGCGCACAGTCCGGTCATGCCGTAAAAGCCGAGGATCTGGCCACGAATCGTCGTGGTCGCGGCGCTGTTGAGCCAGCTTTCGACCGCCATCAACAGGCCGGCGAAGCAGAAGCCGGTCATGAACCGGAACACCGCCCAGGCGATTGGGTCGATGATCATCAGATGCAGCAACGCGATGGCCGACGCCACCGAGGCGAGAGCGGCGAAGGCCCGGTTGTGGCCGACCGCATGGATCAGCCTGTCAGCCCGCAGCGAACCCAGGACCAAGCCAGCGGAAAAGCCCGATCCGATCAGCCCGATCTGGGTCACGGAGAAATGCTCGAGGCCGCCGCGTACGGTCAGCAAGGTGCCTTGCAACGTGTTTCCCACCTGAAGCAGGCCAAAGCCGAACAGAAGGGAAAAAAGGGTGACCAAAGTTCCGGTAATGTTTGGTTGGGAAGGATTCGATGGCGAAGGGCCCGATGACGGGTCCGATCTTGAGGGGGCGATCTCCAAAGAATACCCTCCATGGCGGCGTCCTGCGCCGCGCTTTCATGAGACAGCTATGCGCTTGAAGAACAACAGCGAAAGCCGACATGGTTCCCGGCGCCTCCTCATCAGCGCCTGTTTAAAAGCGATGAGGCCGCCCCTTCCCCGGTTCGCCGAAACCGCGCGAATCCGTGATGGATTTCGGCGATTCCGGCTATACCGCCCTATACCGGCGCGATCCGCATCTCTGATACGGTCTATGTGTTGGCCTTTCGACACCAGAAAGAGGCTGGTTATTGAAGATTGACGTCAGGCGTTCGACTTCAGCACCGCGCAGGAGAGTTTGGCGGCTTGCAGATGCCCACAAAAGCTTGCTGCTTCTGACGGGCGAGGGAAAGCGACGCGGACATGCACGACCTCAGCGTCGGGAATGAACAATGGCGTGAGCGGCTTCAGCAAGGCTGCGTATTTTTTGCTCAATGACGTCCATTGGGTGTGGGCGACCTGGCTGTTGCGGTAGGTTCCTATCTGCGCGTACACACCCTCTGGGCTTGCCGGCGTGGGGGTCGCCGCCTGCGTTGGATCGGCGGCCCCACCAGGAAGTTCCGCCTCTCCGACGCGCGCCTGGCGGTAGTAGGAAAGGTTGCGCTGCACGGCGGCGTCATCGAGGTCGAGGCGTCCTATGCGGGCGGCGTCCTGATCACGCCCCGCCACGCCGTAGGCAAGCGCCAGATTCTGCCTTTGCAGCGCCGACGCGGTGGGCGCACGGGCCAGCGGTTCCAGGATGCGGATCGCCTCCGGCGCGTTACCGGCAAGGATGTAGGAAAATCCCAGATTGTTCAGGGTCGTCGCGTCGTTAGGCATCGTCGCCAGGGCGGTCTGGAATTGCTCCTGCGCCCCGGCGTGATCGTTCATCATATCTTTGGCGACCCCCAGGCCGTTAAGCGCGCGGCGCTCCGAAGGGGTGGTCGCCAGTACGGTCGTGTATTGGAGAGCCGCTTCCTCCGGTTGATCCAGCGCAATCAACGCCCGGCCATAACCGAGCAACACCGTCATATTGTTCGGCGTGCGGGCCAGTGCTTGCCGCCAGGCATCCAGCGCCTCACGGGGGCTGCCTTGGTCGGTAAGAACATCACCCAGCGCTATCAGCGGCTCCACCCGCTTGGGGTTCGCGGCTTGCGCCCGGCGGTAGAGGGTGGTGGCGGTGAAAAGATCACCCTGGCGGCGTGTGTTCTCGGCAAGGCGCATCAGCGCGTCATAGCTGGCGGCGTTGGTCGAGCCGGTCTCCGTCATCTCCTTTGTGGTCTCGCAGGCGCTGAGCGCCAGACCCAACAGGATGATGAGAGGAAACCGGCGGCGGTAACCATGCGACAACGCGCGGTGCACATTCCCGGATATAGTCAATCTTCTTCTCCCTATACATTAAGGCGTATGCATTCATTGGATACGTTTAAGGTATCGAAGAAGATGTCAGCATCCCTCCTCTTTTTATCAAGGATAAATTCTTCGCGTATTACACCTTTTTCAGGATCTGTCTCCGCAGCCCTTCTATGGGATTAATTTTCCTGGATTCATCAGCCCTTGCGGGTCTAGCGCGGCCTTGATGGCGCGCATCATGTCAAGCTCTTCCGGGGACTTGATGTGGGGCATATCGTCTTTCTTGAAGCGCCCGACGCCGTGCTCGGCGGAGATCGAGCCATCCAGATCCAGAACGATGGCGTTGACCCGGTGGGTGAGGTCCTCCCAGCGGTCCATATAGGCCGCGGTGTCCGCGCCTTCCGGTTGGCTCAGATTGAAGTGGATGTTGCCGTCGCCGACATGGCCGAAGGGCGTCACCCGGATGCCGGGGCAGGCCGCCTCCATCGCGGTGGTGGCGCGCTCCAGGAAATCGGCCACCCGGCTTACCGGGATCGACACGTCGTTCTTGATCGAGCCGCCCTCGTGCTTTTGCGCCTCGACGATCGCCTCACGGATGAACCACAGCTGGTGGGCCTGGGCTTCACTCGCCGCCAGCACCGCGTCGGTGGCGAGCTCGGCTTCGAACGCTTCCCCCAACGCGGCCTCGACGTTTTCACGGAAGGCGTCGCTCTGCGTTCCAGCGGTCAACTCCGCCAGCACATACCAAGGCGACGGCTCCGACAACGGGTCTGCGATGCCGGCGATGTGTTTGAGGGCGTATTCCAGGCAACGGCGCGACATCAACTCAAAGGCCGCCACCGCATCCCCTGACGTCTCGCGCAGGCGGGCCAGCAAGGCGATGGCCGCAGCCGGATCGGGAACAGCGATGAAGGCCGTCTCGATCTGGCGTGGGCGGGGGTAGAGCTTCAGCACGGCGGCGGTGACGACGCCCAGCGTACCCTCACCGCCGATGAACAGATGCTTGAGATCATAGCCGGTGTTGTTCTTGCGCAGACGGCGCAGGCCGTTCCACACCCGCCCATCCGGCAACACCACCTCCACCCCCAGCACCAGGTCGCGCATGTTACCATAGCGCAGCACGCTCATGCCGCCGGCGTTGCTGGAAACCAGGCCGCCGATTTGGCAGGTGCCCTCGGCCCCCAGGCTCATGGGAAGCAGCCGGTCTTTATCCTTGGCGGCCTCTTGCGCGGTCTTCAGCACCACACCGGCTTCGGCGGTCATGGTGTAGTTCAGCGGGTCCAGATCGCGGATGCGGTTCATGCGCGACAGGTTCAGGACGATTTCTTCGCCCCGCTCATATGGAATGGAGCCGCCGACCAGACTGGTGTTCCCCCCCTGCGGCACGATGGGCTGGCCGGTTTCGGCGCAGGCCTTGACCACCGCCGCCACTTCCTCGGTCGAGGCCGGGCGGACCACCGCCGGGCTGTTGCCCTTGAAGCGTCCACGCCATTCCGCGAGATAGGGCGCCATGTCCACCGGATCGGTGATGAGGCCATTCGGCCCGACGATGGAGCGCAGGCGGTCGAGAAAGGCAGGGGAGGCTGTGGGCATGGCGGGCAGTCCGATCCGGGATGGGAGAGGGGGCAAGAGGGAGACGCTATGGCTTTCGTGGCGCGGCGGCGCGGCGTAGACGGTCATTGATCGCCACGCCCAAGCCTTCATGGGGGATGGGCGTCACCGCGATGGCCCGCACGCCCGGCTTGTCCAAGGCGCGCAGATGGTGGAAGAGATTGGCCGCCGCCTCATCGAGGTCGCCGTTCGGCGACAGGTTCAGTTTTTCCACGCCACCGCGGACGAAAGAGTCGGGGCCAAAGCTCAACAGCGCCTCATCATTCTCAGCGGCCTGAGCGTCCAGGCGCACGGCGGCGTTCGGCGCGTAGTGGCTTTCCAACTGGCCCGGTGATTTGGGGGCGTCGGGGTCGCTGATCGACACCAGGATGGGGCCAATCAGCCGTTCGATCTCCTCACGCAGCACCGCGCCGGGGCGCAGCAGCACCGGCGTTTCGCCGGACACATCGAGCACCGTCGATTCAAGCCCAACCGGGCAGCGTCCGCCGGCCAGCACCATGGCCACCCGGTCACCCAAGCTCTCCACCACATGCAGAGGCGTGGTGGGGCTGACCGCACCGGAACGGTTGGCGCTGGGGGCGGCGACGGGCCGCCCGGCAGCCTTCAACAACGCCTGGGCCACGGGATGGTTGGGCGCGCGCACCGCCACCGTGTCGAGCCCCGCCGACACCAGGAGCGACAGCCCCGATTCCGCTCGGCGCGGCAGCACCAGGGTCAGCGGACCCGGCCAGAAATGCCCGGCTAACGCTATCGCGCGGTCATCGAAGAGGACATAGGCCGCAGCATCCGCCGCGTCCGGCACATGAACGATCAGTGGATTGAAGTGCGGTCGCCCCTTGGCGGCGAAGATGGCGGCCACGGCGCGGTCATCGGTGGCGTCGGCGCCCAGCCCATAGACCGTCTCGGTCGGAAAGGCGACCAGCTCGCCGGCGCGCAACAAGGCGCCGGCGTGGGCCAGAGCTGTGGGGTGCGGTGGAAGGACTTCCGGTCGCTGGGTCAAGGGAGGAGGGGGGGCGGTGGGGGGAGGGGGGCGTTGCATAATCACAGGACGGCGTTTTAAGCGGGTATGGTGGTGATGTCAAAGCGGGCGATTGCACGCAACCATTCCAGGGGTTATGAGGAATGGCGACAATTCAAAACAAAATGATGGGCGGCAGTCTGATGGGCAAGGTCTTTACTGTGGCGCAGCAAAAAGGTGGTGCGGGCAAGACCACCGTGGTGGCGCATTTGGCCATTGCCTGGATGCAACTTGGTTATCGGGTCGCCACGGTGGACATTGACCCCCAGGCCAGCCTGACCCATTGGTTCGAGGTAAGAAAACAGGCTTTCAACGGTGAACCGGGCTTTACGCACAGCCAGATCACCGGTTGGCGGACCAAAGGGGAAGTGGAGCGGCTGGCCAGCAGCCACGACATGGTGATCCTCGACAGCCCGCCGCACGCGCAGACGGAAGCCCGCATCGCCGTGCGCGCCGCCGATCTGGTTATCACGCCGGTGCAGCCGAGCCCCATGGATGTGTGGGCCGTGCAGGCGACGCTGACTCTGACCCACCAGGAGAAGCGCCGCCTTCTTCTGGTGCTGAATCGTGTGCCGCCACGGACCAAGCTGGCCAATGAACTCATCGATGCGGTGCGTGGCCTGGTCAGTCCGCCGGAAATCCACTTGGCCGAGACCCAAATCGGCAACCGCTCCGCCTACGCCGGCGCCTTGCTGACTGGCCTGTCCGTCACTGAATCCACCCGGCGGACACAAGCGGCGGCGGAGATGCAGAGTCTCGCTGCGGAAATTCTTCAACACGTGGCATAGTGTTGAAGCAAAAAAACGCCATCGACCGTGTTGAGCGGTCGATGGCGTCGTTTCAGATCATCAATGCGCCTTGGCGAAGCTCTCGTTCAGCTTACGCTCTTCTTCAAGGGCGTTGGCGGGAAGCTGGTGAGCAATCCCCTTGTGGCAGTCGATACAGGTCTGCCCCTGGGATGCGGCGTCCAGATGGCGTTCACGCGCACGGCTCCGCTGCAAGCTCACATCCATGGATTGGAAATTGTGGCAATTGCGGCACTCGCGTGAGTCCGTTTGCTTCATCGTCCGCCAGACATTGTTCGCCAGGCGCACGCGATTGGCCTCAAACTTCTCGCGTGTGTCGATGGAGCCCAAGGCCCAGTGCAGCACCTCGTTGGAAGCCTGGATCTTACGCATGATCTTGTGCGTAAAGTCCTTTGGCACGTGGCAATCCGGGCAGGAGGCGCGCACGCCAGACTTGTTGGAGTCGTGGATGCTGCCCCGATACTCGGCGTAAACATTATCCTTCATCTCATGGCAGGAGAGACAGAACTCTTGCGTGTTCGTCATCTCCATCGCCCAGTTGAAGCCGCCCCAGAAGAGCACGCCGAAGACGGCGCCGACAAACAGCAGGGCCGCCAGAGAGTAGCGTGTCGAAGGACGCCAAAGACGGGACCACATGCTGCGTTTCTCGTCCCTTGAACGTCGTCCATAAAGGGATTCGGTCATAACCCGGTCTCCCTCAGCGAGCCGTCGCCGGCGTAAACTTATTTTCGACCAATGTTTTCGCATCGGTCTGCGGGACGTGGCATTGGGTGCAGAACCACCGCGTGCCGGCAACCTGATCCAGGCGATTGCCATTGCGGTCGAAATAATGCGTTTCACTGACCTTCGGCGCGTTCTCACGCGTGTTGTTCGGCCAATCGTGGCAGCGCAAGCATTGATTGACCTTCAGGTCAATTTCATAGCGGTCAACCGAATGCGGGATGAGCGGCGGTTGCTGCCGATAAGCACGGTCAAGCGGCTTGCCTTCGCGAACAGCGTGGATGTCCGGGGGAAGGTTGTTCTCTTCAATGCCCAAATCGCCGCGCAGCGAGCGAACCTCGCCGGCGGAGGCCAGGGTCGGCATTACGGTGGCGGCCACCAGCACCGAGCCGACCGCCGCGGCAATGAGCTTCAGTCCAATCTTCACGGTAGGTCTCCTTGACGAAGAGGGGCGGCTCCGGCGGTCGCGCCATGCCGGCGGACGCCGAGGACAAACACGTTTTGCGAGCAAACATCTATGCATCGCCCGCAAGCCGTGCAGTCAGGGGAAAGGATCACGTCACTGCGCGTATCATGCAGCGCAGGGGTGATGACGTGGGGTTCAGGGCAAACTTGATAGCAATCCATGCAATGGTCGCAAGCGGAACGCTGTGGCGCCGATACTGAAATCAGACCCCAGCGACCGATCAGGCCATAGAAGGCGCCGACCGGGCACAGATGTCCGCACCAGCCGCGTGCGACCACGGCCAAGTCAAAAAGAAAGATCGTCGTCACCATGATCCACGCGGCGCCACCGGCGAACAAGGTGCCGAAGACGATGGCGCGGTGCAGGTGCGTTACCGGGTTGAACAATTCCCAGACAATGGCGCTGCTGACAGCCGAAGCCGCCAGAACGCTTATCAGGACGATGACGCGCATCCTTCGGTCAAGCCGCATGCCGTCGCGCCACCCCAGCCGGCGACGCGCCGCCGCTGCGGCGTCCGTCACCAGATTCACCGGGCATACCCATGAGCAATAGAGCCGCCCATGCATCAGCCCATAGGCGATCAGCACGAGAAGGGCGCCGATCACCCCCGCCGTTTCCGGTCGATGGCGGGCGACCAGCGACTGTAAGGCGATAAACGGGTCACTCAGCGGCAACACAGTGAATGTCAGGCTGGACGCCAGCGTTCCCTTGACGATCCATACCCCCAGCAAAGGTCCGCTGAGGAACAGAGCCAGGAAGAAAAGCTGGGAACACCGCCGGGCGATCAGCCAGCGATGCGCGGCGAACCATCCCTTGGCCTGAATCGCCGCCGATCCGGGTAAGCGGCGACGCGTTGTCGTGCTCATGGCCGGAACTCCTTGGCCCGGAACTCCTTGGGAAGAGACTGGGCGGGTGTGTTGGGCGATTCCGACGGCGTATAGCCGCGGCGAGGCAGTTCGATGATGCCATCGACGAGTGGTTTATCACCGTGCCTGGTCTTTTCTTCCCAACCCAGGTGATAATGCTCACCGATGCGGCCCACAGCCAGCGGGGTGGGCAGCACCTTGATCGCGGCGTCTTCCAGAACGCAGGATTTTTCGCACTTGCCGCAGCCGGTGCAGGCGTTGGAATTGACGACCGGGATAAGGTAAGCGTGATGGTTGGTGCGTTCGTTGTGGCGAAGATCCAGCGTAATCGCCTGATCGATCAGCGGGCAGACCCGGTAGCAGACATCGCAGCGTAATCCCTGCATGTTAAGGCAGGATTCATGCCCAACCAGGACAGCCGTCCCCATGCGCGCCTTTTCGATGTCGGTCAGCCCCTTGCTCAGCGCGCCGGTCGGGCAGGCCACCACGCAGGGAATGTCCTGACACATCTCACAGGGCACGTTGCGTGCTTCAAAATAAGGCGTGCCTGAAGTGGCATGCTCACTTAAAGCAGCCAGTTTCAGCGTGTCGTAAGGGCAATCGCGCACGCACAACCCGCAGCGCACGCAGGCGGACAGGAACTCAGCCTCCGGCAACGCGCCGGGTGGCCGCAACGCTGTCGCCGCCAGCGTACGGGATGGAGCCGCCGCCCAGCCGAACAGCAACGCCAGAAGCCCAACGCCGCACACCCCACGCGTAGCGTCGGTGAGGAATTTGCGGCGGTCCGCTCCTGCTTTGTCTGATGCTGCGTTCATAACCGGTCCCTACCCCTGATGGGACGAGGGGAGGGGGCAAGGGCTGTCTGAAAGCCCTTGCCCACATCCTCTGCCTTATGCGGTTGAAGGCTTTACGCCTTCACCACCTTCACGGCGCACTTCTTGAAGTCCGTCTCCTTGGAAAGCGGGCAGGTGGCGTCAAGGGTCAGCTTGTTCACTAGTTGGTTCTCATCGAAGAACGGAATGAACACCACACCCTTTGGCGGCTTGTTCCGACCGTGCGTCTCGACACGAGAGACCAATTCGCCACGACGGGTCTGCAGCTTCACCGGCAGACCACGGCGCAGGCCGCGTGCGGCGGCGTCGTCGGGGTGCATGAACACCACCGCGCTGGGGACCGCCCGGTGCAACTCAGGAACACGCTGTGTCATCGAGCCGGTGTGCCAATGCTCCAGCACGCGCCCGGTCACCAGCCACAAATCATATTCGGCGTCAGGGCTTTCCGCCGCCGGCTGGTACGGCAGGGCGAAGATATTCGCCTTGCCATCCTTGTTGCCGTAGAACTTCATGCCCTCTCCCGCCTTGACGTACGGATCGTACCCCTCGCGGAAGCGCCACAATGTTTCCTTGCTGTCCACCACCGGCCAACGCAGACCACGGGCCTTGTGATAAAGCTCGAAATCAGCGAGGTCATGCCCATGACCGCGACCGAAGGCGGCGTATTCCTCGAACAGACCCTTCTGCACGTAGAAGCCGAAGTGCTTGGACTCCGTGTTCTCGAAGCCCTTCTGGATCTGGTCGAGGCCGAACTTGTTGACCTGGCCGTTGGCGAACAGCACGTCAAACAGCGTCTTGCCCTTGTATTCAGGGGCCTTGTCCAAGAGTTCCGCCGGCCAGACCTCGTCGGTCGTGAAGCGTTTGGAGAACTCCATGACCTGCCAGAGATCGGACTGCGCATTGCCTGGGGCGGTAACCTGCTGACGCCAGACCTGGGTGCGGCGTTCGGCGTTGCCGTACGCCCCTTCCTTTTCCATCCACATGGCGGTGGGCAGGATCAGGTCGGCGTCCTTGGCGGAGAGAGTCGGGTATGGGTCCGACACCGTCACGAAGTTGGCGGGGTTACGCCAGCCCGGATGGATCTCTTCATTGATGTTCGGACCCGCCTGCATGTTGTTGGTGCAGAGAGTCCAATAACAATTCAGCTTGCCATCCTTGAGCATCCGGCTCTGCAACACGGCGTGGTAGCCGATCTTGTCGTAGATGGTGCCTTCCGGCAGCTTCCAGATCCCCTCGGAAAACTTGCGGTGTTCCGGGTTGGTCACCACCAGATCCGCTGGCAGACGGTGGGCGAAGGTCCCGACTTCACGGGCGGTGCCGCACGCCGACGGCTGGCCGGTCAGCGAGAACGGACCGTTGCCGGGCTCGGAGATCTTGCCGGTCAGCAGGTGAATGTTGTAGGCGAGGTTGTTGGCCCAGGTTCCACGGGTGTGCTGGTTGAAACCCATGGTCCACAGCGACATGACCTTGATTTTCGGGTCGGCGTACAACTCGGCCAAGGCCTTGAGCTGCTCCACCGGCACTTTGGAAATCTGGCTGGTCTTTTCTACTGTGTACTCAGAGACGAATTGCTTGAATTCCTCGAAGCTTATCGGATCCGACTTGTTGGGGTCGGCGTCCTTGATGTCCTTTTCCTTCGGATGCGTCGGACGCAGGCCGTAGCCGATGTCGGTGACGCTCTTCTTGAAGTTGACATGCTTGGCGACGAAGTCTTCGTTCACCCGCCCAGTCTGGATGATGTAGTTGGCGATGTAGTTGAGAATCGCCAGATCGGATTGCGGCTCGAAAATGATCGGCAGATCGGCAAGATCATAGCTGCGGTGCTGGAACGTCGAGAGCACGGCGACCTTGCAATCCTTGTGCGTCAGGCGCCGGTCGGTGATGCGCGACCACAGGATCGGGTGCATCTCCGCCATGTTGGAGCCCCAGAGCACGAAGGCGTCCGCGTGCTCCATGTCATCATAGCAGCCCATCGGCTCGTCGATGCCGAAGGTGCGCATGAAGCCGACCACAGCCGAGGCCATGCAGTGCCGGGCGTTTGGATCGAGGTTGTTGCTGCGCAGACCCGCCTTCATCAACTTGTTGGCGGCGTAGCCTTCCCAGATCGTCCATTGGCCGGAACCGAACATGCCGACGGCGTTGGGCCCGGACTTCTTCAGGGCCTCCTTCCACTTCGCCGCCATGATGTCGAACGCTTCGTCCCATGACACCGGCGTAAAGTCGCCGTTCTTGTCGTAGACGCCGTTCTTCTTGCGCAACAGCGGCTGCGTCAGGCGGTCTTCTCCATACATGATCTTGGAGAGGAAATAGCCCTTGATGCAGTTGAGGCCCCGGTTGACCGGGGCGTCAGGATCGCCTTGCGTGGCGACGACCTTGTTGTCTTTGACGCCAACCAACACGCCACAGCCCGTGCCGCAGAACCGGCACACGCCCTTGTCCCAACGAATGTCATCCGCTGGTCGACCGGTCTGTGCGGTCGCCGTGGAGACGGGAAGCCCGGCCACTGCAGCGGTCGCCGCTACGGCGTTGGCCTTTACGAAATCTCGCCTAGTAAACTTCATGAGGACCTCTCCCCCGATACGTCGTCCGTCTCGCAGTGGTGGTAGATCAAGGCGGTCGAAGCGATGCCTTCGATCTCTTGGAATTTGCTCAAGGTGAGCGACGCCGGGACGCCTTCGGCGTCTTCGACGGTGACAACGAGACGACCATCGGTCGTCTCCTGGTGAATCTCGACGCCGGGCAGCGCCAGCAGACCGCGCCGGGCCGCCTCCAACATCTGCGGCATGCTGTGCACTAGCACGCCGCAGATGTTGTGCCCGGTAGGCGGAAGTCCGACCTCCGCCTGATGGAAGCGCGTCAGCCGCATGCCGCGGTCTCCTTCTGGTTTGGTGCGTGCACCGCAATGGCTTTAGCGGGGCAAACCGCCTGGCAGGCGCCGCAGCCAGAGCAGCGCCCGATGTCAACCTCGGGCAGCAGGCGTCCCTGACCCAGAGGGCGGAAACGGATGGCCTGAGCCTCGCAATGTTCTCCGCAGATCCGGCAATCGGTGCCGGTGAACGACAGGCAGTTGGCCTTGATGGACGCCTTCAGACGCCACGGCGCCCGACCGTCCGCGCGATCGAGGGCGCCGGTCGGGCAGACGTCGGCGCAATCGCCACAGAAGGTGCAGCCATGGTCCTTGAAGCTGACGGTCGGAAGCCCCGCGGGGTCGAGCTGAATGATTCCTTCAGCGCAAGCCAGGGCGCAGTGACCGCATTGACCGCAAGCGTTGACGAAAGCATCGGATTCAGCTACGGCCCATGGCGGTCGAATCGCAAGGGGCTGAGGCGAAAAACGCCCTCGCAAAAAATTAAACCGGCTAAAGGCGCCCATTCGAAACCTCACCCATTCGCAGCCCAATACTTTTTGGGAATGTTGGCGCGCTGGATTATTTTCTATCCGTATTCATCAGCAAATAACGTTGGCTATACCACCGATACTGCTATTGTTCGGGGAATCCTATGCTGTTCGGATTTTTTAGGCCTTGATTTTAATCAAGTCACCTTTCCCCAGGCGTTTTGTCGCAGAGGTGAGGGTGTCAATCACAGTGGTTGTCGATCCACCAAGCCAGACGGAGAGGCGGACCAGATGGGCGGAGAGGGTTTCCAAAGCGCTCCGCCACGTCCAGATCTGGTCGATCATCCTTGACGCTGGGGGGACTCGATGACTGGTCTTGGGGATTTCGGTCGGATCACCGCTGATGAACAAGTGGACGCTTTGCGCACATTGATTGCTGTCTTCGCCACAGCCGTGCAAAGACCCGGTCATCCGGCGCGCAACGCCGTCACCGTCGAGATCCTCGACATTCTCGATGAGACGCCGATCGATCGGGTGGAGCCGGTCGCCCAGCTCTTCACCATGATGGCGATGCGTCTGCGCCGCCGCATCCGGTCGCGCAGCAGGATCTTTCGGCAAACCATAGAGACGGCGTTGCTGGCCCGATCCTGTCACGGCGCCAAAATTCCAGAGGATGAGAAATCCTATCTCGAGGCTGAGCGCCCAAGTCTTGGCGCCATCGAGTCGGCGTGTGGCGCCCTGCTGGAGCGGCTGGACGCTGTTGAGGATAAGGAGCGCTACGCCTGGCTCACAGCCGAGGCGATCGCCGCCGCTCTGATCCGTGCGGAGAGCGAACGACGCCTGGGCGGTCCTGATCGTGACGCCGGCGACTTGGTGGTGGCGGAGTTTTTGCTGAAGACAGCGGCGCAATATCTTGCGGCGACGGCGAAACGCGGGCCATAATACTGAATTTCGTTGATGATCCCCCCTCAACATGCCTCAATCGGGGGGTATCGACGGCAGGAAGGAAATCCAATGGGGGAGAGCGAGGCAAGCGAATGGGTGCTGAGCATTATCAAGCGGATGGTGAGGAAGCTTAAGGGCGACATTGCCGACATGGGCAGGTTGCATGATGGCCCACCGCCTGAAATGATTCAGCAATTCCGTGAAATCCGCTATCGGCACAACGAGATCCAGGGATTGCTGTTTTCAATCCAGGACCGGCTGAAGGATGCCGACGCCCTGCTGCCAACCGATTTCACGCAATGGCTGGTCCGCCAGAAGCTGAATGAATTGAGCTATTTCATCGACATCAGCCATGGCTTCATCAGCAACCCGCCGATTACGCTGACGCACTCATTGGGTTCCTTCGACTTGCTGACCGCGGAGAAAGCCTCACTCAAGGAGGTGCTGGGCGATTTTGACACGATGCTTTCTGAAGCGGGTATCGAGGGGGATGAACTGCACACAACCCGCAGCAAGATCGAAGATATGATCGCCACGATTGAAGAATTGCTGAAACAGGCCCCCAAGCCCTTGCCAGAGTTTCGCTGATCCAGGCTACTCCTCCTGCACCATCTCGACCTCGCTCATATCGCTGAGGCGGCGCGCCAAATGGTCGGTGCAGCGGAGCTCCAGAATACCGAAGGCGCCGGAGGGGGCGATGGAGTGCAGGTCGCCCGCCAAACCATGCTCCGAGACGAACCGCTTCAACCGTTCGACGATCACGTCGCGTTCGGAACGGCTGCGCAAGCCGGTGGTGATGCGCGTGAACTGCACTTTGTAGGGCTTGAAGAGCGATGAAGCCATGGCGGCGCTCCTGGTCGATGGGATTGGTGAGATCCACGTTGTCGGGCTTCCCGCTTGGGCGGTCAATAAGAGGCGATGCTGGCCGCCGTATCGATCATCGGCTGCTGGTCGGTCGTAATGAAGCCGCTGTTCGGCCGATCGAGGTCAAGGATCATGTATATGACGCCGCAAACGAGCAATCCCATGAGATAGGGGCCCACCCGGCTGCGCTTCGCGTCGAGCGCGCTCGCGTAGCCTGCAAAGGCGCAGGCTATCATGGTGATCGCGTAAAGACCCAGCGATACGATATTTGGCATCCGGTTGCGGAGCGCTGCGAGGCGGATTCCCTGGCTGTCGATCATCTCATTGAGCGCCTGGATGAAAAGACCCGTAGGCACCACCCCGTTGTCCTTCACCGCCATCGCCTTGGTTTGCAACCAAAGAGCCTCTTGAAGCATGTTCGAGCGCTCGATGGAGGCTGTCCATTCCGCCAAGGACCGGCCGCTTTGGATGGCGTCGAGGCGAATTTGCACATAGTCGCGTAACAACTTGAGCGTCTCAGTCCGGTGTGGTTCGGGCAACAGGCGGGCGCGCAGCGCGGTCGTCCCTATTGCGTTGGCTTCTTTCACCACAGAATCGCGCCGCGCTTCAAAGCGCGACAGGGCCATGGCGAACGTAAAGGCGATCATCAACGCTAGTATTCCAAGTATGGCGTTCTCCAAAGTATAAATGTTGTCTCCGCGCCACCCCCTGCCATGCACTTTCAGTTGCCACCCTATCTCGATTGACACGCAAACAATAGTAATACTAAAAAGAGAGATCGTAAGAAGAGAGTAGTCGTACATGTCATCTCCTTCTCCGACTGAGGTGTCATTGCTGCTGGTATAGTTTGGCAATCACAGAATTTGTGTTTTGCGTTGCCAAGAACAACGCAACAAAACAGATCAGGGTTTGTGAGGTGATCCGCTTCTCCTTATGAAAGACAAGCTTTTGCGCCGATGACCCTCAAAGCTGCCCATCCGAGGATGGCGCCAGGACCACGAGCTTGTAGTCTGGTCGCTCCGCAGGACTGAACGTATGCTGGGCATAGCTGAGCGGTCCGTCCACCGGATGCACGAAGGTGCGTAGACCTCCTTCGCGGGCCATCACGGTTTGCGCCTCCCATTCATAAGCGAAAAGATCGGATTCTTCGCTCAGCTGCTGGACGAGAGTGTGCAGCGCGGCGTCGTTCAGCATCCTGGCGCAATCGGCGCGGAACTCCGCCAACAGACGCCGCGCCCGCTGCTCCCAATCCGGCAAAAGAGTCTGAGCCGAAGGCGCGGTGAACGTATAGCGCAGCAGATTGCGCTGAAGCCCTTCACCGAGCCAGCCAACGAACAGATGTTTGGCCGCGTCATTCCAGCAGCATGCGTTCCAAAAGCGGTCCAGCCCATAAGCAGGATAAGGCAGCGCCAGGACGAGCGCGGAAACGGCTTCCGGTGCTTTGGAGGTTGCGGTGGATTGCGGAGCGGCAGGATCGCGGCGTCCCGCCAGTTCGAACAGATAGGCGCGTTCCGCCGGGGTAAGGGCAAGCGCTTTGGCGAGACGGGCGAGCGTCTCCGAGGACACGCTGATCTCGCGGCCCTGCTCGATCCAGGCGCACCAGGTCACGCCGATACCGGCTCGCGCCGCCAATTCCTCACGCCGCAGGCCCGGCGTCCGACGCCGGCGAACGACCACATCCGGAATCATGCGCTCACGGTGCGAACGAATGAAATGCCCAAGCAATTTGCGCTGTTCGTCCAAATTCATGGGTCTGCTTATAACAGGATAAATGCACCTCTTGTAACAGGTTATTTATTGGTCTCTAGTTGCAATGAAGGAGAAAGACCATGACCCGTTCCCACGAGACCGTTGTTGAAGATCAGTTCGGCGTTCAGGCGGAAGCCTATGTGGAAAGCGCCGTTCACGCTGGTGGCGATGACCTCGACGCATTGGAGGCGGTCGCTGAACGCGAGCGGCCCAATCGCGCAGCCGACCTTGGATCAGGTGGCGGTCATGTCGCCTATCGATTGGCGGGCCATGCTCGCTCCGTCACCGCAATCGATCTTTCGGCCGCGATGATGGAAGCGGTGCGTGACACGGCGCAGCAACGCGGGATGTCGAATATCGAGACCTGCGTCGCGCCAGCCGAAGACCTGCCGTTCGAAGACGCCTCGTTCGACCTGCTCGGTTGCCGTTTTTCCGCTCACCACTGGCGCGATTTCGAAACCGGGCTGCGGGAGGCGCGGCGGATCCTGAAACCCGGCGCAACAGCCATATTCATCGACGTAGTGTCTCCGGGACACCCGGTTTTCGACACGCACTTGCAGACGGTCGAGCTGCTGCGCGATCCATCCCATGTCCGCAACTACACGGAAGCTGAATGGACAGCAGGGCTTGCACGTGCAGGCTTTCGGGTGCGCAGCACGCAGAAGCGACGGTTGCGGCTGGACTATCAGTCGTGGGTCGACCGCATGCGGACGCCCGACGTGCACCGGAGGGCCATACGCTCCCTGCAACAATGGGCTTCGACCGATACGGCTGCATATTTTGCTGTCGAGCCGGATGGGTCGTTCTCGATCGACACATTACAGATCGAGGCGTCCGCATGCGCTCGGTGAATCACCCTTTCCTCAACCGGAAAAACGATTTCTCCCGGAGGCAGGGCATACCACCTACCCCTAATTCCGCTTAGTCCCAATACCGGCTTGATTGTGGGCATCCAAAAACGATATCGTCGTTTTTGGAACTGGTGAGTTTCGTTTTTATGCCCCTCGATACCCTTCCAAAATGGCGGTTGCGCCGGCGTGAGGCCATTCTTACCGCCGCGGCGCAGTTGTTTGCGCGCCACCCGTACCATGCCGTGCAGATGGACGACGTGGCGAAGCTGGCGGGCGTCGGCAAGGCCACGCTGTACCGCTACTTCCCTTCCAAGGAAGAGCTGTATTTGCACTCCTTCGACGAGGCGCTGGGCCGGCTGGAGGATCGGCTGCACGCTTCCCCTCCAGCCCACGCCGCCCCGGATGAGGTGCTGGCCAGCCGGGTGCGGGCCTTGCTGAGCACTTTTATCGAGCAATTGCCGACGCTGAAAGTGTTGGGAGGGGATCATTCGCATCTGGCGGAACAGGGGCGGCAAGTGTTTCGTCGCCGCTCCGGTCGCATCGCCGCCGCGTTGCGCGATGTGTTGGAAAGTGGCGTGCAGACCGGGCGATTTCGCGGCATGG